>NZ_JBTRDW010000007.1:0-339095 GCF_054823405.1 Kluyvera sp. 1366
CTGACCCCATGCCGAACTCAGAAGTGAAACGCCGTAGCGCCGATGGTAGTGTGGGGCCTCCCCATGCGAGAGTAGGGAACTGCCAGGCATCAAATTAAAGTGTGCTGATATGGCTCAGTTGGTAGAGCGCACCCTTGGTAAGGGTGAGGTCCCCAGTTCGACTCTGGGTATCAGCACCAGTTTTAAAGCGTGAGTTCGGTAAATTACAGAATTTGCCTGGCGGCTTTAGCGCGGTGGTCCCACCTGACCCCATGCCGAACTCAGAAGTGAAACGCCGTAGCGCCGATGGTAGTGTGGGGTCTCCCCATGCGAGAGTAGGGAACTGCCAGGCATCAAACACAGAAGCCCTGAACGAAAGTTCAGGGCTTTTTTGTATGCATTGGAAACCTTCCGCTGCCGCTCACAAACCTAATCCAATTCAAATTGCAGTTATAAAAAAGCCCCTGCTTTTCAGCAGAGGCGTTTCTTAATCTAACTCACTGGATATCAATGAATAACCTGTGACAGAAACGCACGTGTACGTTCTGATTTCGGATTGGCAAAGAACTCCTGAGGTGGGGCTTCTTCCACAATTTCACCCCGATCCATGAAGATCACACGATCCGCCACCGTACGCGCAAATCCCATCTCATGGGTAACGCACAGCATGGTCATGCCATCTTCTGCCAGGCCAATCATCGTATCGAGTACTTCTTTAACCATCTCTGGATCGAGCGCGGAGGTTGGCTCATCAAACAGCATAATTTTCGGCTTCATACAGAGTGAACGGGCGATCGCCACACGCTGTTGCTGACCACCTGAAAGCTGGCCAGGAAATTTATGCGCATGCTCAGCAATGCGTACACGCTGAAGGTAATGCATGGCCAGCTCTTCTGCTTCTTTCTTTGGCATTTTGCGTACCCAAATCGGTGCCAGCGTACAGTTTTGCAAAACGGTAAGATGCGGGAAAAGATTAAAGTGCTGGAAAACCATGCCGACTTCGGTTCTAACTCGTTCAATATTACGCACATCGTGATTGAGATGGATGCCATCCACCACGATGCGTCCTTGCTGATGTTCTTCGAGGTGATTGATACAACGAATAGTGGTCGATTTACCCGAACCGGACGGTCCGCACAGTACGATACGTTCGCGTGGTTTTACTTTTAAATTGATGTCTTTCAATACATGGAACTGACCGTACCATTTGTTAACGTTTTCGAGTGTAATCATCATGGCATCAGCCGCATTAGTCATAGTTTGTGTCATGTTAAGCCTCAGTGCGATGCACGCCCGGTGTGAAAACGCTTCTCCAGATACTGGCTATAGCGCGACATGCTAAAACAGAAAATCCAGTAAACCATGGCAGCAAATACATAGCCTTCCGTCGACATACCCAACCAGGTTGGGTCAACGGTGGCTTGCTGCACGCTACTGAAGAGATCGAATAAGCCGATGATGATCACCAGGCTGGTATCTTTAAACAGCGCAATGATGGTATTCACCAGGCCGGGAATGGTCATCTTGAGCGCCTGCGGTAAAATCACCAGCATCTGGGTTTTCCAGTAGCCCAGCGACAGAGATTCAGCGGCTTCATATTGGCCTTTTGGTAGCGCCTGCAAACCGCCGCGCACCACTTCCGCGACATACGCAGACTGGAACAAAATCACGCCAACCAACGCACGCACCAGTTTGTCGATGGTAGTACCTTCCGCCATAAACAGCGGCAGCATCACCGACGACATAAACAGCACGGTGATCAGCGGTACACCACGCCAGAACTCAATGAAGATGATCGAAAGTGTACGCACCACCGGCATTTCAGAGCGGCGTCCCAGCGCCAGTAAAATCCCCAACGGCAGCGCGCCGGCAATCCCCACTGAAGCGATGATCAGCGTTAATGTCAGGCCGCCCCACTGGCGAGTCTCTACGCGCTCTAAACCGAAATAACCACCGTACATCAGGAACCAAACCACAATCGGATAGACCACCGCCCAACAAGCGATGTAGCGACCGCGACGCGGCATTGATTTGATGAACATCGGAATAATCGAGAGCAAGCCGATGACCAGCGACAGGTTGATGCGCCAGCGCAGTTCATGCGGATAGAGTCCATACATAAACTGGCCAAAGCGTGCATGGATAAACACCCAACATGCGCCTTCTTTGGTACAGTCTGCGCGCGTCTCACCAATCCAGTTAGCCTGAAATACCAGCCAGTTCAGTGCCGGAGGAATCACGTTCCAGATAAGCCAGATGCTGAACAACGTCAGCAATGTATTCAGCCAGCTGGAGAACAGATTTTTGCGTGCCCAGAGGCAAGCCTTGCTAAGTGGATTGGTCGGAATCGGCGGTGTTTCATGTGTAGTAACAGACATAATGATCCCGTTCTCTTAACGCTCAACCAGCGCAATTTTGCGATTGTAGAGGTTCATCAGCAGTGAAATGATCAGGCTGATAATCAGGTAAACCGCCATGGTAATCGCGATGGTTTCTATCGCCTGACCGGTTTGGTTCAGCACGGTACCGGCAAACAGCGAAACCATATCTGGATAGCCGATAGCGGCCGCCAGCGATGAGTTTTTCACGATGTTGAGGTACTGGCTGGTGAGTGGCGGGATAATCACACGCATTGCCTGCGGAATGATCACCTGTCGCATGGTCACTGGATTAGGTAAACCGAGCGAACGTGCGGCTTCGCTTTGACCGTGTGGCACCGACTGAATACCGGAACGAATCACTTCGGCGATGAACGATGAGGTATAAACCGACAGCGCGAGAGTCAACGCGGCGAGCTCAGGGATCATCACGAAACCGCCACGGAAGTTAAATCCACGCAGTTCCGGCACATCCCAATGCATGGCAACGCCAAACAAGGTATGAGCAATCAGCGGCAGCAGAATCAGCAACCCAACCGCAGCCGGCCAGGTGCGACGCAGTTGGCCGGTTTTTAACTGATGCTTACGGTTGTAGCGGAACAGCGCCACGCAACCCAGCACCGCTAACGCCAGCGCGATCAGGAATGGCCATGTGCCAGGTGCGTACTCGGGCCACGGAATATACAAACCGCGATTGCTGACGAATGCCAAATCAAAAGCGTTGAGTGCCTGACGTGGGCCGGGCAGGTTACGCAGTACCGCGAAGTACCAGAAAAAGATCTGCAGCAGCGGCGGGATATTACGGAAGGTCTCGATATAAATGGTTGAAAGCTTGCGCAGCAGCCAGTTCTCAGACAAGCGAGCCAGGCCCACGGCAAAGCCAAGGATCGAAGCGAAAACAATACAGAGCGCGGAAACCAGCAGGGTGTTGGTCAACCCCACCATAAACACGCGCGCGTAGGTGTCGCCTTCGGTGTAATCGATCAGGTGCTGGACAATGCCGAAGCCGGCACTGCGATCCAGAAACCCGAATCCGGAAGTGATGCCACGATTGGCCAGATTGATTACGGTGTTGTGGATTAAATATCCCACCACAGCAAGCACGGCAACAATCGCGACGATCTGGTAAAGCCAGGCGCGAACCGTAGGATTACCGAACGAAAAATCCCTTTTTACGGTTGGGCGTTGCGACATGTTAAAACCTCAGTGAAGATTACGCGTGGGCACCGCAGGATGCGGTGCCCGACTGGCAGAATGGAATTAACGAACTGGCGGAGCGTACTGGATGCCGCCCGCATTCCACAGCGCATTCTGGCCGCGCTTAATTTTCAGTGCGCTGTCTTTACCGACGTTACGGTCGAACACTTCCTGATAGTTACCCACTTGTTTGATGATGTTGTAAGCCCACTTGTTATCGAGCTTCAGGTCTTTACCGAAGTCACCTTCCGCGCCCAGCAGATGTGCCATATCCGGCGTAGTCGGTTTCGCTACCATGTCATCGACATTTTTAGAGCTGATACCCATCTCTTCCGCGTTCAGCATGGCATACAGCGACCATTTGACAATGGTGAACCAATCGTCATCACCGCGACGTACCACGGGCCCCAGCGGCTCTTTCGAGATCACTTCTGGCAGTACAATGAACTCGTCTGGCTTGCCAAGTTTGATACGCAGCGCATACAGCTGAGATTGGTCAGACGCGAGGGTGTCGCAACGGCCGCTGTCGAGCGCTTTAGCGGATTCGTCAGAGCGGTCGAAGGTCACGGGGGTGTACTGCATTTTATGGGTTTTGAAGTAGTCAGCCACGTTCAGCTCGGTATCAGTACCGGCCTGAATACACACGGTGGCGCCATCCAACTCTTTAGCACTTTTCAGACCGGCTTTCTGGTGCGTCAGGAAGCCGATACCGTCGTAATAGTTCACGCCTGCAAACAGGAAGCCCATGCCGCCATCGCGTGATGAGGTCCATGTGGTGTTACGAGATAAGATGTCTACTTCGCCAGACTGCAGCGCGGTGAAGCGTTCTTTCGCGGTCAGCGGGGTGTATTTCACTTTAGTTGCGTCGCCAAATACTGCGGCAGCGGCTGCACGGCATACATCCACGTCAATACCGGTGAATTTGCCGTTAGAGTCAGCATAAGAGAACCCAGGCAGGCCGTCACTGATGCCGCACTGTATAAAACCTTTCTTCTTAATGGCATCCAGCGTGGTGCCAGCGTGCGCCTGTTGAGCAACGGCTAACAGCGAGGCTGCAGCGACCAGAGTGGAAAGCATCATCTTTTTCATAAAGCATCCTGTGTGGCGATATCGTGTGTTGTTATGTTTGCGCGCACTTTAATGTGCGCTGTTTTCTGTCTGTGGTGGTTAGCCATCCACAACTCTGCAAACCTGATGCCAGGTTTGCAGAATCCTGAATTCTCTGGAAAGATCTTTTAATAAACTGAAGCACTCAGAAGATTCTGGCTAATATGGCGCACCAAAAGGCAGCATGACGAGACGACACGATCACAAATAGTGCAAAAAGTTTCACTATATGGAAGCAGTGTGAGCTAACGCTCAGGAGTGGATGTATGAGTTTGCACGCTTACGGCCGAAGCGGTTGAGGATCACAGAGAAAGCGGGCTGAAGGGTGATGAAAGGATAAGTGAGCGCGTAATAAAGTGAGGGGAAATGCGTTGCTAAGAGGGATAGGATATCACTGCTGCAATTGCAACTATCGTTACCATTATCGCGCCAATTGTTTCATGCGTTTTTAACCTCAGGAAATTACCGGCAGCAGAAACAAAAACGCCAGCCGCAAGGCTGGCGTTATCGCAGCAACGAACAGATTAGTTCATGCCGTATTTTTTCAGCTTCTTACGCAGGGTACCGCGGTTGATACCCATCATCAGAGCTGCACGGGTCTGGTTGCCACGGGTGTACTGCATCACCATGTCCAACAGAGGCTGCTCGACTTCTGCCAATACCAGCTCATACAGATCACTCACATCCTGACCGTTCAGTTGAGCAAAATAGTTCTTCAGTGACTGTTTAACCGAATCACGCAGTGGCTTTTGGGTCACCTGATCCTGAGAGTTAACGGTAGAAACGGTGAGTACGTCAGAATTTACGCGTTGTTCGAACATAGTTCTTTCAGCTCTTTATTTCGTTTACGCAAGATTTTCGAAGTATGCCTCCAACGCCTCCAGCTGTTCGCTGGCATCCTCTATGGCGTTGAATGTGCGCCGAAACTGGTCATCAGGAGCACTTTCCTGCAAATACCAGGAAACGTGTTTTCGGGCAATACGGTATCCTTTGCGCTGACCGTAAAAGTCGTGCAGCTCCCGTATATGTCCAATCAGCATTTGCTTCACTTCAGCCAGCGGCTTCGGTGCCAGCAGCTCCCCTGTGTCCAGATAATGCTGGATTTCCCGGAAGATCCACGGTCTTCCCTGAGCGGCACGGCCAACCATAAGAGCATCGGCTCCGGTATAGTCGAGCACCGCTCTGGCTTTATGCGGGTCAGTAATGTCGCCATTCGCAATAATCGGAATGGAAACGCTCTGCTTAACTGTCCGAATGCTGTCGTATTCAGCAAATCCCTCAAACAAACAGGCGCGCGTGCGGCCATGAATGGTGAGAGCCTGAATGCCACAGCGTTCAGCCAATTGGGCAATCTCTACACAATTACGATTTTCTTTGTCCCAGCCGGTACGAATTTTCAGCGTAACCGGTACATCCACTGCATTAACCACCGCGGTGAGAATCGACTCCACCAGTTGCGGATGTTGCAGCAGCGCTGAACCTGCCATCTTACGATTCACTTTTTTGGCCGGGCAGCCCATGTTGATATCGATAATCTGCGCGCCAGACGCCACATTAATGCGCGCGGCAGCAGCCATCTCATCAGGATCGCAACCGGCAATTTGCACGGCGCGGATACCAGGCTCGTCACTATGCACCATGCGCAAACGGGATTTGTCACTGGCCCAAACTTCCGGGTTCGACGACAGCATCTCGGAGACAGTCATTCCGGCGCCGTTCTCGTAACACAGGGTGCGAAATGGCTTATCGGATACTCCGGCCATAGGCGCAGCAATGAGTCGATTACGTAGCTGATGTTGTCCAATGCGCATGAAAAAAGAAGTGACCCTAACTGTTCGCAAGGCGGCGTATATTACGCATTTTTTAAAGAAGATGAAAGGCCAAACTTTGAACAATTCGCTCTCACAGAGCACGGAAATAGCGTTATCCAGTAAGGGATGAGTTATTAATCTTTATAATTCATGAGATTAAAAAAATATGCTGAAATTGTGTACAAAAATTTTTCTCAAAACATGACCGAAATCACAACATAAAAACCGCTTCTTCCAGTAATTAGCGAAAGAAATGACGCCATTATGATTATTAATTGAACTACTTAGTCACGTAGGGTTAGCGTCACTCCCCAAAAACCTACGTCGTGGAGGAGTGACAGATATAACCTCAGACATCAGGCTACTATTCAATAACCACGCGACCATTCAGCGGCTGAACTGGGCGACTGTTGCCGTGCTCACCTAACCGTTTGGCGAACGTTTTAAGCTGTTCAGTTGATGCCGAAACAGTTTGCTTCATCACTAACCAGCGCACACCTTCAGTACAAGGTGGTGTCGTCAACGAACCGCTAAAGCGATAGTAGTTCTTTTGACCCGGAATCAAAGCGCTGAGATTGAGTGGCTGTTGCAGCGCCGCCTCTTTGTTAACTTCAGGTGGCAGCTCACGCAGGATCTCCGCCAGCGCAGGGTTTTCTGCCCCGGCTTCAAACATCACGCCAACCACCGCCAGATGTCCCTCTTCGCTGGCATGGACGAAATGCGCGGCCAGCGGAAAGCGTTTGCCATCAATCAGATTTTCGCTCGGCGTATGGAAGTGGAACTGACGCAGCGTATAAGCTTCGCCATCCAGCGCCAGCGCATCGCCATCTTTGACGTTGATCTGGATGGTGTGACCGTTATTGATGATGGATTTTTGTTTAGCTTGATAGCTCAACGTTAGCGGCGGCAATTGTCCATTCACCACCTTGCGGATATCGACAGGCGACTGGTTCACACCGCTTTTACAGGTGTGATAATCGGCGTGCAGATTGCCCCATTCATCCGGCGCTTCATAAGACCAGTTTGAGCTGTGTGCGTGCGCATACGATGCCATGCTTGTCAGCAGAGCGAATAAACAAAGTTTCTTTTTCATCATCCATTACTTTCAGCGATTTATCGAAGTGAAATGCCATCAAAGGCATTGCCAGCAGGGATAGCGCTATCGCCTGGAGCAGGATTGTAATGACTGAAATGTAAAGAAACGGCAAGGGTTGAGAAGGGCTGGCGCTTTGAGACGGGTCTCAGAAAAATAGTACGGCTTGCCAGTCAGTTAGCCCGACTGGCAAGCGGGCAGGTTAGCGGCGTACGCCGGTGATGCGGCACCACTCTTCTTTCTCTGCAACCGCGTCGAGCTCAAAACGCTCGGCGTAGGCTTCGCACACGCTTTCAGCCTGGCTCGCTAACACGCCGGACAATCCAAGATGACCGCCGGCTTTCGGCAGCACGCTAATCAGCGGTGCCAGCTCACGCAGCGGACCCGCGAGGATGTTGGCGACCACCACGTCAGCCTGCAAGTTTTCCGGCTGCTGGTGGGGCAGATAGAGCGCCAGACGCTCAGAGACGCCATTACGCTCGGCGTTATCACGGCTGGCCTGAATCGCCTGCGGATCGATATCAATGCCGATCGCCTGTGCCGCGCCCAATTTCAGTGCAGCGATAGCGAGAATGCCGGAGCCACAGCCAAAGTCGATCACTGTTTTGCCCTGCAGATCCAGGCCATCAAGCCAGGTCAAACACATCGATGTGGTTGGATGCGTGCCGGTACCAAAGGCGAGGCCCGGATCCAGCATCACATTGACGGCATTTGGATCCGGCACATCGCGCCAGCTTGGGCAGATCCACAGACGCTCACCGAAACGCATCGGGTGGAAGTTATCCATCCATTCGCGCTCCCAGTCTTTATCTTCGATCTGCTCGATCTTATGGCGAAACGCGGATCCCAGCAGCGGATGCTGGCTTAACTCGGCCACCACATCGCTCATCTCGGTTTCAGCGTCGAACAGGCCGATGACATCGGTATCGCCCCACAGCAGCGTTTCGCCCGGCAGCGGCTCGTACACTGGATTGTCGTGCGTGTCCTGGAAAGTGACCGACACCGCGCCAACCTCCATCAGCGCATCGCTCAGGGTTTCGGCGTTTTCGCCGGTGCTGTTAATTTTGATTTGAATCCAAGGCATAGCGTTTCTCTTTATTCCAGTGCCGCAGCATGCGTTGCAGGCGTGCGGCCAAACAGATTGCCCACCAGGAAGGCCAGCAGGCTTAAGGTCAATGACGGAACGATCGGGTGGAAGCCCCACCACTCAATATTCAGGCTGGCAAGCAGCGTATAGCATCCCGCGCCGACCAGCATGCCGCTGATCGCACCGGTGGAGTTGGCGCGCTCCCAGTACAAACCCAGCACCAGCGGCCACAGAAATACCGCTTCAAGGCCACCAAATGCCAGCAGATTCAGCCAGATAATCATATCGGGCGGATTCCACGCTGCCAGCAATAGCAGCACACCGAGCACGAAAGTGATGGTGCCTGACAGCATGCGCAGGCGCGCTTCATTTTCACTGTGCTGCGGAGCAATACGCAGGTAAAGATCTTTGATCAGCGTAGCGGAGGATTGCAGCAGCTGCGCGTTAATGGTCGACATAATGGCCGCCATCGGCGCTGCAAGAAATACGCCCGCCGCCATGGGCGGTAACACGGTAATCATCAGCGTAGGAATCACGCGATCGGGAATGGTGAGATCGGGCAAAATTACGCGCCCCAGCGCGCCGGCCAGATGCATACCAAGCATCAGGATCACCACTACAATGGTGCCGAGTACAATGCCACGATGCATGGCTTTGCTGTCTTTATACGAAATACAGCGCACCGCGGTGTGGGGCAGACCAATCACCCCGAAACACACCAGCACGGCAAACGAGCTGAGGAAGGTTGGGTTGATGACGTTGCCCACGCCTTCCGGTGAGGTCAGCTGCGGATCGATATCATGCAGTTTGGTCACTGCGGAGGCTAATCCGCCAGCGTGGTGAATCACTGCAAAAAGCAGCAGGAAGGTGCCGATCAGCATTACCAAACCTTGCATCGCATCGTTCAGCACGCTGGCGCGGAAGCCACCGAAAGCGGTGTAGATCGCGATGGTGCCGCCGAAGATCAGCAGGCCGGTGTCATAAGGAATGCCGGCCGCTGTTTCCAGCAGGCGCGCACCGCCGATGAACTGCACGGTCATTGCGCCGATAAACGCCACCAACAAACTGATGCTGGAGAGCCAAATCAGCAGCGTGCTGCCGTAGCGGCCATACAACATGTCGTTGAGCGTCACGGCGTTGTAGCGACGCGCCAGAATGGCGAATTTCTTGCCTAACACGCCAAGCGAAAGCCAGACGGCAGGCACCTGAATCATCGCCAGCAGCACCCAGCCAAGGCCATATTTATAGGCTGCGCCGGGGCCGCCAATGAACGAGCTGGCGCTGATATATGTGGTGGTGATGGTCATGGCCAGCACAAAGCCGCCCATCGAACGGCTGCCGAGGAAGTATTCGCTCAGGAAGTTGCCCTGACGCTGCTTGCGCATGGCAAACACCGACAGCGCGGCGATCAGCACCAGATAGGCCAACAGCGGAAGAAT
This sequence comes from Kluyvera sp. 1366, assembly GCF_054823405.1. NCBI lineage: Bacteria > Pseudomonadati > Pseudomonadota > Gammaproteobacteria > Enterobacterales > Enterobacteriaceae > Kluyvera > Kluyvera sp. 1366. Next base: position 10,092 of record NZ_JBTRDW010000007.1, read on the forward strand.
GATTTCAGAGTCCATCGTTATCCTCCAGCGACATGTCGCGGAACAGCACGCGCACCATCAGCCAGCACAACACAATAAATAGCAGCGGGGCGAACAGACACGAAAGCTCGAACCACCTTGGTAAGCCAAAGACGCCGATCTCATTGCCGCCCAGCCAGGCAGAAAGTCCCCAAACGGCAAGGTAGGCCAGCGTCAGATAAAGTGACCAGCGCGCCTCTTTGTTCGCTTGTAAAAAACGCCAATCCATTATGTAACCTCAAAGGCGACAAAAATGAAAAAGGCCGGAGTTAACCGGCCTCTGCTTTGCTCTGCGCTGCAATTACTTCTCTTGCAGGCCGAGTTTTTTCTCCAGATAGTGGATGTTGGTGCCACCCTGCTGGAAGTTTTCGTCGGACATGATTTTCATCTGCAGCTCAATGTTGGTCTTGATGCCGTCGATGATCAGTTCCGCCAGCGCATTCTTCATGCGCGAAATTGCCACGTCACGGTTTTCACCGTAGGTAATCAGCTTACCAATCATGGAATCGTAGTAGGGTGGCACGCTGTAACCGGCATAGATATGCGATTCCCAACGTACACCAAAGCCGCCCGGCGCGTGGAAACGGGTGATCTTGCCTGGGCTTGGCAGGAAGGTGTTTGGATCTTCGGCGTTGATACGGCATTCAACCGCATGACCGCGAATCACCACGTCTTCCTGTTTGATCGATAGCGGCTGACCAGCAGCAATACGCAGCTGCTCTTTGATCAGATCGACGCCGGTGATCATCTCAGTCACCGGATGCTCCACCTGAATACGGGTGTTCATCTCGATGAAGTAGAACTCACCGTTTTCGTACAAGAACTCGAAGGTACCTGCACCGCGATAGCCGATATCGATACAGGCTTTAGAGCAGCGCTCACCGATGTAGCGACGCAGTTCCGGCGTGATGCCTGGCGCTGGCGCTTCTTCGACGACTTTCTGGTGACGACGCTGCATTGAGCAGTCACGTTCCGCCAGATAGATAGCGTTACCCTGGCCGTCGGCCAGCACCTGAATCTCAATGTGGCGTGGATTCTCGAGGTACTTCTCCATGTACACCATGTCGTTGTTGAAAGCCGCTTTGGCTTCCGCTTTCGTCATGTTGATGGATTGCTCAAGATCCTTGTCGCTGCGCACTACGCGCATACCGCGACCGCCGCCGCCGCCGGAGGCTTTGATGATCACCGGATAACCGATGCGCTTAGCGAAGGCACGGTTTTTTTCCATGTCGTCGGTCAGCGAGCCATCAGAACCTGGCACGGTGGGCACGCCCGCTTTCTTCATGGCGGTGATGGCAGACACTTTGTCGCCCATCAGGCGAATGGTGTCGGCTTTCGGACCAATGAAGATAAAGCCTGAACGCTCAACCTGCTCGGCGAAATCGGCGTTCTCAGAGAGGAAGCCGTAACCCGGGTGGATCGCGACCGCGCCGGTAATTTCAGCGGCGGAGATCAGTGCCGGGATGTTCAGGTAGCTTTTGACTGAAGGTGGCGGGCCGATGCAGACGGTCTCGTCTGCCAGCAGCACGTGCTTCAGGTCACGGTCCGCGGTGGAGTGCACGGCAACAGTCTTAATGCCCAGCTCTTTGCAGGCACGCAGAATGCGCAGCGCGATCTCACCACGGTTAGCAATGACAATTTTATCCAGCATGCTTCGCCTCGTTATTCGATGATGACCAGCGGCTCGTCAAATTCAACCGGTTGGCCGCTTTCGACCAGAATCGCCTTCACAACGCCGGATTTGTCGGCTTCGATCTGGTTCATCATTTTCATCGCTTCAACGATGCACAGGGTATCGCCGGCATTCACTTTCTGGCCAACTTCAACGAAAGCTTTCGCATCTGGGCTTGGCGTGCGATAGAAAGTGCCGACCATTGGTGAACGCACGATGTGGCCACTGATTTCTGGTTTAGCGGCTTCTGCTGCAACCGGTGCGGCAGGCGCCACCGCGGTAGACAACGCAGGCTGCTGCTGCATCATTGGCGCAGCATAAGCCTGCTGCATCATTGGGTAGCCGGCATTTGCAGGTGAACGGCTGATACGAACGGACTCTTCGCCCTCGGAGATTTCCAGCTCGGAGATGCCAGACTCTTCAACCAGTTCGATCAGTTTCTTAATTTTACGAATATCCATGAGTGTGGTTCCGTACTCTGTTTAATTGGAATGTGACAGGCGTTTTACTGCCGTTTGTAAAGCCCACGCGTATCCATCAGCGCCAAGTCCACAGATGACGCCGGCAGATACATCGGAAAGATAGGAGTGATGTCGGAACGGTTCGCGTGCATGCACGTTCGAGAGATGCACCTCAATAAAAGGAATGCTAACCGCCAACAGGGCATCACGCAGTGCAACGCTGGTATGCGTGAACGCAGCAGGATTGATGATGATGTAGTCCACGTTGCCGCGGGCTTCGTGAATACGGTCAATCAACTGAAACTCTGCGTTCGATTGCAAATGACTCAATTTCACATGGTGCTGATCGGCCTGTTGCGTCAGATCGCCGACGATTTGCGCCAGCGTAGTGTGACCATACTGATCAGGCTCGCGCGTTCCCAATAGATTCAGGTTGGGACCGTTCAAAAGCAGTATGTGAAATTTGTGCGCCATCTTGCTGCTATCTCCTGCAATCAGTAAGGCATCGCGTAAAATACCGCGACATCTTGCGTTTGTCACCCTTGCGGATGAAAAACCAGACTTCGCTTGCAATAAAGCCGGGCATTATATCCGTTTCGTCGACATTCGCAGCAAAATACTGGTCTTATCTGCGAAGTTGATCGAATGCGGCCCGAAGGCCACACTTTTTAACAGATCTCGCGGGAGGAACACAACCGTGCGGGGATTATCTGGGGAGAAGTTTACGCAACTTATTGTAACGCCACGCTAACAGCGCAATGGCCAGCACGGTGTAGATCACCGGCTGCGGGGAGAGCACTTTCACTGACCAGATATAGTGTATCGGCACGAGGATCGCGACCAGATAGACGCCGTTATGCAGCGTTTGCCAGCGACGACCCAGTTTGCGCTGCATGCGCTGGAATGAGGTGATGGCGAGGGCGAAGAGAATAATCCAGCTGATCATCCCCAGTAACAAATAAGGACGCGAAACCAGCTCGCTGCCGAGTAAACGCAGATGATCGTAGCCAAGTTCCAGCAGGTAGTAGCTGGTAAGGTGCAAACTGGCCCAGGCGAAACACCACACGCCGAGCAGGCGGCGAGTGCGAATCAGCAGCGGCTGTTTCAGGTAGCGTGTCAGCGGGCTGACCAGCAGCGTGGCGAGCAGCAACTTAAGCGCCATTCTGCCAGTAAAATGCTGGATATCTTTGGCCGGATCAGCGCTCAGCCAGCCCTGACTCGCTGCCATAAACAGATACACAAACGGCAGAAAAGCCGCCAGATGCAGCACGGCTTTCAACGCAGTGATGTGACGTAAAGAGAGGCGCACTCAATAGTTCTCCCGTAAATCCAGGCCGCGATACAGTGACGCCACCTCTTTCGCGTAGCCGTTGAACAGCAGCGTAGGTTGGCGATCAACCTTCAGAATGCCGCCCGCGCCGATAAAGCGCTCGGTTGCCTGCGACCAGCGCGGATGATTCACATGCGGGTTCACATTGGCGTAAAAACCATACTCATTGGCGGCGATCTGGCTCCAGGTCGTTGGCGGGCGATCGTGCGTCAGCGTAATCTTCACAATCGATTTAATCCCTTTGAAGCCATATTTCCACGGCACCGTCAGGCGAATCGGTGCGCCATTCTGCGGAGGCAGCGCTTTGCCATACACGCCGGTACTCAGCAGCGTCAGCGGATGCATCGCTTCATCAAGACGCAAGCCTTCCACATAGGGATAATCCAGCCCGCCGCCGATAAAGCGATCTTTCTGACCCGGCATTTGGTCGGGTGCGTACAGCGTTTCAAACGCCACAAAGCGCGCATTGCTGGTGGGTTCAGCCAGTTTGAGCAGCTTGTTGAGTTCAAAACCGACCCACGGAATCACCATCGACCAGGCTTCGACACAGCGCATGCGGTAGATGCGCTGCTCCATGGCAAAACGCTTGAAGATGTCATCCATATCCAGCGTGATCGGTTTGGCAACTTCGCCTTCGATACGCAGCTTCCACGGATCGGTTTTCAGCGTGCCAGCGTTGGCAGCAGGATCGGCTTTATCAAGGCCAAATTCATAGAAGTTGTTATAACCTGACACCTTATCAAACGGCGTGAGCGGCAAATCGGCCTGCCATTCAGCCGGTTTAGTAAAATCTAAATCACGGCCAGCGGGCGCGGGCGGGCGATCATTGCCTTTAAACCAGCTCAGCACATCGGCTTGCGCGGTGCCGGGTAAACTGGCTGCTGCTGCGCCTAATCCCAACGCTTTCAGCACCTGACGGCGGCGCATATTAAAGACGCTTTCTGGCGTGACGTCGGCTTCTGTGAGCAAGTGCTTCAGGTTCATGACGCTCTCCTGTGAATAGTAAATTATGACCAGCATGCTCAACTTCAGTGTCGGGCGCGAACTTGCGGGGAAAAATGTGAAATTTCCTGGCGCATCGCCCTCTTTGAGAATAGGACGAAAAAGCCCATAGCAAAGTCAGGCCATCACGGTTTAACGCTATACTCGCGCCGTAGCGCTTATCATGCTGTGTTATGTGCGATTTTGATGCCAGTCTGGCGCTGAATCACACCTTGATTTGTGCTATTTTGCTCAGGTTTGCGCCAGGGGTAAGCGTGGCGCCGACGGATTAACACCGTTCATAACCGCAGTGATGCAGGCACAGGGATGCGATTAACAACTAAATTTTCTGCGTTTATTACCTTATTAAGTTTACTGGCGATGATATTGATGCTGGTGGGCTGCGCTTTTAGTTTTATCTGGCTATCGCAGCAGCGCGTGGAAACGCGGATGCAAACGCTGGCGACTGAAGTAGATAAAGCATTGGCTTCACAATCGCCGCAGGAAATCACGCAGTGGCTAACGCGCATGATGCCGGTGGTCAATGCCGAACAGGTGCAACTGCTGAACGGCGATATGTTAGTGTTCAGTTTAGCCCGCCATGAAAATCCGATGTTAGAAGATGAGCCTAATCGCTTTGTGCAGTTCGATTTGCCCCTGACGCATTCGCCGGGCCTCGAACTGCGCGTGGTGGTGCTGGATCCGGCCAAAACCCTGTTTCGCTCCTTTACCGGCACTTATACGCTGGTGGTCCTGTTTACGGTCGTCGCGATCATGTGCGTGCTGCTGGTCATGACCAATCGCTGGCTCAAGCGGCGCTGGCAGGATATGGAACAGTTAGAAGCGCGCGCCGATCGCATTCTGACCGGTGAACGTCATTCGCAGGGTGACCATGCGGCGGAATGGCCGCCGAAAGCCAGTCGCGCCATCGATGCGCTGCTGGGCGATCTGCAGGAAGCGGGCGAGCAGCGTTTACGCATCGATACCTTAATTCGCACCTTTGCGGCGCAAGATCCGCGTACCGGCCTGAACAATCGTTTGTTCTTTGATAACCAATTGGCGACGTTGCTGGAAGATCAGGAAGATGTCGGCACGCACGGCGTGGTGATGATGGTGCGTCTGCCGGACCTCGATATGCTGCACGAAACCCTCGGCCCAACGCTGGTGGAAGAGTATCTGTTTGATTTGATTAATATGCTGTCGACCTTTGTGCTGCGCTATCCGGGCGCGCTGCTGGCGCGATATTTCCGCAGTGATTTCGCCGTCTTGCTGCCGCATCGCACTTTAAAAGAAGCCAACAGCATTGCCGATCAACTGATTAATGCCGTCGATTCACTGCCGCCGATGCGCATGGTCGATCGTGATGATTTGATCCACATCGGCATCAGCGCGTGGCGCAGCGGTCAGAGCGTGTCGCAGGTGATGGAAAATGTGGAGATGGCTACGCGGCGTGCGGCATTGCAGGGCGGTAATAGCTGGTCGGTTGGCGAAGGCAATACGCTGGATATGGGGCGCGGCAGTGTGCGCTGGCGGACCTTGCTGGAGAACACGCTCAATCGTGGTGGTCCGCGACTGTACCAAAAGCCGGCGGTGTTGCTGGATGGAAAAGTCCATCATCGTGAATTACTGACGCGTGTGTTTGATGGCGACAAAGAAGTGGTGTCGGCTGAGTTTATGCCGCTGGTATTGCAGCTGGGTATGACTGACAGCTGGGATCGTCAACTGGTGACGCGCATCGCGGCGCTTTCGGAAGTGTGGCCGGACGAAACTCTGGCACTTCCCGTGAATATTGATTCGCTGTTGCAGCGGCCTTTTCAGCGCTGGCTGCAAAAACTGCTGCTGCAGTGCAGCAAATCGCAAAGAAAACGTTTTTTATTTGAACTTGCTGAGGCCGACGTTTGTCAACACATCAGCCGTTTAGTGCCGGTTTTTCACATGTTAACCGCATTTGGCTGTCGCATTGCGGTGGATCAGGCTGGTTTGACGGTGGTGAGCAGCGCTTATATCAAACAATTCCCGATAGAAGTGATTAAACTTGCGCCGGGTTTGGTACGCAATATTGAACGACGCACCGAGAACCAGCTGTTTGTGCAGAGCTTGCTGGAAGTGTGTAAGTCATCGCCAACTCAAGTTTTCGCCGCGGGTGTGCGAACACGCGCGGAGTGGCAAACGCTGTCGGGATTAGGTGTTTCGGGCGGGCAGGGCGATTTCTTTGCGCCTTCGTTGCCGGTCAACAGTAATGTAAAGAAACACTCGCAACGTTATCGAATTTAGACCTTCAGCGCGCGAAGTGCAGGCTGATGGCTGTTTTTATCGCTTATTAGTGCCGGAGCGCGCGATGCTGGCGGCTGGAAATGTTAGATTTTATGTCGAAATTCGCCGGCTAGCGCCGGGGCAATTTAGGTTAAAACGGCGAGTTAACGCCATTTAACTGCGGCAAAAGACCCTACGATCAGGCCAAAAAAGTATTCAGCGTATTTTTTCACCGAAGCCGAACGTTTTTGCGCCTTGTAGCGGCTTCGCGTGGTTGGTAAAGTAGGCGGATTTTATTTTCCGCCCCCAGCTTGCAGGATTATCCCTTAGTATGTTTAAAAAATTTCGTGGCATGTTTTCCAATGACTTGTCCATTGACCTGGGTACCGCGAATACCCTGATTTACGTGAAAGGACAAGGCATCGTGTTAAACGAGCCTTCTGTGGTTGCCATTCGTCAGGATCGTGCCGGCTCCCCAAAGAGCGTAGCGGCTGTCGGTCATGACGCTAAGCAGATGCTGGGCCGTACGCCGGGCAACATCGCTGCTATCCGTCCTATGAAAGATGGCGTGATCGCCGACTTCTTCGTTACCGAAAAAATGCTGCAGCACTTCATTAAGCAAGTGCATAGCAATAGCTTTATGCGTCCAAGCCCGCGTGTGCTGGTCTGCGTACCGGTGGGTGCGACCCAGGTTGAGCGTCGCGCCATCCGTGAATCTGCACAGGGTGCAGGCGCACGCGAAGTGTTCCTGATTGAAGAGCCAATGGCGGCGGCGATTGGTGCAGGTCTGCCGGTTTCTGAAGCAACCGGTTCTATGGTGGTGGATATCGGTGGTGGTACCACTGAAGTAGCAGTGATCTCGCTGAACGGCGTGGTTTACTCCTCTTCTGTGCGTATTGGTGGTGACCGCTTCGATGAAGCTATCATTAATTATGTTCGCCGCAACTACGGTTCACTGATTGGTGAAGCGACTGCAGAGCGTATCAAGCATGGTATCGGTTCTGCTTATCCGGGCGATGAAGTACACGAGATTGAAGTTCGCGGCCGTAACCTGGCAGAAGGTGTGCCACGTGGCTTTACCCTGAACTCGAACGAGATTCTTGAAGCGCTGCAGGAACCGCTGACCGGCATAGTGAGCGCGGTGATGGTTGCACTGGAACAGTGCCCGCCAGAGCTGGCCTCTGACATCTCCGAGCGCGGTATGGTGCTGACCGGAGGTGGCGCATTGCTGCGTAACCTCGATCGCCTGCTGATGGAAGAGACCGGTATTCCGGTAGTCGTGGCAGAAGATCCGCTGACCTGCGTAGCACGCGGCGGTGGTAAAGCGTTGGAAATGATCGACATGCATGGCGGCGATTTGTTCAGCGAGGAGTAATTCCTCAACGGCTGAGGCCCTGGTCAAATTGCGCAGGGAATAGCGCCTATGCTGACGCTGCTGCTGCAACGCACGACGGCGAAATGCGTCCAGCCCTGAGGCGTTGGTGATTTAGGCTAACGCTTCTTCCCTGATGTCGAGGAACACGCAGAATTTATGAAGCCGATTTTTAGCAGGGGACCTTCCCTGCAGTTGCGCCTCTTTCTGGCAGTCATTGTGGCTATCGCGATTATTATCGCCGATAGCCGCGTGAGCTCCTTTTCCCAGATCCGCAACTACCTGGACACATCGGTCAGTCCATTTTATTTTTTGGCCAACGGGCCAAGACAACTTCTTGATGGCGTTTCCGAAACCCTGGCGTCACGTCAGCAATTGGAACTGGAAAATAAAGCACTGCGCCGTGAGCTCTTCCTGAAAAACAGTGACTTGCTGATGCTGGGGCAATATAAGCAGGAAAACGCGCGTCTGCGCGAACTGCTTGGCTCGCCGCTGCGCCAGGATGAGCACAAGATGGTAACGCAGGTGATCTCCACCGGCACCGATCCTTATACCGATCAGGTGGTTATCGACAAAGGCAGCGTAAACGGCGTTTACGAAGGCCAGCCGGTGATCAGTGATAAAGGTGTAGTCGGTCAGGTGGTCGCGGTCGGTCAGGTGACCAGTCGCGTACTGCTGATTTGCGACGCGTCGCATGCGTTGCCGATTCAGGTGCTGCGTAATGATATTCGTGTTATAGCCGCCGGTAATGGCTGCAGCGAAGATCTGCAGCTGGAGCATCTACCGGGCAACACCGATATTCGCGTGGGCGATGTGTTAGTCACGTCTGGCCTGGGCGGCCGCTTCCCGGAAGGTTATCCGGTTGGCGTGGTCTCTTCGGTGAAAGTCGATACGCAGCGCGCTTACACGGTGATTCAGGCGCGTCCAGCCGCTGGCTTGCAGCGATTGCGCTATCTGCTGCTGCTGTGGGGCGCGGATCGCAACGGCGTCGCACCGATGGCACCGGACGAAGTGCATCGCGTGGCCAACGAACGTTTAATGCAGATGATGCCGCAGGTGCTGCCGCCAGCAGGCGAAATGGGCCCACCGGCACCGGATACTTTGCAGTCGTCGCAGCAAATGGGGCCACCGCAACCCGCTAACAGCAGTCGTTCGCAAGGGAATTCTGCGAACACACGCGGAGGCCAGCCTTGAGTCGATATCGCAGCCAGGGCCGATGGGTTATCTGGCTGTCCTTTCTGATTGCCCTCATCCTGCAAATCATGCCGTGGCCGGAACAGATCTATATGTTCCGGCCATCATGGCTATTGCTGATCCTCATTTATTGGGTGCTGGCGCTGCCGCATCGGGTGAATGTTGGCACCGGTTTTTGTCTTGGTGCCATTATGGATCTGGTGGCGGGTTCAACGCTGGGCGTGCGCGCATTAGCCTTTAGCATCATCGCGTATCTGGTGGCCTTTAAATTTCAGTTATTCCGAAACTTAGCGTTGTGGCAGCAGGCATTAATGGTTATGGTGCTGTCCCTTGCGGTGGATGTGATTGTTTTCTGGGCAGAATTCCTGGTGATCAACGTCTCTTTCCGCCCGGAAATCTTCTGGAGTAGCGTGGTCGACGGCGTCCTGTGGCCCTGGCTATTCTTATTGATGAGAAAGATTCGCCGTCAATTCGCTGTTCAGTAAGGAATACTATGATAAGCCTGTACCTCGCATCCGGTTCACCGCGTCGACGTGAGCTGTTAACGCAGCTTGGTCTGCAATTTGAACGCCTGATTACCCACGTAGAAGAGCAGCGTCAGCCTGAAGAAGCGGCTGACGCTTACGTGCGTCGTCTGGCGTCAGATAAGGCGCGCGCGGGCGTTGCGGTGGCACCGCAGGATCTGCCGGTGCTGGGTGCTGATACCATCGTGGTGCTGAACGGTGAAGTTCTGGAAAAACCGCAGGATGCCGCGCACGCCGCCGCGATGCTGAGCAAGCTGTCGGGACAAACTCATCAGGTGATGACCGCGGTGGCGCTGGCCGATACGCAGCGTGAGCTGGATTGTCTGGTGACCACGGACGTGACCTTCCGCACGATGACGGCGGAGGAAATTTCGCACTATATTGCCAGTGGCGAGCCGATGGATAAAGCCGGCGCGTACGGAATTCAGGGCCTTGGCGGCAATTTTGTCCGCAAGATTAATGGAAGTTATCACGCCGTGGTGGGATTGCCGCTGGTTGAGACCGGTGAGCTGCTGAGTCGTTTTCAGTCACTGCGGGCGTTAAGGGGACAAGATGACGGCTGAACTGCTGGTAAATGTGACACCTTCAGAAACCCGTGTTGCCTACATTGATGGCGGCATTCTGCAGGAAATCCACATTGAGCGTGAAGCACGACGTGGCATCGTGGGCAACATCTATAAAGGACGCGTCAGTCGCGTCTTACCTGGCATGCAGGCGGCCTTTGTCGATATCGGCATGGAAAAAGCCGCCTTTCTGCACGCTTCCGACATCATGCCGCACACCGAATGCGTGGCGGGTGATGAGAAGAAAAATTTTGTGGTGCGCGACATTGGCGAGCTGGTGCGTCCCGGCCAGGATCTGATGGTGCAGGTGGTGAAAGATCCGCTGGGCACTAAAGGCGCGCGCCTCACCACCGACATTACTTTGCCCTCGCGCTATCTGGTGTTTATGCCTGGCGCGTCACACGTCGGCGTCTCGCAGCGTATTGAGAGCGAAGCCGAGCGCGAACGACTGAAAACGGTGGTTGCTGCGCACTGTGACGATCTCGGCGGCTTTATTATTCGTACCGCTGCGGAAGGCATTGGTTCGGAAGAGTTGTCGCAGGATGCCGCTTTCCTGAAACGTTTGTGGACCAAAGTCAGCGAGCGTAAAAAGCGTAATCAGACGCGCTGCCTGCTCTACGGTGAGCTGGCGTTAGCGCAGCGCGTACTGCGAGATTTCGCCGGTGCCGCGCTGGATCGCATTCGCGTGGACTCACGTTTGACCTGCGATTTGTTGGTGGAATTTACCAGCGAATATATTCCGGAAATGGCCAGCAAGCTGGAGCTTTACAGCGGCAAACAGCCGATTTTTGATCTGTTCGACGTTGAGAACGAAATCCAGCGTTCGCTGGAGCGTAAGGTCGAGCTAAAATCCGGCGGCTATCTGATTATCGATCAAACCGAAGCCATGACCACGGTGGATATCAACACCGGTGCGTTTGTCGGACACCGCAATCTCGACGAGACCATCTTCAACACCAACATTGAAGCGACGCAAGCGATCGCGCGTCAGCTGCGACTGCGCAACCTCGGCGGCATCATCATTATCGATTTCATCGACATGAGTAACGACGAGCATCGCCGCCGCGTGCTGCATTCGCTGGAGAGCGCGCTGAGCAAAGATCGGGTGAAAACCGGCATCAATGGTTTCTCGGCGCTCGGTTTGGTGGAGATGACGCGTAAACGCACGCGTGAAAGTATTGAACATGTGCTGTGCGCCGATTGCCCGGTGTGTAAAGGGCGCGGCACCTTGAAAACGGTGGAAACCGTCTGCTATGAGATCATGCGTGAAATTGTGCGCGTGCATCACGCCTACGATTCCGACCGTTTCCTGGTGTACGTTTCCCCGGCGGTGGGCGACGCGCTGAAGGGCGAAGAGTCACACGCGCTGGCGGAAGTGGAGATCTTCGTCGGTAAACAGGTCAAAGTTCATGTTGAACCGCTCTATACCCAAGAGCAGTTTGATGTCGTCATGATGTGATTTTGAGGTTGAGTTCCGCAAGCCAACGGACAGCAAGGAGAGGTGTGTGAGGCGGTTGCCGAGGATTTTGTTACTGCTGCTCGCCGCAATCATCGTAATTGTGGCGCTGCTGGTCAGCGGGTTGCGCCTCGTGATGCCGCACCTCAACAGTTATCGCAGCGATATTCTGCAGACGATCTCACGCGTCAGCGGCGTCACGGTGACGGCCAGCGAACTGCAGGGCAAATGGGAGAATTTTGGCCCGACGCTGCAGATGCGCAATCTCAACGTCGCGATGCAGGAAGATGGGCAACTGACCATCGGCCGCGTCAATCTGGCGCTCAATGTGTGGCAATCGCTGCTGCACTGGCGCTGGCAATTCCGCGATCTCACCTTCTGGCAGCTGCATCTCGAAACCAATCATCCGCTGTTCACCAGTGACGAACAGAAGAACAGCTTCAAACCGGCGCAAATCAACGATCTGTTTTTGCGTCAGTTCGATCACTTCGATCTGCGCGACAGCAGCATCCGTTTTCTGACGCCGTCCGGCCAGCATGCTGAACTAGCGATTCCGCGCCTTACCTGGCTGAACGAAAATACCCGTCACCGCGCCGAGGGCGAAGTGAGCCTCTCCAGTTTTACCGGTCAGCATGGCGTGGTGCAGGTGCGACTTGATCTCAACGACAGCAACGGTTTACTCAGCGATGGCCGCATCTGGATGCAGGCCGATGATGTGGATGTGCGACCGTGGATTGGTCCGTGGCTGCGTGATAACACCAGCCTTGAGAGCGCGCGCTTCAGTCTGGCCGCGTGGGCAAATTTGCGCGATGGCGATCTCTACGCTGGTGATTTGCTGTTGAGCAAAGGTGGCGCGCGCTGGCGCGGCGAGCAGGGCGATCATCAATTAGAGGTTGATGGCTTAACCGCGCACTTGTCGCGCTACCAGAATGGTTGGAGCCTTTCGGTACCGCAAACCCGCTTGAGAACGGATGGCATCGCATGGGCGCCAGGACATTTTTCCCTGCTGTGGAAGCCAGAAGATAAGCAGATGCTCGGCGCCAACAGTGCGCCGGAGATGCGCGTGCGTGCCACGCAGCTGGATTTAGAACGTCTGGCGCCCGTCGTTCCGCTGTTTGCACCGCTTTCCCCAACCTTGCTGGATAACTGGCGTGCGCTACAGCCACGCGGCCACATTGATGCGCTGGCGCTGGATATCCCGCTGCAGCAGCCTGAGCAAACGCGTTTGCAGGTGAAATGGCGCGATCTCGCCTGGCAACAGTGGGAATTACTGCCGGGTATCAGCAATCTCAGCGGGAGCGCCAGCGGCAGCTTAAACAACGGCTTGCTGGATGTGGCGATGGGCCAGGCGGAAGTACCGTACGGCGATATGTTTCAGGCTCCGCTGCAGATTAAACAGATCACTGGCCAGCTCAACTGGCTACGCGATGCTAACGGCTTAACGCTGGATGGACATCAGCTGGATGTGCAGGCCCGTTCGCTGTGGGCACGCGGCGATTTCCGCTACCAGCAGAATTTGGGTAGCGCGCCGCGCCTCGATATTCTCGCCGGAATTCGCGTTACCGATGCTGGCGATGCGTGGCGTTATTTCCCGCAGCAGCTGATGGGTCACGATCTTACCCACTATCTCAGTGACGCGATTAAAGGCGGGCAGGTGGATAACGCCACGCTGCTGTTTGCTGGCGATCCCTCGCTGTTCCCGTTTAAACACAATGACGGCATGTTTGAGGTTTGGGTTCCGCTGCGCAATGCCACCTTCCAGTTCCAGCCCGGCTGGCCTGCGCTGGAAAACCTCGACATCAATCTCGACTTCCTCAACAACGGTTTGTGGATGAAAGCCGATAAAACCAGGCTCGGCGAGGTTGATGCGCGCAATGTCAGCGCGGTGATCCCGGATTACCTGAAAGAGAAGTTGATCATCGATGGCGATATCAGCGGCGAAGGCAAAAAAATCGCTGACTATTTCGAGCAAACACCGCTGAAACCGACGCTCGGCGCGGCGCTGCAGGAGCTACAGATTGGCGGCAATGTGCGCGGCACGTTGAATCTTGATATTCCACTGGATGGCGAGCAGGTGCACGCCAGCGGCAATGTGGTGCTGAACAACAACAGCCTGCATATCAAGCCGTTAAATACCACGCTGAACAATCTCACCGGCCGCTTCCGTTACAATAACGGCAATCTGGAGAGTGAAGAGCTGCAGGCCAACTGGTTCGGACAGCCAACCGGCGTGAGTTTCAGCACGAAAGAGAATCCCAATGATTTTGGCGTGAACGTCAAACTGCTGGGCGATTGGCAGCCAGGTAAACTCAAGGTGCTGCCGGATGCCATCACGCGTCAGTTAAACGGTTCTTTACCGTGGCAGGGCAATGTGGATATCACGCTGCCGCATAAAGGCGGCGCAACCTACAAAGTGGCACTGCAAGGCGAGGGCAAAGCAGTAAGCAGTCACTTACCAGCACCGCTGGATAAAGCGGCTGGTGAAGCGATGCCGATTACCATCAACGCGGATGGCGATCTGAAAGGCTTTACCTTGAGCGGCAGCGTGCGCGAGCGCCATCGTTTCAATAGCCGCTGGATTCTGGAGCCGCAGCTGCGCGTTGATCGCGGGATCTGGCTGAATGATGCGAAAAGCACACCGAAGCTGCCCGAGAAGCGCGGCATGGAGCTGAATCTCCCGCCGCTGAATGGCGAAGCCTGGATGGGGATGATGGCTGGCGCGGGCAGTGCGCGTAACGCTCAGGGCGAGCCGGAAGTGGGCGGCGCGGCGCTGCCGGGCGACTTTATTCTGCGCACACCGGCGCTGACGCTTGGTGGTCAGCAATGGCACGACGTTAACGCTACCGTTACGCAGGGGCCAGCCGGCAATACCCACTTGCAGCTGGAGAGCCGTGAAGCACGTGGCAGTTTGCAGACGGCGCAGCGCTCTCCATGGCAGATCAACCTGAGCTATCTTTACTACAATCCTGAATGGGCTGAGAAAAGCGATGGAAAATCATCGCCGTTTGGCGGCAACAGCAGCAACATCAACTTCAGCAGCTGGCCAGCGTTGCAGCTCAACTGTGATGAGTGCTGGATTCGCGGACAGAAGTTTGGCCATATGCAGGCGAAGCTACAGCCGCAAGGCGATACGTTAGCACTTACTAACGCCTCGATTGATTCTGGCAGCTCAAAATTGAACGTGACGGGTGAATGGGTGAATAAACCCGGCGATCAGCGCACTTCGCTGAAGGGCAGCCTGAGCGGCGACAACATAAATGACGCGGCTAACTGGTTTGG
Source organism: Kluyvera sp. 1366 (assembly GCF_054823405.1). Classification (NCBI taxonomy): domain Bacteria; kingdom Pseudomonadati; phylum Pseudomonadota; class Gammaproteobacteria; order Enterobacterales; family Enterobacteriaceae; genus Kluyvera; species Kluyvera sp. 1366. Next base: position 25,195 of record NZ_JBTRDW010000007.1, read on the forward strand.
CATGAATACGCCGCTGCGCGATGCACCGTTTAAACTCGATTACGATCTGCACTGGCGTTCTGCGCCGTGGCAGCCATCGGAAGAGACGCTAAGCGGTACGCTGAAAACCCACTTTGGTAAAGGCCAGATCGCCGATGTGAACACCGGCCGCGCCGGGCAGTTGCTGCGTCTGTTTAGCTTTGATGCCTTGCTACGCAAGATGCGCTTCGATTTCAGCGACACCTTTAGTGACGGTTTCTATTTCGATTCGATCAACGGCACCGCGTGGATTGAAAACGGTGTGATGCGTACCGATAACCTGCTGGTGGATGGCCTGGAAGCGGATATCGCCATGAAGGGCAACATCGATTTGGTGAAGCGTCAGATCGACATGGAAGCGGTGGTCGCCCCGGAAATCTCCGCGTCGGTCGGCGTTGCCACTGCATTCGTCATCAATCCGGTGGTCGGTGCTGCGGTCTTCGCTGCCAGCAAAGTGCTGGGACCGCTGTGGAATAAGATTTCACTGTTGCGCTACCACATTAGCGGACCGCTGGATAAGCCGGAAATCAATGAAGTACTGCGCAAACCGCGTGAAGACGAGAAGAAGTGAATTTGACGCCGTCGGGTAATTGCCGCAGGCTATGACTATCCGAGCACATAATGAGTGAGAAACGATGACTCTGAATCTGGTAAGTGAGCAGTTGCTAACTGCGAACAGCATTAATCAGCAGGACCTTTATTCCCTGTTAGGGCAGCTTTCAGAACGTCGTCTGGATTATGCCGATCTCTATTTCCAGTCCAGTTTCCACGAATCCTGGGTGCTGGAAGACAAAATTATTAAAGATGGTTCTTACCATATCGATCAGGGCGTGGGCGTCCGCGCCGTGAGCGGCGAGAAAACCGGTTTCGCCTACGCTGACCAGATTTCCCTGAATGCACTGCGTCAGTCGTCTGAAGCGGCGCGCAGCATCGTGCGTGAACAAGGCAACGGCAAAGCGCATACCTTATCGGCGGTGCTGAACCGTTCGCTGTATGCGCCCGTTAATCCGCTGGATAGCCTGACGCGCGAAGACAAAATTGCCCTGCTGCACCGTGTTGACAAAGTGGCGCGTGCTGCCGATCCACGTGTGCAGGAAGTGAATGCCAGCCTGAGTGGCGTCTACGAACAGGTGCTGGTCGCCGCAACTGACGGCACGCTGGCCGCAGATATTCGTCCGCTGGTGCGTCTTTCCATCAGCGTGCAAGTGGAAGATCAGGGTAAACGCGAACGTGGCTCAAGCGGCGGCGGCGCGCGTACCGGTTATGAATTCTTCCTTGCCGATGAGAGCGGTGATGTGCGTGCCGATGCCTGGGCGCGCGAAGCGGTGCGCATGGCGCTGGTCAATCTCTCCGCCGTGGCGGCACCCGCTGGCATGTTGCCGGTGGTGCTGGGCGCAGGTTGGCCGGGTGTGCTGCTGCACGAAGCAGTTGGACATGGTCTGGAAGGTGACTTCAACCGTCGTGCGACATCGGTATTCAGCGGCAAAATGGGCCAGCTGGTGGCTTCAGAGCTGTGTACCGTGGTTGACGATGGCACCATTGAAGGTCTGCGCGGTTCGCTGGCGGTCGATGATGAAGGCGTGCCGGGCCAGTACAACATGCTGATCGAAAATGGCGTGCTGAAAGGCTACATGCAGGACAAGCTGAATGCGCGCCTGATGGGCGTCAACCCAACTGGCAATGGTCGCCGTGAATCTTACGCGCACCTGCCAATGCCGCGCATGACCAATACTTACATGCTGGCAGGCAAATCGACGCCGCAAGATATCATTGAAAGCGTGGAGTACGGCATTTACGCGCCAAACTTCGGCGGCGGCCAGGTTGATATCACGTCCGGCAAGTTCGTGTTCTCCACCTCAGAAGCTTATCTGATCGAGAACGGCAAAGTAACGACGCCCGTAAAAGGCGCCACGCTGATTGGCTCCGGCATCGAAGCGATGCAGCAGATCTCGATGGTCGGCAACGATCTGGCGCTGGATAAAGGCGTCGGCGTATGCGGTAAAGAGGGACAAAGCGTGCCGGTTGGCGTGGGGCAGCCAACGCTGAAGCTGGATAAAATCACCGTAGGTGGTACCGCCTAACGTTGTCAGGTCGCCATGTATAGCGACCTGAACATCTGCCCTCAACCTTTCCGATGCTGCTGATACTGCTGCGCTACCTGCCTGAAATACTCGGTCAGATAATCAATGCACACCTGCACTTTCAGCGGCAGCTTGTCTTTCTCAGTATAGAGCGCATAGACCGGGCGCGGCTCCGAGTGATATTGCGGGAACAGAATATCGATCTCCCCCGCATTGATCTCATCAATCACCCACATCAACGGCACATAGGCGATACCGCAACCTGCTTTCAGCCAGCGGATCAGCGTCTGCGAATCGTTGGTGACGAAACGGCCCTGTGGCGTAAGGCGGGTAACCAATCCTTCCGGCGCAACCAGTTCAAAAGTGTTATCCGGCCGCACGCTATATTCCAGCCACGAAAAATTATCGATCTCGCTGGGTTTTTCCGGCGTGCCATGCTGCGCCAGATAGCTCTTCGCCGCGCACACCACCATCGGCATTGCACCCAGCCGACGCGAGAACAAGTTCGAATCCTGCAGCGCGCCCACGCGCACCACCAAATCCAACCCGTTGGCGATCAAATCGGGGGCAGGAATGCCCGTCACCAGATTGACGCCCAAACCCGGATATTCGCGTAACATTTCGCTGGTCATCGCTGATAACACATTCTGCGCCATCGTCGATGAGCAGCCGATCCGTAGAATACCGATCGGCGTGTTGTTAAAGGCGTACAGCTGCTCGTGTACCTGCGACGCCTCCGCCAGCATGCGGCGACAGCCCTGAAAATAGATCTTTCCGGCCTCAGTCAGGCCAATGCTGCGCGTGCTGCGATTAAGCAATTTAACCTGTAACTCATCTTCCAGTTTGGCGACAATCTGGCTGATAGACGAAACGCTAAGCTGTAGCTGGCGCGCCGCGGCGGTAAATGAACCTAATTCAACCACTTTGGCGAAAATGGACATGCTTTTAAGTCGATCCATTGTTTACTCTGGCTAAAAAGTGATTTAGCTCACAATATGTAGAAAACGTATAGTCAAGCGCGTTACTATACGCGCGCTGGGTCTCTTCACTGCACCTGAACACGGCTGTGTTAGCCCGATGATACGCTATGATTAGCTCAACGCGGCCTGAATGTTGCCATCAGTTTATCCGTCATCCCCTGATCGTAAACCCAACGTGCTACACGGCACGTGGGCAGGTATCGGTGCAATCCGGCAAGGTCGAACTAAGGATCCGAAATGAGTGTGCTTCCGGTATTTGTCGTATTCGGGCTGAGTTTTCCGCCCATCTTCATTGAACTACTGGTTTCACTGGCGCTGTTCTGGCTGGTGAAACGCGTGCTAACGCCTAGCGGGATCTACGATCTAGTTTGGCATCCGGCACTGTTTAACACTGCGCTATATTGCTGCGTGTTTTACCTTGTATCCCGTTTATTCGTCTGAGGTTTTTTAAGTGAAAGCGCTAATAAGAAAAATCGCGCGATACGCGATTACACTCCTGCTGGTTGTCATCGCCATCGTGATCATCTTCCGCGCCTGGGTGTTCTACACCGAATCACCGTGGACGCGTGATGCCAAATTCTCTGCCGATGTGGTGGCGATCTCGCCTGACGTCACCGGCATCATCACTGACGTGCCGGTGCACGACAACCAGCTGGTGAAAAAAGGCGACACGCTGTTTGTGGTTGATCGTCCGCGCTACCAAAAAGCGCTGGACGAAGCCCAGGCGGATGTCGAGTATTACCAGGCTTTGGTGAGTGAAAAACGCCGTGAAGCCAGTCGCCGCAATCAGTTGGGGACCAGCGCCATGTCGCGTGAAGCGATTGAGCAATCCAATAACGATCTGCAAACCAGCGAGCATCAGCTGGCGAAGTCTGTGGCCACGCGCGACCTGGCGGTGATTGACCTCGATCGCACCACTATCAAAGCGCCATCTGACGGCTGGGTCACCAACCTCAATGTCTATCAGGGCGAATTTATCACGCGCGGCTCGGTAGCCGTGGCGCTGGTGCAACAGCACTCCTTCTATGTGCTGGCCTATATGGAAGAGACCAAGCTGGATGGCGTGCGTCCGGGCTTCCGCGCACAAATTACCCCGTTGGGGAGCAACGCGGTACTGCGTGGCACCGTTGACAGCATCGCGGCGGGCGTAACCAACAGCAGCAGCACCAGCGACAGCAAAGGCATGGCGACCATCGACTCGAATCTGGAGTGGGTGCGTCTGGCGCAGCGTGTGCCGGTGCGTATTCGTCTCGACGAGCAACCGGGCAACCGCTTCCCGGCGGGGACCACGGCGACGGTGGTGATTACCGGTGCGCAGGATCGCGAAACCAAAGTCTCGCCGCTGGCACAGTTGTTCAATCGCCTGCGTGAGTTTGGTTAAGCGAGGGCGATATGATTGAGTTTTTGCGTTTCCCGGTGAAGCTCACCTTCGCGCTGGTTGCGGCGTTGATGATTGGCTTTCACTTCAATCTGGAAACGCCGCGTTGGGCGGTGATGACCGCCGGCATCGTGGCCGGTGGTACCGCCTTTGCTGCGGGGGGCGATCCCTATTCTGGCGCGCTGCGCTATCGCGGCATTCTGCGCATCATCGGTACTTTTATTGGCTGTATCGCCGCGCTCACCATCATGATTGCCACGGTGCGCGCGCCGGTGGTGATGCTGCTGCTGTGCTGTATGTGGGCCGGCATGTGCGTGTGGCTCTCTTCGCTGATCAAAGTCGAGAACTCCTATGCGTTGGGCCTTGCCGGTTACACTGCGCTGATCATCGTGGTGACGGCGGATGCCAGCGGCGGCTTAACGCTGGCTCCGCAGTACGCGGTTGAGCGCTGCAGTGAAATCGTCATCGGTATTCTGTGTGCTATCCTCGCCGACATGCTGTTCTCGCCGCGTTCGATCAAAAAAGTGATTGAGCAGGAAGTGGATGCGCTGCTGGTGGCGCACTACAAATTGCTGCAGCTGTGCGTCGCGCATGAAGACAAAGAGGAAGTGGACAAAGCCTGGAGCGCGTTAGTGCGTCGCACCACGGCACTCAACGGCATGCGCGGCCAGCTGATGATGGAATCTTCACGCTGGAAAAACTCCAGCCGCCGCCTGCAAATGCTCAACACCTTATCGCTGACGCTGATCACGCAGGCCGCCGAAACTTTCCTGATTCAAAACTCGCGTCCGGAATACATTCCACCGCAATATCGTTTGCTGATCGAAAAAGAGGTCAACAGCGTCAACGATGTGCATAAGCGCATGAAGGTGATGCGTCGCCTGATTGGCGTGAGCAGCAAAACCGTGCCGGTGACGCTGGCGAGTTGGGTCGGCGCGGCCACTGAATATCTGCTGCTGATTAACGGCATTAAAAGTAATAGCCGCATCACCCCGCTGGAAGAGAGCATTCTGCAGCGCGAGGTAGTGATTCAGGCGCGCTCTGCGGAAACCCATCACGCGATGATCAACGGTATACGTACCTTCGTCGCCACCGCGCTGGGATCGCTGTTCTGGCTGTATACCGGCTGGACATCAGGCAGCGGCTGCATGGTGATGCTGGCGGTGATTACCGCGCTGGCGATGCGTATGCCGAATCCGCTGATGATGGCGAAAGACTTCCTTTACGGCATGACGGTTGCGGTGCCGCTCGGCGCGCTCTACTTCATCTTTATTCTGCCCGCGACCCAGCAAAGTGCGCTGCTGTTGTGTATCGCCATCGGCGCGCTGGGTTTTATCGGCGGCATCTTCGTGCAGCGTCGTCAGTTGGGTACGCTGGGGGCGTTGATTGGTACCATCAACGTGCTGGTGCTGGATAACCCGATGAAGTTCGAGTTCAACGTATTCCTCGATAACGTGTTGGGCCAGGTGATTGGCTGCTTTGTAGCGATGATGGTGATTCTGCTGATTCGCGATAAATCCAAGGAGCGTACCGGACGTAAACTGCTAAATCGCTTTATGTATGCCGCAGTTGCTGCGCTGACCACTAATCAGGCGCGTCGCCGTGAAAACCACTTGCCGGCGCTGTATCAGCAACTGTTTTTGCTGCTCAACCTGTTCCCCGGCGATATCGATAAATACCGTATCGCGCTGACCCTGATTATCGGCCATCAACGCCTGCGTAATGCCGAAGTGCCGGTGAATGCGGAGTTATCGGCCTATCACCGCCAGCTGCGCTACACCGCCGACCGCATTATCTCCGCGACCAGCGATGATAAGCGGCGCTATTACTTCGAGCGGCTGCTGAAGGAGCTGGATGTGTATCAGGAGAAGCTGCAGCACTATGCTGCGCCTGATAACGTTACCGAGCCGGTGAAACGGCTGGCGCTGATGCTGGATAAGTATCAGAACACCTTAATACAAATCTGAAACTGGCCGCTGCAACCTGCAGCGGCCTTTTAGATCCCACGCTGACACAAAAACCTCTGATATTGGCATCTATACTTTCCTGACAGGACGCAAACTGACAGGAGAAAACCGATGTCCACTTCCCTGCAACAACACGAATTTTTCAAGACCGGCTATTTCGCTGATGGTCAGTGGCATAACGCCAGCGCCACCTTTGAGGTGACCAATCCTGCCACCGGCGAAGTTATCGCTAATGTGGCGAAAGCCGGCCAGCAAGAAACCGAACAGGCGATTGCCGCCGCGCAGCGTGCGTTTCCCGCCTGGCGCGATAAAACCGCCAAGGCGCGTGCCGAAATCCTCTATCGCTGGTATCAGCTGATCATCGAGAACAAAAGCTGGCTCGGCCAGTTGATGACGGCCGAGCAGGGTAAACCGCTTAAAGAAGCCGAAGATGAAGTGGAATACGCCGCCAGCTTTATTCAGTGGTTTGCCGAGCAGGCGAAACGCGCCAACGGTGAAATCATCCCGCCGGCTAAACCGGGTTCGCGCATTCTGGCGACGCGCGAACCAATTGGTGTGGTCGCGGCGATCACGCCGTGGAATTTCCCGATGGCGATGCTGACGCGCAAACTTGGCCCCGCATTGGCCGCGGGCTGTACCGGCATAATCAAACCCGCTAACAACACACCGCTGAGCGCCTTCGCGTTGCTGGCGCTGGCGCAGAAAGCCGGTGTGCCTGATGGCGTACTCAATGCGGTGGCGGGCGATACGCATGCCATCAGCGACGCGATTATGGCCAGCAAGGCGGTGCGCAAAATCTCCTTTACCGGTTCCACCGCGGTGGGCAAAACGCTGATGCGTAATGCGGCTGAGACCATGAAAAAAGTCTCGATGGAGTTAGGCGGCAACGCGCCTTACATCGTGTTTGATGATGCCGATATTGATGCGGCGGTGCAGGGCGCGATTGCCAACAAATTCCGCAACGCCGGGCAGGTGTGCGTCAGCGTCAACCGCTTCTATGTGCATAACGCGGTCTACGATCGCTTCGTTAATCAACTGGCCGATGCGGTGGGCAAACTAAAAGTCGGAAATGGCGTGGAAGAAGGCGTGATCGTTGGCCCGCTGATTGAGCCGTCCGCGCTGGAGAAAGTGGAAGAGCACGTCAAAGATGCATTGAGTAAAGGCGGCAAATTGCTGGTCGGCGGCGAACGTCATCCTCTTGGCGGCAACTTCTGGCAACCAACGGTGATTGGCGAAGCGCATGAAGAGATGAAGCTGGCGCAGGAAGAGACGTTTGGTCCGGTTGCGGCTTGCTTCCGCTTTGACGATGAAGCCGAGGTGATTGCGCGTGCCAATAATACCGAATTTGGCCTGGCGGCTTACTTCTACACGCAGAATTTGCACCGGGTATTCCGCGTCTCAGCGGCGCTGGAAGCGGGCATGATCGGCATTAACGAATGCGCGGTATCCACTGAGCTGGCACCGTTTGGCGGCGTGAAAGAGTCTGGACTGGGACGCGAAGGATCGGTGTTGGGGATGGAAGAGTATCTGGAAGTTAAAGCGTTGCACCTCGGCGGACTCAGCTAGCCGCAACAACCAAGAGGGCGTCATGATGAGAACCGAGCGTTTCGATTTCGACGAGATTGTCGATCAAGCCCATTTTTATCGACAGTTTAGCGATCGTTTTGCGTTAGCCGATCTCGCCATCAACGATCTTGACGATCTTTGGGGTGCGATTGTCGGTGAGCAACTGCCGTTGCCGCTGGAGATTGAATTTGTAAATCTGGGGAAAGGGCAGAAACGCCGGTATGGCGCATTAATCCTGCTATTTGATGAAGCAGAAGAGGAGCTGGAAGGCCAGCTCCGCTTCAATATAAAGTAAAAAGGGCCCCGGCGAGCGGGGCCAAAGGGTTCGTCTTAATTGACGAGGAATTACTTATACAGCTCAGCTGTCACGTGGTAGCTGTCGCCGGTTTTCGCTTCAATCACTTTGTAAGCGCTGGCACCTTGCTCATCCGCTTTCTGAGAAAGCTCGGCACGATAGTCCATTGGCGAACCGCCGGTTCCGCTGATTGAGATAGTGCTGCCGGTAGGTTGCAGATTCTGCGCCTGTTGTTCGGTGACCAGTTGTGCTGCAGAAGCACCAAAGGCGAACAGGGAAAGCAGGGTAGCAGTTGCAATGGTTGTTTTGATTTTCATAATTTTCTCCTCGTTTAATCAACAACCTGCGGCAGAAAAGGGGTGGCGGGTCGTCGATCTATTGCCTGGCGCCATCAAGGCACTGGACGTTCAATTAGTGATTATTTGTACAGTTCAGCAGTCACGTGGAAGGTATCGCCACGGTTGCTTTCGATGATGCGGTAATGGCTGGCACCCTGCGCATCGGCTTTCTGTGACAGTTCCTGACGCACGTTGGTTTGGTCGCCGTCAACACCGCTCACGCTGATGGTTTGGTTCAGAGATTGCAGCTGTTCAGCTTGTTGGTTTGAAACAAGGCTAGCGGCACTCGCGCCAAAAGAAAGAACAGAAGCCAGGCCCAGTACTGCGATAGCTAATTTGGTTTTCATGATTCACTCTCCTGAAATGGGGGCCGGCAACCTGAGAGGCAAGAGCGTCTCAAAAGGGTCGCCGTTCACATTGCTTTTTAAGTCAATAACTTATTTGTACAGCTCAGCGGTTGCGTGGTAGCTGTCACCGGTATTCGCCTCAACCACGCGATAGGCTTTCGCACCTTGCTGGTCGGCTTTATCGTTTAACTGCTGACGGATATCCATTGGAGAGCCGCCCACGCCGCTGACGCTGATGGTACCCGCGGGTTGCAGATTCGCAGCCTTTTCGGCATTAATAGAATCTGCTGCAAAAGCACCAAATGACAGGGCAGAGAGAATACTTAAAGTCGCGATAGTAGTTTTAACGTTCATGATATTTTTCCTCGTCGTCTATTTTTATCTTTTTCTTTCGTGTGATTTGCATCACGAAAACAAGTATAGATCTAATCACCCATGAAATTAATACCGAGCTAATAATGTTTGGTTGTAATTCTTTATCCTTATGGCACTTTTTTAGAACCTGAAGTTATAAAAAACGCCTGGATCTTAACCAGAGGTGGTTATTTCACCATAAAAACAATGATCTACATCAAATTATCTTTTAGTGCGAAAGATCGTGGTTGATCTCGCTGGCTGATACAGATAGAGAAGGGAAAGACACTGAGCACAATGTGTAAAGCAGCGTAAAATAGCGCATAAGGTTAAAAAGGCATAAAGGTCGTACCAATGATAGCGGCTGAAAAGAACCGCCAGGCATATGGATAACTTATTATTTACAAAGGAATTTGTAACAGAATGGTTACGAATGAAGCGCAAAGGGCAAGATAACCGGCAGAGGAACTGCCGGTATGCAGCAGGGTTTTATAGCTCTTGTTCGAATAAAACCAGAATCGCGTCGTACAGCTGTTTTACCGAGAAGGTGCGCGCGGGGGTAATAAAGATGGTGTCATCACCGGCAATGGTGCCGAGAATGCCTTCCGCTTTGCCCAGCGAATCCAGCAGGCGCGCTATCAGCTGCGCAGCGCCCGGACTGGTGTGAATCACCACTAACGCATCGTTGTAATCGATATCCAGCACCAGATTCTTCAGCGGGCTGGTGGTGGTGGGCACGCCGAGTTCAGCAGGCAGGCAGTAAACCATCTCCATCTTGGCGTTGCGCGTGCGCACCGCGCCAAACTTGGTCAGCATGCGAGAAACTTTGGACTGATTAATATTCTCGAAGCCGTCTTCCTGCAGCGCCTGCACGATTTCGCCCTGGGAGCTGAATTTCTCTTCCTTTAATAAGGCTTTAAACGCCTTAATCAAGTCGTCTTGTTTCGATGGGTTTCGCATAAGCTACCAATTAAAAAGGGGTTGCAGAGGGCAACAGGCCCACGGCAGATAAATTATTATGCATTTAGATGAATTTTTATGCAATAAGTCTGGTAAGAGAATCGCGGTAATGACCTGCGGGGCGGGCATCATAACAGAATATGATGTTGCACCAAAATCGCGGGTGGACGCGCAAAGCGAAGGTTGCAAAGTTGTTATATTATTGAAGTGGTAACAACAATATCGATGATCATTGCCGTCCATTGTCTTCTGGCTGCGAATGAATCATTCAGGCGACTTCTGAAGTGGAGATGTCTCGGGAGCCGATTGCGGCGTAGTGTTTAGTGCGCGACAGGTTTAGTCGCTATCGCCTGAGAAGTTGATTAAACTCGTAACCTGATGGATTTTCGGCATATCTCTGCCCCACCTTAATAAGGAGTTCAGGATGAAAGTTGCCGTTCTCGGTGCCGCTGGTGGTATTGGCCAGGCGCTCGCACTGCTGCTCAAAACGCAATTACCCGCAGGCTCAGCTCTCTCACTTTACGATATCGCCCCGGTAACGCCCGGTGTGGCGGTCGATCTCAGTCATATCCCAACGGCAGTCACCGTGGAAGGGTTTAGCGGTGAAGATGCTACGCCTGCGCTGCATGGTGCTGATGTGGTGCTGATCTCCGCGGGTGTGGCACGTAAGCCGGGCATGGATCGCGCCGACCTGTTTAACGTCAACGCCGGTATCGTGCGTAACCTGATCGAGCAGGTTGCCAGTACCGCGCCAAAAGCGCTGATTGGCGTCATCACCAATCCGGTGAATACGACGGTGGCGATTGCGGCCGAAGTGCTAAAAAAAGCCGGCGTGTATGACAAGAATCGCCTGTTTGGCGTTTCCACCCTCGATATCATCCGTGCCAATACCTTTGTCGCGGCGCTAAAAGGCAAGCAGCCTAACGAGATTGAAGTGCCGGTGGTGGGCGGGCATTCCGGCGTAACGATTCTGCCGCTGCTGTCGCAGGTGGAAGGCGTGAGCTTCAGCGAGCAGGAAGTGGCGGATCTCACCAAACGTATTCAGAACGCGGGCACCGAAGTGGTGGAAGCCAAAGCCGGTGGCGGATCGGCGACGCTGTCGATGGGACAGGCGGCGGCCCGTTTTGGCCTGTCATTGATTCGTGCCCTGCAAGGCGAAGCCAACGTGGTGGAGTGCGCGTATGTGGAAGGCGATGGCGAATATGCCCGCTTCTTCTCGCAGCCGCTGCTGCTGGGCAAAAACGGCATCGTTGAACGCCGTCCGCTGGGCACGCTGAGTGCCTTTGAACAGCAGGCGCTAAACGGCATGCTGGAAACGCTGAAGAAAGATATCTCGCAGGGCGAAGAGTTTGTGAAGTGATGAACGCTAAGCGGCAATAAAAAACGCCCGGCATCTGCCGGGCGTTTTGTTTTTATAATCCGCCAGATTTGAAGGTTTTATTGGCGGGCGCACCGTTAGTCGCGGGGTTTTGCTTTCCTAACGTCTCCATGCGTACCTGGAATGGTGGGAACGGCATCTCAATGCCGTGCTCCTCAAAGCCGCGCAGAATCAGCTGATGCAGTTCATGGCGCAGCGGCATGCGATGCCCCATCTCCGCCGCATGCACGCGCAGTTCAAACAGCTGAATACCTTGCTGCAGATCGACCAGGAACACATCCGGCGCCGGCATATCGAGCACGTAGGTGCAGCGATCGGCCGCTTGCTTAAGAATGTTGGTCACTTCATCACTGTTGACTCTGGCGGGCGCTGGAATCGTCAACACCACACGCGTCACTGAATCCGACAGCGACCAGTTCACGAACTGCTCAGTAATGAAAGCCTTGTTCGGCACGATGATCTCTTTGCGGTCCCAATCGGTGATGGTGGTGGCACGCGTGTTGATGCGCGTGATGCTGCCCGTCAGGTCGCGAATGGTCACGGTATCGCCAATACGGATCGGTTTCTCAAACAGGATAATCAGGCCGGAGATAAAGTTAGCGAAAATCTCCTGCATCCCGAAGCCCAAACCCAGACCCAACGCAGCAACCAGCCACTGCAGCTTCGACCACTCAATGCCCATCATTGAGAAGCCAATCAAGCCGCCAATCAGCATCAAAGCATACTTGGTCAAAGTGGTAATGGCGTAGCCGGTGCCCGGCGCCAAACTGAGATGCTGCAACAGCGCCAGTTCCAGCAACGCGGGCATGTTACGCACCAGCTGCGTGGTGATGATCAGCACCAGAATCGCAATCAACACCGCACCCAGCGTAATCGCCTGCACGCTGTCCACACCCTGAATGGTGGTGCTGGCATTCCACAGCGGAATGTTATCAAGGAAGCTAAACGCCGAGTGGATTTCTGACCACAGCACAATCACCGAAACCAGCGCAATCAGCGTCAGGATTGAACGCACCAGACGCAGCGACTGTGCGCTGATCTCATCAAGATCAATGCTTGGCTCATCGATTTCGATGGTGTCGGCATTCGCTGGCGTTGATTGCTCTTTCTCTTCTTCGCTGCGCGCGCGGTTGGCCAGCATATCGGCACGACGCTGACGTGCACGGTCAAAGGCGATGCGGCGGCGCTGAATCAGCATCCAGCGGCGGATGATGTGATACACCACCAGCAGGAAGAACCAGATGCCCACCGAGGTTTCCAGACGCGCCAGCAGCGCCTGCGCGGTGGCGAGATAACCGATGCAGGAGGCGAGGGCAGCCACCAGCGGCAGGGCAATCATCAGGTTCCACAAAATGCGGTTTACGAAGTTATCGCCGTTGCCCTCTTTATCCAGATAGAGCGGAATACCGGCGCGTTTCAGGCTAACGGTAACGATACTCAGCGCGCCACAAATCAGGATGAAGCACACGCGTCCCAGCGTGCCGGAGAATTGCGGATCGTCGAGATTGGCAAAGGCGATCAGCAGCATGATCAGCGGCACAATCAGCCCCACCGACAGCGAGTAATAGCGCATGGCACGCGCCACGCGCGCTTGCGGCCAACGGAAATGCACCACAAACAAGCCATCGGGACGTGCAAACGCGGCGCTGATCATAAAGGCCCACAGCAGCGGCAGCGTGGCGGTGATGCCATCGCCAATCGCCACGGCGAATGGATAAGGCCAGGCATGCTGTAAACCGTAACCGAGCGCGGCCCACAATACCGGCAGCGGCACCGCCACCAGAATCGACCAAAATACCGTGCGCAGCGTCAGGCTGAAGCGGTCCTGCGTCACTTTACCGACGCGGCTGGCGGAGCGCTCCATAAAGGCGTTGTAGTGACGACGTGAGCTGATGCTGAAGCCAACCAGCAGAATCGCACCAATAATCGGTAACACGGTTTCGCGATTGGTAAACATCATCGCCAGCGCTTTGCCGAGCTGGCCGGCGGTATCCAGCGACAACAGACGCTTGAGATCCTGCGCCATCTCCACCGGGAAATTCAGGCCGATGGTATTAACGTCAGCGGTCCAGAACAGATAGCGATGCGTCGCATCTTTAACTTCGGCTAAGGCATCCTGCAACTGTGTATTGGAAACTTTGAGCTTGGTGATTTCCAGAATCAGCGTATCGCAACCGGAAATCAGTGAGTTCAGCAGTTCGCGCTGGGTTTTAAGTTGCGCTTCGAGGATGCGTACCTGATCGCTGCTGAACGGCGTGCCGTCATCCTGTTTGGCTTTGCGCAGTTCCTGCTGGCGCTCCAGCAGATCCTCATAATGCAGACGCTGCACCCGCAGCTGGCCCATTTCGCTGTCGATCTGCTGAGATTTCGGCATCTCCGGCAGACGGGCAACCTGCGCACGCAAGGCTTCGCCCAACAGATTGGACGCCCCCAGCCATTGCGACTGCTCACGCAACGTGCTCAGCGCCTGACGCACCTGCAAGGTCTGATTGGTGGCCAGACGCTGCTGCGAAGCGACTAAATCCATGCGCTGCGCTTGTTGATTAAGGTCTGCGGAGAGTTCGCGGTTAACGCGGAACTGATCGCTGATCGAACTCGGCAGATCGCCGCTGTTTTCCGCCAGCTGCTCGGTGCGCTCAAGCGCCAGTTCAGCTTCGCGCTGGCGCTGATTGTTGAGCTGATTGCGCAGCGCCTGCAGATAGTTATCCAGTTGAGTCGCTTTGCGCTGATGCACCTCAGCGCGCATACGCGCCAGTTCCTGACGGTTATTCGCCGAAAGCTGCGCCAGCTCTAACTCGTCCACGCGCGCTTTGTTGGCGGCGTTTTCCGCCTGACGCGCGTAAATCTGCGCCTGCGCCAGCGGCGTAGTCGCCGTCGAAGCGCTCTGCGCGCGACGATCGCTTTCGGTCATCGCCCGGCGTGCATCGGTTTGCTGCTGCGGCAGCTGCGACAGTGAATCGCTGATCTCGCGCGCGCGATCCTGCTCCTGCTGCGCCTGACGGCCTTCCTCCAGCAGCTGGCTGCTAACCTGCAACAGCTCCTGATCCAGCTCGGCGCTGCTCATATTGCTGCGCACCGCCTTGCTGCTGTCCGTCAGCGTGGCGATCTGCTGACGTAATTCGCGCGCCAGCCGCGGGAAATCATCAATCACCTGCTGATACTGCTTCGCGCGCTCCAGCGACTCATCGCGCTCGTTGAGGAAATTGATCGCCGATTCGAGCGCCTGCACCTGCTCGGTTTGCGCGGGTGAGGTTTTCGCCGATTTAGCCGCATCCAGTTCCTGCTTTAGCTGGCTGGATTGCGGAACGGTGGCTGCAAATACAGAACTGCTGAGCACAAGGCTCAGCAGCAAGGAGAGGAAAACACGCACGGGAGAGATTCCGGGTTATTTGCTAAGTGAGACGCTGTCGCCAGGCTGAGGCAGGGCGATGGCCAGCGGCTGACCGAGGCGGGTTTTGCTTTCGGCTTCAAGGCTTTCTGCCAGCTTCACGCGATTTGGCGCGAACAGGTTGATCACCGTTGAACCCAACTTGAAGCGACCCATTTCCTGGCCTTTCAACAGCACCACCGCACCATCATGATCGGCAGACGGATAGCGCCAGCGTTTAATCACACCTTCGCGCGGTGGCGTAATGGTGCCCGCCCACACGGTTTCGATGCTACCCACAATGGTGGCACCGACAAGGATCTGCACCATCGGGCCATGATCGGTATCGAATACGCAGATCACGCGCTCGTTACGCGCAAACAGATTCGGGATGTTACGTGCGGTCAGCGGGTTGACGGAGTAGAGATCGCCCGGCACATAGATCATTTCGCGCAGGATGCCGTTACACGGCATATGCACGCGGTGATAATCGCGCGGGGCGAGATAAGTGGTAACAAACTCGCCGTCATGAAACTGATCCGCCAGATCGTCGTTACCGGCAAGCAGCGCCTGCAGGCTGTAAGTGTGGCCTTTGGCCTGGAAGATCTGATCGCCGGCAATGCGGCCCAGCTGGCTGATCGCGCCATCGGCGGGCAGCGCCAGTAAAGAGGCATCGGTATCGATCGGACGCGCGCCCTCTTTTAACGGACGCACGAAGAAATCATTGAAGGTGCGGTAGCTGCCGGTATGTGGCTTGCTGGCTTCCGCCATATCCACTTTGTAGTACCAGACAAATAGGTCGATGACCGCTTTAGTGAGCCAGCCACCACGGCGGCTGGCACCCCAACCGGCGAGTTCGGTGAGGCCTTTTTTAGGCAAAATATGATTCAGGCCGAGTTTAAAACGATCAAACACCGTTGCCTCCTGGCTTAATTACGTGTCGTTAACAAAAAAGGGGGCGGATTGTAGCAGCGCCCCAGCGCGTTGGCGAATGTGCCGTTGTACTGCTTAATCTGCGTCGGAGGAAAAGTTTTTACGCGTCTTTACCTGCGCCATACTTTCCAGAATTCGGTGGTAGTTATCGAAGCGGGAGATATCAATCTTGCCCTCTTCTACCGCTTCGCGAATGGCACAGCCAGGATCGGTATCGTGCTTACAGTCGCGGAAACGGCAACCGCCAAGGAATTCACGGAATTCGACAAAGCCGCGCGTCACTTGTTCCGGCTCCAGATGCCATAAACCAAACTCACGCACGCCCGGTGAATCGATCACATCGCCGCCCGCCGGGAAGTGGTAAAGGCGTGACGCGGTGGTGGTGTGCTGACCTAATCCAGAAACGTTCGACACATCGTTGGTCAGAATTTCAGCCGCTACCTCCAGGCCAAGCAGGTTATTCAGCAGGCTCGATTTACCCACGCCAGATTGGCCGGCAAAGATGCTGACGCGGCCGGTTAAGGCGCTTTCCAGTTCAACCAGGCCATCTTTGGCGTGGCTGGAAACCATCAAGACGCGATAACCAATGTTGCGATAGATCTCCATCTGCTCATCAACAAACGCGCGGCCTTCGGCATCTAAAAGGTCGGTTTTGTTGAGCACCAGCAGCGGTTCCACGCCAAGAGTTTCGCTGGCGACCAGGTAACGATCGATGATGTTGAGTGACAGCTCTGGCAGGATCGCCGAAACGATAATGATCTGATCGATGTTGGCGGCGATCGGTTTCACGCCGTCATAGAAGTCTGGGCGCGTTAGCACCGTCTTACGTTCGTGTACCGCTTCGACGATCCCTTTGCCGCCGCCAATGGCAGCGCGCCATAAAACGCGATCGCCAGTGACCAGCGAGCGAATGGTGCGGCGGATGTTACAGCGATGCACAACGCCTTCGCTATCTTCCACGTCTGCGTGCATGCCGAAACGGCTGATCACCACGCCATCAGCCGCTTCTCCAAACAGACTATCATCCGGCTCCGGCTTATCGCTCCGTTGCTGCAGACGACGCTGATGGTTGGCGCTTACGCGACGTTGTTGACCTTTCGACAGTTTGTTTTTACTCACGCATCCTCTCACGGCTTTCGCCAGGTTTCGCCCTGCTGGGCAAAACGTCTATGATACACCTGAAATGAGTTTAATGACGACTTTGGCAACAGGCGGGAAACGCATGACAGCTGGAAATGAAAACAACCTGATTTGGATCGACCTCGAAATGACCGGATTGGATCCGGAACGCGATCGCATTATTGAGATCGCTACCATCGTGACCGATGCCAACCTTAACATCCTGGCAGAAGGCCCGGTGTTCGCGGTGCATCAATCTGACGATCAGTTGGCGTTGATGGATGACTGGAACGTGCGCACGCACACCAATAGCGGATTGGTGGCGCGCGTCAAAGCCAGCGAGCACGATGACCGTGCGGCGGAACTGGCCACCATCGAGTTCCTGAAACAGTGGGTGCCGGCGAACACCTCGCCGATTTGCGGCAACAGTATTGGTCAGGATCGTCGCTTCCTGTTTAAGTACATGCCTGAACTGGAAGCCTATTTCCACTATCGCTATCTTGATGTCAGCACGCTGAAAGAGCTGGCGCGCCGCTGGAAACCAGATATCTTGCCAGGTTTTAAAAAGTCCGGTAGCCATCAGGCACTGGATGATATTCGCGAGTCCGTCGCCGAGCTGGCGTACTATCGCGAGCACTTCCTGCAGCTTTAACCGCCGCGGGTGCGCAGGAAATCATCAGGTTGTCGATAAAAGCAGCGAACGCGCGGAAAGCGCAAAATTTTGCTTTTAGACTCTTGCGACTGAAAGGATTTCTCGTATAATGCGCACCCCGTACCGGTGAAGAATTTCATGCGGAACGGAGAAGTAAAGTAGTACGGCGAAGTTCAGAATCGAGTAGTTGAGTTGGGTACAAGGCGGCAACTGAGCGAATATCTGGGAGCTTACTTCAGTAAGTGACCTGATTGAGTGAAGGCAGCCAACGCAGTAACCAACACAAATACGAAGATTATGCGGGAATAGCTCAGTTGGTAGAGCACGACCTTGCCAAGGTCGGGGTCGCGAGTTCGAGTCTCGTTTCCCGCTCCAAACTTCGTTGAGTAGTAAACCTCTAATGCGGGAATAGCTCAGTTGGTAGAGCACGACCTTGCCAAGGTCGGGGTCGCGAGTTCGAGTCTCGTTTCCCGCTCCAGAGTTTGTAGTAAACCATCCAAATCACGGATTTAGTCGTTAGCGTGATTGTTGTGACAAAAATACGAAGAGTCAGAATCGAGTATTTTAGTTTGCAACAAGGCGGAAACTGAACGAATCCCTGGGAGCTTACATGAGTAAGTGACCTGGGTGAGTGAAGGCACCCAACGCAGTAGCAGACTAAAATACGAAGATTATGCGGGAATAGCTCAGTTGGTAGAGCACGACCTTGCCAAGGTCGGGGTCGCGAGTTCGAGTCTCGTTTCCCGCTCCAGATTTTCATATTCACTAATGTTATTTGCCCTTAGGCGCAATCAGAATTAAAACTGCTGCAGATCTTTTTTGATCGCATGCGACACCGTTTTTTTCTGGAAATTTTGCACGCCTCGCTAGCAGTGATAATGCTTGTTGTCTGATGCAGTTATCTTACAGGTTATCCACAATGCGCCTGCAAGCTTCTGACGGCGTTTTCCCCGTTGTTTAAAACTGTTTTGAACAGAGTTATCCACAAGCTCTGGACAAACCCCTGCGCGCTAAATACGACGTGAATATTTACAATAATCGCTTAATTGATTGATTTGTAAATGGTTATAACTATTTCAGACTGTGATCTTGCCCTTAAGACGAAATTACGATCTCCGTCACGATTCAGTGGGATAATTTTATTCACAGCATGTGGAAAAGCGTTTTATCCTGTGCGACTGCTCAATCACGCATCACGTTGCAGGCCTTTTTCGACCGCGCGCACCAGCCGCTGTTTCTTCGCTGGCTGCACTTCTACCGCTTGCGCCGCGCGTTTCTGCAACTGCTGTGCAATCGCCCATTCAATATGCTCATCAAGCAGGGGATGTTCGCCGCTGCGCAATGCTAATGCCGCCATATTTTCTTCTGCCCAGGGCGCATTGCCCAATGCCACCGCAATATTTCGCAACCAGCGCAAATGCCCAATACGCCGAATCGCTGAACCTTCGGTGATACGCAGAAATTTGGCTTCATCCCATTTGAACAGATCGGTGAGCGGCGGCGCATGCAGCACCGCGCGCGGCGAGAAATCATCTTCATCGGTTAACTGGCCGTAACGATTCCACGGGCAGATCAGCTGGCAATCGTCACAGCCATAAATTCGATTACCAATCAGCGGACGGAACTCTTCAGGAATTGCGCCTTCCAACTCGATGGTGAGATAGGAGATGCAGCGACGCGCATCGACCACGTAAGGTTCGACGATGGCGGAAGTGGGGCAGATAGTGATACAGGCGACACAGCGTCCACACTGCTCTTCCTGGGGCTGATCGACCGGTAACGGCAGATCAATCAGCAGTTCGCCGAGGAAGAACCACGAACCCGCTTCGCGGTTGAGGATCAGCGAATGTTTGCCGGTCCAGCCTAAACCGGCTTTAGCGGCAATCGGGCGTTCCAGAATTGGCGCGGAATCGACGAACGGACGAAAATTGCGTTCGCCACAGTGCGCCTGAATCATTTCTCCGAGCTTTTTCAGTCGATTGCGCAATACTTTGTGATAGTCGCGGCCCAGCGCATAGCGGCTTACATAGCCCAACTGCGGATTTTTTAAGGTGCTGGCAAAGGCGGCTTTAGCTGGAAGGTAATTCATGCGTACGCTAATCACGCGCAGCGTGCCAGGCAGCAGCTCATGCGGCCGCGCACGCATCATGCCGTGGCGCGCCATCCAATCCATCTCGCCGTGATATTGCTTATCCAGCCACGCCTGCAGTTTGGGCTCTTCGGCGCTCAGATCGGTATCGCAAATACCGACCTGTTGGAAGCCGAGGTCGCGTCCCCACTGTTTAATTTGTTCAGCGAGCTGTTGAAGATCGAGAGGATATGACATGAGAAACCAGGCAATTGAAGCAAACGCGCGCAGTTTAACACACTCTGTCTGGCCTGCGCAGGCGATGGCGCAACTGGAACGCGATGCCGCCGATAGCCTGGGCTTAACGCTGTTTGAGCTGATGCAACGTGCGGGCCAAGCCAGCTATGAATTAGGCCGCCAGCTGTGGCCGCAGGCGCAGCATTGGTTGATCCTGTGCGGGCACGGCAACAATGGCGGCGATGGTTATGTGGTGGCGCGACTGGCGCAGGCAGCAGGATTGAACGTGACGCTGCTGGCGTGTGCGGGCAGTAAAGCTCTGCCAGAAGAGGCGCAGCAGGCGCAAGACGCATGGCTGGCGGCGGGCGGTGTGATTCACGCGGCGGATGCGCCCTGGCCGGAGCAGGTTGAGGTGATTGTCGATGCGCTGCTCGGCACCGGCCTGACTCGCGCGCCCGCCGATCCCTACGATCGCCTGATCGCACTCATCAACGCGCATGCCGCACCGGTGCTGGCGATCGATATTCCCTCTGGTTTGCTGGCGGCTAATGGCACGGCGCCGGGCAAAACGGTCATCGCCGATCACACGTTGAGCATGATTACGCTGAAACCCGGCCAACTGACCGGCAAGGCGCGCGATTACGTTGGCGTTCTGCACAACCATGAGTTGGGCTTGTCGGCATATCTTGCCGCTGAGCAGGCACCGATTTCACGCTATGACGCCGGGGATTTAACGCGCTGGCTGAAACCACGTCGCGCTACCTCTCATAAAGGTGATCAGGGGCGGCTATTGGTGGTCGGCGGCGACAGCGGCACGGCGGGCGCGATTCGCATGACCGGTGAAGCCGCCCTGCGAACCGGCGCCGGACTTGTGCGCGTGCTGACACATGAAGGTAATATTGGCCCGATTCTCACCGCGCGACCGGAGTTAATGGTTGACGCGCTGAGCGATGAACGGCTGGATCAGGCGCTGGAGTGGGCGGATGTGATCGCCGTTGGGCCGGGGCTCGGCCAGCGCGATTGGGCTCAGAAGGCACTGAAAAAGATCGCGGCCAGTGAAAAGCCGATGCTTTGGGATGCGGATGCGCTTAACCTGCTGGCAATCAAGCAGGATAACCGTCAGAATCGCATCATTACGCCGCATCCCGGCGAAGCTGCGCGCTTGCTGGGGGTGAAAACTAGCGAGATTGAGAGTGACCGCTTACACGCTGCGCGCGCCTTGGCGAAACGCTACGGCGGCGTGGTGGTTCTGAAAGGCGCGGGCACGGTGATTGCCAGCGCGGCGGGTGACATCGCCATTGCCGATGTGGGCAACGCGGGCATGGCGTCTGGCGGCATGGGCGATGTGCTGAGCGGGATTATTGCCGCTCTGCTCGGCCAGAAACTGACATTACTTGATGCAGCCTGCGCAGGCTGTGTCGCGCATGGGGCAACAGCCGATGCCGTCGCGCGTCAGCGCGGTACTCGCGGCATGTTAGCTACTGATTTGTTCGAGCTGCTGTGGCAGTTTGTTAATCCAGAGATGATCCAACAATAAAGCATGAAGACCTGTGTTATCCCTTTGCCCGATGAGGCGGCAACCCTGAATCTGGGTGCGCAATTGGCGCGCGTCTGCAACAGCGCGCTGGTGATCTATCTTTATGGCGATTTGGGTGCCGGTAAGACCACCTTTAGCCGTGGTTTTCTGCAGGCGCTCGGCCATCAAGGCAATGTAAAAAGCCCAACGTATACGCTGGTCGAGCCCTACGAGCTCGGCTCTCGCACGCTGTACCATTTCGATCTTTATCGTCTTGCCGATCCCGAAGAGCTAGAGTTCATGGGCATCCGCGACTATTTCACCGGCGATGCGCTCTGTCTGGTGGAGTGGCCGCAGCAGGGTACTGGCGTGCTGCCTGAGCCCGATTTAGCGCTGACGTTGCGCTACGTGGATGCGGCGCGTGAAGCCGAAATAAGCGCGATTTCCGCCACGGGCGAAGCGCTGTTAACCCAATTCCAGCAAGGCAGGGATCCGGCATGATGTCACGGATGAAAATCATTGTACTGAGCTTGCTGTGCCTGTTTTCTGCCTCGGCGTTGTCTGCAACGTTATCAGATATCAAAGTCGAGAATGGCGATAGCCAGGCCACCGTTACTCTGAGTTTTAACGGTCAGCCCGTGTATGGCTTTTTTCCGCTGCACAATCCCAATCGTGTAGTGCTGGATATTCGTCAAAGCGGCGCGATTAAAGGATTGCCGCTCAATTTTAGCGGCGAAAATATTGTGCAGCGCATTCGCCATAGCCAGCCGAAGGATAAGCAAAGCCTGCGTTTGGTATTCGAACTGACGCAGCCCGCGCAGACGCGCGCCAGCACGCAGCGCGATGGCAGTAATTATCGCGTGGTGTTCACCATTCGTGGGACGCAGCCAGCGAAGCGCCCGGCCGCTGCCGCGCCTGTTACCACCGCGCGTGAAAGCCAGCCGAGCAGCAGCAGCCAGGGCAATCCGTTCAACGCCAATCAGGTGACAGCGGTGACCAGCAGCAATACCACCGTGCGTCCCGGCAACTCGGTTAGTCGCAACGATGTGGTAATTGTGGCGATTGATGCCGGGCACGGCGGTCAGGATCCCGGCGCATCCGGCCAGCACGGTTTGCACGAGAAAAATGTCACCATCTCAATTGCGCGTAAGTTGAAAGCGCTGATGGATCAGGATCCGATGTTCAAACCGGTGCTGACGCGTAACGGCGACTATTTCATCTCGGTAATGGGCCGCTCAGAAGTGGCGCGTAAAGAGAACGCGAACCTGCTGGTATCCATTCACGCCGACGCCGCGCCAAATCACTCGGCAACCGGCGCATCGGTTTGGGTGCTGTCTAACCGCCGCGCCAATAACGAAATGGCGAACTGGCTGGAACAGAAAGAGAAACAATCTGAGCTGCTGGGCGGCGCAGGGGATCTGCTGGCGAACAGCCAGGCCGATCCCTATCTTAGCCAGGCAGTGCTGGATTTGCAGTTTGGTCATTCACAGCGTGTAGGTTATGACGTCGCCGTCAAAGTCCTGCAGCAGTTGCGCGGTATTACGCCGCTGCATAAGCGTCTGCCGGAACATGCCAGCCTTGGCGTTTTACGTTCCCCGGATATTCCCTCTTTACTGGTCGAAACCGGCTTTATTAGTAATGCCGCGGAGGAGCGGCTGCTTGGCAGCAGCGCGTATCAGGAGAAGATTGCTCAGTCGATTTATAAAGGCCTGCGCAATTATTTCCTTACGCATCCGCTGCAATCGATCCCAAAGGAGGAAAACCGGCCGCTGGACAGCGCACCAGCGGTTAGCGTCGCCAGCAACCCGGCGACCGGTACGGTGCAATATACCGGCGCAACGCAGCGTCATACCGTCACGCGTGGCGAAACGCTGTCGGGCATCGCGGCAAAATATGGCGTGAGCATGGCGACGTTACGTGAGATGAATAGCCTGAAGCGCGATGTGGTTTGGGTGGGACAGCGCCTGAAGGTGCCCGCGAAATCCAGCGTCAGCGTGGCGGCGAGTCGTCCAACCCGGCATAAAGTGGTGCGCGGTGATTCCCTCACGGCGATTGCCGCGCACTATGGCGTGAGCTCAAAAGCCATCATGCAGGCGAATAATATGAAGTCGAGCAATGTGATGCTGGGGCAAAACTTAAAAATTCCGCAATCCTGATTGTTGGCTCCCCGTGAGCCAACCAGCCAGAAGGATCACCACCATGCCAATACAGATTTTACCGCCGCAGTTGGCGAACCAGATTGCCGCAGGCGAAGTGGTTGAGCGCCCGGCGTCGGTCGTAAAAGAGCTGGTGGAAAACAGCCTTGATGCCGGCGCCACGCGCATTGACGTCGATATTGAGAAAGGTGGCGCGAAGCTCATCCGCATTCGCGACAACGGCTGCGGCATCGCCAAAGCCGAGCTTGCAATGGCATTGGCGCGGCATGCGACCAGCAAAATTGCTTCGCTTGATGACCTTGAGGCGATCATGAGCCTCGGCTTTCGTGGCGAAGCGCTCGCCAGTATCAGTTCCGTTTCTCGTTTAACGCTGACTTCACGCACCGCCGACCAAAGCGAAGCCTGGCAAGCCTACGCGGAAGGGCGCGACATGGATGTGACGGTGAAACCGGCTGCGCATCCGGTGGGCACCTCGCTGGAAGTGCTCGACCTGTTCTATAACACGCCCGCTCGCCGCAAATTCATGCGCACTGAAAAGACCGAGTTTACCCATATCGATGAGGTGATTCGTCGTATTGCGCTGGCACGCTTTGACGTCGCTATTTCGCTTAGCCACAACGGTAAGTTAATGCGTCAGTATCGCGCGGTCAGTGAAGATGCGCAGCGGGAGCGGCGTTTAGGGGCCATTTGCGGCACCACGTTTATGCAGCACGCTTTACGCATTGAGTGGCAGCACGATGATTTAGCGCTGCGCGGTTGGGTCGCCGATCCTCACGGTTCGCGCCAGGTTACCGATCTGCAATATTGCTACGTCAACGGACGCATGATGCGCGACAAGCTCATCAATCACGCGATTCGTCAGGCTTATCAAACGCAGCTTGGTGACGATCAGCAGCCAGCTTACGTGCTCTATCTGGAGATCGACCCGCATCAGGTGGATGTCAACGTCCATCCGGCTAAGCACGAGGTGCGTTTTCATCAGTCGCGTCTGGTACATGATTTTATCTGGCAAGGCGTGATGAGTGCGCTGCAAGCCAGCCGCGCGCCGGAATTGCCCATCGCCCACGCCGAAGAACCTGCGCCGAAGTGGCAGCCAGAAAACCGTCAGGCGGCAGGCGCGAACCACTTTGCACAACCCAGCAACACGCCACGCAGCGGCGGGGCTTCTGCGGCCGCGAATGCGAATTGGCAGAATAAAGAGCCGGTTTACAGTGCGCGTGAAGGTAATGCCTATAAGCAGTTGATGAAAACGCCGATGGTAGAAACGCCGCGCGCGGCGCCAGTTCCTGCCGTGGCTCCGGTGCGTTTGCCGGAAAAGCGTGAAGCGCCGCTGGCCGCTCATGCGCAAAGTTTTGGCCGCGTGTTAAGCGTTTTGCAGGATCGTTATGCGCTGCTGGAACGTGGTAGCGCATTGCAATTGTTATCGCTGGCCGTGGCGGCGCGCTGGCTAAAACAGGCCCAGCTTGAACCAGGGGAAGAGGGTTTAAAACCGCAGCCGCTGCTGATCCCGGTGCGCCTGAAAATTGCTGCGCCCGAGCTGGCTGCCATCGCCGTTCATGCCGCGCTGCTGAGCCAGATGGGCATTGATTTACAACGAGAAGGGCAGCACGTGACGCTGCGCGCGGTGCCTTTACCGTTACGAACACAAAATTTACAAATCTTGATTCCAGAACTGTTAGGCTACCTGGCCCGGCAGCAAGAGGTTTCTGCATCCACGTTGGCCCAATGGCTGGCGCGTCGAGATGATGCAGAAGACGCTCACTGGAATCACTCGCAGGCGATTGCACTGCTGGCAGAGCTGGAAAGGCTTTGTCCGCAACTGCTTAAGTCGCCGCCTTCAGGTCTGTTGCAGACCATTGAGATTGAGAGCGCGCTAAACGCGTTGAAGCATGAGTGAACTAAACCAGGCTAGCCGGCCAAAGGCAATTTTTTTGATGGGGCCTACCGCCTCCGGTAAGACGGCATTAGCGATTTCGCTGCGTCAGCAACTTCCGGTGGAACTTATTAGCGTTGACTCTGCCTTAATCTATCGCGGGATGGATATTGGCACGGCGAAACCGTCGGCAGAAGAGTTAGCACTGGCGCCCCATCGTTTGCTGGACATTCGCGATCCGGCGGAAGCGTATTCCGCCGCAGAATTTCGTCGCGATGCGTTGGCAGAAATGGCGGATATCACCCGGAAGGGGAAGATTCCGTTGCTTGTTGGTGGAACCATGCTCTACTTCAAGGCATTACTTGAAGGATTGTCGCCGTTGCCCTCGGCCGATCCCGAGGTGCGTCAGCGAATAGAGCAAATGGCGGCGGAGAAAGGGTGGGAAGCCTTGCACCGTCAGCTGTGTGAAATCGATCCGGTCGCCGGTAGTCGTATTCATCCGAATGATCCGCAGAGACTTTCGCGAGCACTGGAAGTTTTTTTTATTTCGGGTAAAACTTTAACGGAACTGACAAAAACCTCCGGCGAAGCGTTACCCTACGACGTGTACCAGTTTGCTATCGCACCTGCGAGTCGTGAACTGATACATCAACGCATTGCGTTGCGTTACGACCAGATGCTAGCGTCAGGATTTGAAGCGGAGGCTCGTGCACTGTTTGCGCGAGGTGATTTGCATACGGACATGCCTTCCATTCGTTGTGTCGGTTATCGCCAGATGTGGTCTTATTTGTCGGGTGAAATCGATTACGACGAAATGGTTTATCGGGGAATTTGCGCCACTCGGCAGCTCGCTAAACGCCAGATGACCTGGTTACGTGGCTGGCCTGAAGTACACTGGTTAAACAGTGATGAGCCAGAGTTAGCGCGTAATGCGGTGCTTAAGGTAGTTAGTGCGTAGCAGGGATGATTGTGTACAATTGGTCCGTTATCGTGCGCAAATTTTTACGCAGTTTTTCTGAACCACGGTTCTTAAAGCAACAAACAACAAGCATATAAGGAAAAGATAGAATGGCTAAGGGGCAATCTTTACAAGACCCGTTTTTGAACGCATTGCGTCGTGAACGTGTACCGGTTTCGATCTATTTGGTGAATGGTATTAAGCTGCAAGGGCAAATTGAATCCTTTGATCAGTTCGTCATTCTGTTAAAAAACACGGTCAGCCAGATGGTGTATAAACACGCCATCTCTACAGTGGTTCCTTCTCGTCCAGTGTCGCACCATAGCAATAACGCGGGCGGCAGCGGTGGTAGCAGCAACTATCATCACAGCGGAAGCAATCAAAGCGCTCAGTCGCAGCCACAACAAGACGGCGATAACGCAGAATAATTTTGCGCTGCCGTAAAGCCAGGGCTGGAGAACGAGCACGTTTTCCTGTCCTGGTTATTTTATTTTAGCGAGGTTATAGCTTGTTTGACCGTTATGATGCCGGTGAGCAGGCCGTACTGGTACACATCTGGTTCTCCCAAGACAAAGAGCTGGAAGATTTGCAGGAGTTTGAAACTCTTGTCTCTTCTGCGGGCGTTGAAGCGCTGCAAGTCATTACGGGCAGCCGTAAAGCGCCACATCCCAAATATTTTGTCGGTGAAGGAAAGGCAGTTGAAATTGCCGATGCGGTAAAAGCGAGTGGAGCATCGGTCGTTTTATTCGATCATGCCTTAACTCCTGCTCAGGAACGTAATCTTGAACGGCTGTGCGAATGTCGCGTAATCGATCGCACCGGCTTAATTCTCGATATATTCGCCCAGCGCGCCCGCACCCATGAGGGTAAATTGCAGGTCGAGCTGGCACAACTACGCCATTTAGCAACCCGTTTGGTTCGCGGATGGACACACCTTGAACGCCAGAAAGGCGGTATCGGTTTACGTGGTCCGGGTGAAACTCAGCTGGAAACGGACCGACGCTTGCTGCGTGGCCGTATCAGTCAGATTCTCTCCCGTCTTGAACGCGTCGAAAAACAGCGCGATCAGGGCAGACAAGCGCGTGCCAAAGCTGACGTGCCAACCGTTTCGCTGGTGGGTTACACCAACGCCGGTAAATCCACCCTGTTCAACGCGATTACCTCTGCGGATGTGTACGTAGCGGATCAACTGTTCGCGACACTTGATCCGACATTGCGTCGTTTGAATGTGGCGGATGTAGGTGAAGTGGTTTTAGCAGACACCGTTGGTTTTATCCGTCATTTGCCGCACGACTTAGTCGCGGCGTTTAAAGCCACGCTGCAGGAAACGCGTCAGGCGACATTGCTGCTGCATGTGATTGACGCCGCCGATTTGCGTGTGAATGACAACATTGATGCAGTAAATGAAGTTCTGGAAGAGATTGAAGCTGACGAAATTCCGGCGCTGTTGATCATGAACAAAATCGATATGCTTGAGGACTTTGTGCCGCGTATCGATCGCAACGAAGAGAACCAGCCGATTCGTGTGTGGTTATCTGCACAGAGCGGCGTGGGTCTGCCGTTGCTGTGGCAGGCGCTCTCTGAGCGTTTAGCCGGTGAAATCGCGCAGTACGATTTACGTCTGCCGCCGGAAGCGGGCCGTTTGCGCAGTCGTTTTTATCAGTTGCATGCTATAGAAAAAGAATGGAATGAAGATGATGGCTGTGTGAGTTTGCACGTGCGTATGCCGATAGTTGATTGGCGTCGTCTGTGTAAACAAGAGCCGTCGCTAGCCAGTTATATTGTTTGAAATTGCCCAAACGCCTTTACTCAATATCTTTTAGATTGTCGTCATTATCGTTGCAGGCCGTATGTGCAGGATTTACCCGAATATTTCGGATTCCAGCAAGGCGGCAACTGAGTGAATCCCCAGGAGCTTACATCAGTAAGTGACTGGGGTGAACGAAGGCAGCCAACGAAGCTGCAATCCGAAAGATGAAGGGTAAAAAACGTAAATACAATAAATGGAGTAGAAACATGGCGTGGAATCAGCCCGGAAATAACGGACAGGACCGCGACCCGTGGGGAAGCAGCAATAATCAAGGCGGCAACTCTGGGGGAAATAAAGGAGGTCGCGATCAGGGACCACCTGATCTGGATGATATCTTCCGAAAGTTGAGTAAAAAACTCGGCGGACTGGGCGGTGGCAAACAGAATGACAATGGCCAGCGCAGCGGCGGTAGCGGTGGCAAAGTGGTTGGCATTGTTGCCGTAGCGGCAGTCGTTATCTGGGCGGCTAGCGGTTTCTACACCATCAAAGAAGCGGAACGTGGCGTCGTCACGCGCTTTGGCAAATTTAGCCATCTGGTTGAGCCAGGCCTCAACTGGAAACCGACTTTCGTCGATCAGGTTCGCGCCGTAAACGTAGAAGCCGTACGTGAACTGGCGGCGTCTGGCGTGATGTTGACGTCGGATGAGAACGTAGTGCGCGTTGAGATGAACGTGCAGTATCGCGTGACGGATCCTGAGCGTTATCTGTATGCCGTGACCAGTGCCGACGACAGCCTGCGTCAGGCCACCGACAGCGCCTTGCGTGGCGTGATTGGTCGCTCAACTATGGACCGCATCCTGACGGAAGGTCGTACCGTGGTACGTAGCGAAACTCAGCGTGAGCTTGACGAGACCATCCGTCCGTACAACATGGGAATTACCCTGCTGGACGTAAACTTCCAGGCGGCACGCCCACCAGAAGAAGTAAAAGCCGCGTTTGATGATGCGATTGCCGCGCGTGAAAACCGTGAACAGTATGTTCGTGAAGCTGAAGCTTATTCGAACGAAGTTCAGCCGCGTGCTAATGGTCAGGCGCAACGTATCCTCGAAGAGGGTCGTGCTTACAAAGAACGTACGGTGTTAGAAGCGCAGGGTGAAGTGGCGCGTTTTGCTCGCTTGCTGCCTGAATATAAAGCTGCACCAGAAATCACGAAAGAGCGTCTCTATATTGAAACCATGGAACGTGTGCTGAGTCATACCCGCAAGGTATTGATCAGCGATCGTGGTAATAATTTGACGGTCCTGCCATTGGATCAACTGATGCGCGGTGGTCAGGCATCTGGCCAGGGCGGTCAGAAAATGACGAATCTAATGAAGTCTCCTTCGTCGTCCGATAGTAATGCGAGCCGTGGAGATTCTTCATCTTACAGTCCAGACAGCATCATGGATCAGCGTCGCGCCAATGCGCTGCGCAACGATACCCAGCGCCAGGGGAGGGAGTAATCGATGCGTAAGCCAATCATCGCCGTAATTATTGTAGTGCTGGTGGTGCTTTACGCGTCACTGTTCGTGGTGCAGGAAGGCCAACGCGGCATCGTGCTGCGCTTTGGTAAGGTTCTGCGTGATGACGAAAACAAACCGCTGGTGTACGCACCGGGTCTGCATTTCAAAATTCCGTTTATCGAAACCATGAAATCACTGGATGCGCGCATTCAGACCATGGATAACCAGGCTGACCGCTTTGTTACCAAAGAGAAAAAAGACCTGATCGTTGATTCTTATATCAAGTGGCGCATCAGTGACTTCAGCCGTTACTACCTGGCAACCGGTGGTGGCGACGTTTCTCAGGCAGAAGTGCTGCTGAAACGTAAGTTCAGTGACCGTCTGCGTTCTGAAATGGGTCGTCTGGATGTGAAAGACATCGTGACCGATTCACGTGGCCGTTTAACCACCGACGTGCGTGATGCCCTGAACACCGGCAGCGCTGGCAATGATGATGACGTTCAGACGCCAGCAGCGGATGATGCGATTGCGAGTGCGGCAGCACGTGTAGAACGTGAAACCAACAGCAGTGAGCCGGCACCAAACCCGAACAGCATGGCTGCGTTAGGTATTGAAGTTGTCGACGTGCGCATCAAACAGATCAACCTGCCGACTGAAGTGTCTGACGCGATCTACAACCGTATGCGCGCCGAGCGTGAAGCGGTAGCGCGTAGTCAGCGTTCACAAGGTCAGGAAGAGGCAGAGAAACTGCGTGCACAGGCCGATTATCAGGTTACGCGCACGCTGGCAGAAGCACAGCGTGAAGCGCTGATTTCGCGCGGTGAAGGTGATGGTGAAGCGGCAAAACTGTTTGCTGATGCCTTCAGCCAGGATCCGGATTTCTATGCCTTTATCCGCAGCCTGCGCGCCTATGAGAATAGCTTCTCAGACAATCAGGATGTGCTGGTGCTGAGCCCGGATAGCGATTTCTTCCGCTATATGAAAGCGCCCTCTAACGCCACGCGTTAAGAACTGATATAAAGTCCAGGCCGACAATGTTGTCGGCCTTTTTTTTGGGAAAAAATCATGAACTCAACCATCTGGATGGCGCTGGCTTTGGTTTTGGTGCTGGAAGGACTTGGACCGATGTTTATGCCACGTGCGTGGCGGCGGATGATTCTGGCGATGACGCAGTTGCCCGATCGTCTCTTGCATCGTTTTGGTGGCGGTTTAGTGGTGGCCGGCGTGGTGATTTACGCCATGATCAGCATGCATGCGCGTTAATCAGCCTGAAATTATGTGAGGCCGCCCGACTCAATTGTGTCTGTTGGCCGCTGTTCCCCCAACATGTTGTGAGCTGAGCAAAACTCAGGCAAAAAACAGCGCAATCGTATGCTAAAAGTGCTGAAAGAGTAAAAGTCAGGTGGTAGAATCCATTTTTAAGCAATCGGTGATTTTGAAAAAATGGGTAAGAACGTCGTCGTACTGGGCACCCAATGGGGTGACGAAGGTAAAGGTAAGATCGTAGACCTTCTGACAGAGCGCGCGAATTACGTCGTGCGTTACCAAGGTGGCCATAATGCAGGCCACACACTTGTCATCAACGGTGAAAAAACCGTCCTCCACTTAATTCCATCTGGCATTCTGCGTGAAAACGTTATCAGCATCATTGGTAACGGCGTTGTCCTGTCGCCTGAAGCGCTGATGAAAGAGATGAAAGGTCTGGAAGAGCGCGGTGTGCCGGTACGTGAACGTCTGTTGATCTCTGAAGCCTGCCCATTGATTCTGCAGTACCACGTAGCAATGGATGTGGCGCGCGAAAAAGCGCGTGGCGCTAAAGCTATCGGCACCACCGGTCGCGGTATCGGTCCTGCCTATGAAGATAAAGTGGCACGTCGCGGTCTGCGCGTGAGCGATCTCTTCAACAAAGAAACCTTTGCGGTGAAGCTGAAAGAGATCGTCGATTTCTACAACTTCCAGCTGGTTAACTATTACAAAACCGACGCAGTTGACTACGAAAAAGTGCTGAGTGATACGCTGGCGGTGGCCGATATCATTACCAGCATGGTGGTTGATGTGTCTGATCTGCTGGACGGCGCGCGCAAGCGTGGCGACCTGATCATGTTTGAAGGTGCGCAGGGTACGCTGCTGGATATCGACCACGGTACCTATCCATACGTGACCTCCTCAAACACCACCGCAGGTGGCGTAGCGACGGGTTCAGGTATTGGTCCACGCTATGTTGATTACGTGCTGGGTATCGTGAAAGCCTACTCAACGCGCGTGGGTGCCGGTCCATTCCCGACCGAACTGTTCGATGAAACCGGCGAGTTCCTGTGTGCTCAAGGTAACGAGTTCGGCGCGACCACCGGTCGTCGTCGTCGTACCGGCTGGCTGGATGCGGTTGCCGTTCGCCGTGCCGTACAGATCAACTCCCTGTCAGGTTTCTGCATGACCAAACTGGACGTGCTGGATGGCCTGAAAGAAGTGAAAATCTGTGTGGCTTATCGCATGCCAGATGGCCGCGAAATGACCACCACGCCGCTGGCAGCTGAAGGCTGGGAAGGCATTGAGCCGATTTACGAAACCATGCCAGGCTGGAGCGAGACCACATTCGGCGTTAAGACGCTGGAAGGTCTGCCGCAAGCTGCACGTGACTACATCAAACGTGTAGAAGAAGTGACCGGTGTGCCGATTGATATTATTTCTACCGGCCCAGACCGCAGTGAGACCATGATTCTGCGCGACCCGTTCGACGCATAATCTCCTCAGGCCGGACTCTGTCCGGCCTTTGTATTTCTAATCTTTGACTCCACTCACTCTATTTTTTCTTGCAAATATCGATACTTGCCGGAAAAAAACGCACCGGCCACCACGCTCTGGTTTATCATCATATTTAAACATCACGCCGACCGGCGCATAACCATAACGTTCGATGATTCACTGAGGTATATGTGCAGCTAACAAGTTTTACCGATTATGGTCTGCGTGCCCTGATTTACATGGCGACGTTACCGGAAGGTAAGCAGACCAACATTACCGAAGTCACCGATACCTACGGGGTGTCGCGTAACCATATGGTTAAAATCATCAATCAACTTAGCCGGGCTGGCTTTGTCGCCGCAACACGCGGTAAAAACGGCGGAATTCGTTTAGGCATGGACCCGGAAAAAATCGTCATTGGCGATGTGGTGCGAAGAATGGAGCCATTGCAGCTCGTGAACTGCGACGAGTGTGTGATCACGCCAGCCTGTCGTTTGCGTAAAGCATTGCACGATGCGGTCCAGCTATTCCTCAAGGAACTGGACAAGTATACGCTGGCCGATTTGGTCAAAGATAACGATTCGCTGTACCAACTTTTATTGTCCGAACCGCCGGTGGCAATCCAAATTAAATGACATCGGAGGAACCGTAATGTCAAAAGATCCTTATCAGGATAGAGAAGCTGAAAAATACGAAAACCCAATTCCAAGCCGCGAATTTATTCTGGCACTGCTGGAAAAACGCGAAAAGCCGACCAGCCGCGATGACATCGCGCAGGAATTGAATATCACCAGCGAAGAGCAGCTGGAAGCGCTGCGTCGTCGTCTGCGCGCCATGGAGCGTGATGGCCAGCTGGTGTTTACTCGCCGTCAATGTTACGCCCTGCCAGAACGTCTTGATCTGCTTCGCGGTAAAGTGATTGGCCATCGCGATGGCTATGGCTTCCTGCGCGTAGAAGGTCAGAAAGATGATTTCTATCTCTCTGCTGAGCAGATGAAATTCTGCCTGCACGGCGACGTGATTCTGGCGCAGCCAGGCAGCGCCGATCGTAAAGGTCGTCGTGAAGCGCGCGTGGTGCGCGTGCTTGAGCCACGTAACAGCCAGATCGTCGGCCGCTACTTTACCGATGCAGGTACCGGTTTTGTGGTGCCGGATGACAGCCGCCTGAGTTTCGACATCCTGATCCCGCAAGAAGAAACGCTTAACGCGCGTATGGGTTCAGTGGTGGTGGTTGAAATCACCCAACGTGCGACGCGTCGCACCAAAGCGATCGGCAAAGTGACCGAGCTGCTGGGTGACGATATGGGCACCAGCCTTGCGGTCGATATGGCGGTGCGCACCCATGAAATCCCGCACACATGGCCGGAAGAAGTTGAGAAGCAGATCGCTAAGCTGAAAGAAGAAGTACCGGAAGAAGCGAAGCTGGGACGTGTTGATTTACGTAAGTTGCCGCTGGTCACCATTGATGGTGAAGATGCGCGTGACTTTGATGATGCGGTTTTCTGCGAGAAGAAACGCGGCGGCGGCTGGCGTTTATGGGTGGCGATTGCCGACGTCAGCTATTACGTGCGTCCGGGCACGCCGCTGGACGATGAAGCGCATCAGCGCGGCACCTCGGTCTATTTCCCGTCGCAGGTTATCCCGATGCTGCCGGAGATTCTCTCCAACGGCTTGTGCTCGCTGAATCCGCAGGTTGATCGTTTGTGCATGGTGTGTGAGATGACCATCTCCTCCAGCGGCAAACTTACCGGTTTCAAACACTATGAAGCGGTGATGAATTCCCATGCGCGACTGACCTACAACAAAGTGTGGAACATTCTGCAAGGTGATGCCGATCTGCGTGAACAATACGCGGCGCAGGTTCCCCATCTGCACGAGTTGCACAACATGTATCAGGTGCTGGAAACCGCGCGTGAGCAGCGTGGCGGCATTTCGTTTGAGACCGATGAACCCAAGTTCATCTTCAACGCCGAGCGTCGCATTGAGCGCGTTGAGCGCACCTCACGCAATGATGCGCATAAGCTGATTGAAGAGTGTATGATTCTCGCCAACATCGCCTCAGCGCGTTTTGTTGAGAAAAATGAAGAGCCTGCGCTGTTCCGCGATCACGATCGTCCAAGCGAAGACAGCATCAAAAGCTTCCGTACCGTACTGAACGAGCTGGGCTTAAGCCTGCCGGGTGGCACTAAGCCACACCCGACCGATTATGCCGCCTTGCTGAAGCAAGTGGCCGATCGCCCAGACGCAGAAATGCTGCAAACCATGCTGCTGCGTTCGATGAAACAGGCGGTTTACGATCCTGAGAACCGGGGTCACTTCGGCCTGGCGCTGGCGTCGTATGCGCACTTCACCTCGCCGATTCGCCGCTATCCGGATTTGCTGTTGCATCGCGCCATCAAATATCTGCTGGCAAAAGAGCGCGGCGAAGTGGACGGCATCACCACGCCGACCGGCGGCTATCACTACGACATGCAGCAGATGCTGCAGCTGGGCCAACACTGTTCACTGACCGAGCGCCGTGCTGATGAAGCCACGCGCGATGTTGCCGATTGGCTGAAGTGTGACTTCATGCAGGATCAGGTTGGCAACGTGTTCAACGGCGTGATCTCCAGCGTGACCGGCTTTGGTTTCTTCGTACGTCTTAACGAACTGTTTATCGATGGTTTGGTGCACGTCTCCTCGCTGGATAACGACTATTATCGCTTCGATGCGGTGGGTCAGCGTCTGATTGGTGAATCCGGCGGCCGTACTTATCGTCTGGGCGATGCGGTGGAAGTGCGGGTTGAAGCCGTGCATATGGACGAGCGTAAAATCGACTTCGCGCTGATCTCCAGCAAGCGTGTACCGCGCGGCGAAGGCAAAACCGAACGTGAGCGTGAGAAACGCGGCGGCAAGCCGCCAGCCAAGCGTCGTCGTGATGCCGGCAAGAAGGGCACTTTCGAACCTGATTCAGCGTTCCGCGGCGAAAAGAAAAAGCCTGCTGTTGCTGAAAAACCGGCTAAAACCGAGAAAAAAGGCAAAAAAGTCTCCGAGAAAACCCGTAAAATCGCCGCCGCCACCAAGTCTAAGCGCGCGTCGAAGAAGCAGCCTGACGAAGCCTGATAGTTTGGTCGCCTTGCAGGGCGACCTGACGAAACCGTTGTAGGGTGCGCATTCATGCGCACCTGAATCTCCGTATTCAACGATCTAAATCCAACCTTGAGCAAAGTAATGAGTGAAATAATTTTTGGTATTCATAGCGTGCAGGCGCTGCTGGAGCGCGATCCTCAGCGTTTTCAGGAAGTCTTTATCCTTAAAGGCCGCGACGATCGTCGCCTGCAGCCGCTGATCCTCGCACTGGAAGCTCAGGGAATCCCGGTGCAGGTGGCGAACCGTCAATGGCTCGATAGCCAGGTTGAAGGCGGCGTGCATCAGGGCATCGTGGCGCGCGTGAAGCCAGGCAAGCAGTATCAGGAGGGTGATTTACCGGATCTGCTGCAGAGCCTTGAGAAGCCGTTCCTGCTGGTGCTGGATGGCGTTACCGATCCGCACAACCTCGGTGCTTGCCTGCGTAGCGCGGATGCCGCGGGCGTGCATGCGGTCATCGTGCCAAAAGACCGTGCAGCACCGTTGAATGCCACCGCGAAGAAGGTGGCCAGCGGCGCAGCGGAAAACGTGCCGTTGATTCGCGTCACCAACCTGGCGCGCACCTTGCGCTTGCTGCAGGAATACCACGTCTGGGTGGTTGGTACCGCAGGCGAAGCCGATCACACCGTTTACCAAAGCAAAATGACCGGCCCAATGGCGCTGGTGATGGGCGCGGAAGGTGAAGGTATGCGTCGTTTAACGCGTGAGCATTGCGATGAGCTGATCAGCATCCCAATGGCAGGCAGCGTCTCGTCACTCAACGTGTCAGTTGCCACCGGCGTGTGCTTGTTCGAAGCCGTTCGTCAGCGTCAGGCGTGATCCCCGCCGCAAAAAATTTTCCAGGCCAGGCATAACTGCACATCCTCTTCATACTTGAAAAATGAGTATGAGGAGGACGTTATATGATTTGGACCACTCACACCGTATTTAATCAGCCCCATCCACTCAGTAACAGCAATCTGTTCACGCGCGATATCGCCCTGTGCGAGGCCGTTGCACGCGAAGGTGCCAGCTGGGATCGCGAATGGCTGGCTTCCGTCGGCTTGCAACTTGGCAGCGCCGAATCCCTTGAACTAGGCCGCTTAGCTAACGTCGAAGCGCCTGAACTGCTGCGCTACAACGCGCGCGGTGAACGCCTCGACGAAGTGCGTTTTCATCCCGCCTGGCATCTGCTGATGCAGGGATTATGCGCCAGTCGGATTCACAATCTCAGCTGGCAGCCCGACGTTCAGCCACAGGCGATGGTGGCGCGTGCCGCACGATTTATCCTGCATGCCCAAGTGGAAGCCGGCTCGCTCTGTCCGGTGACGATGACGCACGCCGCCATTCCGCTGCTGCAAAATCATCTGCCTGAACCCTACGCTGACTGGCGCGAAGCGCTGCTCAGCGATCGGTACGATGCGCATCATCTGCCGGGCAATAAGAAACGCGGCCTGCTGATTGGCATGGGCATGACGGAAAAACAGGGCGGCACCGATGTGTTGAGCAACACCACACGCGCCGAACCGCTCGGCGTGCGCGGGGCGGGCGAAGCGTATCGCATCACCGGCCATAAATGGTTTTTCTGGGTCCCGCAAAGCGATGCGCATCTGATTCTGGCGCAAACGTCACAGGGATTGAGTTGCTTCTTCCTGCCACGCTTGCTGCCGGACGGCACGCGCAACGCCATTCGCATCGAACGCCTTAAAGACAAGCTCGGCAATCGCTCCAACGCCAGTGCGGAGGTGGAATTTCAGGACGCTATCGGCTGGCTGATGGGCGAAGAGGGCGAAGGTGTGCGGCTGATCCTCAAGATGGGCGGCATGACGCGCTTCGACTGCGCGCTGGGCAGCCACGGACAGATGCGCCGTGCGCTGTCGATTGCCGTGCATCATGCGCAGCAGCGTCAGGTGATGGGCAAGAACCTTATCGATCAACCACTGATGCGCGCGGTGCTGGCGCAACAGGCGCTACAGCTGGAAGGGCAAACCGCACTGCTGCTGCGGCTGGCGCGCGCCTGGTCAACACCGGCCAGCGAACATGAGCGCTTATACGCACGCCTGTTCACACCCGCCGCCAAATATGTGATCTGCCAGGCGGGCATGCCTTTTGTGGCAGAAGCGATGGAAGTGTTGGGCGGCATTGGCTATTGCGAAGAGAGCGAGCTGCCGCGTCTTTATCGTGAGATGCCAGTGAATAGCATCTGGGAAGGCGCCGGCAATGTGATGTGCCTGGATGTCCTGCGGGTGCTCGGACGTCACGCCGAGGTGATGACCATGCTGCATGATGAGTTTGAGGCGGTGAAGGGCAGTAATCGTCACTTTGATCGCCGCTGGCGGCAATTACGCTTGCAGCTCGCGAACCCGCGCGAAGGGCAGGCACGCGAAATTACGCGCGAATTACTGCAGCTGGCGAGTGCCGCGATTTTGCTGAAAGTGGCAGAGCCGCCGCTGGCCGATGGCTGGTGTCAGCAGCAGCTTGATCTGCGCGGCACACGGGCATTAAGCGACGATCTCTGCGCGCGCTTACTGTTGCTCTGCAGCGCCGGTTGACGGCGCGCCATAGAGAATGGCAGTGGCGTACCAGAAGCTGGGAAGGGTGGTTTCATCCAGCATCAGAATTTGATAGTAAACCGCCCCCGCCTGGTTGGCTTTCGCGGCAATAGCGCGCTGCGCATCATCCGGCGAGCCGCGTGTGGTGGTGGTGATAGTGCCGAGCTTCGGCAGGCCAATACTCTGCGCGCGTGAAATCTCCTGCGCGTGCTGCGTGGGCGGCGGCGGAGCTTGTGGCGTGGTGGTGAAAGCGGCGCAGCCGCTGAGCAGCAGCGTTAAGGCCAAATAGAGAGTACGCATAGCAACTCCTGAAGCAGGAAGATGGCTCAAGTGTAAGCCATCTTCCTGTGGCTTTTAGTCTTTCAAATGAAAAATGCTCACCAGCTGCGTCAGATGATGCCCTTTCTTACTCAGATGATTGGCGGTGGTTTCTGACTGGTTAATCATATCGCTGCTTTGATGCGTGGCCTGGCTGATGTGATTCATCGCCAGATTCACCTGACCAATGCCCGCCGCCTGTTCCTGCGCGGCAATATTGATCTCACCCATCAGCGTTTTAACCTGCTCGATGTGATTGACGATATGGCTCATCGCATCGCGCGTCTGCTCAGATAACGTATGGCCGGCCGCCACTTTATCGATGGAGCTGGCAATCAATCCATCAATCTCTTTGGCTGCCGTAGCACTGCGCTGTGCCAGCGCGCGCACTTCCGCCGCGACCACCGCAAAGCCTTTACCGTGTTCACCGGCGCGAGCGGCTTCAACCGCGGCATTAAGCGCCAGAATGTTGGTCTGGAAGGCGATCGACTCAATCACATGGGTGATATCGGCGATGCTCTGCGACGCCACGCGAATCTCCGACATGGTTTCCACCGAACGTGCCACGGTGCTGCCGCCTTGATTCACGGTATTAGCCGCTTCACCGACCAGCGCCATCGCCTGTCGCACGTTGGCAGCGGTTTGTGCCACGGTGGCGCCAAACTGCTCCATGCTGGCCGAGGTTTCCTCCACGCTGCTGGCCTGACGGCCAATCTGCTCGCTGATGCTGGAGCTGCTGGCGGCGATGGTATCGGTGCCGCTGCTGATTTCCCGCGCCGCCGAACGTACCTGACTAACGACTTTCTCCAGTCCATCGCCAATGCCGTTGATCGCGCTGACCAGCTGACCAATCTCATCACGACGTGAAGAGTCGAGATGTGCCTGCAGATTACCAGCGGCGTACTGTTCTGCCAGATGGATCACCTGCTGCAGCGGACGTGTGATGGCACGGCGGCTGTACCACATAAAACCAATGGCAAACGCGATCACCAACGCCAGGCCAATCGCCATAAACAGGTTACGGCTGTGCGTGATTGGCGCCAGCAGGCTGGCACGGCTCACTTCACCGGCGATAATCCAGTTCCAGCCTGGCAACTGCTGCCACGCCAGCAGTCTGGTTTCGCCATCCAGTTCAATCGCCACTAATCCCTTCGGCTGGCTAAGCAATTGCTGCTGCGTGGCGTTATCCCAGCGCGGCAGTTTGCCTTCAGCGTGACGATCAAACAGATATTGGCCCTGGCTGCTGCCCGGCGTCCCATTCAACACCGAGAAGGTGCCGCTGTCACCAAGATGGCGCGCCAGCACTTTGTCACGCATCAGCGCGTACTGCGCGTCGATCTGTACCCCGACGAACAGAATAGCGATTACCGCGCCGCTGCTATCCTGCACCGGCTGATACTGCGTGATGTAACGATGGCCAAACAGCGTCGCCAGGCCGCGATAGACCGTGCCCTGATTGACGCTGCGCCAGGCGGCGCTGCTGCGATCCAGTTTGGTGCCCACCGCGCGGCTGCCATCCTCTTTTTTCAGCGAGGTGGCGATGCGGATGTAATCTTCGCCGTCACGCACGAAGATGGTGGATACCGCACCAGTACGATCGAGAAAATCATCTACCGCGATCTGATCGAGGTTGAGGGTTTTCAATCCCGCTCGCAGCGTTGGCGTGCTGAATTCACCTACCTGCACACGTTCGCTGTCGTCACGACTAAAACGTTTTGGCAGGAAGCTTTGGAACAGTTTGGTGTAATTTGCCACCTCTTCCGACAGCGTGGCGTTGAACATGGTGGCCATTTCATTAATGCCTTGCACCTGATTCTGCATATCATCGGTTGCCAGCTGCTCCAGCTGACGTGCCGCGTTATGGCTCAGGGTCAAGGTCAGCGTAAATAGCACAATTGCCACGCTCAAAGACGTCAATACAGACAGCTTGATTCCGAGACCCATGGCGCTGAGAGAAAGACGCTTCATAAAGTACCTTTTGAGATTATTGAAGGGGTACAAGATCAACGGCAAAGTGGGCTAAATGTTTAGGGCAGAAATTATTCAAACTTAATGTGAAGTGGCTCGCATTTTGTCAGGCAGCACTTACACTGAGTCCAGTGATAATCATTCTCAATGGAGGCGGTATGATCGAGTTGGCAACGGAGAATCTGGCAGGCATTGAATGTATCCACGCATCACCGGCCGGGCAGCGCCAGGCGCGCTTGCCGACGGTGTTGTTCTATCACGGTTTTACCTCATCGAAAGAGGTTTACAGCTACTTTGCCGTGGCGCTGGCGCAGGCTGGTTTCCGCGTGATCATGCCCGATGCGGACATGCACGGCGCACGTTACAACGGCGATACCGACGCGCGGATGACCCACTTCTGGGAGGTCCTTAAACAGAACATCGATGAAGTGCCGTTGCTGGAAAAGGCGCTGCGCGATAACGACTGGATTGCGGATGAACGTTTTGCCGTGGCGGGCGCCTCGATGGGCGGCATGACCGCGCTGGGCGCGATGGCACGCTATCCACAGATTCACAGCGTGGCGTGTTTGATGGGTTCCGGCTATTTCATGCAGCTGAGTCATACGCTGTTTCCGCCGCTGGTGGCGCGCACGCCAGAGCAGAAAGAGGCTT
Source organism: Kluyvera sp. 1366 (assembly GCF_054823405.1). Classification (NCBI taxonomy): domain Bacteria; kingdom Pseudomonadati; phylum Pseudomonadota; class Gammaproteobacteria; order Enterobacterales; family Enterobacteriaceae; genus Kluyvera; species Kluyvera sp. 1366. The sequence goes on from NZ_JBTRDW010000007.1 coordinate 66,324, forward strand.
TTGCCGCGCGTTTAGCACCGCTGGCGCTGTATGATCCCAGCGAACAGCTGGAGAAACTGGCGAATCGACCTTTACTGTTGTGGCACGGCGAAGCGGATGAAGTGGTGCCCTTTGCTGAAACGGCGCGTTTACAGAAAGCCTTAGGCGAGGCAGAACTCGATCACCATGTGACCAAGCTATCTGAAAAAAACATCGGCCATAAAATCACGCCAGCGGCCCTGACGGCGCTGGTCAGTTTCTTTAAACATCATTTATAAAAATGCGGGTTGGCGTGATTGGCGCCAGCCCGTTTAGGTTGCCGAATCAGAGTTGTGATGACAACCGTTCGGCGGCGCTGGTATTGGCACTGACTGGGTTACTGCTTGCAGGCGCATCCAGCCGATTGACGTAGACATAGCCTGATGCCGCGTTGCTGCTGTGACTTCTCATCTGCTGCGCGAAGTCAGCGGAGCTGGCAAGAGCGGGTGTAGACAGGAAGAGACCCAGTAAAGTGGCGAAAATGATCTTTTTCATTATCGACTCCTCACTCCAGGGATTGCACTCTCAGACGCGGCGAAAAGCGGAATTCGTTGCGCCTGTAAACAGTGTAGTTCTTAACCAATTTGCCGCCAGATCGTCCCTTTGAACGCCTTCTTCAGAGAATTTGATAAAACCTTCTCTAACTCACTGATGCATTTCACTTAGCACGAAAAGCCGCATCAGCTGGCACGATAGTCGCCATTTGATGAATTGTGCGCTTGAGTTTCCGCAAGGACGCCAGTATGATTACGCGTCAATTTTTCAGCTGCATTCAGAGGTGTGTTTCATTTTTTAAATGATTCGCAACCTATAACGTTCCTTGCTTCCGTGGGCCGCAGCTGACCCTGACAGGAGGCTGAATAATCCGTAAGGAGCTATCGATGCGTCATTACGAAATCGTATTTATGGTCCACCCTGACCAGAGCGAACAGGTTCCAGGTATGATCGAGCGTTACACTGGTGCTATCACCGGTGCACAGGGCACGATTCACCGTCTGGAAGACTGGGGCCGCCGTCAGCTGGCTTACCCAATCAACAAACTGCACAAAGCTCACTATGTTCTGATGAACGTAGAAGCGCCGCAGGAAGTGATTGACGAGCTGGAAACTAACTTCCGCTTCAACGACGCCGTTATCCGCAGCATGGTTATGCGCGTTAAGCACGCGGTAACTGAAGCATCTCCGATGGTTAAAGCTAAAGATGAGCGTCGTGATCGCCGCGAAGACTTTGCTAACGAATCGGCTGATGACTCAGATGCTGGGGATTCTGAAGAGTAATCCGACATGACGGCAAATCGACTGCGCCTGTCTGGCACTGTGTGCAAGACGCCGGTTCGAAAAGTCAGTCCGTCAGGGATTCCTCATTGCCAGTTCGTGCTTGAGCATCGTTCTGTGCAAGAGGAAGCCGGTTTCCACCGGCAAGCCTGGTGTCAAATGCCGGTGATTATCAGCGGCAGCACCCATCAGGTGATTACTCAACATATAACGGTCGGCACGCAACTCACTCTCGAAGGCTTTATTAGCTGCCATCAGGCACGCAATGGTCAGAGCAGAATGGTGTTACATGCCGAGCAGATTGATTTGATAGATTCTGGAGACTAGCCAAATGGCACGTTATTTCCGTCGTCGCAAGTTCTGCCGTTTCACCGCGGAAGGCGTTGTAGAGATTGATTACAAAGATATCGCTACACTGAAAAACTACATTACCGAAAGCGGTAAAATTGTCCCGAGCCGTATTACCGGTACTCGTGCAAAATACCAGCGCCAGCTCGCTCGTTGCATCAAGCGCGCTCGCTACCTGTCCCTGCTTCCGTACACTGATCGTCATCAGTAATCGGTAGTTGTCCATTAACGACTTTAAGAGGATAAGGTAATGCAAGTTATTCTGCTTGATAAAGTAGCAAACCTGGGCAGCCTGGGTGATCAGGTTAACGTTAAAGCGGGCTACGCTCGTAACTTCCTGGTTCCACAGGGTAAAGCTGTTCCTGCTACCAAGAAAAACGTTGAGTTCTTCGAAACACGTCGCGCTGAACTGGAAGCCAAACTGGCTGACGTTCTGGCTGCTGCTAACGCACGTGCAGAGAAAATCAACGCACTGGGCAACGTAACCATCGCGTCTAAATCAGGCGACGCTGGTAAGCTGTTCGGTTCCATCGGTACCCGTGACATCGCTGATGCAGTAACTGCAGCTGGCGTTGAAGTGGCTAAAAGCGAAGTTCGTCTTCCAGAAGGCGTACTGCGCACCACTGGTGAGCACGAAGTTGACTTCCAGATCCATAGCGAAGTCTTCGCTAAACTGGTTGTGAATGTAGTTGCTGAGTAATTGTTACTCTAAATAATTCAAGGTGCAGGAAGGCGGCAAGGGAATGAATCCCCTGAGCTTACTTCGGTAAGTGACAGGGGTGAATGAGCGTAGCCAACGCATCTGTAACTTGGATTATGACGAGTATACTCGGTAATGCGAAAACGCCGGCCATGTGCCGGCGTTTTTGTTTCTGCGTTTTACTGAGCGCGGATAAAGCTGCCATCTGGCTGGCGTGTAAACAGCACCGGACCGTTGCTGCCATCCACCGTTAAACCGGTCACCACGCCTTGCGCGTTCTGACGAATCTTCACCTGCTGACCATTCTGTAACGCACTCAGCGGCTGCCCATCACCTTCGACTCGCGCCATGGCAAACACATCATTCACCGGCAAATTATTGTCGCGGAACAGCTGTGCCAGTGTCTGGCCTGATGCCACATTATAGGTGCGCCACTCGCCCTGCGAATCGGTTTTCGCCGGCGTGTTTTGCTGTTGATTATTGTCGTAAATCTCCGCCTGCATCGGCACTTCTTTAGCGCCAGTGTCCGCCGGACGCTCAACCGGATATTGCGGCGTGCTGCTCGGCCAGAGAAACGCCAGCAGCAGCACCAGCAGGGCAATGACGATGCCGCGACGATGCAAAGCGGGTAGCGGATCCATCCAGCGCACATCATCCAGCAAATGCCAGACGCGCTGTAGTGCGGCGGGAACGCGGGAAGGGTGATCGGAAGCCATTCGTGAATCCTCCTCGCTGGCGGCCTGGCGCGGAATGCGCGGCAGCCAACGTTGCAACCAAGGTAATAAAGTACGCGGTGCGCGCGTCCTGCGACGTCGTGGGGCGATCTGGCCCATGTATTCTCTCTTGTTCCGACGGTGGCGGGTGAAAACCTCGCCACAGCTATAGTATGAGCAATGCTGACAGGAAGTGCCTGGCAGCATTGAAAAATTTGACCGCTGTATTGTTTCCGTTTCGCCGGGAAATGTCATCTGCGGCGCGTGAGATTTTACGCCAGCCGCCCGCGCTGGTATGCTGCCGGTTCTATTTTTCTCCGGGATTAAGGAATCAAGATGACGACCCCTTCATTCGACAGCGTCGAATCACAAGCAAGTTACGGTATCGGTTTACAGGTAGGCCAGCAGCTGCAAGAGTCTGGACTGCAGGGTCTGCAGCCAGAAGCACTGCTCGCCGGCCTGCGCGACGCGCTGGAAGGGAACTCACCGGCCGTCCCGGTTGACGTGGTACATCGCGCACTGCGTGAAGTGCACGAGCGCGCTGAAGGCGTGCGTCGTGAGCGTGTAGAAGCGATGGCGGCAGAAGGTCAGACTTTCCTTGAGCAGAACGCACAGCGCGAAGGCGTTAGCAGCACTGAAACCGGTCTGCAGTTCAGCGTCATCACGCAGGGCGAAGGTCCAATTCCTTCACGTCAGGATCGTGTGCGCGTGCATTACACCGGCAAACTGATCGATGGCACCGTATTCGACAGCTCAGTCGCGCGTGGCGAACCCGCAGAATTCCCGGTTAGCGGCGTAATCGCCGGTTGGATCGAAGCGCTGACGCTGATGCCAGTCGGTTCCAAGTGGGAACTGGCGATTCCACACAACCTCGCTTACGGCGAACGCGGTGCTGGTGCTTCCATCCCGCCATTCAGCACCCTGATCTTTGAAGTTGAGCTGCTGGAAATTCTGTAAGTAGCCAAGTTGATTCTCAAAACCGGCACGCGATCGTGCCGGTTTTTTTATATCTGTAGAACAAGCTGGTTTTAAATTAATCAGCGCATATAATGTGCGAATCGAACGATTCACACGAAAGGTGCGGTATGTATTCACTTTCCGCCAACGAAGCCAAAACCCAATTTGGCGATATGCTGCTGAAAGCGCAGCGTGAGCCGGTCCAGATTAGCCGTAACGGAAAGCCGGTAGCAGTGGTCATCTCCGCTGAGGAGTATCAGGCGATAGAGGCCATGAAGCAGCAATTTCTGCAGGAAAAAATTGCCCGAGCCAGAAATGATATTGCCAACGCACAACTGACCGATGGTGAAACCTTTTTCGACCAATTGCTGGGTTAAATGGCTAATTATCAGCTTACGGATGAAGCGCGGCAGGATCTTGTCGATATTCGCCGGTTCACTATGCAGAACTGGGGCGATGCGCAATCAAAAATCTATTTAAGGCGTTTGCAGGAGACGTTACGCACGCTGGCAGAAATGCCGACATTGGGAAAAAGCAGAGCGCTGGATGTTGCAGAAGGTGTACTCAGCTTTCCCTATGTCAGTCACATGGTTTATTACCAGCCAGGCCAGAAAGGCATTATTATTTTGGCGGTATTACATCAGAGCAGGGTGCCAGCTACGCATCTGGCAACCCGCTTATAACAACTATTTCTTCTGCAAATCCACCTGCCACAACGCAAAACCTATCTCGTCGCTGCCCACCGCTTTCATCGGGTAATCGGCGTGCTGTTCGATAAACTTCGTCGCTTTCGCACCAGGCGCGGTTTCAAAACGGATATCCAGCGGCGTGGTGCTGTTAATCGGCGCTAAACGCCAGTTGTGATCGGCCTGCGGTTTCACTTCGCCATGCACTTTGGTTTCGCTGCTGATATAGGCGGCAACCACCGAGCGATTCTCATCCGGCGACGCGAAGGCGACATACTTATCGCCGGTGCCGGCAAACTTGCCGCCATAAGCGCGATAGTTATTGGTGGCGACCAGGAAACTGGCCTGAGGATCAATAGGTTTGCCTTGCCAGCTGAGATCCTTAATGCGCGAAGCCCCCTTGTTAATCAGCGAGCACTCTGCGTCATAGCGCGCCGGCTGCGTGACATCGATTTGATACTGCACGCCATCGATTACATCGAAGTTATAGGTACGGAAATCCCAGTTAATCAGCGCTTGCGGTTTGCTGCTGTGCGGATCGATTTGATTAAACTGCGCGGCTGAACACTCCAGCCACTCTTTCACCTGTGCACCGCTGACTTTCATCACCACCAGCGTATTGGGGTAGAGATAGAGATCGGCGGCGTTACGGAAAGTGAGGTTACCTTTCTCCACTTCGACATAGCTGGCGGGATCGTTTTTGCGGCCGCCAGCTTTAAACGGCGCGGCGGCGGAGAGCACCGGCAAGCGGCCAAGATCAGGATCGCCCTGAATAAAGTGCTCGACGTAAGCGCGCTGCGCGTTGTTAACGATCTGCACCGTGGGATCGTCCTGCACCAGCGACAAGTAGCTGTACATCACGTCGGCGGATTTACCGATCGGTTTGGCAACAAAATCGCGCGTGGCGCGGTGATCCTGCTCCAGCACTTTCACCAGATCGGCATCTTCGGCAGCCAGCGATTTTTTCGCCGCGCTGTTATAAATTGGACGTGCCTCGGCTTTGCCCTGCGCAACCTGCCATTTGCCGCCCTCGTTATTCAGCACCAGATCGACCACACCCAGATGATCGCCCCACATACCGGGCATCACCGCCGGAATACCGTTAAGTGTGCCTTGGGCGATATCAGCGCCTTTAATTGCCGCAAACTCTTTGCTCGGGAAGACCGCGTGAGCGTGACCGAACATGATGGCGTTGATGCCAGCAACCTGGCTGAGGTAATAGACCGAATTTTCGGCCATGGCATGATAGGGTTCACTGCTCAAACCGGAGTGCGGAATAGCGATGATTATTTCAGCACCTTTTGCGCGCATTTCCGGCACATAGCGCTTCGCTGTTTCAGTGATGTCATCAACCCGCACTTTTCCCTGCAGATTGTTGCGATCCCAAACCATAATCTGCGGGGGAACGAAGCCGATGTAACCAATTTTCATCGTATGCGGCTTACCGTCACGGTCTGTAACGGTGGTTTCCTTGATTAAGTAGGGCGTAAACAGTGGTTTTCCGCTCTTTTCATCGATAATGTTGGCGTTGACGTAAGGGAAACGCGCGCCGGCCAGCGCTTTTTGCAGATAAGGTAAACCGTAATTGAACTCATGATTACCGAGGTTTCCGACCGCGTAATCCAGCGTATTCATCGCTTTATATACCGGATGAACTTCGCCCGGTTTTAGCCCTTTCGCCGCCATGTAATCGCCCAGCGGACTGCCCTGAATAATATCGCCGTTATCGACCAGCACGCTGTTCTTCGCTTGCGCGCGGGCCTGCTGAATTAAGGTGGCGGTGCGTACCAGGCCAAATTTCTCCGTCGGCGTATCTTTGTAATAATCGAAATCCATCATATTGCTGTGCAGATCGGTGGTTTCCAGAATGCGCAGATCCACCGTAGCAGCCTGTACCGTGGCGGCAGTTATACAGAGTGCCAATAACGACATGCTCGCTTTGAACATCGCTTGCTCCTTGTTCGGTCCAATGGGCCTCTCAAAATAATGTAAAACCATGACGAATTATCATTTCAATTTGTGATGAAGCTCGGACTTTCATCCAATATCTCCCGCCGGGCCGCGCTAAAAGCGCATTCAGCATCCCGCCATAGCCGCCGATGATGAACTATGGTATTGATATTCAAATAGATTGCCGTAGCAGACAGCACAGTCGCAGGCTGTTGAATGACAACTGCTAAAATAAGGACAGATTGGCGGTTGGTGTCTGACAGGCAGAATCAGCGGAAAAGAGGTAAAGAATGTTAGATAAAATTTGTCAGCTGGCGCGTGATGCGGGCGATGCCATTATGCAGGTATATAACGGCGCAGAGCCGGTTGACGTGACCCGTAAGTCGGATGATTCTCCCGTTACCGCGGCCGATCTCGCGGCGCATCGCGTGATTGTGCAAGGTCTGACGGCGCTTTCGCCGGGGGTGCCGGTGCTATCTGAAGAGGATCCCCCGAGCTGGGACGTGCGTCAGCACTGGCAGAAATACTGGCTGGTCGATCCGCTCGATGGCACCAAAGAGTTCATCAAGCGCAACGGCGAGTTTACAGTCAACATTGCGCTGATCGAAAATGGCAAACCGGTATTGGGCGTGGTTTATGCGCCCGTGCTGGGCGTGATGTACTCGGCGGCTGAGGGTAAAGCCTGGAAAGAAGAGAACGGCCAGCAGACGCAGATTCATGCGCGTGAAGCGCGTCCACCATTAGTGGTGGTTAGCCGTTCGCATTTTGAGAGCGATACCGAGTTGCAGGAGTATTTGCACCAGCTCGGCGAGCATCAAACCACCGCGATTGGTTCATCGCTGAAGTTCTGTCTGGTAGCTGAAGGCAGCGCGCAACTCTATCCGCGCTTCGGGCCCACTAACATCTGGGATACCGGCGCAGGCCATGCGGTGGCGATTGCGGCTGGTGCGCATGTGCATGACTGGCAGGGGAAAACGCTGGATTACACGCCGCGAGAATCTTTCCTTAATCCCGGTTTCCGCGTTTCGCTGTTTTAAGATTTCATCGGGTCGCCATTGACGGCGACCTCCACTTACTTCTGCAACAACTCGTGAATTAACTTCATCGCCTGCTGCACTTCGTCCTGCGTCAGCGGACCATCTTTGACGTAGCGCACATGTGCGGTGTTATCCAGCACCACAATCGCGGATCCGCCTTTCTCCAGCTGCCAGGCCTGACGCGCGCTGCCGTTGCTATCGACGATAAACTGCGACCATGGGAACTGCTGCTTATTGCTCTCAAGGCTGCTGCGCACGAACATGCCGGTGCCCGGAATCGCATCGTCGGTATTGACGATAGTAGTGGTTTGATAACGATCGTGCGGCAGATGCGCAGCTTTGATGGCTTCAATTAACGCCGCATTCTGCTCTTTAGCAGAAGAGCGCCCGGCAATATGCAGGATAACGCGAACTTTTCCGCTTAGCTGCGCGCTATTCCAGGATTTGTAGCTAAACTTATCTTCATCTTGTTGATAAACCAGCTCTCCTTTGTCGTTAACGCCAACGGCTGGCACGCGTTCACCCAGTTTGAAGGCATGTGCCGCAGCCAGGCCCGGCAGCAAGAGTGCCAGTGCTATCACAGTGTGTCTCAAACGCATTTATTACTCTCCTTGGTGATCCGACCAGTTGTTCATGTTCCTGCAATATTAGGCGTGGATGATGCGTCTGTCGCAATGAGTTAACAGGTTTGCAACCTATGCCACAATTCCATAATGAGTGAAGGTTTATACTGGGTTTAGTGAGGCTGATAACAGAGTATTCTGTAATGATGTGTCAATTCAGTAAATAATTCACCTTTTCGGAACACGGCTAAGAAAGGATGCTCTATAGTTATGCCTCATTTGCGCTTCACGGGTTCGTACCAAATTTGGTGACGACGGAGCGTATTAAACATTTTAGGAGTTAAACAGCATGAAGATCTTCCAGCGCTATAATCCGCTGCAAATTGCGAAATATGTCAAAACGCTATTTAGAGGAAGGTTGTACATCAAGGACGTGGGCGCGTTCGAGTTTGATAAGGGCAAAGTGATGTTGCCGCGTGTCAAAGATAAACAGCATCTTAGCGTGATGTCAGAAATCAATCGCCAGGTGCTGCGGCTGCAAGCCGAGTACAACTAAGTAAGCATAAGAAAGGGCGCCGATGGCGCCCTCAGTTTTTAGTGCGGTTGTTGGCTTGTCGCCATCAATTGCGATCCTGGGACGACTCAGATTCATCCACCGTATTTTTGTTCACATTCAGCACCGGCGGGCGTTCATCAATACGCGTAACCAGCAGCTGGTCGATACGGTAGCTATCAATATCCACCACTTCAAACTTGTAGCCGGAAAACTTCACAAAGTCGGTACGCTTCGGAATCTTGCGCAGCATGTACATCATGAAGCCGCCGATGGTTTCATAATTGCCAGACTGCGGGAAATCATCGATATCCAGCACGCGCATCACGTCATCAATTGGCGTGCCGCCTTCGACCAGCCATGAGTTCTCATCGCGCGCGACAATCTGCTCTTCCTGACCTTGACCCACCAAATCGCCCATCAACGTGGTCATCACATCATTCAGCGTAATGATGCCCACCACCAGCGCGTATTCGTTCATGATCACCGCGAAGTCTTCACCAGCGGTTTTGAAGCTCTCCAGCGCTTCAGAAAGCGTCAGCGTATCCGGCACAATCAGCGCTGAACGAATCTGTACGCCGCTGTTCAGCGTCAGGCTTTGATTGCCGAGTACACGCAGCAGTAGCTCTTTGGAATCGACATAGCCGACGATGTGGTCGATATCGCCATCGCAGACGATGAATTTCGAGTGCGGATGCTGGGCGATTTTGGTTTTCAGTGTGGTTTCATCTTCGTGTAAATCGAACCACACCACGTTCTCGCGCGAGGTCATTGATGACGGCACGGTACGTGATTCCAGCTCAAACACGTTCTCAATCAGCTCATGTTCCTGCTTACGCAGCACGCCCGCCAGCGCACCGGCTTCCACCACCGCATAGATATCGTCGGAGGTGATGTCGTCTTTACGCACCATCGGCAGTTTGAACAGACGGAAGAAGACGTTCGCCAGGCCGTTGAACAGCCACACCAGCGGACGCAGCACCACCAGGCAGAAGCGCATCGGGTTGATAATGCGCAGCGCTACGGCTTCCGGTGCAATCATGCCGACGCGTTTTGGCGTCAGGTCAGCAAACAGAATGAACAGGCTGGTCACGATGGTGAAGGAGCAGATAAAACTGAGCTGTTCAGCCAATTCGGGTGCCATGATGCGGCTGAATAAGCTATTAAAGGCGGGCGAAAACGCCGCATCGCCGACGATACCGCCGAGGATCGCCACGGCATTCAGGCCAATCTGCACTACGGTGAAGAACATGCCAGGTTGTTCCTGCATCTTCAGCACGCGCTGGGCATTGATATTGCCTTCGTCAGCCAGCAGCTTCAGTTTGATCTTACGGGCGGCGGCCAGCGAGATCTCCGAAAGGGAGAAAAATGAACTGATGACGATCAGTAAAAGAATGACAAGTAAGCTATCGAGCATAAAAGGTCCGTTGGGTTAATCACTTGTCATTTTTGGCCTGGGCAGCGCGGGAATGGGCGTACGTCCGGTACTTGCCAGTCAAACAGGCTATCCGTGCCAAAAATGTCTGCGCCATTTCGACAAGATAAGGTTAACGTCGGGGCAGAAAGGGTGCAGGCGAGGCCTGCTGGTCGCTGATTATAGCAGCAGCGCTTATCATGCCGCTATAGGCGCGCATCAGGGGGTCGGATTAATCTGAGTGAGCGTCATTCGCGAGCTCAAGAATCGCCTTGGTTGTTGTATCGTTTAGCACATTTACCCACAATAGGTCACAATTTGGCTTAGTCGCTGAATTTGCGCCAGTGGGGGGAAAAGAGCGGCTATGCTGATGGGTAAACGCGCGCTGGTGATACCCTTCCAGAGAATAAACGCCCCTGCGGAATAGGGGCCGGCATTATTAACAGGAGTACGTGTGCCACGATTTCATATTTATTGTTTGGCCAGCCTGTTGCTTGCTGCACCTGCCGTTGAGGCAGCCAAAGTGCGCTTGCAGCTGGACGGTCTTAGCGGGGATTTGCAAAAGAACGTCAGGGCACGCTTGTCCACCATCGGCAGTGACGAGGTGTCGAACGACGGCCGTTTCCGCGCGCGCGTTGCGGAAGCGATCAAAGAAGGCCTGCGGGCGCTGGGTTATTACGAACCGGAGATCAATTTTGAATCGCGCCCGGCACCGCCGCAAGGTGGTCGTCCGGTATTGATCGCACACGTTAAGCCCGGCGAACCGGTCAAGATCGGCGGCAGCACCATTGTGATCGAAGGTGAAGCCCGCACCGACAAGGATTACCAAGCCTGGGTCAAACAGGGCACGCCGAAAGTCGGTACACAGCTGAATCACGGCGCCTATGACAAATTTAAAAACGGCTTCTCCAGCCTGGCATTGCGTAATGGTTACTTCGACGGTGACTTTAAGCAAAGCCAGCTTGGCGTTTCGGTTGAACGGCGCGAAGCCTTCTGGGACATCAATTACGATAGCGGCCCGCGCTACCGTTTCGGTGATGTCGGTTTCCAGGGCTCGCAAATCGACGAAGCCTATCTGCAAAATCTGGTGCCGTTCAAAAAGGGCGATTACTACAGCTCGCGCGATCTGGCCGAACTTAACCGCCGCTTGTCGGCGACCGGCTGGTTCAACTCGGTGGTGGTCGCGCCTGAGTTTGATAAAGGTCGTCAAAGCAAAGTGCTGCCGCTGAATGCGGTGGTATCGCCACGCGTGGAAAACACCATTGAAACCGGCGTCGGTTACTCCACCGATGTCGGGCCGCGCATTAAAGGCACGTGGAAAAAACCGTGGATTAACAGCAGCGGCCACAGCCTGGCCGCCAGCGCCTACGTTTCTGCGCCGGAGCAGCAGCTCGATCTCAGCTACAAAGTCCCGCTGCTGAAAAGTCCGCTGGAGCAGTATTACACCTTCTCCGGCGGTGTGAAGCGTACCGATCTCAACGACACCAAAGCCGATACCACCACGCTGGCGATGTCGCGAAACTGGGACAGCAGCAGCGGCTGGCAGAAGGCAATCAACCTGCGCTGGAGCCTCGATCACTTTACCCAGGCCAGCGTGACCAACACCACTATGCTGCTCTATCCGGGCGTTAGCCTGAACCGCACCCGTTCGCGCGGCGGTCTGATGCCGACGTGGGGCGATTCGCAGCGCTACTCGGTGGACGTGTCGGATACCACATGGGGTTCGGACGTTGATTTCGTCATCATGCAGGCGCAAAACGTCTGGATTCGCACGCTCGCCGATAAGCATCGCTTTGTGGCGCGCGGCAATGTGGGCTGGATCGAAACCAACGACTTCGACAAAGTGCCGCCGGATCTGCGCTTCTTCGCCGGTGGCGATCGCAGTATTCGTGGTTACAAATACAAAGACGTATCGCCACGTGATGATAACGGCAAGCTGACCGGCGCCTCGAAAATGGCCACCGGCTCGCTTGAATATCAATACAACGTGACCGGCAAATGGTGGGGCGCGGTGTTCGTCGATTCCGGCGAAGCGGTCAACGACATCAAGCAGAGCAACCTGAAAACCGGCGCCGGCTTCGGCGTGCGCTGGTCTTCTCCGGTCGGGCCGATCAAGTTTGATATCGCGCGGCCGATTGGCGACGACAAGGAGCATGGATTGCAATTTTATGTAGGATTGGGGCCTGAACTATGAAGCTGTGGAAAAAGGTCCTGATTGGCATCGGTATTTTTCTGGTGCTGCTGTTGGGCAGCATCGCGTTTCTGGTGGGCACCACGCCGGGTTTGCATCTGCTGCTGAAAGGCGCCGATCGCTGGGTGCCAGGTTTGTCGATCAAACAGGTGGAAGGTGGCTGGCGCGATCTGACGCTAAGCGGCGTGAAGTATGAGATGCCGGGCGTCAGCGTGGATGCCGGACGTTTCCACCTGGCGCTGAATCTCAACTGCCTGCTGCATTCGTCGGTGTGTGTCAATGACATTGCGCTGCAGGATGTCAGCGTGGTGGTCGATAGCAAAAAAATGGCACCGGCCAGCGCACCGCCGCCGGAAGAGGAGAGCGGCAGCACCAATCTCAGCACGCCGTATCCCATCACGCTCAGCAAAGTCGGGCTGCATAACATCAACGTTAAAGTGGATGACACCGCAATTTCCCTGCTCGACTTCACCAGCGGCCTGCAGTGGCAGGATCGCGCACTGACGCTGACGCCAACCCATATCCAAAGCCTGCTGATCGCGCTGCCGAAAGCGGCCAAAGTGGTGGATGAGCAGGTGGTGCAGCCAAAAGTGCATCAGCCGCAGCCGGATGAACCGCCGCTGGGCGAAACGCTGCAGGCGATATTCGCTAAGCCACTGTTACCAGATATGCCGGACTTCCAGCTGCCGCTGGATATCACCGTGCAGGAACTGTTGGGCGAACAGCTGCGCATCACCGGCGATACCGACATCTCAATCACGCGTCTGCTGTTAAAAGCCAAAACCGCCGATCGTCATCTCCAGCTGGAAACCTTTGATGTCGATTCGCCGCAAGGGCAGGTGAACGCCAGCGGTGAAGCAACGTTGGCCGATAACTGGCCGGTGAATTTTGCGCTGAACGGCACGCTCAATCTCGACCCAATCAAGGGCGAGAAGATCAAAATGAACCTTGCAGGCGCGATGCGTGACGAGCTGAAGCTGGGGCTGAATCTTTCCGGTCCGGTGCGTGCGCAGCTGGATGCGACCACGCAGCCTGCGGTCGCTGGTTTGCCGCTGGCGCTAAAACTCACCAGCCCGCAGCTGCGCTGGCCGCTCACCGGCGCGGTGCAGTATCAGGCGGATAATCTCGATTATCAGTTCAAAGGCAAAGCCACCGATTACGTGATGTCGCTGCGCACTGCGGTGAAAGGCGAAGGCGTGCCGCCTGCCAGCATTGCGCTGGACGGCAAAGGCAACGAGCAGCAGTTCAATCTTGATAAGCTGCGCGTGGCGGCGCTGCAGGGCAATATCGATCTGACGGCGCTGGTGGACTGGAGCAAAGCCATCAGCTGGCGCAGCGAATTGACGCTTTCGGGCATCAACACCGCCAAACAGTATCCGGATTGGCCAGCGAAGCTGGAGGGCAAAATTGCCACGCGCGGCAGCTTGTACGGCGGAACCTGGCAGCTCAGCGTGCCGCAGCTGGAGCTGAAAGGAAATGTTAAGCAGAACGCGGTGAGCGCCAAAGGTACGTTGACCGGCAACAGCTACAACCAGTGGAAAGTGCCCGGCCTTAACATTGCGCTGGGTCGCAACCATCTGGACGTGAAGGGCGAGCTGGGCGACACGCTCAATCTCGATGCCAGCATTGATGCGCCAAAGCTGGATAACGCGCTGCCGGGCCTGGGCGGCGTCGCCAAAGGCACCATCAAAGCACGCGGCACCTTACAAGCGCCGCAGCTGCTGGCCGATCTCACGGCTACTGGTTTGCGCTGGCAGCAGCTGCAGATCCGTCGTGTGGCGTTGCAGGGCGATGTGAAATCCAGCGATCAGATCGCCGGTAAGCTGCAACTGCGCGTGGAACAATTGCAGCAGGATGCGCTGAAAGTGAACCTGTTAACGCTGAACGCCGACGGCAACGAAAAGCAGCATCAGCTGAAGCTCGAGGTACAGGGCGAACCGGTTTCCGGTCAGCTGGCGCTGAACGGCAGCTTTGATCGCAAAACCCAGCGCTGGCAGGGCAATCTCAACAACACGCGTTTCGACACGCCGGTAGGCGAATGGCGACTGACGCGGGCGATGGCGATTGATTACCTCAACAGCAAGCAGACCGCCACCATTGGGCCGCACTGCTGGCAGAACCCGAACGCGCAGCTGTGCGTACCGGAACCGATTGAAGCCGGTGCCAGCGGACATGCGCATGTGGTGCTCAATCGCTTCGATCTGGCGATGATCAAACCGTTCCTCACCGATGCCACCAAACTGAACGGCGTGTTCAGTGGTGATGCGCGCGTTAACTGGACCGCCGACGGCGCGCTGCCAACCGGCACCTTAGCGCTGAAAGGCAGCGGCGTGAAAGTGGAGCAAGACGTGCAGGGCAACAGTTTGCCTATCGCCTTCGACACGCTGAACCTGAATGCGGCGCTGCGTAACGGTCGCGCACAGCTTGACTGGCTGATCCATATCGTCAACAACGGCCAGCTGAGCGGCAATGTGCAGATCGCCGATCCTGAGAATCGGCGTCAGCTGTCGGGCAACATCGGCATCAGCAATATTTCGCTGGCAATGCTGAATCCGGCGCTGATGCAGGGCGAGAAGATCAAAGGCAACCTGAACAGCAACCTGCGTCTTGGCGGCACGCTGCAGCAGCCGCAGGTGTTTGGTCAGTTGGGGCTGAGCGATGTGGATGTCGACGGCAGCTTTATGCCGGTCGATCTCACCGCTGCCAACCTCAACATGGTGTTCAACGGCATGAGCTCAACGCTCAACGGCATGATTCAGACGGCGCAGGGCAATCTTAACCTGAGCGGCAACGCCGACTGGAGCCAGCTGGATAACTGGCGCGCGCGCGTGGCGGCGCAAGGTAGCCGTATCCGCGTTACCGTGCCGCCAATGGTGCGCATGGATGTCTCGCCGGATCTGGTGTTTGCAGCCACGCCGGCCGCGTTCAGCCTCGACGGCAAAGTGGATATTCCGTGGGCGCGCATTACCGTGCAGGAAGTGCCGGAAAGCGCCACCGGCGTCTCCTCTGATGAAGTGATGCTGGATCAAAATCTTAAGCCGATTCAGCCGAAAACAGCGGCAATCCCGATCAACAGCAATCTGGTGATCCACGTCGGTAATGATGTGCGGCTCTCGGCGTTTGGCCTAAAAGCCAGGCTGAATGGCGATCTCAAACTGGTGCAGGATAAAAATGGCCTCGGCTTGAATGGCCAGATCAACATCCCATCCGGCCGCTTCCACGCTTATGGTCAGGATCTGCTGGTACGTAAAGGTGAGTTGCAATTCGCCGGACCGCCGGACCAGCCTTACGTTAATCTCGAGGCGATCCGTAATCCTGAGGCCACTGAAGACGATGTCACCGCCGGATTACGGGTAACCGGGCTGGCGGATGAGCCGAAAGTGGAAGTGTTCTCCGATCCGGCGATGTCACAGCAGGAAGCGCTTTCTTACCTGTTACGTGGTCAGGGACTCAACAGCGATGGCGACAGCAACGCATTAACTTCCGCGCTGGTGGGATTGGGGGTTGCGCAAAGTGGTCAGGTTGTGGGTAAAATCGGCGAGACCTTCGGTGTCAGTAATCTCGCGGTTGATACCGCTGGCGTAGGCGATAGCCAGCAGGTGCAGGTGAGTGGTTACGTGTTGCCGGGTCTACAAGTAAAATACGGTGTTGGCATATTTGATTCACTGGCGACCTTAACCTTGCGTTATCGCCTGATGCCCAAACTCTATTTAGAAGCCGTGTCGGGTCTCGATCAGGCACTGGATCTGCTCTATCAGTTTGAGTTTTAGCAATGCGAATAATTGTCTATGGCAGTTTACGGCGCAAACAGGGAAACAGTCATTGGATGACGAATGCGCAGTGGCTCGGCGACCATCAGATTGTGGGGTTTGATCTCTACAATCTGGGTCACTATCCGGGCGTGGTGGAAGGAGAAGGCAGCGTTTATTGCGAGGTGTATCGCATTGACGCCAGCACGCTCGGCGAACTTGATGCCTTGCGCACCAAAAATGGCGAATACAAACGCCAGCTTATTCAGACGCCTTACGGCAGTGCCTGGCTGTATGTCTATCAGCGTTCAGTTGCGGGTCGCACGCATATCGCGAGCGGTGACTGGTTAAGGCGAGATGGCGAAACAGAGGCATAAATAAAAACACCGTCCATTGGACGGTGTTTTTTTATGCGTGGCAGAAAAGAATCTTACTTCTTCTGCGCGCGCTCGTAAGAGGCGATGATTTCAGCTTTGGCCGCTTCTGCGTTGTCCCAGCCGTCAACCTTCACCCATTTGCCTTTTTCCAGATCTTTGTAGTGCTCGAAGAAGTGGGTGATCTGCGCTTTCAGCAGTTCTGGCAGGTCGTTCACATCTTTGATGTGATCGTACTCTTTGCTCAGCTTGGTGTGCGGCACCGCTACCAGTTTGGCATCTTCGCCAGACTCGTCGGTCATTTTCAGCACGCCGACGGGACGGCAGCGGATCACTGAGCCCGGTACCAGCGGATAAGGGGTTGGCACCAGCACGTCAACCGGGTCACCATCCAGAGACAGGGTGTGGTTGATGTAGCCGTAGTTGCACGGATAGAACATGGCGGTAGACATGAAACGGTCTACAAACAGGGCGCCAGACTCTTTGTCGACTTCATATTTGATCGGATCGGCGTTAGCCGGGATCTCAATGACAACGTAGATATCTTCTGGCAACTCTTTACCTGCAGGCACCTGGTTCAAACTCATCTGGCTTTCCTTCATTAGTCATATGTTGAGTGACGGCTATTATAGCCAACTGACTCTGAAAGTATGCCCCCTTTTTGGCGTTTCGGAATGCTCCAACCCGCTACTTCGCCGTGACAAACAGCGAGACGATCCCCGCCGCAATCAGTGGTCCAACCGGCACACCACGGAAGAAGGCCACGCCAATCACCGTACCAATCAACAGCCCACCAATCACCGACGGCTGCACGCTCATAAAGTTCACGCCGCGTCCGCCCAGCCAGGCAACGAAAACCCCCACCACAATCGCGATAATTGATTGCCAGTTGGCGAACGATTTCAACAGCGAAGAAGCCGGCAGCGTACCGCTGGCCAGCGGCGCCATCACCGCAACGGTGAGGATGATGATGCCAATCTGAATGCCCTGTTTTTCCACATAGGGAAAGAATTGCGACAGCGGGGTGAGCTTGATCGCCAGCAGGATCAGAATCGAGATGGTAACGGCGCTGTTATGAACGAAATAGCTGAGGACGGCGAGGCAAACAAGAATGATGGTGGAGGCATAAGCAGCCATGGTTTCTCCCTGCAGATTAATGGGCGCGCTGGCCGATGCCAGCGCTAAGCGTATTAAACGCTTACATTAATCAACAATCGTCGGGGTTGGCGCAACTGCCTTTGTTAATTGATTGCAACATCAGCGCCTGATTACGCACCAGACTGACGCCCTGCGCACCAACTGACAGCGCGGCCATCGTGCCCTGGCTGCTAACAAAATAGCTGCGGCTGGCATCCAGCCAACTGTCGCGATAGGTCAGCCACGCGCGCTGGGCGCTGCGCAATTTGTCTTTAGGTGCGCCGGTTAATTTTTTCATCGCTTGGGTGTACTGCGCGTTCATCTCTTTATCCCAGGCTTTATTGGCGGTGCCGTAGCATTGAGACATGCCGGCGGTGCTGGATTCCTTATTCAGACACTGATCGAGCTGCTGATCGATAGGGTTTTGTTGCGCCGCCGCAAAACCACTGACCAACAAACACGCCATCGGGAGCCATTTTTTCATCGTTTCATTCCTTAAATTTTGCTGGGGCAGAGTTCAGTAAAAATGAAGTCTGGATGATCGTCAGCCAGTTGACCATCAACAATGGATAAAGTTTCCGCGATCAACTGCCGATAATCTTTCCGTTTTAGGGCCAGCGGATTTCTGCCTTTTCTTGCAAACGGGGATAATCATGTTCAAACAGCTATCAATTCGTACTGCATTACTCACGCTTTTGGCTTTTATGACGCTGCTGCTGCTGGCAGTCAGCGCGATGGGCATCTCTGCCATCAACGCAGGCAATCAATCACTGGATGCCATTAACCGCATTCAGGGAATTGAACTGAACAGTTTGTACCAAAGCAATGCCGACCTCATGCGCGCGCGCGGCAGCGCCGCATTGGCCGTGCGCAAAATCGAAATCGGATTACTGGAGGACGGCGCCAGCGTCACCAAACAAGCTGAGGAGGATGTCACCAGTTCCCAGCGTCATCTGAAAGCCTTTATTGATGCCGGGACGGTAACGGCTCAGGGTAAAATCCTCGCCGATGCCGTGGCTACTTCGTTCGCTTCCTATCATAAGGGCGCCATCGTGCCGATGATGGATGCGTTGCAAAAGCAGTATACCGACGAATATTACCAGGTTTTGGAAGGCAACCTCTCAACGCTGGCAAGCAACTACGCGAAAGCCGTGCATGATTTTGCCGTTTATGCTGATGAAGTCTCAGCTACACGTCTGGCGCAAGCTGCACACAATGAGTGGCAGATGAAAATCATGATTGGCGTGGCGATGGCGTTGACGCTATTGCTGATCGTCATTGCCTGGCAACTGCTGCGTCGTCTGCTGCTGCGTCCACTTGATGGCGCGATTGTGCATCTGGAGCAAATTGCGGCCGGCGATTTATCCCAGCCGCTGCCCGCAGCCGGAAAGAGTGAATTAGGCCGTCTCAATCAGGCGCTGGCGAATATGCAGCTGGCGCTCAGCAGTTCGGTCAGTCAGGTGCGCGAAGCCAGCTTGCAGATTGACGTAGGAAGCCGCGAGTTAGCGGCGGGCACCGTGCATCTCTCGCAGCGTACCGAAGAGTCCGCCGCTTCGCTGGAGCAAACCGCGGCCAGCATGGAACAGCTCACCGCCACCGTGCGTCTCAATGCCAGCAACGCCAAAGAGGCCAATCAGCTCGCCAGCAATGTCTCCGACAGTGCCGATCGCGGTGCCGAAGTGGTCGGCTACGTGATGGAGAAGATGCAGGAGATCACCCAAAGCGCCAATCGCATTGGCGACATCCTCAGCGTGATTGATGGCATTGCCTTCCAGACCAACATCCTGGCACTGAACGCTGCGGTTGAAGCCGCGCGTGCCGGTGAACAAGGGCGTGGTTTTGCCGTGGTCGCTAATGAAGTGCGCACGCTGGCTGGTCGCAGCGCCACCGCCGCCAAAGAGATCCGCGAGCTCATCGCAGAATCGCAGACGCGGGTGCAAGAGGGCAGCGATATGGCCACGCGCGCCGGTGAAACCATGGATGAGATCTCCAGCGAAGTGATGCGCGTGACTACGCTGATGAAAGAGATCTCCATTGCTTCGGAAGAGCAGAGTCGCGGTATCGAGCAGGTAAATCAGGCGGTGACGCAAATGGATGAAGCCGCGCAGCAGAACGCCGCGTTAGTCGAAGAAGCCAGCGCTGCCACCCAATCGCTGGAAGCGCAGTCGCAGCAGTTGCAGGATTCGATGGCGCAATTCCGCGTAGTCGCGGCTCTGCCTTCGTAGGCAGCAACAAAAAAGCCCGCACGGAGGCGGGCTTTGCACAGCGGGAAAAAACTTAGGCTGAATGGTCGTCCGGATATTCACGGATGAAGCGTTCAACGTCGCCTACCATTGCGTCGTTGCCGCAGAAGAACGGGCAGCGCTGATGCAGCGTTTCTGGCTGGATGTCGAGGATGCGATTGGCACCATCGCTGGCTTTACCGCCCGCTTGCTCCGCCAGGAAGGCCATTGGGTTGCATTCGTACAGCAGACGCAGCTTGCCTTTCGGGTGGCTGGCGGTGCTTGGATAGAGATAGATGCCGCCTTTCAGCAGGTTACGGTGGAAGTCGGCCACCAGTGAACCAATGTAGCGCGAGGTATACGGGCGCTTGGTGGCGATATCTTCTTCCTGGCAGAACTTCAGGTATTTCTTCACACCCTGCGGGAAGCGAATGTAGTTACCTTCGTTGATCGAGTAGGTGTAACCCTTCTCCGGGAAGGTCATGCGCTCGTGGCTCAGGCAGAATACGCCGAGCGACGGATCGTAAGTAAACGCATGCACGCCCACGCCAGTGGTGTAAACCATCATGGTCGAAGAACCGTAAACCACATAACCCGCAGCAACCTGCTTGTTGCCCGGCTGCATGAAGTCGGCTTCGGTGATTGGCGTGCCCGGCTCGCTGATGCGATGGTAGATAGAGAAAATGGTGCCGACGGAAACGTTAACGTCGATGTTTGAAGAACCGTCCAGCGGATCCATTAATACAACGTATTTGCCATTCTCTGAGCCTTCAAAGATGACGAACTCGTCTTCTTCTTCCGACGCGATACCGGCCACCACGCCGCGTGCTTTCAGGGCGGCTTTCAGCTTTTCGTTGGCAAACAGATCAAGCTTCATCTGCTGCTCACCCTGCACGTTTTCCACGCCGCTGGCACCCAGAATATCCACCAGACCCGCTTTGTTGATGTCGCGGTGGATAATTTTAGCGCCAAGCTTAATGGAAGAAATCAGCGCCGTCAGTTCACCTGTGGCGTGTGGAAAGTCGTGTTGCTTCTCGACGATGAATTCGCCTAACGTTTTCATAACACATTCCCTGCATCTACGATGGAGTGGCAGCAGCTGTAACAAGCTACCAACGTATGAGCGCAGTTTAGCCGATTGAACTTTAAAAACCATAGTCCTAATCCGTTTCTTCCCTCTCAACTCGGCGTTACACTGTGCGCCGAACTTTTGAGTAATGGATCTCTTTATGCGTATTCACATCCTCGGGATTTGTGGCACTTTCATGGGCGGACTGGCGATGCTGGCGCGCTCGCTGGGACACGAAGTGACCGGCTCAGACGCCAATGTCTATCCGCCGATGAGCACGTTGCTGGAACAGCAAAGCATTGAATTGACTGAAGGTTACGATGCCAGCCAGCTCGATCCGCAACCGGATCTGGTGATCATTGGTAACGCGATGACGCGCGGCAATCCTTGTGTCGAAGCGGTACTGGAACGCAACATTCCTTACCTCTCCGGCCCGCAATGGCTGCACGATTTCGTCCTGCGCGATCGTTGGGTGCTGGCGGTGGCGGGAACCCACGGCAAAACCACCACAGCCGGCATGGCAGCGTGGATTCTCGAGGCCTGCGGCCTGGAACCCGGCTTTATCATCGGTGGTGTGCCAGGAAACTTCGAGGTTTCGGCAAAATTAGGAAAAAGTCCATTCTTCGTCATCGAAGCGGATGAGTACGACAGCGCGTTCTTCGACAAGCGTTCCAAGTTTGTGCATTACTGCCCGCGCACGCTGATCCTCAACAACCTCGAATTCGATCACGCGGATATCTTTGACGATCTGCGCGCCATCCAGAAGCAGTTCCATCATTTGATCCGTATCGTGCCGGGCCAGGGTAAGATCCTGCTGCCGGAGCACGACAACAACATCAAGCAAGTGATGGCGATGGGCTGCTGGAGCGAGCAGGAAACGGTGGGCGATAACGGTCACTGGCAGGCGAAAAAGTTGACGCCGGACTCTTCACATTGGGAGATCTGGCTCGACGGCGAGAAAGTCGGCGAAGTGAACTGGGCGCTGGTGGGCGAGCACAACATGCACAATGGCCTGATGGCGATTGCAGCGGCGCGTCATGTTGGGGTGAAACCGGGAGATGCCGGTGAAGCGCTGAGCAGCTTCATTAATGCGCGTCGTCGTCTCGAACTGCGCGGTGAAGTGAACGCCATCAAGGTGTACGACGATTTCGCTCACCATCCTACCGCGATTCTCGCCACGCTGGCGGCGCTGCGCAGCAAAGTGGGCGGCACCGCACGCATTCTGGCGGTGCTGGAGCCGCGCTCAAATACCATGAAGATGGGGGTGAGCAAGAACGAGTTAGCGCCATCGCTGGGCCGCGCAGACGAAGTGTTCCTGTTCCAGCCGCACCATATTCCGTGGCAGGTTTCCGATGTCGCTGAGGCGTGCATTCAACCAGCGCAGTGGAGCGCGGATATCGATACGTTGGTGGAAATGGTGGCGAAGAAAGCCCAGCCAGGCGATTCGATTCTGGTGATGAGTAACGGCGGATTTGGTGGTATTCACCAGAAACTGCTGGAGCGGTTAGGGCGGTGATGGTGCGGGTTTTCCCCTCACCCTGGCCCTCTCCCGCAAGCGGGCGAGGGAATGTTTAGGTGGAGCTCGGTCAGCCCCTTCTCCCGCTTGCGGGAGAAGGTTGGGATGAGGGGAAAACCGCAGAAAACTTACGCTTCTGCCAACTCGCGCAGATACTGGAAAATCAGGCGGGCAGATTTTGGCGGCTTATTCGCGGCTTTCTCTTTCTGCGCGTTACGGATCATGCTGCGCAGTTGCTGACGATCGGCGTGCGGATAGAGGTTAAACACTTCAGCGACCGCGTCATCACCTTGCTCGATCAAACGATCGCGCAAAATCTCCAGCTTATGGAACAGCGCAACCTGCTGGTTGTGGCGGTTCTTCAGCTTATCCAGTGCCTGGCGAATCGGATCTTCATCGCGTGAACGCAACATCTTACCGATCAGCTGCAGCTGACGGCGACGGCCTTCTTTCTTGATGCGCTGCGCCAGTTCAATCGCGTCGCGCAGTTGTTCGTCGAGTGGGATCTTGTCGAGGGAATTTTTCCCCAGCTCAACCAGCTCGGCACCAAGGCGTTTTAGCTCTTCGGCATCGCGTTTAATTTCGCTTTTGCTGACCCAGATAATCTCTTCATCTTCTTCGTCATTATTATCCGGCACATCGTCGAGCCAGTCTTCGGGCTGCTTGGTCATCTCTTGGCTCCCAAAAAAAAGAGGCTAATCCTACCAGTTTATCGGGCGACTGCGAAATTGTTCTCTGAGTCTGATAGACTCAAACAATTCATACTTAAGATTAGACGGCAGGTCGATGAACGTATCTACTCAGGTTGCAGAACAACGTAAAGTGTTGGAACAGGCTGTCGCGCAGGCGTTGGAACTGGCAAAAGCCAGCACCGATGGCGCTGAAGTGGCGGTCACGAAAACCACCGGCATCGGCGTCAGTACCCGCTATGGCGAAGTGGAAAACGTCGAATTCAACAGCGATGGTGCGCTCGGCATCACCGTCTACCATCAAAACCGTAAAGGCAGCGCTTCCTCCACCGATCTCAGCCCGGATGCGATCAAACGCACCGTGCAGGCGGCGATCGACATTGCGCGCTACACCTCGGTGGATCCATTTGGCGCACCGGCCGATCCCGATCTGCTGGCGTTTGACGCGCCGGATCTCGATCTCTACCATCCGTGGGAGATCGATGCCGATCGCGCTATCGAACTGGCCGCTCAGGCGGAACAAGCGTCGTTGCAGGCCGACAAACGCATCACCAACACCGAAGGCGGCAGCTTCAACAGCCACGTTGGTATCAAAGTCTTTGGTAACAGCCACGGCATGTTGCAGAGCTACTGCTCCAGCCGCCATTCGCTCTCCAGCTGTGTGATTGCCGAGCAGGACGGCAATATGGAGCGCGATTACGCGTATACCATTGGCCGCGCTTTTGACGATCTGAAAAGCCCGGAATGGGTTGGCGCCGAGTGCGCACGCCGCACGCTGTCGCGTCTGGCACCGCGCAAGCTTTCGACCATGAAAGCGCCGGTGATCTTCGCGCCAGAAGTGGCGACCGGTTTGTTTGGTCATCTGGTGGGCATGATCAGCGGCAGCAGCGTATACCGCAAATCGACCTTCCTGCTTGATTCGCTCGGTAAGCAGATTCTGCCCGAGTGGCTGACCATTGAAGAGCATCCGCACCTGCTGAAAGGCTTGGCATCCACGCCGTTCGACAGCGAAGGCGTGCGCACCCAATCGCGTGACATCATTAAAGATGGCGTGCTGCAGAACTGGCTGTTGACCAGCTACTCGGCGCGCAAGCTCGGCTTGCAGAGCACCGGCCACGCAGGCGGCATCCATAACTGGCGTATTGCCGGTCAGGGCCACAGCTTTGACGACCTGCTGAAGCAGATGGGCACCGGTTTAGTGGTAACCGAGATGATGGGCTCCAGCATCAACGGCATGACCGGCGACTATTCACGCGGCGCATCCGGATTCTGGGTGGAAAACGGTGAGATTCAATATCCTGTGAGCGAGATCACAATCGCCGGCAACCTCAAGGAGATGTGGCTCAATATGGTAACCGTCGGTAACGACATTGAAACCCGCAGCAATATACAATGCGGATCGGTGCTGCTGCCGGAGATGAAAATCGCCGGACAATAAGAGTCATCGCTTTCTGAAAGCAGCCCGCAAGGCTGCTTTTTTTTGGCCCGACAATAATAAAAGGACATACCAATGCGTAATAAGCATGTGATTGCAGTGTTGTCGTTATCGCTGTTGTTCTCCTCGGCTAGCGTGTTTGCAGCCGATTTAGAAAAAGATATGGATACGCTCAAGGATGGTCTGAGCGTGGTGAAGAAAACTTCTGACGCGCAGGAAATGCATACCGCGTTGGGCAAAATGCGTCAGGCGGCAACGGATGCTAAGCAATCCACGCCGGAAAAACTGGAAGGTCAGGCGGCCGATAGCGCGCAGATCAAGGATTATCACGCCGGTCTGGATTCGCTGATTGCCCAGATAGATGTGGTCGATAAGCTGGCGCAAGCCAACAAGCTGGACGAAGCCAAGGCCGAAGCGATGAAACTGGAAGATATTCGCAACGCCAACCATAAGAAATTCCGCTGATAACCCGGCCAGCCCAGCGGCTGGCCTTATTCCTCTTTGCTTTCTCTCCGTTTAATCCGCATAACTCCATCACTTCTCGCATTTTGTGACCGCTTTCGCACACTTCGTGCGTCCTGAGATCTGGCGCACACTCGCCCGCGGGATTTCCACTTTGAGGTGGAAAAGTTGCGACTCAACAGCCTCAAGGGGAAAGCGTACTTTCTTATCAACGAGAAATATCTGTAATTGTCCGCTGTAAACAGGAGTAACAAGGTGAGGAGTGAAGCTGTCCCGCTGAAACAGAGCACGCCGGAAGCGATCCAGGCGCTGGCGGATAAGGTGTTAAGCCAAATTGCAGCGATCTACGCCGCGCATCACATCGAAGCCAACGCCGTGCAGCAGCAGATGCTGGCTTCGCATGTCCGGGCGATGGCATCGCGCTCTTTAACGGGTGAAGCGCTACCGGAAGTAGAAGCTGAGCTGTTTGAAGATATCTCGCCGGAAACCATGGCGCTGGCGCAGCAGGTGGTGGATCTGTTTGGCAATCTGCCAAAAGAGGAAGCCTGGTTGTTGTCCGTCCATATCGAAGTGGCGAAATCGAACGAAGCATAAATTGCGAGGAATTGAACATGGTAACTGTAGTGATTGGCGATCGTCTGGGTAAAGGTCAGAAAGTAGCAGCGGGCATCGAGAAAGCCGGTGGTCGTGCGGTGGTGGTGCCAGGCGTGGCAGCCGACATGAAGCTGGGCGATGTGATGAAAGCGGAAAACGCCGACTTCGGTATCTCCTTCTGCGGCAGCGGCGGTGCCGGTGCGATTACCGCGCAGAACAAATATGGCTACAAAGCCAAACACGGGATGCGTTCGATTGACGAAGGCGTTACCGCCATCAATGAAGGTGCCACTGTGCTGGGCTTCGGCTTTATGGATAAAGAAGAGCTGGGTGAGCGTCTGGTGCAGGCCTGGACTAAAAAACACGGCAGCTAAGTATGAAACAGCAATACGAGACGCAGGTAACGGTGCAGGGCAAAGGCGACAGTAAAGCAAAAGCCTTTGCCGATGCGCTCAGCAAGGTGCAGCAGCAAGTGCTGCGCACCAGCCAAAAGATTCTGTTGCGCATTGAACCCATAGATGTGCGGGTGCTGCGCGCGCAGGAGAGCGTGCGCAAGGAAAAATTCTTGTTCTTCTTCCTCGCGCGTGAGCGACGGAATTACAGCGTTGAGCTGGACATTACCGTTAGCGTCACTGTGATCGACACCGACAAGGTGGATTTCATAGCGACTTAATAAAAACGACAACAAGGGTACGACGACATGTTTTTAATCATTTTGTTTAAGTCGTTAATCATTGGCGGATTGGTTGGCGTCGGGGTGGGAGCGGGCGCAGCGCGCATGTTCCACGCACCGACCACACAAGGTATGGGCGCGTTCCGTACCTTGGGAGAACTCAATTCCTGTGAAGGCGATCCGGCATCGCACTTCTCCTTTGGTCTCGGCTTCTTCTTTAACGCCTGGGCATCATCCGTGGCAGCGGGTTCCTTCACGCAGGACGTCGATCACCGCATTTTGCCGAACTGGGGCGCGGCGGCACTGATGGTGAAAAACCGCAACGTGGCGGAAACGCTGCACAACCCGAAACGCATGGCGATTGCCTGCGGCATCATCGGCATGATTGTGGTGGCCTTCCTTAACAGCACGGCGTCTGCGGTTCCGGCGGCGCTGCAGGTTACCGCAGTAAAAGTGCTGGTGCCGGCGGCTAACCTGCTGGTGAATACCGTGATGCCAGTGATCTTCTGGCTGGCAGCGATTGATGCCGGTAAGAAATCCGGCTTCTGGGCCACCATTTTTGGCGGTCTGGCGCAGCTGATCATGGGTAACGCCGTACCGGGTTTGGTGCTGGGCATCCTGATCGGTAAAGGTGTGGAAGAGAGCGGCTGGAACAAAGTCACCAAGGTGATGATGTTTGCCATCGTGCTGCTGTTTGCCTTGAGCGGCTTCTTCCGCGGTTTCGATCTGAAACTGCTGCAATCCTTCCAGCTGGGTATTCCGGGCTGGCTGGATATGATCCACAACAGCGTCAGCGGCAAATAAGGAGCCATCAGCATGAACGAGAACGAAAACAAAGGGTTCTGGTACGCCGACTGGTCTTTCCCGATTTTTGTTGGCCTGCTCTCCTCCGGCGTATTTGCCGGTACGCACATGTATTACCTGTACGGCATCGGTGCGTTTAACGAAGTGGCATTTGTCTCGATGCTGCGCTCAGGTATGGAAACCGGCGTGTATGGCGCGGTGGCGGCGTTTGGTGCCAGCTTCCTGTTTGCACGCATTATCGAAGGTTCGCTAGTGGGGATTCTCGATATTGGCGGCGCGATCCAGACCGGCGTCGGCCTCGGCGTGCCTGCGCTGCTGCTCGGTGCTGGCATTGTGTTCCCGGTCGCCAACTTTGCCGCATCGCTGGCTACGGGTTTGGTGGTGGGCTTAGCGATAGGTTATCTGATCATCCTGGCGCGTAAGTTCACCATCAACCAGAGCGACTCAACCTACGGCGCAGACGTGATGATGGGCGCGGGTAACGCATCGGGCCGTTTCCTCGGGCCGCTGATTATCCTTTCTGCCATGGCGGCGTCGATTCCTATTGGTCTCGGTTCGCTGGTGGGGGCGCTGCTGTTCTACCTGTGGAATAAGCCTATTACCGGCGGCGCGATTTTGGGCGCGATGGTGTTGGGTGCGATGTTCCCAATCTCACTCTGATACTGATGTGCGGCCATATGGCTGCACATATCCGTAGCGGCGCCATTTATTGCGCGATAAATCACGCCGCTACGAAATGAGCGTTTGTATGTGAGGAGTAAGCATGTTTGATCTGATTCTGCGCCGCGCACGTCTGTGCGACGAACAGCTGGTGGATATTGCCATCCAGCACGGCAAAATTGCCGCCGTCGGCGAGGTGAGCGGCCCGGCACAGCAGGAACGCGATCTCGCCGGACGTTACTATGTCAGCGCTGGCTGGATTGATAGCCACGTGCACTGTTATCCCCAATCCCCAATTTATCACGACGATGCCGACACCATTGGCATGGCGCAAGGCGTCACCACGGTGGTGGATGCCGGCAGCACCGGCGCTGACGACATCGACGACTTTTATCAGCTCACGCGTTCGGCTACCACCGAAGTACGCGCGCTGATCAACATTTCACGCACCGGCATTGTGACGCAAAACGAGCTGGCCGATATGGCGCAGATTGATGGCGATGCGGTGGTGCAAGCGGTGAAACGCCGTCCCGACTTTATCGTTGGCCTGAAAGCGCGCATGAGCAGCAGCGTGGTGGGCGAGAACGGCATTCAGCCGCTGGTGCGTGCCAAGGCGATTCAGCAGGCAGCCGGAAACTTGCCGCTGATGGTGCACATTGGCAACAATCCGCCCGTGCTGGAAGAGATCGCCGATCTGCTGACCTCCGGCGACATCATTACCCACTGCTTTAACGGCAAGCCGAACCGTATCTTGTCACCGCAGGGCGAACTGAAAGCAGCGGTGAAAAATGCCATCGCGCGCGGCGTGAAGCTGGATATCGGCCACGGCGGCGCCAGCTTCAGTTTTGAGGTGGCGCGTCAGGCGATTGCGCAGGGCATTCTGCCCGACACCATCAGCTCCGACATTTACTGTCGTAACCGCATCAACGGCCCGGTGCATAGCCTGGCGCACGTGATGTCGAAATTCTTTAGCATTGGCATGACTCTGCCGCAAATCGTCGAGTGCGTCACCGTTAATGCCGCTGCTGGCCTGCGTCTGGCGGGCAAAGGGCGCTTGACCGCCGGTTATGACGCCGACCTGACCATTTTTACCGTCAAAGAGGAAGCCTGCCCGTTCGTTGATGCTGAAGGCGAACGGGTATTAGGTGAACAACATATTCTGCCGCTGGCCGTGGTTATCGCCGGTCACTGGCATCTGACTGATGAAGGGAAAGCGAATCATGTCTTCGATTTATGAAAAATATGACCTGAAACAGGTCATCAACGCGTCGGGCCGCATGACCATTCTCGGCGTCTCCACGCCGTCTGCGGATGTGGTGGATACCGTCAGCTATGGTCTGAATCACTATTTCGAGATGAAAGATCTGGTCAACAAGACCGGCGCTTACATCGCCAAACTGCTGGACGTGGAGAGCGCGGTGGTGGTGTCGTGCGCCTCAGCGGGCATTGCGCAGAGCGTGGCGGCGGTGATTGTTAAAGATAACGACTGGTTGCTGGAGAACCTGCACGCCGCACCGCTCAGCGTGCCGTACGATATCGTGGTGCCAAAAGGGCACAACGTGAACTTCGGCGCGCCGGTTGGCACGATGGTGGCGCTGGGCGGCGGGCGTTTGATCGAAGCCGGTTACAGCAATGAATGTTCGCCAGAGCAGTTGGCGGCGGCAATCACGCCGACCACAGCGGCGCTGATGTACATCAAATCGCACCACTGCGTGCAGAAAAGCCATCTTAGCGTGGAGCAGGCAGCGGTAGTGGCGCGCAAGCACGGCATTCCACTGATCGTTGATGCGGCAGCGGAAGAAGATTTGCAGTGTTACTACCAAATGGGCGCGGATCTGGTGATTTACAGCGGCGCCAAGGCGATTGAAGGGCCGACCAGCGGCTTAGTGATTGGTCGTACGCAATACGTTGAGTGGGTGAAGCGCCAGAGCAACGGCATTGGCCGCGCGATGAAAGTCGGCAAAGAGGGCATTCTCGGCCTGACGCAGGCGATTGAAAACTATCTGGTGCAGCCAAAAACCACCGGCGCCGAGATGGTGGCCAACATGACGCCGTTTATCGACAACCTCAACACGCTGAACGGCGTCACCGCCCGCGTGGTGTGGGATGCCGCCGGACGCGATATTGCGCGTGCCGAGATCAAGTTTGATGAAGCGGTCACCGGCTGGCCGACTGGCGAACTGGTGCAGGCGCTGAAAACTGGCGACATCGCCATCTATTTCCGTGGCTACAAAGCCAACGAAGGCATTATCGAGGCCGATGTGCGCAGCGTTAGCGCCGATCAGCTGCACATCATCTTTAGCGCTATTCAGGCGTTGATCAGCGGAGGAAAACGCGCATGAGTCTGAACCCGAACTTCTATCAGGATCGCCTGTGCCTTAACGTGCTGGCCGGTTCGAAGCAGAACGCCAAAGCGATCTGGCAGGCGGCTGAAGGTCATGTGCTGGTGGGCGTGCTGTCAAAAAACTACGCCAGCAATGAAGAAGCCATTGCCGATATGCGCGAGTATGCGGCGCTGATCGACAATGCGTTATCCGTGGGTTTGGGCGCGGGCGATCCCAACCAGTCGGCGATGGTGAGTGAGATCTCGGCGGTGCTGCAACCGCAGCACGTCAATCAGGTCTTCACCGGCGTGGCGACCAGCCGTGCACTGCTCGGCCAGAATCAAACCGTGGTGAATGGTTTGATTTCACCGACCGGCACGCCGGGCCTGGTGAAAATCTCCACCGGACCGCGCAGCTCGAAGAGCGCCGACGCGATTGTACCGATCGACAGCGCCATCGCCATGTTGCAGGACATGGGCGGCAGCTCGGTGAAATACTTTCCGATGGGCGGCCTGAAAGCGGTAAATGAGTATCGCGCGGTGGCGGAAGCCTGCGCGCGTCACGACTTCTGGCTGGAACCCACCGGCGGTATCGATCTCAATAACTTCGAAGAGATTGTGCGTATTGCGCTCGATGCGGGCGTCAGCAAAGTGATCCCGCACGTTTACAGTTCGATTATCGATAGCGCAAGCGGCGACACGCGCATTGACGATGTACGTCAGCTTCTGGCAACGTGCAAGAAACTGCTGTAACAAATGAGTAACAGGTGAGGCTCCGTGAGATTTCCCAACCAGCGTCTGACTCAGCTTTTCGCTGCGCTGCAAAATGAAACGCTGCCGCAGGATGAGCTGGCACGTCGCTTTTCCGTTTCAACGCGCACGGTGCGCACCGATATCACCGCGCTGAACGCGCTGCTGGAACAGCATGGCGCGCAGTTTGTGCTGGCGCGCGGCGCGGGATATCAACTCAAAATTGACGATGCGGCGCGCTTTGGCCGCTTACAGCAAGAGAGCGCGACGCCACTGCGCGTGCCGCGTACCTCGCAGGAGCGCGTGCGCTATCTGCTGACGCGCTTTCTGACGGCGGCGTATTCGATCAAGCTGGAAGATCTGTCCGAAGAGTGGTTTGTCAGCCGCGCCACGCTGCAAAGCGATATGGCAGAAGTGCGCGAATGGCTGGGCCGCTATCACCTCAATATCGAAACTAAACCGCATTACGGCATGAAGCTGTTTGGCAGCGAGGCGGCGATCCGCACCTGCTTAACCGACCTGCTGTGGCAGATCGATCAGGAGACGCCGGACAGCCCGCTGCTGACGGTGGAAGCGCTGCACAGCGGCATTCTGGCGCAGCTCCAACCTTTGCTGCAACAGTGCTTCGCTCAGCACGCCATTCGCCTCAGCGATGAAGGCGACCGCTATCTGCAAATCTACTGCGCGGTGGCGGTACGACGCATCAGCGAAGGTTTCCCGCTCAACGATCCGGGTGCGGAAGATGTGGGCGAGGAAGTGCGCGAGGCGGCGCACGATCTGATTAACCTGATGCGTCCGCTGGTCGGCAAACCGATTTCACAGGCGGAAGAGAACTGGCTGCGGGTCAACATCGCCGCACGCCAGATTCAGGCGCTGGCACCGAGCACCATTAACGCTGACGACGCCGATGCGCTGGTCGATTACTTGCTGAATTACATCAACACCCATTACAGCTATCGGCTGCAGCATGATGAGCAGCTGCGCGCCGATCTGCTCACCCATATCAAAACCATGATCACGCGGGTGCGCTATCAAATCCATATCCCCAATCCGCTGCTGAGCAACATCAAACAGCACTATCCAATGGCCTACGATGTGACGCTGGCGGCAGTTACCAGCTGGGGTAAATACACGCCTTACACTATCAGTGAGAACGAGATCGGTTTTCTGGTGCTGCACATTGGTGTTGGGCTGGAGAGGCATTACGACGTCGGCTATCAGCGCCATCCACAGGTGCTGCTGGTGTGCGACAGCGGCAACTCCACGCTGCGCATGATTGAGGCGCTGCTGCTGCGCAAATACCCGCAATTGGTGGTGACGGCGCGGCTGTCACAGCGCGACTATGAACTGTGCGAGCATATCGATGAAGACTTCGTGATCTCCACCGCGCGGCTCAGCGAGAAGAATAAGCCGATTGCGGTGATGTCGCCATTCCCAACCGAGTTCCAGCTGGAGCAGCTCGGCAAGCTGGTGCTAGTGGATCGCACGCGCCCGTACATGCTGGAGAAGTACTTCGACGCGCAGCACTTTATGGTGCTGGATAAGCCGATGGCGCAGTCAGAGTTGTTTCGCCTGCTGTGCGATCAGCTGGAGAGCGAAGGTTTTGTCGATGCGGATTTCTATCCGTCGGTTGAGGAGCGCGAAGCGATTGTCAGCACCCTGCTCGGCGAAGGCATCGCGCTGCCGCATTCACTCGGACTGCTGGCGCAGAAAACCGTGGTCTACACGGTGCTGGCGCCGCATGGCGTAAGCTGGGGCGAGGAGACGGCGTCGGTGATTTTCCTGCTGGCGATCAGCAAGAGTGAATACGAAGAGGCGATGGCGATTTACGATCTGTTCGTCACCTTCCTGCGCGAAAGGGCGATGACGCGGCTGCGTGATTGCACGGATTTTGTCAGTTTTAAAGCGGTGGCGATCGATTGTTTGAGTCGGATGTAAGGGTTGTGCGTGCTGTCCCCCATCCCGGCCTTCCCCCGCAAGCGGGGGAAGGAGATGCAGCTTCATCACTAACATGTGGCAGCATCTTCCTCCCCCATTTATGGGGGAGGACCGAGGAGGGGGAAACCCCGCACAATCTACCCGCGCTTCGCCAGCAACCTCGGAATCTCACGCAGACACCAGGCTTTGGCTTCGCCCATGCTGTCGCGGCGCCACGCCATAATAATGTCCACTTCGCGCGTATACTCGGCGCTCACCACGCGTAAACGACCTTCGGCGATATCCTGCTCCACCATCGGATACGGCATGGTCGCCACACCCAAACCGGCCAGCAGCGCGCGGCGTTTATCATCCATGCTGCTTACCGTCAGACGCTGCTGCTTATCCAGCAACTGCACCGTCAGCACTGGGCGCTCGCGCGCGGTGTCCGCCACCGCGATGCCGCGATACTTCACGCGCGTCACTTCTGACAGCGGCTCAGCTTCCTGATGAATGGGATGATCCGGGCTGGCAACGTAGACGCTCATCGTGCTGTACAGCTTGCGGGTGTTGATTTCGGTTGAGGCGCGGAAGTGCATATCCGGGGCAATCACGATATCAGCGCGGCCCTGTTCCAGCCTTTCCCAGGCACCGGCTAATACTTCCGTGATGAGAGAAATTTGCGTATTGGCTTTTTCTGACAGCTTCTCAACCAGCGGGAATAAACGCTCGGAAGGCACCAGCGCCTCGGCAACAATGGTGAGATGCGTTTCCCAACCGCGCGCCAGCGCTTCGGCATCGGTGGTGAGCTTATCGGCGGCCTCCAGCAGCACGCGGCCCCGTTCCAGCAGCATGCGGCCCACGTTGGTGAACTTGGTGCGGTGGCCGGAACGGTCAAACAGCACCACATCCAGCTCTTCTTCCAGCTTCTGCATGGTGTAACTCAGCGCGGAAGGGACGCGACCCAGTTCATCGGCCGCAGCGGCAAAGCTGCCACGACGGTCAATAGCATCCATCACACGTAAAGCTTCAAGGGTTAACGCGCGGTCTTTTGCCATGCCGATTCTCTGTCAGTAAATTTGAACATGCCAGGCAGATTAACTGGCTTACAATCCGGCGTCCAGACTTTTACCATAATCCCATCAAGCCTGCGGTCGGTTCTCACCGCAGCGCGTCGGAGGATTATCATGATGACAACCCGCTGCGCGTCCGCATGTGGCCAGGCCGATTTCGGTTGGTTGCAGGCGCGCTACAGCTTCTCATTTGGCCACTATTTCGATCCAAAATTAATGGGCTACGCGTCGCTGCGCGTACTCAACCAGGAAATTCTGGCCCCGGGCGCCGCATTCCAGCCGCGCAGTTATCCGCAGGTCGATGTGCTGAATCTGGTGCTGCAAGGTGAAGCCGAGTATCGCGACAGCGAAGGCAATCATCTGGTGGCGCGTGAAGGCGAGGCGATGCTGCTCTCTGCGCGTCAGGGCGTGAATTACAGTGAAATTAACATCAGCAAAGATCGCCCGTTAACCCGCATGCAACTGTGGCTGGCGGCCTGTCCGGAACGTGAAAACCCGCTGTTGCAGAAGCTCGACCTGCCGCAACAAACCAGCGTACTGATCGCCTCGCCCGATGGCGCGCAGGGCAGCCTGCAGCTGCGCCAGCAGGTTTGGGTGCATCAGGTGACGCTAGCGCCGGGCGAGCAGTACACGGTGAAATTGCACGGACCGCGCGCTTACCTGCAATCGATCCATGGTTCGCTGGATGTGCAGGCCAGCAGCGCCAACCAGCAGCCGCTAGGCTGCGGCGACGGCGCGTTTCTCAGCGATGAGAACCAGATTAGCCTGCAGGCCAGAACGCCGCTGCGCGCGCTGGTGATTGACCTTCCCGCCTAACCCTCACGCACAAAAAAGGGCGACCGAAGTCGCCCTGATGCTTTGCTGCAACGCTTATTTGAGAATGGTGAAGGCCGTAGTCACGTGCTTCACGCCGCTCACCCGGCTGGCAACATCGGCCGCCGCCTTCGCTTCTTCTGCAGTAACCAGTCCCAACAGGAACACTTCACCGTTTTCGGTGGTCACTTTCACGTTGGAGGATTTCACCTGATCGCTGCCCAGCAGCTGCGAGCGGATTTTGGTGGTGATCCAGGTATCCGATGACGAGGTGCCGAGGCTGACTTTCTGTCCATTACGGATTTCGTTATACACCTCGGTGGCTCCATCAACGCCCATGGCGATCTGTTTGGCACGGCTTGCCAGATCCGGGGTTGGCGACTGGCCGGTTAGCAGTACTTTGCCCTGATAAGCGGTGACAACCACGCGGGCCTGGTTTTTGATCTGTTCATCTTTTGCCAGTGCGTTCGAGACGCGCAGCTCCAGCGTACCGTCATCGACCTGCGTGCCCACGGTGCGCGGGTCAGTGGCGGTTTTGGTGGCGACGGCAGCGCCGCCGGCAACCACGGCAACACAACCTTGCAGCAACATGGCGGTTAAGAGAATGGCGACAGCGTTCAATGCTTTCATTTGAGCTCCTTCAGTCATTCCTGGTGTGGGAATAAAGTGTTATCAATCAAATCGCACAGGCAGTTCAGCGTCAGCATATGCATTTCCTGAATGCGCGCACTGCGATGTGATGGAATGCGAATTTCCACATCATGCGGACCGAGCAGGCCCGCCAGCTCACCGCCGTCGTGGCCGGTTAACGCAACGATGGTCATATCGCGGGTAACCGCAGCTTCAACCGCTTTGACGATATCGCGGGTGTTGCCACGGGTGGAAATGGCCAGCAGCACATCACCAGCCTGACCAAGCGCTCGAACCTGCTTGGCGTAGATTTCATCGTGCAGACGATCGTTACCAATCGCCGTCAGCATCACATTATCAGCGCTCAGCGCCAGCGCAGGCAGGCTAGGGCGCTCTGTCTCGAAACGGTTAATCATGCTGGCGGCAAAATGTTGGGCATTCGCCGACGACGCACCGTTACCGCAGCTAAGGATTTTGTTACCGTTCAGCAGCGACTGCACCAGCGTCATCGCGGCGCGGGAAATCGCATCGGGCAGCGCTTCGGCTGCGGCGATTTGGGTCTGAATACTTTCGGTAAAACACGCTTTAATTCTGTCCTGCACAAGACCACCTGGTTCTATCCATCGGCATTAAAGGCATCGGGCAGCCACTCCAGCTCACGCCCGGTAATGGCAATGATGTCAAAACGGCAATTCACCGTATCAAAACTGCCGCCACGCGCCAGCAACCAGAGCGCGGCGGCACGCAGCAGCTTTTGTTGTTTCTGGCGCGTTACGCTGGCGGCGGCACCGCCGTAGCGCGCATCGCGTCGATAGCGCACTTCAACAAATACCCAGCAATCGGCGTCGCGCATAATCAGGTCAATTTCCCCGCTGCGACAGCGTACATTGCTGGCAAACCACTGCAGCCCGGCGCGCTCCAGATAGCGACGCGCCAGTTGTTCCTGCTCAGCGCCAATGCGCTGGCGGTTTACTGCACCGGAACGATCTGTCCCTGACGATACTGGTTCCATGCCAACTTCCTGTTGATCACGCAATCCGTGTCGGCGTTCAGCTTGCCGGTGTTGCCATCAATGGCAAAGCCAGGCACCTGACGCATCTGGTTAAAGTTATTCGCCAGCGTCCAGGCATCAATGCCCATCGCGTAGAGGCGAACCAGCGAATAATCGTTGTTAAACGACTTCGCCGCCTGCTGCATTAAGCCCGGATTGCTACCGGACAGCAGCGGAATATCGCTGAACTGCAGGCCATCCATCTCCAGGCGGAAGTCCGGGCCTGCACCCGCCTGCGCACTGCGTGAGCTGGCGTAGAGTGCGGTGTTGTTGCGGCTGCTGGTGCGCATCGCAATCATCGGCTTGATGAGCTGCAGCTCATCCTGGCTGGCGACGATGTACACCGCATCCACGCTACCGCTGCTGGCATCGGCCGTTGGCACCGGTGCGCTGGTTTGCGGTGCAGGAATCGTCAGGCCAGCAATCGCCACGCTCTGCGATTGCGCGGGCTCAACGTTGAGCGGCGTGCCGCTTAACGCGATACCCGCACCGCTGTTGATGCCTTGCTTGAGTTCGCCGACGCCGCCAAAACGCTGCTGCAGTACGGTTGAGCCACCCAGCGTTTGCCACTCTTGCGCGAACGCTTTGCTGATACGGTCGCCATAACTGCTGCGCGGCACCAGCAATAATGGCTGGCGTTTGCCTTGCTCGTAGATATGGTGCGCGGCATCGCGTGCTTCGTCTTCAGGAGAAAGCGCAAAGTAACAAATATTCGGATGGTTCTGGATCTGTTCTGGCTCGTTCAGGGCCAACACGTTAAGCGGCGTGTTGCTATTGGCGACGGTTTCAACGTCATTTTTTAGAAGCGGGCCGACCACCAGCGTGGCGCCATCTTGCTGCGCCTGCTGCATCACCTGCGCAATCGGCTGGCTGCTGGTGTCATACACTTTCACCTGCGCATTGCTGTTGCCCTGTGCGGCGGCGGGTTGTGCGGCTGGCTGCGACTGCTCGGTTTGCGGCGGTGTGTTATCTGCAACGGCGGGGCTGACCACGCTATTGGCGTCCGCGGTCGGCTGTGCGCTGGCATCGGCTGTCGTAGGCGCTGGCGCGGCTTGCGGTGCCGGCGCCGGTGCATTGAGCACGCCATTGCGCGCATCGGTGAAGCCTTTCTGAATCGCATTGGCAAACACCTGCGCCTGGCCGTTAAGCGGCAGCAGCAGCGCGATGGTATTGGTCGACGCTTTGGTGAAGTTCTGCACCTGGCTGAGCTGGGTTGGCAGTGTCTTCGCGCCAGGGTTCTGCGGATAACGCGTCTGCCAGTCCTGAATCGCCGCTTTCAACATTTGTGGATCCTGGCTGTTTGCGCGCCAGGTATTCAGCAGATCGAGCCAGCCCTGCAGGGTATTTTCATCAGCATTGATCACCAGGCTGTTGATCTGATCCTGGGTCATCTGCGTCAGCGCTTGCCAGGTTGCATCGATATTGCTTTGGTGATCGGCACCTTTCAGCAGCGGCTCCTGCGCAATATAGGCACGCAGCAGCGAGAGTGAAGGGCGATTCTGTGCCGCCGCGATTTGCAGCGCGTAGTAACGCACCTGCTGGTCCTGCGACAAGCCGCCGCTTTTCAGCTGGCCCAGCAGCTGTTGCGCACCGGTGTAATCCTGCTGCCCAATCTGCATCTGCGCGCGCAGCAGCAGCAGTTCTTGCTGTTGCACTTCGCTTAACTGCTGCGGCAATTGATTGAGCTGATTCGCCGCCTGCGGATACTTTCCTTCCTTCAACAGGGCACGGATGGCAAGTAATTGCCAGTCGGTCTTGCTATCATCGCTGCTTTGCTGCACCTGCTGCAGATAATAGTCAGACCGGCCAGTCGCAGGACCCTGAATATTGACGTTAGAGGTTTGTTGCGGTCCCTGACCACTACAGGCGGCTAAAATCAGCCCAGCGAGAAGAACAGGTACTAAGCGTCCTGCTTTATGACGTACGACTTTTGAAGGAAGCATACTGTATCCAGTGATGTTTTTTTCAAGATGCTCAATATTAAATCGGCAATTCGGATGAAACAATGAAACAACTCGATCGGGCAGAGATTTCTGCCAGCACGCTCTATATCGTTCCTACCCCGATCGGTAACCTGGGTGATATCACTCAACGAGCGTTGACGGTGCTCTCAAGCGTCGATCTAGTCGCAGCGGAAGATACACGTCATACCGGGCTGTTGCTACAACATTTCGCCATCAATGCGCGACTCTTCGCACTTCACGACCACAACGAACAGCAGAAAGCTGAGGTGCTGTTAGCTAAGCTGCAAGAGGGCCAGAGCATCGCGCTGGTCTCCGATGCCGGCACGCCATTAATCAACGATCCCGGCTACCATTTGGTACGTCGCTGCCGTGAAGCTGGTGTGCGCGTGGTGCCGTTGCCAGGTGCCTGCGCGGCGATTACAGCATTAAGCGCGGCGGGGTTACCGTCCGATCGTTTCTGTTACGAAGGGTTTCTACCGGCCAAAAGCAAAGGACGTTGCGATGTGCTGCGCGCGCTGGGTGAAGAGCCGCGTACGCTGATTTTCTACGAATCGACCCATCGCCTGATCGATAGCCTGCAGGATATGGTCAGCGTGTGGGGCGGCGAGCGCTACGTGGTGCTGGCGCGTGAGATCACCAAAACGTGGGAATCTATTCAAGGCGCACCGGTCGGCGAGTTGCTGGCGTGGGTGCAGGAAGATGAAAATCGTCGTAAAGGCGAGATGGTGCTGATTGTTGAAGGCCATAAAGCGGATGAAGAAGCGCTGCCGGCGGAGGCGTTGCGCACGCTGGCGCTGCTGCAAAAAGAGCTGCCACTGAAGAAAGCTGCTGCGCTGACGGCGGAAATTCATGGGGTGAAGAAGAACGCGCTTTATAAGTACGCGCTGGAGCAGCAAGAGGCGTGACAAACGCTGGCAAATCGCCTATTATCCCGCGCCGAAGCTGACCAGACAGTCGCCGCTTTGTCGTCGTCCTCTTTCGGGGGGAGACGGGCAAAGGGGAGGAAAGTCCGGGCTCCATAGGGCAGGGTGCCAGGTAACGCCTGGGGGGCGCAAGCCTACGACCAGTGCAACAGAGAGCAAACCGCCGATGGCCCAGTAATGGGATCAGGTAAGGGTGAAAGGGTGCGGTAAGAGCGCACCGCGCGGCTGGCAACAGTTCGTGGCACGGTAAACTCCACCCGGAGCAAGGCCAAATAGGGGTTCACAAGGTACGGCCCGTACTGAACCCGGGTAGGCTGCTTGAGCCAGTGAGCGATTGCTGGCCTAGATGAATGACTGTCCACGACAGAACCCGGCTTATCGGTCAGTTTCGACTTTTTTAAACACAAAACCCGCTTCGGCGGGTTTTGTGTTTTCTGGGGCTTGTGCGTGCTGGTCCTCAGCCTAAACTTCTCCCGCAGGCGGGAGAAGAGACCGATCGAGCGATCTTTCAAACCGCAATAAACAGTTCCCTCTCCCTCTGGGAGAGGGTTAGGGTGAGGGATACACACACTTTTAATTAAACGCCTCCACGTAAAGAAATGAAAATCCCTGAAAACATTACTGCCGCTATGCCAGAATAAGCGCGTGTTTAACTACTGAGGACAAATTTAATCCACACTGACGAGAAGCAACAACGTGGATAAGTTGTAATTTTATGGACAAAATGTTTGCGTCAAATAAGGCTCCACTCTCCTCCTCTCTCTCTGAATCAAACTGCTCAATCTGCGATCAGCACTGGCGCTTCGCGCTTTAGTTCCGTTCTCTCCTATTCTGACTTTTTAATTTAACTTTGCTAACACGCCTATTTTCGCGTGGGTGGCGTTTATTTCTCGTTCAGGAGAGAAATCATGCTGTATTGGATTTTATTAGCGCTGGCGATCGCCGCGGAAATTATTGGCACCGTCTCAATGAAATGGGCCAGCGTAAACGGTGGCAACGCCGGTTATATTTTTATGCTGGTGATGATCGCACTTTCTTATATTTGTTTATCCTTCGCCATCAAGCGCATTGCCCTTGGCGTGGCGTATGCCATGTGGGAAGGCATTGGCATTCTGTTTATTACGCTGTTTAGCGTGCTGTTGTTCGATGAAGCCTTATCCGCCATCAAAGTAGCCGGCCTGCTGACGCTGATCCTCGGCATCGTCCTGATCAAATCCGGTACGCTGAGCCGCAAGGAGCTGCGCCATGGCAACGTTTAACTGGCTGCATATCGCATGGCTGGCGCTGGCCATTGGCCTGGAGATCGTCGCCAATATCTTCCTGAAATACTCCAACGGTTTCCGCCGTCCACTGTTTGGCGTGTTATCGCTGGTGGCGGTGCTGGCGGCGTTCAGTGCGCTGGCGCAGGCGGTGAAAGGCATTGATTTGACGGTAGCCTACGCGTTATGGGGCGGGCTGGGATTGGTCGCCACCGTGGCGGCAGGCTGGATTCTGTTTGGCCAGCGTCTGAGTCGGGTTGGCTGGCTGGGCGTGGGATTGTTGTTGGTCGGTATGGTGCTGATTAAGTTTGCCTAAAGTCCCCTCTCCACGTTGGGAGAGGGTAAGAGCATCAACCCCGGCCGTGTGGCTCATCCCAGTCAAAGGCTGGACCCAGCGAGATCACGCCGCTTGGGTTGATGGTTTTGTGGCTGCAGTAGTAGTGATGGCGAATGTGCGGCAAATTAACCGTGTCAGCGATGCCTGGCATCTGATAGATATCGCGCAGGAAGCCGCTCAGATTACGGTAATCACTGATGCGGTGACGATCGCACTTAAAGTGGGTGACGTAGACCGGATCGAAGCGCACCAGTGTGGTCCACAAGCGCAAATCGGCTTCGGTAAGTTGGTTGCCAGTGAGATAGCGGTGTTGGCCAAGAATCTGTTCGAGACGCGCTAACGAATGGAACAGCGCCGTTACCGATTCATCGTACGCCGCCTGCGAAGTGGCAAAACCGCTTTTATACACGCCATTGTTGACCGTGTCGTAAACCCAGCTGTTCACTTCATCAATTTTGTCGCGTAGCTGCGCCGGATAATAGTCACCCGCGCGGGCACCTTGCGCATCAAAAGCGCTGTTAAGCATGCGCATGATGTCGGCAGATTCATTACTGACGATGGTTTGCTGGGTTTTATCCCACAGCACTGGCACGGTCACACGGCCGGAATAGTGCGCATCGGCGTGCAGATAGATTTGATAGAGAAACTCTTTTTGATACAACGCATCGCCGGTGGCGTCAGGGAAGCTGGCGTCAAAGGTCCAGCCGTTCTCCAGCATCAGCGGATGCACCACCGAAACTGAAATCATCTCCTCCAATCCCTTGAGTTTAAGCATTAACAGCGTGCGATGCGCCCACGGGCAGGCAAGCGAGACGTAAAGATGATAGCGACCACGCTCAGCGGCGAAGCCCGCTTTGCCGGTTGGACCGGCGCTACCATCGGCGGTAACCCAGTTACGCCAGACGGCTTCTGTGCGCTTGAAGCGGCCACCGGTTGACTTCGTATCGTACCAGGTATCATGCCAGACACCGTCAATCAGCTGTCCCATAAGCCCTCCATAATAAAAAGGGGCGAGGAAAATCCCCGCCCCTGCAATTCAGTATATGTGTTCTCTAACGCTTGTGCTGCTTAGCGTGCGGTTGCTGGCTGAACGCGCTGACGAATCAGTCGGTCAATGCTGTAAGCGCCTGGACCTACCAGACCCAACACCAGGAAGCCACCGGCGATGGAGAGGTTTTTCATGAACATCAGCTGGTTAACACCTTCCGCGAAGTTGCTGTGGAACAGGAACGCGGTCAGCAGAGTAAAGCCAGCGGTGAACAGGGCGGTAAAGCGCGTCAGGAAACCGAACAGAATCGCCAGGCCGCCACCGAACTCCAGCAGAATAACCAGCGGCAGCAGGAAGCCTGGGACGCCCATTGCCTGCATGTATTGTGCGGTACCGGCGTAACCGGTGATTTTGCCCCAGCCTGCGGTGATAAACAGAATGGTCATTAATACGCGTGCTACCAGCAGGCCTGAGTCTTCGAATTTTTTCATCATCTACTCCAACAAGGTTTTTGTTGCAGGTTGTTGGCCTGCGGGTTTTGAATCCCCTTGAACCGGTTGTTTCAGTTCACTGGGCTGATGGAGGGAGATGATAATCGCAGGTTGAAAGAGTTGTAAGCGAGATAAACTGTCAATGTTGTTCAGTAAATTTGAGGAGAGTAAAACCGAATCAATTCGATCCGGTTTTAGAGAGAGAAGCTAGCGGGTATTTAAAGTCGATTTGATCATGCGCCAGGTGCTCCAGACGCCGAAACCGCGCTTGGCCCAGCGCAGCAGACGATTGGGGCTGCGAATCGACCAAATGGCCAATGCACTGCTGCCAATCGCCAGATAACGACGCATGCCAATGATGGTTAACCAGCCGCGATCGTACTGCGCGGTGCTGGTCAGCCAGTCGCGGCTGTCGGCGCTGAGGTCAAGCCGCTGCTGCTGCACCTGATTGAGCAGTTCGTGAATGCGAGCTTCACGTTCGCGGCGGCTCATGAGCGATGCTCCTCCAGCAGTTTGCGATCGGTATCCAGCTCTTTACGCGTATGGCGCAACAACGTTGACTGACGCGATTTGTATAACGTCCACAAACCGAAGATGAGCGCCAGAGCAAATAGCACCGCCGTAGTGATGGCAATCGCCATCAGGCGATATTGTGCGTCCACCGCCCAGATGATCAACACCATCAGGCTCATGAGACCGAAAGCGGTAAACAGCATAGTAAGGCCCACCATCATCAGCATCTGAATCAGGTTGGCCTTTTCCTCTTCCAGTTCCACAATTGCCAGTCTGACGCGCGTCTCGACCATGCTAACCAGCGTGGTAACTACCCGTTGACCGATGTTAAAGACCCCTTTGCCGGGGCCGTGGCTTTGCTGACTATCACTCATCATTAACGCCGTGAGATTAAAATGCCGATGAGAATACCTACCGCTGCACCGATACCCACGCCGTGCCACGGATTGTCGCGCACGTATTCGTCCGCTTTTTCCGCTGCTTCACGCGTGGTTTGTGCAATACGTTCGCCGGAGTCGCCAAGACGTTCACGGGAGCTTTCAATAGCGCCGCGCGCTTTATGACGCAGTTTATCCAGCTCACCTTTGGATTTATCTGCTGAGCTGCTCAGCACTTCTTCCAGGGTATCAGCCAGATTTTTCAATTCAGCGCGCAGATGTTCAGATGTTGTTTCTTTAGCCATGGAAATCTCCTTTTACAGCATTGAGTTAAGTCCGATTAATAAGGTTCAGCTTCAAGCTTTTTCAGTTCGTGCTGCGCATCGAGCAGCTTACGTTCGCGCTTCTCAATTTTGTCCTTGTCGCCATCCTGACGCTCTTCTTTCAGCTCACGCTCACGTTCGGCGATTTTGTGCTTCTGCTCAGCGATGCGTTCGCTATGTGCAGATTTCAGCTTCTCATCGGTGCAGCCTGCGCGGACTTCGGTCAACGCGCGCTCCAGCCCGGTAACGCGGCGCTGGTTGTCGTGCTGTTTTGCCATATCGATCTCGCGTTGAATATCCTGCTCTTTTTGTTGGCAGAGCGATTCAGCCGCCAGCAGCGAACCCGAGAGTGAAAAAAGAATAGCACCTAGCAGTAATTGATGTTTCATCAGGTTGTGACCTTCCATTGTTGATGACCTGCCCGAGAGCAGACAGGAGAAGCTTCCCAGCATGTCTTAGGCTTACGCTATCTCTAAGGATAGACAGCAGACGAAAAAATTCAAAGAAGACGCGGGGATAGCGAGGATTAGCTCACCGCCTGGCTTAACGTCAGGCGGTGAAATTTAGCTAAAAATTGGGCGACTGGCGTCAGGATATTGCTGCGAAGCCTGCGGGCCAGCGGCGACGACAAAGCCTTGTGGCAACAGGCGCTTCAACACTTTTTGCGCCGCCAGGCTCTGTTCTTCATTCTCAAAATGAATCACCAGCGCATCGCCGGAGGGCGTAATACTTTTGATACGCACGCCCTGCGCAGAAAGTTGCTGATAAAGATAAAAACCATCGGGCAGATTGGTGCCGCTGTTGGCGACGCGGATCTGCACCACGGTTTCATGCTGCATCAAGGTCGGAACGAAACAGATCGCCAGCAGCGCCAACGCGCCACCCAGCGCCCAAGGCAGGAAACGCCTTGGGAATCCACGGAATGTGATCATGACTGTGAATTCCCGCTACGCGCAGACTGACGTTTACGCCAAATAACCACTAAAGAACCGACCAGGCCAACCACCAGCAGCACCAGCGGCAGCAGCATCAGGCACAACATCAGCTCATCTTCGTAACGACGGAAAATCGGCGTTTTACCCAGCGCGAAGCCCAGCACGGTAAGGATCAGCACCCACAGGAAGCCACTTACCCAGTTGAAGAACTGGAAGCGCGCATTACTCAGGCCAGAAAGCCCGGCGATGGTAGGGAGCAAGGTGCGAACGAAGGCAATAA
Organism: Kluyvera sp. 1366; assembly: GCF_054823405.1. Classification (NCBI taxonomy): domain Bacteria; kingdom Pseudomonadati; phylum Pseudomonadota; class Gammaproteobacteria; order Enterobacterales; family Enterobacteriaceae; genus Kluyvera; species Kluyvera sp. 1366. Next base: position 111,059 of record NZ_JBTRDW010000007.1, read on the forward strand.
AGCGACCCACCAGCAGTGCAGACAAGCCATGGCGATGGAACAATCGGTGGGCGCGTTGATGATATTGCGCGGGCAAGTGTGAAAGCCATTTTTGCACGGTAGGCGTATTACCGAGCCAGCGACCCTGAATGTAGCTCACCCAGCAGCCGAGGCTGGCGCCAGTGGTCAGAATCAGCAGCGTCAGCGGGAAACCCATGGTGCCTTTAGCAATCAAAACGCCGACCAAAATCAGTAAACTATCGCCCGGCAGAAAGGCGGCGGGCAGCAATCCATTTTCCAGAAACAGAATCATGAACAACACGCCATAAATGGCCCAAACCAACGTCGGGTCGGAGAGCATTTCGTAATCCTGCTGCCATAAGGCATGCAGCAATGCTTGCAAAATATCCATCAATCATTCCTGAACATCATTGTTAAACGTGCCCGTGAGGGGCTTAGGCGCAGACTGGCGTTGGTTATACATTTTAGATAAGCAGCCTGAGCAGGAGTTTCCGGATCCTTCCAGAATTGATTGTTAAATCAGCGACTTTTTAAAGCCCTGTCGCAAAGGGTAATAAAAGGGCGATAACTGTAACAAAAATAACGTTATCCAGACAGGGGAAAGTGCCTGCCGCACAGGAGTTTTACCTTTAGACGCAGGTGGTCAAAAGGAGCTTTACATGAGCTGACACTATTGCAGACTAACTGACTTTTTCAGCAACAAAACGCCTGAAAAATAAGCAGGATCAGCGTGGGTTTTCGCTACCTTCAGGCAGGATGACCGGATTTTCAGCAAACATGTAACGATCAACGTTAAATTCGAAATCATCGGTGGTGGCGTTAAACAGCATCTGCTTAGTATTTTCCAGATGTTGCCACATTGCCAGCTTACTGGCGGCGGGATCTTTGCGGATCAGGGCTTTGAGAATCTGGTCGTGATCGTCACACCAGCTGGTGATATTTTTGGCATCAATATGTTCGTGCAGCTTTAACCAGTAAGGATTGTGCAGACGGTGCAGCCACATCTTCTCGACAATCGCTGCTAAGGCGCTGTTCTGCGTCGATTGCGCAATGCGCACGTGAAACTCCATATCCCACGCCGAATCGCGCGAATGATCTTCCTGACGCGCTTTCTCCTGAATTGCCATCAATGCCACGATATCCTGGCGTGTCACCTGCGTGGCGGCAAACTCAGCCACGTTGCTTTCAATCAACTGGCGCGCCTGCAATAACTCGAAGGGGCCGAAATTAGCGAACTCCAGCTGGCTGGACGTTACCACGCGGTTCTGTTGCTGGCTGCTGATGACGTGAATGCCGGAACCTTTCCGCACCTCCACGTAACCTTCCACTTCCAGCATGATGATCGCTTCACGCACCACGGTACGGCTCACCTGCATCTCCTCCGCAATCAGACGCTCGGCAGGCAGTTTGTCGCCGACCCGATACTCGGCAGCTTCAATGCGGCGTTTGAGTTCGCTGGCGAGTTGTTGATAGAGGCGTCGTGATTCGGTCAGGTCCATTGCGCGGTCCGCTGTGGGAGAAAGTTGAGTTGTTATACCACTTCAGCCGCACAGAGGAAATGGGCTGGCCGATGCCAGCCCGGAAAGGTTAGGTGCGCACTGCAGCGGACTGCACCGCAGGCTGATCGTCGAGTTCAGAAACCGGCTGGTTTTTCAGCACCGTCCAGATAACCACCGCGCCTAGCAGATCAAACACCGCCAGCGCCGCGAACAGCGGGCTGAAGCCCAGCGTATCGGCCAGCGCACCGACCACCAACGCAAACAGGGTGCTCGCCGTCCAGGCCGCCATGCCGGTTAAGCCGTTGGCGGTAGCCACTTCGTTACGGCCAAATACATCCGAAGAGAGCGTGATCAGCGCGCCTGAAAGCGCCTGATGGGCAAAACCACCGACGCACAACAACCCAATCGCCACATACGGGCTGGTGAACAACCCGATGGTGCCTGGCGCAATCATTAACACCGCGCCCATGGTCACCACCAGTTTGCGTGAGACGATGAGATTGACGCCAAACCAGCGCTGAAACAGCGGCGGCAAGTAGCCACCGACGATGCAGCCGAGATCGGCGAACAACATCGGCATCCAGGCAAACATGGCGATCTCTTTCAGGTTGAAGCCGTACACCTTAAACATAAACAACGGGATCCACGCGTTAAACGTTCCCCACGCGGGTTCGGCGAGGAAACGCGGCAGCGCAATGCCCCAGAACTGGCGATTGCGCAGGATCTGGCGTGCCGACATCTTCTTATTATTACCGGTTTGATGCTGCAACTCCTGGCCGGCAATGATGTAGTGACGCTCCTCATCGCTCAGCTTGGTTTGTTGTTTAGGATGCTTATAAAACACCAGCCAGCAGAGGGCCCACACCATGCTCAGCACGCCAGTAATAATGAACGCCATTTGCCAGCTGTGCGCCATGATCGCCCACACCACCAGCGGCGGAGCCAGCATTGCGCCAATTGACGAGCCCACGTTGAAATAGCCCACCGCCACCGAACGCTCTTTGGCAGGGAACCATTCGCTACTGGCTTTCAGGCCTGCGGGAATCATTGCTGCTTCGGCGGCACCCACCGCGCCGCGTGCCAGCGCAAAGCCGCCCCAACTGCCCGCCATCGCGGTTGCCGCACAGAAGATTGCCCACAGCACGGCAAACACTGCATAACCAATTTTGGTGCCGAGCATGTCCAGCACATAACCGGCTACCGGCTGCATGATGGTGTAGCACGCCGAGTAGGCGGCGACGATATAAGAATATTGTTGCGTGGTGATACCCAACTGCGTTTCCAGCGTGGGCGCAGCGACGGCAATGGTATTGCGCGTCAGGTAACCGAGCACGGTGCCCAGCGTCACCAGCCCAATCATGTACCAGCGTAGCCCTTTGATCTTACGCATTATTAACCTCGTCCAGTCTGTCGTTGCGGTTTTACCGCTGTAGTTATCTGGAGCGGGAAGACGTGAACAGTGCTGTTCACTCCCGCAGTTCCTTGCCTGTGCCATTAATCCCGTTAGCAACGGAGCGAGAGGTTAACTTGTTATACCGCTTTAAAAGTTGAATGCCATCACATAAACCTTGCGGCCAGTGTATGTTAGGGCTAAAGATCGTTAAAACAGCCATTTAACGCATTATCCGCAACATAATCGTCCATATACCCACAGTGAAACTGTCATTATTGTGAGTCGGATCGCAAACAATTTTGCCGCCCGTTTAAATTGGTATGATAACTTTTAGTTAAAAGCCATCTGGCTACAAAATGAGGAAGCAGGTATGTCGCGTTTTATGAGTGAGGATTTTCTACTCGACACCGAGTTCGCCCGTCGTCTGTACCACGACTACGCTAAAGACCAGCCGATTTTCGACTATCACTGTCACTTACCGCCGCAGCAGATTGCCGATAATTACCGCTTCACCAACCTCTATGACATCTGGCTGAAAGGCGATCACTACAAATGGCGTGCAATGCGCGCTAACGGCGTGCCGGAAGCGTTATGCACCGGCGATGCCAGCGATCGTGAGAAATTTAACGCCTGGGCGCGTACCGTGCCGCATACCATCGGCAATCCGCTCTATCACTGGACGCACCTCGAATTGCGCCGCCCTTTTGGCACCACCGATGTGCTGCTGAATGAGCAGAGCGCAGATCGCATCTGGCAGCAGTGCAATGAACTACTGGCGCAGGACGCCTTCAGCGCGCGCGGCATCATGCAGCAGATGAAGGTGAAAATGGTCGGCACCACCGACGATCCGCTCGACGACTTACAGCATCACCGCAAGCTGGCGCAGGACAGCAGCTTTGACGTCAAAGTGCTGCCGAGCTGGCGTCCAGACAAAGCCTTTAACATTGAGCTGGAGAGTTTCCTACCGTGGATTCAGCGCTTAGCGCAGGTCGCGGATGTTAACGTGCAGCGCTTTGACGATCTGCGCCGCGCCTTAAGCCAGCGACTCGATCACTTCGCCGCGCATGGCTGCAAAATTTCCGATCACGCGCTGGATGTGGTGGTGTTTGCGGAAGCGGATGACGCCACGCTGGATGGCATTCTGGCGCGCCGACTGCAAGGTGCAGCGCCTTCCGCTGAAGAGACGGCCCAGTTTAAAACTGCTGTGCTGGTGTGGCTCGGCAGCGAATATGCGCGTCGCGGCTGGGCGCAGCAGTATCACATTGGCGCGCTGCGCAACGCCAATCGCCGCCAGTTCGATATCCTCGGGCCGGATGTAGGCTTCGATTCGATTAACGATGCGCCGTTGGCGATTCCGCTGGCGCGTCTGCTGGATGCGCAAAACCGCAATAACGCGCTGCCCAAAACCATTCTTTACTGCCTCAACCCGCGCGACAACGAAGTGCTGGCGACCATGGCAGGCAATTTCCAGGGTGAAGGCGAACCCGGCAAGATGCAGTTTGGTTCGGCGTGGTGGTTTAACGATCAGCTGGATGGCATGCAGCGGCAGATGACGCAGCTGGCGCAAATCGGCCTGCTGAGCCGCTTCGTCGGCATGCTAACCGACAGCCGCAGCTTCCTCTCTTACACGCGTCATGAATATTTCCGTCGTCTGCTGTGCCAGATGATCGGCAATTGGGTGGCGCGGGGCGAAGCGCCTGAAGACGAGGCGTTGTTAGGGCAGATGGTACAGAACATCAGTTTCAACAATGCGCGCGATTACTTCGGTATTGAGCTGGGAGCCTGATAATGCAGCGACTCAACCGTCACGATTTTCCTGGCGCGCACTACAGCGAGCGCGTTATCCAGTTTGGTGAAGGCAACTTCCTGCGCGCCTTTATCGACTGGCAGCTCGACTGGCTTAATCAGCATCACAATACCGATGCGGGCGTGGTGGTGGTGCGGCCGCGCAACCGCGTGGTGGAAGAGACACTGAATCAGCAAGATGGCTTATACACCACGCTGATTCGCGGGCTGAATGCGGCGGGCGAACAGGTGAGTGAAGCCCGCCTGATCCGCAGCGTGAATCGTGAAATCCAGCCGTATCAGCAGTTTGATGCATTTCTCGCGCTGGCACGCGCACCGCAGATGCGCTTTGTCTTCTCCAATACCACAGAAGCCGGCATTGCTTTTGCGGAGCAGGATCGGCTGGACGACACGCCCGCCTCATCCTTCCCCGGCAAGCTGACGCAGCTGCTGTGGGCGCGCTTCAACCATTTTTCCGGTGCCAGCGATAAAGGTTGGCTGGTGGTGCCCTGTGAACTGATCGATTACAACGGCGACACGCTGCGTGAGCTGGTGCTGCGCTACAGCCAGCATTGGCAGCTGCCGCCGGCGTTTGCCCGCTGGGTGCAGGATCACTGCGCGTTCTACAACACGCTGGTGGATCGTATTGTCACCGGTTATCCCGCGGATAGCGCGGCGATCGAAGCGTCATTAGGCTACGAAGATCGCTATCTGGTGGCGGGCGAAGTCTATTACCAGTTTGTGATTCAGGGACCAAATGCACTGGCGCAGGAGCTGCAGCTGCACACGCTGGCACCGGAAGTGAAGCTGGTGGAGGACATCACACCGTACAAAGCGCAAAAGGTGGCGATCCTTAACGGCGCGCACACCGCGCTGGTGCCGGTGGCATTTCAGGCCGGGCTGGAGAGCGTGGGAGAGGCGATGGATGATGCGCAGATGGCCAGCTTTGTCGATGCGCTGCTGCGCGATGAGGTGATCCCCACGCTGGATCTGCCGCGCGACGAGCTGCACGCCTTTGCCGACGCGGTGCAGCGTCGCTTCCGCAATCCCTTTATCCGCCATGCGTTGCTCTCCATCGCCCTTAACGGCATGACCAAATTCCGCACCCGTTTGCTGCCGCAATTGTTGTTGTCGCAGCAGCAAAACGGGCAATGGCCTGTGCGGCTGAGCTTCGCCTTTGCCGCGTTGCTGGCCTTTTATCGTGGTGCAGAGGGCAAACGTCACTGGCCGCTGCAGGACGACGAACAGTGGCTGCAGCGTTTCGCTGAACTGTGGTCAGCAGTAAATAACGATAAACAGACTCCAGAACAGTTGGTGCGCGCGGTACTCAGCGACGCCAATCACTGGGGCGAAGATCTCACTCAGCAGCCCGGATTAGTGGCTGCGGTCAGCCAACACCTGCAAAACATCATCGTCCACGGGATGCGGACGGCGTTGACACAACTGAGATAACGCTATGCAAGATGCCATTAGAATCCATTCACGCGACAACGTTGCTGTGGCGTTGCGCGATTTGCCAGCCAATACCCAGGTCGAAATCAATCAACAGGCGATCACCTTGCAGCAGGAGGTTGGACGCGGCCATAAGTTTGCGCTGCAGCCTTTAGCCACCGACGCGCTGGTGATCAAATACGGTTTGCCGATCGCGCACGCCACTCAGCCGATTGCGGCCGGCGAGATCATTCACTCCAGCAATGCGCGCACCAACCTAAGCGACGTGGATGAGTACGACTATCAGCCCGATTTTCTCGATCTGCCGCCGCAAGCTGGCGACCGCGACGTGCAGATCTATCGCCGCGCCAGCGGGGAAGTGGGCATCCGTAATGAGTTATGGATCCTGCCCACCGTGGGCTGCGTCAACGGCATCGCGCGGCAAATCCTGACGCGCTTTATGAAAGAGACCAATGACGCCGAAGGCATTGATGGCGTGCATCTGTTCAGCCATCCGTTTGGCTGTTCGCAGCTCGGGCAGGATCACGAGAACACCCGCACCATGTTGCAGAACATGGTGCGCCATCCCAATGCCGGCGCGGTGCTGGTGATTGGGCTTGGCTGCGAGAACAATCAGGTTGATGTGTTTCGTGAAACGCTTGGTGGCTTCGATAGCGATCGCGTGCAGTTCATGGAGTGCCAGAAGCAGGATGATGAAGTGGAAGCGGGGCTGGAACGTCTGCACGAACTCTATCGTGCCATGCGCGCGGATCAACGCCAGCCGGGCAAACTCAGCGAGCTGAAGTTTGGCCTGGAGTGCGGCGGTTCGGATGGTTTTTCCGGCATCACCGCCAATCCTATGCTGGGCTGTTTCTCCGACCAGATAATTGCCAACGGCGGTACCACGGTGCTGACCGAAGTGCCGGAGATGTTTGGCGCAGAGCGCATCCTGATGAGCCGCTGCCGCGATGAAGCCACCTTTGAAAAAACCGTGGCGATGATTAACGACTTCAAGCGCTACTTTATCGATCACCAGCAGCCGATTTATGAGAATCCATCACCCGGCAACAAAGCGGGCGGCATCACCACGCTGGAGGAGAAGTCGCTCGGCTGCACGCAAAAGGCCGGACAAAGTCAGGTGGTGGATGTGCTGAAGTACGGAGAGCGCTTGCATATGCCGGGACTGAATCTGTTAAGTGCGCCGGGCAACGATGCGGTTGCAACCAGCGCGCTGGCGGGCGCTGGCTGTCATATGGTGCTGTTTACCACCGGACGCGGCACGCCGTACGGCGGTTTTGTGCCGACGGTGAAGATCGCCACCAATACGCAGCTCGCCGAGAAGAAGCCGCACTGGATCGATTTTAATGCCGGGCGTTTGCTTGAAGGGATGAGTATGGCGGAGATGCTGGAGGACTTCGTCGATATGATTGTGGCGATTGCCAATGGCCAACCCGCGCGCAACGAAACTAATGATTTTCGCGAGTTAGCCATCTTTAAAAGCGGTGTGACCTTGTAAAACCAGGTCGCCATGAATGGCGACCTATATTCAAAAACCTTACTTTACTCCGACTCCGACACCGTACGACGCGGCTGGCGCTCGGCTTCGGCCTGGCATACGGCCGCGGTAAACAGAATATCCGTCGAGGAGTTCAGCGCGGTCTCGGCAGAATCCTGCAGCACGCCAATAATAAAGCCCACCGCCACTACCTGCATCGCCAAATCATTCGGAATACCAAACATGTTGCAGGCTACCGGGATCAGCAGCAGCGAACCGCCGGCCACACCGGATGCGCCACAAGCACACAGTGACGCCACCAGACTCAACAGAATGGCGGTTGGAACATCCACCGCAATACCCAGCGTATGTACTGCCGCCAGTGTCAACACGGTGATGGTGATGGATGCGCCAGCCATGCTGATGGTGGCACCCAGCGGGATCGACACGGAATACGTGTCTTCATCCAGATTGAGACGTTTCGCCAGCGCCATATTGACCGGAATGTTAGCCGCTGAACTGCGGGTGAAGAACGCGGTGACGCCACTTTCACGCATGCAGGTAAACACCAGCGGATACGGGTTGCGGCGAATCTTCTGGAACACCAGCATTGGGTTGATTACCAGCGCCATAATCAGCATGCAGCCGAGCAGCAGCGCCAGCAGATTGGCGTATTCCCACAGCGCGTCAAAGCCGGTTGAGGCGAGGATGGAAGCCACCAGACCAAAAATCCCCAGCGGCGCACAGCGGATCACACAGCGCACGACCCAGGTCGCGGCATTGGACGCGTCGTTAAGAAACGCTTTGCTGCTTGGGCTGGCATGACGAAACGCCAGCCCCAATCCCAGCGCCCACACCAAAATACCGATGTAGTTGGCGTTCATCAGCGCTTCAATCGGGTTCGACACCATGCTCATCAGCAAACCGTGCAGCACTTCGGTAATACCCGACGGCGGCGTAATTTGCGTGGCGCCGACGTTCATCGACAGCGTCTGAGGGAACAGATGGCTGAAGATCACCGCCACAACCGCAGCAAAGAACGTGCTGAGCAGATACAGCATGATAATCGGGCGGATATTGGTTTTCTGTCCCTGCTGATGGTTAGCGATCGAAGATATTACCAGCACCAAAACCAACAGCGGCGCGACGGCTTTTAGCGCACGCACGAACAGCTCACCCAGCAAGCCAACGGCCAGTGCGGCATCGCGTGAGAACCACGCCAGCGCCACGCCCGCCACCAGGCCGATCATGATTTGTTTTACCAGGCTTCCTGCGAACAGTGCGCCCAGACGTCCAATAAAGTTGTTTTGCATATCACAGTCTTTTTATATTCGCGGTCATGAGTATTGTGCGCGGTTCCACCACGCACAACGGTTTGCCCGGCGGAGTATAAGGAAAAGAGCTTATGAGGAAAGAGATAATTCTGTGCATGCGCAGCAGATCGGTTTTTTGATCTGCTGATGATGGGAAGTGTGACAGATATATAAAAGGTGAAGGTTGCCACTGGCGAAACAAAGCAGGGGCGATTAGCGCCCCTGCAGAAGATTATGGTGAGATCTTCTTCTGGTCGTTTCTGTGGTTTACCCAGGCGTTGATCAGCAGCGTACCGCCGAGAATTACACCCACCACCGTCAGCGAGATGCCGACGGGAATGTGATAGAACTCGACAATCAGCATTTTGATACCGATAAACACCAGCACAATCGCCAGGCCATATTTCAGCATCGAGAAACGCTCCGCGACGTTAGCCAGCAGGAAGTACATGGCGCGCAGGCCAAGAATCGCGAACAGGTTGGAAGTCAGCACAATGAACGGATCGGTGGTCACCGCGAAGATAGCGGGAATGCTGTCCACGGCGAAAATCACATCGCTCAGTTCAACCATGATCAGCACCAGCAGCAGCGGCGTAGCAAACAGCACACCGTTTTTGCGGGTGAAGAACTTCTCGCCGTCCAGACTATCGGTCATGCGCAGATGTTTGCGCAGCCAGCGCACCACCGGTTTGTCGCCCACCGTGCTGTCATCTTCCTCTTTCGCCAACGCCATTTTCAGGCCGGTGAATAGCAGGAAGGCGCCGAACACGTAAAGGATCCAACTGAACTGAGTAACCAAATAGCTGCCAGCGAAGATCATGATGGTACGCAGCACAATCGCGCCCAATACGCCATAAATCAGCACGCGGCGCTGCAGGTTGGCCGGTACAGCGAAGTAGCTAAACAGCATCAGCCAGACAAAGACGTTATCCACCGCCAGCGCTTTCTCTAAAACGTAGCCAGTGAGGAAAGCGAGGGTTTGCGCGGTGGCGACTTCACGTCCGGCGGTGCCGTCGAGATACCACCAGAAGGCGGCGCTGAACAGCAGTGAAACTGACACCCAAATCAGCGACCAGACCGCTGCTTGTTTGAATGACATGGTCTGTGCGCCGCGTCGGCCCTGTAATAGCAGGTCGATCGCCAGCATGATGAGCACTACGACAGCGAAGCTGCCCCAAAGTAACGGTGTGCCAACTGAGTGCATAGTCGTATCCTTTTCCAGAAATAAAAAAGCGGCTGAAGTCAGAAGACGTCAGCCGCTTTGATCGTGCTGCAAGCAAACCTCGCCTTCCGGCAAGGTCTCACTTACAACTCAGAATAGATTCCGGGTTGCCTGACGACCGGATGCGTAACGCATATTGCGTGGCGCATCGTAATGACGATCAATCAGCGTAGAAGTTACTCCCCTTTGCAGCGCTAAACATACGGAGTTCGATAATCGCTTTCAAGAGGGCTCTGGAAATGTTTTGCAATATTTACACTTCAGTCTGATCCGCCGGGAATACCACGCCGGTCTGGCGACGGATTTCCGTGAGCAGTTGCGCCGTAATACGTGAGTTTTCTAAGGCCGCATGCTCAACTTCACCGGCTTCCACCAATTTGGCGAAGGTTTCGGCTTCATACAGCATGGTATTGATGTGCTGCGGCTGCGTCAGGTTTTGGCTCTCGCCACCGCGCGGGATAAAGCGCAGTTGCTGGCACTCGGAGATCTTTTCAATCACCAGCGATCCCGCTTCGCCCTGAATTTCACTCGGGATCAGTGAATCGCTGACCTTTGAGTGCAGCAGCGTGACATCAAAATCGCCGTAGCCCAGCACCACCACGCCATGCGCATCAACGCCACTTTCCAGCAGGGAAGCTTGCGCCTTGACCTGCTGTGGCGCACCCCACAAGGTGACAGCGGCGGCAAGGCAGTAAAAGCCGATATCCATCATCGAGCCATTCGACCAGCGAGGATTAAAGGTATTCGGGTTCTCACCATCCAGATAGCGCTGATAACGCGAGGAATACTGGCAGTAGTTGATCAAGGCTTTACGCAGTTTGCCCAATTGCGGCAACGTTTTTTGCAGTTGCAGGAAGGTGGGCAGGCTGGCGGTTTTAAAGGCTTCGAACAGCACCACCTGATGCTGGCGCGCGCAGGCAATCATCGCCTCGGCTTCACGCAGGTTAGACGCCATCGGCTTCTCGCAAATCACATGCTTGCCATGTGACATAAACAGTATCGCCTGTTCACTGTGCAGCGCATTCGGACTGGCGATATACACCGCATCGATCTCACTGCTGGCGGCAAGCTCATCCAGAGAGGTGAAGGTCAGCTTGCAGGGATAATCCACCACAAACGCGTCGGCCTGCTGCTGATTACGCGAATAGACGCCGCTCAGCTTCATTTTGCCGGTTTCATGCGCGGCGTCGATAAACTGGCGGGTAATCCAGTTGGTTCCCACGATGGCGAAACGAATCACGTGCTGCTCTCCTGCTAAAGTAAAACGGCAGAGTAACATGTTCATCTGAGCGCCAGGCAGGCGAAATTTGATCCTGAGATCCGCATTCCAATATGATGATGCCGCACAACTTTTTAACCGACTTAGCGGGGACGCGCGGGTGAGTGGAAGTAAACATGCTCTGAACTGGACCACATTACTGATCGCCATCCCCGTTGGATGTGTGGCCTCGCTGGTGACGCTGGCCTTTCGCGGCGTAATTGAATTGATCAACCATCTGCTGTTCAACAGTGACAGTGAAATCACCGTGGCGATGTATGTCTGGCCGTGGATCTTCTGGCCGCTGCTGGTGGGCGCGGGCGGCGTATTGGCCGGTTTTTTCCTGCGCTATGCGGTGGCGATTGAGAAACAGGAAACGGTGCAGACCGATTATCTGGAGGTGATCAACGCGCGGCTCGATGCGGTACCAACCAAAACCTCGCTGTTCCGTGCGCTGTCATCGATGGCCAGCATCGGCAGCGGCGCGTCGATAGGTAAAGAGGGGCCGATGGTGCAGCTATCGGCGCTGAGCGGCAGTTTAATCGGGCGCTGGCTGCCCAAATCGCTGAATCTGCGCAACAGCGATATCGTGGCGATGGCCGCTGCTGCCGGGCTTTCATCGGTGTATCACGCCCCGTTGGCGTCGGCGATATTTGTCGCGGAGATCGCTTTTGGCATCTCGGCGCTGCAACGCTTGATTCCGCTAATTGTCTCGTCGGCGGTGGCGGTGATGACCATGTGGTCGCTGGGTTTTCGCAGCGCGCTATATCCGTTATCCGAAGCGCTATTCCAGATGGATATCAGCAGTTTGCTGATGACGTTGCTGATTGGTTTTGTCGCCGGTATCGCCGGCTGGCTGCTGATCAAACTGATTGCGCGCAGCAAGGCGCTGTTTGGCCGCGTGCGTTCGCTGCCGCTGCGGCTCGGCGCCGGTGGATTAGCGGTGGGCTTTTTGGCGCTGATCTCCACCGATATTCTCGGTAACGGTTACGAAGTGATCGTGAAAATCATTGATGGCCAATATCTACTGATGGGATTACTGGGATTGCTGGTGCTAAAAACGCTGGCGACCACGCTGTCGGTGGGTTCCAACGCGGTGGGCGGGCTGTTTACCCCTTCCTTATTGATCGGCGCACTGCTCGGCGTGGCGCTGGCGCAAATGGGTGTGATGCTGCATTTACCGGTCGGCAATACTTTGCTGTATGCGGCCATCGGCATGGCGGCGGTGCTGGCGGCGGTCAGCCAGGCACCGTTAATGTCGATGCTGATGGTGCTTGAGATGACGCTGAATAGCAGCCTGTTGTTCCCGATTATGATCGCGTCAGTGCTGGCCTCAATGGTGGTGTATCGCCTGCAATCGTCCAGCACTTATCCGGTGGTGAGCAGCCATTTCAGTCGTTCCGAAGCCAAGTATGATTTCGATAACATGCGTGTCGATCAGTTGATCATTCCCGGCGCGGCGTTGCAGCCAGAAGAGTCAGTAGGGCAGGCGCTGGCGGTGAGCTCGCTCAAGCGGGAACGTTATGTCTATGTGATTAATAGTGAAGGGCAATTTCTCGGCGTGGTGTCGATACACGATATCTCACGCAAGGTGTTGTCGCAGGAGATCACGCTGCATTCGCCAGTCAGTAGCGTGATGGACAATAACTTTCCCTGCATTTATCAGAATCAAAGCATGCGCGAAGGTTGGGAAGCCTTTGCCCGCGTCACGCTTGAACGCCTGCCGGTGCTAAATAATCCGCAGGAGCGCCGTTTTATGGGCGCACTGACCAAAACCAGCCTGATCCAAAAAGCGCAGGAGTTTCTTTAAGCTGCGTTGCCGCGCATCGCCTGATCGGTCATCCACAAGCGGGCGTCAAATTCCAGCTGGTGATAATCCGGTTCCATGTGGCAGCAGAGTTGGTAAAACGCTTTGTCGTGCTCTTTCTCTTTCAGGTGTGCCAGCTCGTGCACCACGATCATGCGCAAAAACGCTTCCGGTGCGAGGCGGAAGAAAGTGGAGATGCGAATCTCCGCTTTGGCTTTTAGATTGCCGCCTTGCACGCGCGAAATCGCCGTGTGCAGCCCCAACGCGTGCTTCATCACCTTGATTTTATTGTCCCAAATCACTTTGCTCACCGGCGGTGCGCTGCGCATATAGCGGTTTTTCAGCGCCTGCGTGTAATCATAGAGCGCGCGGTCGCTGACGATATTGTGCGTATCGGGATAGCGTTGCTGGAGAAAGGCACCTAAGCGCTCATGTTCGATCAGCGTCTGAACCTGCTCGAGGATGTTTTCAGGGTAGCCCTGCAGATAGATTAATGACATTGGGATTCCCGGCGAAAGACAGTATACTGCGCCCCCTTTTTAGGGCGAAAATCGCGCAAAGTGTACCACGCCGGAGATTCCATGAGCCAACTTGAACTGACCAATCGCACGCTGACGCTGCACCGCTTCCCGCCAATGCGTGAGGAAAGCCCGCTACAGGCGTGGGATTCCGCCGATGAATACCTGTTGCAGCAAGCGCTGCCCGAGGGACCGGTTTTGGTGTTCAACGACAGCTTTGGCGCGCTGACTTGCGGGTTGGGAGCACGTCCGGTGTGGCACGTCAGCGATTCGCTGCTGAGCGAACAGGCGGCAAAACAGAATCTGCGACTCAATGAGATGGATGAAGATCAGGTGCATTTTCTCGATAGCCTGGCGCCATTGCCGGCCGCACCGGCGGTGGTGATGATCAAAATTCCCAAAGCGCTGGCGCTGCTTGAGCATCAACTGCGTGCACTGCGCGAAGTGGTGACGCCGGACACGCTGATTCTGGCGGCGGCGAAGGCCAAAGATATTCACAACTCCACGCTGCAACTGTTCGAGCGCATCCTCGGCGAGAGCAAAACCTCGCTGGCGTGGAAAAAAGCGCGTCTGATTTACAGCCGCTTCACTGCGCCGCAATTAGCGGATCAGCCCGCCACCACCGTTTGGCCGCTGGATGATTCTGAGTACCAGATCCACAATCACGCCAACGTGTTTTCCCGCGCGTCGCTGGATGTGGGCGCACGCTTCTTTATGCAGCATCTGCCTTTTGACATTGAAGGTGAGATTCTCGACCTGGGTTGTGGCAACGGCGTGATTGGCTTGCTGGCACTGGAACAGAACCCAAACGCGGACGTGCTGTTTTATGATGAATCCTACATGGCGGTGGCATCAAGCAAACTGAACGTGGAAGTGAACCGTCCGCAGGATATGGCGCGCTGTCAGTTTCGCGTTAACAACGTGCTGAGTGGCTTCCCGTCCGATCGCCTACACGCGGTGCTGTGCAATCCGCCATTCCATCAGCAGCACGCGGTGACCGATCATCTGGCATGGCAAATGCTGCGTGATGCGAAACGCTGCCTGCAGTATGGCGGCGAGTTGCGCATCGTCGGCAACCGCCACCTCGGCTATCACGTCAAAATGAAAAAGCTGTTTGGTAACTGCGAACTGGTGGCGTCCAACGCCAAGTTCGTGGTACTGCGTTCGGTCAAACTGCGCTAATTACACACTCAGCGCCAGTTCGGTCGCCTGAGCGATGGCGCGGCGAGCATCCAGCTCCTGCGCCACATCCGCACCCCCAATCACACGTACGGATTTGCCACGCGCGCTGAGCTGGTCCGCCAGCAGGCGCAGCGGTTCCTGCCCGGCACAAATCACCACGTTATCTATCGGCAGCGTCATCGCTTCGCCCTGATGGCGCAGATGTAATCCGGCGTCATCAATCTGCAAATATTCGACGTCGCCCCACATCTGCACGCCGTGCGCCTGCAAGCTGGCGCGGTGGATCCAGCCGGTGGTTTTCGCTAAGCCTGCGCCCGGCTTGCCGGATTTGCGCTGCAGCAGCCAGATTTGCCGATCGGCGGGCTGTGGCTGTGGCGCAATCAAACCACCTCGCGCCTGCAGGCTGCGATCGATGCCCCAGCTTTGGTAAAAATCGTCATGGCTGGTTTGATGCAGCAGAAACTCAGCGGTATCAAAACCAATGCCGCCCGCGCCGATAATCGCCACGCGTTTTCCCACCGGTTTTTTATCGCGTATCACATCAAGGTAGCTCAGCACGCTGGGATGATCGATGCCAGGAATCGTCAGCTGGCGCGGCAAGATACCGGTAGCGATAATCACTTCGTCAGCGGCTGCCAGTTCGTCAGCGCTGACGCGATGTTCCGTTTTAATCGTTACGCCTGCGGCAGCAAGTTGGTAACGGAAATAGCGCAACGTTTCACTGAATTCAGCTTTGCCGGGAATCTGTCGGGCGATATTAAACTGCCCACCAATTTGCGCATCGGCCTCGTAAAGCGTGACCTGATGGCCGCGCTGCGCCGCCTGCAGCGCGAACGCCATACCCGCGGGTCCCGCACCCACCACCGCCAGCTGTTTCGGTTGCTTGGTGGCAATCACCGGCATCAGCGTTTCGTGGCAGGCGCGCGGATTCACCAGACAAGAGGTGATTTTGCCAACAAAGATTTGATCGAGGCAGGCCTGATTACAGGCAATGCAGGTGTTGATGGCATCGGGCTGGCCGGTTTCGGCTTTACGGACGAAAGCCGCATCGGCGAGGAAAGGGCGCGCCATCGAGACCATATCAGTGATGCCATCACGCAAAAGCTGTTCAGCGACATCGGGATGGTTGATGCGATTGGTGGCGATGACCGGCACCGATACGCGCTCGCGCAGATGCTGCGTGACCCAGGCAAAACCAGCACGCGGCACGCAGGTGGCGATGGTGGGAATGCGCGCTTCATGCCAGCCAATGCCGCTGTTAAACAGCGTAACGCCGCACTGCTCCAGCGCTTGCGCCAGTGAAAGCGTCTCTTCCAGCGAGCTGCCGTTATTGACCAAATCGAGCATCGACAAGCGGAAGATAATGATGAAGTCGCTGCCGACGGCATCACGCACCGCTTGCGTCACCGCTAACGCAAAGCGCTGGCGTCGCGTCACATCGCCGCCCCAGTCATCCTCGCGCTGATTGGTGTGCGCCACCAGAAACTGGTTAATCAGATAACCTTCCGAGCCCATGATCTCCACGCCGTCATAGCCGGCCTGTTGCGCCAGTTTGGCGCAGTGCGCGAAGTCCTGAATGGTTTGCTGAATATCCGCATCGCTGAGCGCTTGGGGCGTAAAAGGATTGATCGGCGCCTGTAATGCCGATGGGGCAACCAGGTCACGCTGATAGCTGTAGCGCCCGGCATGCAGTATTTGCAGCGCGATTTTGCCGCCTTCTGCATGCACCGCATCGGTGATGATACGGTGCCAGTTGCACTGACTTTTCTGGTTGAGGATCGCTCCGCCTTGTGCCACCACGCCTTGCGGATTGGGCGCGATACCGCCAGTGACAATCAGCGCCACGCCTTCACGCGCTCGCTCAGCGTAAAAAGCGGCCAGACGCTCTGCGCCCTCAGCGTGTTCTTCCAGTCCGGTATGCATCGAACCCATCAGGAAACGATTTTTAAGCTGGGTGAAACCCAAATCCAGCGGGGCGAACAGGTGGGCATAATGCTCAGACATAATCACATACTCAGAGAGTGGTCGGATGAGTGAACTCTAGCGGGATTTTGCAGGGAAGGAAGTGTGTGGCGTTCAGCCTGTGAGAAGTATCAAAAAAAAGCAGGGCGGTAAGTCGCAGACGAAAGTATCGGACTTCTTTCGGCAGGCACGGGAAGAAACCTACTCGCCCTGTAATAGCATGAAGAAGGGGCTAATAAATTAGCTCTGTGGTTATTAATTCCTTTATAACTCAATCTTTTTAAAAACTGTCCGGGGTTAGGACAAGGCATATCATGCCACGCCATAACGTTATTAATCAGCAAGACTAGTCTTGATTTTTCTTTCAACAAGCCCCATTGCGACGTGCAAGTTCGATGATATCAACCAGGTTTTTTGACTCGAGTTTTTGGAATATCTTTGTTTTATAAGTGCTGATTGTTTTATTATTTAATCCCAATTCGCAAGCGATGGTTTTATTGGACTTCCCCTGTGCGAGCTGTCGCAAAATTAAATTTTCACGGTCAGTCAGGCGAGAAAGCATATCTTGCTCATTCGCATAACGCTGACGTTTATCCAGAATGTCGCCCGGTAGATAATTCACATTATTAGAAACGCAGCCAATGGCGGCGATCAGTGTTTGAATGGGATCGTAAGTTGACACGAACCCATTCGCACCCTGGCTAAGTGACTGTATAGAAAGGTGGTTATTGCCATCCTGACTAATCAGTATGACTTTCATCCACGTCTTTGATTTGACGATATCGCGTAAAAATGCGATGCCATTTTTTTCTTTAAAGTCAGGATCTAATATTAGTATGTCGATGTGGTGATGAATGATATCATCAATACCATCGTTAATTGTGTGCGCAGTAGTGACACAATTAAAGCCATTCATTAATAATAAAGCCTGCACGCCGGCGGCAACCAAACGATGCTCATCAACGATGAGGATTTTTGCATTAAACATATCTCTCCCTTTAACGGCACCGTAATGATGACGTTGACGGCCATTATGTCCGGCAGATTAATAGGGCGAACCGAGAAATGTCTCGATAAGATTATGATTCTATAAATCTTGATGATTTTTCAGGCGATGTTTCTCAAATTCTTGCAAGGATTCATTAACACGTTTCATTTCCTCGACAATCTGCTGAATTAACGCTTGCGGATCGCGGGCTTCCTCGCGGTGTTTCTCCAACTTGCGGCCCAGTTCAGTCAACGTTGGAGCATTTAGCATTGCTGCTCCTCCTTTTAATTTGTGACCCAGCTGTGACAGGGCGCTGGCATCATTGGTTTGCTGAAGTGATACCAACAACTCATCGTGGCTGGTTCGTATGCTGTTGAGTAACACCAGACAACCTTCACTATCCTGTTCGGCCAATTGTGTTAACAGCTGTGGGAAGGAGGAGATACTCGCTGCCGGCGGGGCCTGGATTTCGGGTTTTATGGCGCTGCGCCGGGTACAACGTGCAACCTGAGCAAGTAAGCTCTCTAAATCCAGCGGCTTGAAAAGACAATCGTTCATTCCCGCCTGAAGGCAGCGTTGCATAATATGCTGCTCAGCCGATGCAGTCAGGCCGAATAGCATGATCGGTGTTAACTGATGCTCATGCTCGTATAGACGCAGCGCTTCAGCGAACTGAAAGCCGTTCATGCCAGGCATATTACAGTCTGTGATGATGAGGTCGAAACGTAATGGATCCTGCTGCCATAACGTCAGTGCTTCTGCCGCACTTTCACTCACCATGACTTGATGGCCAGCCAGTTCAAGCTGTTTCCCAAGCAGTAATCGGTTGGGTGCATGATCGTCGATGATCATCACGGAGAGCTTGTCGGAGATCAGCGGCTGCGACAAATGAGGCTGTGTTTGATCCTGCGGTTCACCGGGCAAGGCACGGAAATAAAAAGAGAACACCGCGCCTTCCCCTGGCGCACTTTCCACAATCAGCTCACCATCCAGTAGATGCGCCAGATTACGACAAATGCTTAATCCTAATCCGGTGCCAATTTGCTGCTGCTGACGATCGCCCACCTGCACAAAAGGTTCGAAGATGGCGTGCTGTTGGTCTTCCGTCATGCCACAACCTTGATCGCTAACTTCGATCACGAATTCACAACCGTCCTCCTCCTGCGCAATGCCCTGCATGAGCACAACAGTGACAGTGCCGTAATCGGAAAACTTAATGGCGTTGCTCAATAGGTTGGAGAGAATTTGATTCAGCATCAATGGGTCTGTTTTCACCCAGTAAGCAGCAATATCCATCTCTACCCGCAGTTCAAGTCCCTTAATCTCTGCTTTATTACGGAATAGCGTAACCGCTTGATCGAGAACATCAGGAAGGTAGACCGTTTCTAACGTTGGTTGATAAAGGCCGGACTCGATTTTCGACAAATCGAGAATATCGCCAATCAATGACAGCAACGCGCGTGCCGAATGATACGCAACACGGATGTTCTCTGAGAGTGAATCAGCCGGTTGCAAGCGAGTTTCGAGCTCCAGTAAGCCAATCATGGCATGCAGTGGCGTGCGGATTTCATGGCTCATGCTGGCAAGAAATTCACTTTTGGAGCGGTTGGCTTTATCAGCCACATCTTTGGCGAGTTGTAACTCCTGCAGCAGCGCATTGCGTTCAGTGACATCCAGCCAGCCCCCAATAACACCTGCGACATCACCGTGCCGATCGCGAAACGGCAGTATCCAGTGATAAAGCTGGAATGTCCGCTGTTCAAAATCCATGTGTATATCGCGCATGACGGCTTCGCCATCCAGTAAGGTTTTTTGATAGCCATCTTCAATACTGTGAATACTGGCGTTATTGCCAGTGAGAACGTCCGACAGTCGTTTACCGATGACATCTTCTCGCTGGAAATCCATAAAACGTAGGTAGGCATTGTTGCAATCCACTAATCGGGTTTGTTTATCGCGGATATACATGGCAACGGGCGAGTCATTGAAGAGTGTATGGGTGAAATTGAGCTGATTTTTCAATGCATTTTCAGCCTGAATACGCTGCTGAATAACCTTCCGCAGATGACGGTTCCACAGCAAAATAAGGGCTATTAATCCGGTCGAGACCGACACAATCAGCAAGATAACTTGTTTGTAACTCTGCCATGAAGCACTGAGGAACGGCATCTCTGACTGACGCCAATGTGCCAGCAACTTGAACATGGTTTCGGGAGGAATCGCGATCAAGGCTTTATTGAGAATGCTAATCAGCGTTTCATTACCGGGTTCAACACGCATGACAAAACGTGCCGGGTCTGCACCCAACGTGGTTTCAATAATCAGGTCATCTGCGTAATGGTTGTGGAGCAGATAATCCACAAAAATCTTTGGCAGCACTACCGCATCAATTTCATGCGCCTGCAATTCACGCAAGGCCTGCAAAGGATCATTGATATAGGCGAGGTTCAGATGGGGATAATGCAGAAGCATCCAATCCTTCATCTGCCGGTTGTTCAGCATGAGAGCCGAGCCAAAGGGAAAAGGATCCCGAGCCATAATATTCCGAGGGCGTTTATGGCGAATAATGACCCAGTGTGAAACCAGCCATGGGCGGGTTATTAACTGAGGGGGCATATCCGGGGTAAGCATCTCAAGCGCATACAGATGTGGAAAATGCTTATCGGTTTGGTTACGTCCACTTTCTTCCTGAACTTCTGAATTAAATGTAATGCCACTTTGGTTGGCTATCAGATCTAAAACATCAATGATCATGCCGCGAAACGGCATGCTCCCGTTGCGACTGCTGAGTGGAGCGAGGGTTTGCGGTAGTGCGGTGTTGATACGCGGGTGTGCCTGCAGCCATTTCTCCTCTTCATGCTTGAGTGCAAGCGGATTACGCTGCAGCACATGGTACGTATCCAGTTGCCAGCGCTTCGCTATCTGCATGCGAATAGAGAGAGGAATTTGTGTTAAGGCAAAATTAATCGCTTCGGCAAGTTGTGGATGACGCGGGCTAATGCCAAAGCTGAAATTCATCGGAATAGCGTGGTCATCTTTGGTTATATCCAGCGCATTTGCGAACATGAAGCGATTTAGGTGCGTAAGTGTGGCGGCATTGCCCCATACACGCTCTGTTTGGCCAAATACTGTTGCTGCGACAGCATCGTAGTAACCAGGAAAGCGAACTAAAAGGTCGCTCTTAAAAGTCTCTTCTAAATGTGCACGCATCAACGCTGAACCAGACCAGGCCATGCGATTGGGTTCATCAATTTTTAATTGAGCGTTTCGCTCAGACTTAAAACCGATCGCTGCATAATCCAGCATCCAGGGGTCGCTGGCGATCAAGGTTTGCGCCTCTGCTACTGAGGATTGCTCCACATAGATCGCTAATAGTTGCATTTCTCCGCTGGTTACGGCTTCCTGGGCCGCGCTATGGCTGGCGTAATAATGGATTTCTATTGTGGTATCCAGCATATTCTGAATCAGAGAGAGATAATCCGCACTTACGCCTTCGAATCGTCGCGTATCCATATCCATAAAAAGGGGCGGTTGTGGTTGCCCAGCGACAGCAACTTTGAGAACGTGATGACGAAACTCTGAAGAGATAGGTTCAGCCAGTTGTAAAGCAGGTTGAGCTACATCATATCGCGCCAGTAATTGCAGTTTTTTCTCTGATGCTATTAATGAACATGAAACTAAAGCCAGAAAAAATAAGGCCAACAAGCGAAAAGTATTAAGATTAATTAGCACGCTGCCTTCTTAAGGTATCCATTAATGTCTATCAGGACCAGGGATTATAAAGATATTATTATCTTTCGCTCGTTCTATTCTTTTACTGTTAAAATTTTGCGACCATTCTCAAATGTTTGATTTTTAGCGAAAGAGAGAGGGTGATAGCGATGTAACTATATGATGTTCATTTCTTAGCTTATTCAGTTAGTTAGATTGCTCCTTTTCTTTCAAGACAATTCTTATGTGGTCTTGTTAAGGAGTTAAGTCAGACTTTTCCCACTTTTACGTGAGCAGGCAAGTAAGAATCTATCACGGAAAAATATAAACCTAAAAGGGGTATATAAAAATGACCGCTATTAGGGTGACGCTATCGATTTAGAATTCTGATGTTGTGAAGGCTATTTTTCACAGCTGTTGTAATCGACACCATTTATTTATTGAAGCGGGTGTGACAGTCAGAATTGGACAAAGTTAATGCTGTAATAAAGGAATAAATAAATGGTATATGCACATAATAAACAAGTGCGTGTGGCTGTCCTTGATGATCACCCCATGGTTCGTACCGTTTTCGAGTTGTGTTTAAAACATGAGCCCGATATTCATTTGGTGGGAACCTGGGCTTCAAGTAATGAATTATTTAATCAGCTAAGAAGTACCGTAGTTGATGTGCTGGTACTGGATTTCCTGCTGGGTGAACGTGAACTGGATGGCTTGGCGCTGGTGAAGCAACTGCGTAATCATTATCCCCAGCAAAAAATTCTGATCTCTTCTTCAATGGAGAGTCCGGCCATCGTCAAAATGGTGCTAAGCGCAGGCGTGAAGGGCTTTATTGGTAAAAGCCACAATATGCAGGAAATTACCCATGCGATTCGTCAGGTGGCGCAGGGCCGTTTGTTCTTGTCTAAAGAAGTCGCCTACGAGGTTGAAAATCTCTATGTCATGAGCGAAGAGTCGCTGGATGACAGCCTCGATTTTAGCAGCAAAGGCAATATGTATGAGAAGGTGAAAACCCTCAGCCCGCGTGAAGTTGAAGTGGTGCGTTGTTTTCTCGATGGTTTGAGCGTGTCACAAATTGCCGTGAAGTTTAAGCGCAGCCGTAAAACCGTGAGCGGGCAGAAACAATCGGCGCTGAAAAAGCTCGGTTTACGTTCGGATTCTGAACTGTTCAAATACAGCCACGACCTGATGTCAGGCTATTAATTCTCTTCACAGGCGGCCACTTACGGCCGCCTGTTTTCTCTTCGGCATCGCAGACTTCACGTTCCAGGTAACAGCTTTCCGTAACATGTCTTTAGGTGATGTTCATCACAGTTTTAAGCCGCATAACCCGGTCTGATGGCCCCCATTGCTACAGCTCTTATGGGGACGTTATGAATATCGAAACGCAATCCGGCGTAATCACTGGAAAAAAACAAGTCAGCGTTGCGCAGCAGCAGGTGAAATGGGACGGCAAAGGTACGCTGGTGCGTATCACGCGTGGCGGCATTTGTGGATCCGATCTGCATTACTATCAGGAAGGCAAGGTCGGTAGTTTTGAGATCAAAATGCCGATGATCCTGGGCCACGAAGTGATTGGTTATGTGGTGGAGAGCGACAATCCAGCACTTAAACCCCAACAAAAAGTCGCGGTAAATCCCTCTAAGCCTTGCGGCGCGTGCAAATATTGCCAGCGCGATCAGGAAAACCAGTGCACCACCATGCGCTTCTTCGGCAGCGCCATGTATGTGCCGCACGTTGACGGCGGTTTTACCCAATACAAAGTGGTGGATAGCGCGCAATGCGTGCCGTTCCCGCAGGATGCTGATGAAACGGTCATGGTGTTCGCTGAGCCGCTGGCGGTGTGTATTCACGCCACGCAGCAGGCAGGTGATCTCACCGGCAAGCACGTGTTTATCTCAGGCGTGGGTCCGATTGGCTGCCTGATTGCGGCGGCGGCCAAAGCGCGCGGCGCGGCCTCCATTGTGTGCAGCGATATCAGCGAGCGTTCACTGGAGATGGCGCAGCAGATGGGCGCAAGCGAGGTGATTCATGCCGCCGACGGCGATTTCGCGCCCTATCTTGCCGACAAAGGCTATTTCGATGTGACGTTTGAAGCCTCCGGCCATCCTTCTTCGCTGCAGCGCTGCCTCGATGTGGTGTGCGCCAAAGGTACGCTGGTGCAGGTTGGCATGGGCGGCACCATTCCCAATTTCCCGATCATGGCGCTGATTGCCAAAGAGATTAATCTGGTTGGTTCCTTCCGCTTTACTCATGAATTCAACACCGCCGTCGAATGGCTGGCTACCGGCGTGGTAAACCCGTTGCCGCTGTTCAGCGGTGAGTATGCCTTGCAGGATATCGATGCCGCGCTGCAGTTTGCCGGCGATAAAACCCGTGCCGCTAAAGTCCAGTTAACCTTTTAAGGAGCAGTGATGAGCCAGTTATTTTCCCTCGAAGGCAAGCGTGTGCTGCTGACCGGTTCGGCGCGCGGCATTGGATATCTGCTGGCGCGCGGCCTGGCGGAAGCCGGTGCTGACGTGATCGTCAACGCCACTACGCACGAAGGCGCAGAGAAGGGCGCGGCGCAGCTGCGTGAGTTGGGCTTACGCGCGCATGCCAAAGCGTTTGATGTCACGCAATCGGCGCAGGTGAAACAGGCGGTAGATGAGATCGAAGCGGAGTGGGGCGCGATTGATGTGCTGGTGAATAATGCTGGCATCCAGCGTCGTCGGCCGTTCCTTGAATTCCCGGAGCAGGACTGGAATGACGTTATCGCGGTCAACCAGACCGCCGTATTCCTGGTTTCGCAAACTGTGGCGAAAAAAATGGTCGAGCGTCAGCAGGGTAAAATCATCAATATCGGTTCGATGCAGAGCGAATTAGGGCGCGACACCATCACGCCTTACGCGGCCTCCAAAGGCGCGGTGACTATGCTGACGCGCGGCATGTGCGTGGAGCTGGCGCGTCACAACATTCAGGTGAACGCCATTGCACCGGGCTATTTCGTCACGGAGATGACTCAGGCGCTGGCTGACGATCCTGCCTTTACCGGCTGGCTAACCAAGCGCACGCCAGCCGCTCGCTGGGGCAAACCGGAAGAGCTGATTGGCGCGGCAGTGTTCCTTGCTTCCGGTGCATCGAACTTCGTTAACGGGCATCTGCTGTTCGTTGACGGTGGCATGCGCGTCGCCGTGTGATGACCGGGCGCGGCTGGCATTATCATCGGGCCGCGCCTAAACCTTAATCACCCCTCTGTATTCCTAAGGATAATAAAAATGCCAATAACCATCATTGTGCTGGGTGTGATACTGCTGCTGGTGTTGATGATTGTATTTAAGGTCAATGGCTTCATTGCTTTGGTATTTGTCTCGGCGGTGGTCGGTATTGCCGAAGGCATGACGCCACTGAATGTAATGGCCTCGATCCAGAAAGGTATCGGCTCGACGCTGGGCGGATTAGCCATGATCCTTGGCTTCGGCGCCATGCTCGGGCGGCTGGTTTCCGATACCGGTGCCGCACAACGCGTGGCTACCACGCTGATCGCTGCTTTTGGTAAAGAGCGGCTGCAATGGGCGCTGGTGGTGACCGGACTGATCGTCGGCCTGGCGATGTTCTATGAGGTTGGCTTCGTGCTGTTGCTGCCGCTGGTGTTCACTATCGTGGCGGCTGCCGGTTTGCCGCTGTTGTACGTCGGCGTACCGATGGTCGCCGCGCTCTCGGTCACTCACTGCTTCCTGCCGCCGCATCCTGGCCCGACGGCGATTGCCACTATCTTTGGCGCTAATCTTGGTACCACGTTGCTCTACGGCATGATCATCACCATTCCAACGGTGATTATTGCCGGACCGATTTTCTCGAAGTTCCTTAAAAGCTTTGAGAAGTCACCGCCGGAAGGGCTCTACAACCCAAAAATCTTCACGGAAGAGGAGATGCCAGGCTTCGGCATCAGTATTTTTGCCGCAGTGATTCCGGTGGTGCTGATGGCGATTGCCGCCGTCTTCGAGTTGACCACGCCGAAAGAGAACGCGCTGCGTCAGTTCTTCGAATTCATCGGTAATCCGGCAGTGGCGCTGTTTATCGCGGTGGTGATAGCGGTGCTGACGTTGGGGCTGCGCAATGGCCGTAAGATGGAAGAAGTGATGGATATGTGCGGCGAGTCGATTGCCGCCATCGCCATGATCATCTTTATCATCGCGGGCGGCGGTGCATTTAAACAGGTGCTGGTGGATAGCGGCGTGGGTAACTACATCGCCGATATGATGAAGGGATCGTCACTGTCACCGCTGCTGATGTGCTGGACGGTTGCGGCAATGCTGCGCGTGGCGCTGGGTTCAGCCACGGTGGCGGCGATCACCACCGCCGGTATTGTGACGCCAATTATCGCGGCCACGCATGCCGATCCGGCCTTGATGGTACTGGCGGTGGGTTCCGGCAGCGTGATCGCTTCACACGTGAACGATCCCGGCTTCTGGCTGTTCAAGGGTTACTTCAACCTGAGCGTGGTGGAGACCCTGAAAACCTGGACGGTGATGGAGACGCTGATTTCGATTCTCGGTTTAGCCGGCGTGTTGGCGCTCAATGCCATAATTCACTGATCGATAAAGCTTCACAAGGACGTGAAGCTCTTAACCGCGCGTGCGGATCCACGAGAAGCGTGACTGATAGCCGCTGTCAAAATGGGTGTTGTAGCGATAGCTGGAACCCGCTTCCGCCATGCAGTAGGTACAGACGTTCAGCACTTCAATATGTTCCGCCACCACTCCCCGCTGTAACAACAAGCCTCGCGCCAGGTTAGGCAGATCAAACCAGATTCCATCCTGCTGGGCCCGCGCCTGCGGACGGATCGCTTGTGCGTTTTGCGGCTGCTGGGTGGAGTAGGGTAACGGCGGAAGATCGTGACGATCCTGCATCTGTGTCACCAGATCGTTACCCAGTTCATAGCAGCACGGCCCGATCGCTGGACCGATTACCACACGCAGCGTTTCACGGCTGGCGCCGCGCTCCAGCAGACGATCAATCGCGTTGTTCAATACGCCACCGAGCGTGCCTTTTAATCCGGCGTGCACCGCCGCAACCTGCTGTTGTTGCGGGTCGGCAAATAACACCGGCAGACAATCGGCGGTATACACCGCGACCGGCAGATGATCTTCGCCAATCAAGCCATCCGATTCGCAACGTTTAGGCGGGATGTTTTGGCTTGCCAGCAACACATTGGCGCTGTGACGCTGTTGACCATAAGCCGCCTCTGCCGGAACGGCCTGGCCAGCCGGCTGAAAGGCGTATTCCAGCCAGGAAAAGTCATCCAATAGTCTTGATCGTGGACCGCTGTGGGGGTGCTGTACCATAAGTGTCTCCTCTCACCAAACCGCTGCTTTCTGCTGCCCACAGCTTACGTTAACTGCTACATTTTTAAAGCTTTACAAAAACTGACCCTAATCACTTAAGGATGAAATGATGAAGAAAACCACCTTGCTGGCGGCATCCGGCTTAATGGCGCTGGCATTAACCGGTTGTGCGCAGCCTTCTAAACAGCAGGCTCAGCAGCAGCTCGGCCAGCAATCGGTGCTGGCAGTGAACTGGTTCCAGCAATCCGGCGAATATCAGGCATTAAGCTGGCAGGCGTTTAACAGCGCGCGCATGGCCTTCGATCAGGCGCCATCGCTGGCGGGTAAACCGAAAGCGGTTATCGTCGATTTAGATGAAACGATGATTGATAACAGCGCCTACAGCGCGTGGCAGGCGAAAAACGGCCAGCCCTTCTCGGGTAAAACCTGGTCAGCGTGGACGCAGGCGCGTCAGGCAACGGCCGTTCCGGGCGCAGTGGAGTTTGCCAACTACGTCAACAGCCACGGCGGCACTATGTTCTATATCTCCAACCGCGACCAAAAAGATTTTGCCGCAACGGTGGAGAACCTGAATAAGCTGGGCTTCAGCGGCGTGAGCGAGAAAACGGTGCGCTTGAGTACCGGTAATTCTAACAAGCAAGAGCGCTTCGACGCGGTGAAGAATGCCGGTTACAACGTGGTGCTGTATGTGGGCGACAACTTGAATGACTTTGGCGGTTCAACCTGGCATCAGGGAAATGCGCAGCGTCAGCAGTTCGTTAGCCTTAATCATCAGCGTTTTGGCACCCAATTCATCGTGTTACCGAACCCGCTGTATGGCGACTGGGAAAGTGGCATGGCGGAAAACTACAACAAACTCACGCCTGAGCAGCAACTGCAGGTGCGTGAAGCGCGTATGAAAGCGTGGAACGGTAAATAATTCGTCAGGTAAAATAGCGTCTGCTTAGGCAGGCGCATTCATGTCCTTTTCAGGTCCATCAATATTTACATAACTCCGTAACTATTATTCCCCTCACTGTTTTCCTGATCTCTTACTAAATTCATGGCAACTGAATAGCGAAATATCTCGTCTTATTTGCTAAATGGCAGTGAATCGCACTAATCATAAATTTTTTAATTAGGAATTCTCCCAGCTCATAAGGATTAAATTATAGCGTCGCTAAAATGGCATATAATTTTTGCGTGTATTGTTTTGTAATTGCACCGAAAATATCACATTTAAAATCGCTCTTATTTAATTGTTAATAATGCTTTTTATCGATCCTGCTCATCATTCCGCTCCTTGCATAAACTTACCTGATTCATACGTTTATTGAATTTGTGTTTACAAAAAGATTCGTTTTGTCGACGTCAGAAATATTCATGATGCAAGGTAATGCTTAAGCGTCTATAAACTATTTTTGTGAGGAAGTTCTGCTTTCATCCTCAATGGTTCTCCATAGCCGCGTTTAATGACGTCGCTATCTGCCTGAAAGCGATCTTTTTAAATGTTGAGAGAAGATTATTGTGATGACCCTGAAAACCTTATTAGTGATAAATCGTACTCTGGCTTTGCGGCGCCGCGCGCGGTTAATTCAGCCATCTGCAGAGGAATCAACGCCATGAATTTAAGCACGCTTCGTCAGGATATTCCGGCTGGTTTGGTGGTGTTTCTGGTCGCGCTGCCGCTCTGTCTTGGCATCGCGCAGGCGAGTGGATTGCCGCCCTTTGCGGGTCTGCTCACCGGCGTGATTGGTGGGTTGCTGGTGACTGCGCTGAGCCCCTCGCGTTTTGCGGTTAGTGGTCCGGCGGCGGGATTGGTAACGATTGTGGTCGCGTCGATCGCCACACTAGGTAGCTTTTCCGCCTTTCTCACCGCGCTGATTCTGGCGGGTGCGTTGCAGTGCCTGTTTGGCTTACTGCGTGCAGGACGTTTTATCGCCTTAGTGCCGAGCAGCGTGATTAAAGGCATGCTGGCGGCGATTGGTATTTTGCTGATTATGCAGCAAATTCCGGTAGCATTCGGCGCGGCGGGCGATGTTGAGCTGTTGTCGCTGGTAAAAGGGGAATTTCATTTTTCCAGCAGCGCGATGCTGGTTGCTGGCGTGGGATTGGCTATTTTATGGCTGTGGACCACGCCGCTGATCAAGTCAGTTAAAGTGCTGAGCTGGATGCCCGGTCCGCTGGTAGCGGTGCTGGTAGGCTGTGCGGCGACGGTGTTTGGGGATCGCCTGTTTCCAGCGTTAGCTGATGGCTTGCCGCGTATCGCGCTGCCCGCGTTCGACAGCATGTCGGCGCTGGTGGCTGAACTGGAAACGCCAGACTGGCAAGCGTGGCAGAATCCTGCAGTGTGGATGGTGGCGATCACGCTGGCGCTGGTCGCGAGCCTTGAAACGCTGCTCAGCCAGGAAGCGCTGAAGAAACTGCGTCCGCAACATCCTGCACCTTCACCCAACAAAGAGATGTTTGCGCAGGGCATTGGTAATCTGACCGCCGGTTTCCTTGGCGCGATGCCGATTACTGCAGTGATTGTGCGCAGTTCGGTGAACGTCAGCGTTGGCGCGCAAACCAAACTGTCGATTCTGATTCATGGTGTGCTGCTGTTAATCTGCGGCCTGTGGTTCAGTAATCTGCTTAACGCGATTCCCCTTGCCAGCCTTGCGGCGGTGCTGCTGTATACCGGCTATAAGCTGGCCACGCCGCGCCTGTTCATTGAGCAGATGCGCATGGGACCGCAGCAATATGTGCCATTCCTTGCCACCATTGGCGGCATTATTGTGTTTGGCATGCTGGCCGGCATCGGAATTGGCATCGCTACGCAAATCCTCTACAGCATCTATAAAAGCCATCGCAACGCCTTGCAGCTTACGCGACATGACGATCACTACGTTTTACGCCTGCAGCAAAATCTGACCTTTATGCACAATCCAAAGCTGCAGGGATTGCTGGCGGAGATCCCGGAAAACAGCGTGGTGATTGCTGAGCACGGCAATGCCCAATATATGGATCCCGACGTTAAAGCGGTGCTAAAAGACTTTGGTGAAAACGCACGCCAACGTGGCATTCGTCTGAGTCAATGGCCTGTTGCGGTGAAATAGCCATAAGTCTGTGCTGGAACAACCGTTTTAAAACTAAAAAATCGGATATCTCGGATAGCCGATTTTTTTATTTACAGGGCATAATTGCCAAAAGCTTTATCCTTTGTCTCTGGCGTTTCCACAATGCCATTAGGCGCGACGCTGCTTTTTATGGCAGGTGAGCGCCGCCCAGCCGCAGAGTAGGATGACGAACACTTGCTTAATTACCGAATCATCGCACGGTTATTTCCGGTTTAATGCTTGCTGATGCTTAGGGTTGATGCCGGCACTTTCCAGGTTACAGGGTTCAGACGTATGCGCGTTATGCTGTTTGAAGAGAATAATTTTAAAAAGAATGCCCTCACGCTGTTCTTCATTACGCTGTTTTTCTGCTTTATCGGCAGCCATTTACGCATCCCCGAAGAGTTCTCATTATTCTGGCCGGTGAATGCGCTGGTGGCGGGATTAATAGTGAGGAATCCGTTTTTACACACTACCTCCAGCTATCTGGTGTGCTTCAGTGCGATGATTTTTAACGACACGGTATTTTCCGGCTGGGCGCTGCCAGCGTTTACCGTCAATTTTGCCAACATTCTGTTTATCCTCGTCGCGGTCAGCATGCTGATCAAACATCTGCAACGTCCTTCCGCCCACAGCCAGGTGTTCAATGCCATGCGCATTTTTCCCGCCTGTTTTCTTGGCGCGGCGGCTTGTGCAACCTGGGGCGCGTGGGCACAGGATATTGATTTCAATGCGCGCTTTATTGTGGCGTGGAGCGACTGGTTCAGCGAACAGGTCTCTACTTCGCTGATGCTGCTGCCGGTGATGCTGGCACGCCCGCTGCGTACGGTTTCACCGCGCACCTTAATGCATCCCGGCAAATTGCTGCCGCTGGCGGCGGTGATTCTATCGCTGACTGTTGGGGCACTAATTGGCGGGGCCGGTAGCCTGACATTCCCGGTTCCTGCGCTGATCTGGTGCGCCATTGTGTTACCAATTCCATTGACCAGCTTAGTGATCCTGATAACCGGTATCACGGAGATTGTGCTGGTGTCGCATGGTGTGATGAACATCCAGGGTGACGATGCACTGCTGCCGATTAGCCATCTCACCTCGGCACGGCTTGGCGTCGCCACCGTTGCGCTCAGCCCGCTGCTGGTGGCGGTGAGCATGGATGCCATTCGCCAATTAAATCATCGGCTTGCACTTCGCGCTAATTTTGATTTTCTCACCCAACTGCTGTCCCGTTCCGGCCTGTATGAAAGCTTGAGAAATGAACCTTTCTCGCTACAACGGGAAGCAGGCGTTATTATGCTTGATGTCGACTATTTCAAAGCCATTAACGACAATTTTGGCCACGATGCCGGTGATTGCGTGCTGGAAGAGATTGCGCGGCGCATTCAGCGCGTGGTTGGCAATCGTGGCATGGTGTGTCGCTTTGGTGGCGAAGAGTTTGTGATGGTGATGTTCGATTGTAGCCATAGCCAGCTTTACCAACTCGCCGAAACGGTACGTCAGGCGATGGTCAAAGAGAAGTTCTGGATTCAGGGCAACACGGTGACGGTAACTGCCAGTTTAGGTCTGGCGCGCGGCAGTGCGCAGAACGAACGTGAATGGCCAAGCGTGATCAATCGCTTAGTGTCAGCGGCGGATAAGAATCTTTATCTTTCCAAACGCAATGGCCGTAATCAAACCTCACCGGCGATGGAGCCGCGCAGCATGATGAATGACGTGGCCTGAGCCACGTCATGGCGATTCAAACGCTACTTTTCAGTTGGCTGGTTTGCTGGTGACGCTGCTGAGCCAGCTCAATCAGACGGGAAATCAGATCGCTGTAGCTCAAACCCGCTGCCTGCCATAACTTCGGATACATGCTGATATTGGTAAAACCTGGCAAAGTATTCACTTCATTGACAATGATCTCGCCGCTATCCGTCAGGAACACGTCAACACGCGCCATGCCAAAACACTCCAGCGCCTGAAACGCAGTAATTGCCACCTGACGAATCGCCTCGCTGGCTTCATCGCTGATTGCCGCTGGCACCACCACTTGCGCACCGCTTTCGCTGATGTATTTGGTGTCGTATGAGTAGAAGGCATCATGCACCACCACTTCGCCGCACGGGCTGGCTTCTGGCGTATCGTTGCCCAGCACGGCACATTCAATCTCGCGCCCCTTAATCCCTTGCTCGATCAAGACTTTGCGATCAAACGTAAAGGCGAGATCCAGCGCGGCATCGAACGCTTCAGGGCTCTCGACTTTGCTCACGCCAACGGACGATCCCTGGTTAGCCGGTTTGATAAACAGCGGCAGGCCAAAGCGTGCAATCACGGCCTCAGCATCAATGTTCGCGCGCTGTGCCTGCGTCACGCTCAGCCAGGGGGCAACGTTCAGTCCGGCATCACGCAGCAGCCGCTTGGTAAAATCTTTGTCCATGCTGACGGCAGACCCGAGCACGTCAGAGCCGACAAACGGCAGATTCGCCATACGCAATAAGCCCTGTAGCGAGCCATCTTCACCCAGCGTGCCGTGCACGATGGGGAAAATGACATCCAGCTGTGACAAAGGCTGCGCTTGCTGACGGGTAATCAGCTGCTGGGAAGAACTGCCCGGAACCAGCGCGACATTTTCACCTGAACGATTAAGCGCAATCAGCTTCGGGTTCTCAGCGTTGAGCAAGTATCCCGAAGCATCATTGAGATGCCATTCACCCTGTTTATCGATTCCCAGCAACACCACCTCGTACTTGCTCTTATCGATGGCTTCGAGGATGTTTTTGGCCGATTGTAATGACACTTCATGCTCGGCCGATTTGCCGCCAAACACGATCCCTACGCGCTGTTTCACCATTGCTATTTGTCCGATTGCGATAAAGCGAGCCAGTAAGATAACACGCCCAGGACGAGCATCAACAGCCTTGCATTTTTCTGCGCCAGGCAGTGCAAAAAGCCCGCCTCCGTGCCTGCAATCACGAGTTTAAACAATTATTCCTAACCGTTTGAGACAAGTCTTGGACTGCTCAAAACCTGCCTTCTGTCAGAATTTTCCCAATTCAAACAGGTGCAACGGTGGGCAATGTGCTCACCGTTTTTTTGTCAGGTTTACAGGAGTCGGGAAATGGTCGACCAGAAGCAGGATGCTGTGGAGCAGGATGCGCGTTCTGTTGCTCGTATTGAAACCACGGTAGATGACACGCTGTTAAAAAGCGTGGCTTGGATCTGCAAACACTATAAACGCGAGAAAAGTGAAGAAGCGCTGGTGGCAGGTTTGCCAAAAGCGACATTGCTCTCACCATCACAGGCCATGACAGCGCTCGAAAACGCCGGCATTACCGGCGGCATGGTTGAGCGTCGTCTGCAGGATCTGCCGGAGCAGTTGATGCCGATGATTCTGCTGCGCAAAGGGGGCGGCGGTTGCATTGTGCTGTCGCGCCGCATTCACACTAATGAGGAAAATCAACGCGAATTGCGCTTCCAGCTGGTGATGCCAGAAGTCAGCGCTTCAGCCGTTGAGATGAATCTGGCCGAGCTCAATGAGATCTACGCGGGCTTCGCCGTCATGGCGAAACCCACTGCTGTGGTCGATGAGCGCGCCAGTGAAATGCTGCCGGAAGTAAAAGGCCATTGGCTGTTCACCACACTGTGGCGCTATCGCCGCTATTACCGCAGTGCCGCGATTGCGGCGGTATTGATCAACGTTCTCGGTCTTTCCAGCATCTTCTTCACCATGAACGTCTATGACCGTGTGGTGCCGAACCAGGCCTTCGTGACGCTGTGGTCACTGGCGATTGGCGTGACCATTGCGATGATCTTCGAAGCCGTTACCCGCTTCGTACGTGCGCATCTGCTGGATATGGCCGGTAAAAAGGCCGATTTAGTGCTCGGCAGTATGCTGTTCCGTCAGGCACTTTCTATCCAGATGGAACACAAACCCGCTTCCTCCGGTACCTTCGCCAACCAGATTCGTGAGTATGAATCGGTACGTGACTTCGTGGCATCTGCCACGCTGGCGGCGATTTCCGATCTTCCTTTCATTCTGATGTTTGTGGGTGTGATCTTCTTTATCAGCGGTCCGCTGGCGATCATTCCACTGATGATGATCCCATTGATCATCATCGTCAGTGCCGCGATCCAGTGGCCGCTGGCGCGCATCATGAAAGAGAACCTGCGTGACGCCTCACTCAAGCAAGGTGTGCTGATCGAATCGGTTGAAGGTATGGAAACGCTGAAAGCAGTGGGTGGTGAAGCACACATGCAGCGTCGCTGGGAAAACTTCAGCGCACTGCAATCCGCTAACTCGATGAAATCAAAACGTTACTCAACGCTGGCAACCGGCGTGGTGACGTTCCTGCAGCAGTTTCAGACGGTGATGTTGGTGGTGGCCGGTGTTTATCTGATCAATGAAGGCACGTTCACCATGGGTGCGATGATCGCCACCGTGATGCTTGCCAGCCGCGCGACTGGCCCGCTCGGTCAGGTTATTGGCCTGGCTGTGCGTTATCAGCAAGCAAAAGCGGCGCTAACGTCACTCAATAAGCTGATGGAGATGCCTATTGATCGTGACAGCAGCAAAACCTATCTCACCGATCCGCCGCTGAGTGGTGAGATCACGCTGACCAACGTCAACTTCTCCTATCCGGCACCGCCAATGAAGCCGAACCCAGAGATCCTCAAAGATATCTCGTTGAGCATTAAAGCCGGGGAACGCGTCGCGATTCTTGGCCGCATCGGTAGCGGTAAATCCACCTTATTACGTGTGATGGCGCGTCTTTACCAACCGGTGAAAGGTCAGCTTTCGGCCGATGGTCTGGATGTTAACCAGATTGATCCGGCGGACTGGCGCAAGGCTGTTGGCTTTGTCGGTCAGGATGCGCGTCTGTTCTACGGCACGCTGCGCGAAAACGTAATGATTGGGCGCCCGGACGCCACCGCCAATGAGCTGCTGCGCGTGCTGAATCTGACCGGTTTGGACCACGTTGCGGCACGCCATCCAAGTGGTATCAATTTAACGGTTGGCGAGGGCGGCGAAGGCTTGTCTGGCGGTCAGCGTCAGCTGGTTTCTCTGGCGCGAACGCTGCTCACCCGTCCTAAAGTGCTGCTGATGGATGAGCCAACCAGCGCCATGGATAGCATGACGGAAAACCAATTCCTCGCGCATTTACGTCGCGCCAGTGAAGGACACACGCTGATTGTGGTGACGCATCGTCCATCCATTCTGGCATTGGTCGATCGCATCATCGTGGTGGAAGAAGGCAAAGTGGTGGCGGATGGCCCGAAAGATCAGGTGCTTGCCGCTTTAGAAGGAAAAAATAAAGCCCGCAAACAGCCGCGTCAGGCGGTTGAACCGACGGTACGTGCGCCAGCTCCCGCTAACGATTCAGCGCCGAAGCAAGCAGCAGCAGAGGAGGCCGCAGTATGAGCAAGTTAATGTCATGGCGTAAGAGCGAGAAAGGTATGTCTGCTGCTGATGCCGAATTTATGAATGACGTGCAGGCTTCTCTGCTGTCGCAAACCACGCCGGGTTCCAAGCTAGTGATGTGGATCATCATCGCGGTGTTAGTTGGTGGCCTTACCTGGGCCAATTACGCACGAGTGGAAGAGATCACTAAAGGCGATGGCAAGGTCATCTCACGCAGCCGTGAACAGGTTATTCAAAGCCTGGAAGGCGGCATTCTGGCAGAGATGAATGTGCGTGAAGGTACGGTTGTAGATCGCGGTGATGTGCTACTGAAAATTGACCCAACGCGTGCGCAATCCAGCTATCGCGAAGTACTGAGTAAAGTGGTGGGTCTGAAGGGCAGCATTGCACGCTTACGTGCTGAAGCTTATTCATTGCCACTGGCGTTTGATGAGCAGGTACAGAGCGATCCCGCCGTTGTGGCGCAGGAAACTAAAGCTTATGAATCGCGCAAACGTGCGCTAAGTGACAGCATCAACTCATTGCAACGCAGTTACGCACTTTCGATGCGCGAGATTCATCTGGCTGAGCCGTTAGCGGCCAAAGGTCTCTTATCGGAAGTTGAACTACTGCGTATGCAGCGTCAGGCCAATGACATTCAGGCGCAAATCGTCGAACGTCGTAACCGCTATCAATCAGATGCCCACACTGAGCTGGGACGCCTGGAATTAGAACTGAGCCAGGTTAGCGAAAACCTGATTGGTCGTGCCGATATTGTTGATCGCACTACGATCGTCGCACCGGTGCGCGGCACGGTGAAAAACGTACGCGTTAACACCATTGGCGGGGTTATTCAGCCGGGTGAGCACATCCTCGAAATCGTTCCGCTGGAAGAGCAGTTGCTGGTGGAGGGAAAAATCCGTCCGTCGGATGTCGCCTTCCTGCGTCCAGGCTTACCGGCCAAGGTGAAAATCACCGCCTATGACTTTGCCATTTACGGCGGGCTTGATGGGCACGTGGAGTATATCAGTCCGGATACCTTAAAAGACGATCAGAAAGCCGCCAGTGGACGCCCGGATGATACCTACTATCGCGTACTGATCCTGACGGATAAAAGCACGCTGCACGCAGGTAACAAAGATCTGCCGATCATTCCCGGCATGATCGCTACCGTCGAGGTGCGCACGGGTGAGAAAACCATTCTCGATTACCTGCTGAAGCCGGTCCTGAAAGCTAAAGAAGCATTCCGCGAGCGTTAATAATCATGAAAAATAATAACAAGATGCGCCATGCACAGGCGCGTCATCTCTCTCTGCTTGCCGTTTGTATTGCCGTTGTGATGGCGCCCGCGGTTAACGTGATGGCGGATTCCACCAGTGAGTTGATGATGTTTGCGGAAATGAGCGGCCAGCGTCCTGTCACTCCTGCGGCAGCGCCGGTGCGAACGCAACGTTTGCAAGGTTCAATGGCGCCTGCATCTGCTCCAACGACACCTGCGGCAAAGGTTGCGCAACCAACGTTCACTGCGCCTGCGCCGCTGTTTGTTGAAAGACAGATACCGGAGGTCGCGATTACTCCACGAGTTCAGCCGCCAGTTGCGCCAATCGTACCGGCCCCAATAGCAGAAGCGCCGCACCAGCGCGAAGCCGCCGAACGTCCTGCACAGATCAGCGCGAAAACCAGCCAGCATGCTGAAATTCAGGGCGGAGGTTTCCTGACGGAGGATCAGCGTCGACCTGAACCACAGCCGTTTAACCCGATGCAACCGTCGCGAAATGTGGGTCAGCAGCAGGCGGCAGCAACGAAAACCTATGCTCCAGCTGAAAGCGCTAAGGCAGATTTTAGTTATGTTAGCCCTCCAGCAGCGACTACAGCGGCAGAAACGACTTCACCCGTTACGTTAAGCGGCGGAGTTAATGAAACAGTTGCCGAGAGTGAAATACGGCAAAAGTTTCTCTCAGCTGCGCGTATCACCTGGCGAATCAGCCCGGCGCTGAAGTCCTATATTGCTCAGGGTGATGCGGCTGAAGCCAGCGTGGATGAAGCGAAAGGTCAGCGCTGGCCACAAGTTGATGTAAGCGCCGCTTCGGCAACCAAAGAGTTTGGTGGTGGAACTAAAAATTATGAATACCAAGGGAATATGCCGTCTTTAGGTGTTTCAGTAGCGACTAATCTAATCGACTTTGGCCAAACCAGTCGCACCATTGAAAGTCGCGAAGAGCGCGTTAAGTCAGCCTTACAGTCGGTGCAGGCACAGCGAGAAGATTTGGCGATGCAGGTAAGTAACGCCTTGATTGAGTGGAATAAACAGCAGCACGTCATCGCCATCAGTAAACAGTATTTGGCGCGTATGGCGGAGCTGACCAAAATGCTCAGCGGTATTGTTCAGTCAGATACTGGACGTCGCAGTGAACTGACGCAGGCAAAAGGGCGCTTACTGCAAGCGCAAAGCTACCTGGAAAATGCCGAGTCTCGCGCGCGAGATGTTGAAATCACTCTGAATCGCCTGATGGGCAACAACCGCGTGACGTTACCAGCCAGCGATAAGTGGGCGCTTTCCTTTGGTGATTTAAACCGCCAACTGACGAGTTTGGATGTCCATCCTCTGATCTTGCGCGCCAGCGCTGAGGAGCGAGCAGCATTCAAAGAGGCGGAGGCAATCAAAGCTTCTGGCCTGCCAAAGCTCAACTGGACGGTAAGCAAAAACACCCGTGAAGATCAGCTCGGACGCCAACAGGCATGGCAAACCGGCCTGAACGTTAGCTGGGGCTTATTCCGCGGCGGTTCAACCAACGCCCAGGAAATTGCGGCGATTAAACGTGCCGAAGCGAGTCGTCAGCAGGTGCAGGAGCAACGCCGCGATCTGGAAAACCGTGTGCGTGCTGCCAACCAGAATGCACACTCAACAGCGGAACGCGCCGTGCTGTATAAAAACCTGATTGTGGAATCCGATCGGATTCGTAAGGACTTCTTTGATCAGTGGTATCACTTAGGCCGCCGTTCATTGCTGGATGTATTGAGCGCAGAAAGCGATCTGTACAACAACCAGGTCAGTGAAGTCAGCAACCGTTTCGATAGCTATGCCGCCATTATCAGCGGATATGCTAACTCGGGCACGCTAAGTCGTTGGCTAACGACGGGGCGATAACAATTCCATACACCCGCTTCGGCGGGTTTTTTGTTTTAACCCAACGTAAACGAACGGGCTATTTGAGTTGGCAATGCTGCGTAAGTCACTTTAGAATCGCGGCGAATTTTTACCCAAGAGGAGAACGGCATTGGACACAAGTCCCAAACGATTACAGCAGGACCTCGCGGTAAGATAGCCTTCACGCTGTCTTAACTGCGCGTTAAGACGGTGAATTTCCTTCCAGAATCACCCCTTTTCATAAGCACAATGCGGCTGGTTCCCAGCGGTATTCGCACTGTCTGTAATCCATTTATTAATCTTTTGTTCCGCAAACAGAAAGCTGCGGATTGAGGTCTATCATGGATTGGAAAATCTTTTTACTGCGCGTCACCGTCGCGCTGGTTTTGGGTGCGCTGATCGGCAGTGAGCGCCAACTACGTCAACGCATGACCGGATTACGCACCAATGCGTTGGTGAGCACCGGCGCTTGTCTCTTCGTTCTGATGACACAAAGCGTGCCCGGCATCGCTACGGATGCGTCACGCGTTGCGGCTTATGTGGTTTCCGGTATCGGTTTCCTCGGCGGCGGAGTGATCATGCGCGATGGCTTGAACATCCGCGGATTGAATACCGCCGCCACCTTATGGTGCACCGCGGCCATTGGCGTGCTGTGCAGCATGGGATTGCTGCTGGAGGCGGCCCTCGGCTGCATGGTGATCCTGTGCGCGAATATACTGCTGCGTGAACTGGCCTTGGGTATCAACCGCCAAACCATCGTCTCAGCAGCCGAAGCGATGCAACACTATAAAGTACAAATCATCTGCCTCGCGCAGGATGAGGTTCAGGTTCGCAGCCTAATGCTGCACACGCTGGGCGGCAGCGGATTGCGCCTGCAATCACTGCACAGTGAGGATTTGGATCCGCCGCATCGCATGGAGGTGAATGCTGAGGTGATTGGCAATCCAACATTAACCGATCAGCTGGAAAGCCTGGTGAGCCGCATCAGTCTGGAAAAGGGCGTAAGTTCGGTGCGGTGGCAGGTGAATGAGTTGGAGCGTGATTGATATTTAGATGTGCTTTAGAAAACGTATCGC
This sequence comes from Kluyvera sp. 1366, assembly GCF_054823405.1. NCBI lineage: Bacteria > Pseudomonadati > Pseudomonadota > Gammaproteobacteria > Enterobacterales > Enterobacteriaceae > Kluyvera > Kluyvera sp. 1366. The sequence continues at coordinate 150,628 of NZ_JBTRDW010000007.1, forward strand.
CATTTGATCGCCACTATGAATGACAAACAAAAAGCCACCTCAAAAGGTGGCTTAACTGCATGATTTTCATCGCTAAATTTGGTGGCCCCTGCTGGGTTTGAACCAGCGACCAAGCGATTATGAGAAAGTTGAATGGCAACGGAAAAACAATAACTTGCCATATTTATCAATGTCTTAATTGGTTTTAGTTAGCATCAATAGGTATCTCTAGGAACTTTTCATCGCCATTTCATCGCCATTATGCCAAAGGATTAAGCTTCACTGCATCCTCAAAGTGTTCGGGTGAAAAGTGAGCATATCTCATTGTCATTTTAATGTCGGTGTGACCCAAAATGCGCTGTAAAACTAATATATTTCCTCCATTCATCATGAAGTGACTAGCAAAGGTATGACGTAGCACATGGGTTAATTGTCCATCCGGCAACTCAATGCCAGTCTTCTTAAGCGCTGCTCTAAATGCTCCATAACAAGAAGGGAATAATGAACCACTTTTCAGTTCACCATCGTCATCCCTTGGAAGCTCTTTAGATAGTGTATCGCTGATAGGAATGCTTCTATTCTTTTTACCCTTAGTCTTGATGAACGTGATTTTGTTGGAAGCGATTTGAGAAGATTTTAGAGATTCGGCTTCTGACCATCGGGCACCAGTCATAAGGCAAATTTTCACTACAGTCTGTAACTCAGCAACAGAGCTACGCCCACACTCTTCAATTAAGTTAGCGATCTGCTGCTTCGTGAGGAATGCCATTTCACTTTCTTCTGTGCGGAACGGGCGAACATGTTGCAAAGGGTTATCCCCCTTCCAATCACCAAGCCTTGTTAGTTCGTTAAAAACGGCCCTGAAGTAAGCAAGCTCAAGATTCAATGTGCGTGGCGATACTTCTTTAACACGAGAGGATCGGGCGAATTTTCCACTCAGTCGTTTCTCACGATAATCCGTAAAGCCCTGCGCGCTAAAGTCTTTGGCTAATGGTTGGCGCATGCACTCACATGCATGGTGCATAGCCTTTTGCCTTTTTTCGCCGTCTTTTAAAGTTATACCGTGACGCGAATACCATGAATCAACTAGGTCTTTAAGCGTGCGTTTATCTTCTGCCTCTCCAAGCCAAGGTTTCAGATTTGCTTTTTCAATCTCGTGGTTCTCAAAAGCAATGGCCTCCCCTTTGGTAGCGAAAGTCCTTCTGATGCGCTTGCCGTCTGCGCCATTGGGATAAACTTCAGCCAGCCATTTCCCATTTGGTTCTTTTCTAACAGTCATTGTGAAACTAACCCGTCAAGCCGCATGAAATGGGCAGGTAAGCGACAACCTCAATGTCTGAATGCGCACATTCAAAGCTCTCATTGTTGAATGAAACCTTCAGGCGCGATCCGGGTAATCGACTCACCCTCTTGATTGAATGAGACCCCTCAATGCTTATCAACCAAAGCCCGTCGAAAATGTCTCTTTTTCCAAAGTCCGCAATGTATTGAGTTGAGCCATCAATAATGATCGCTGGTTCAGACAGTTGGATGTTGAAATGAGTTAGAAGCGATACATCAATAGCTACGAAATCCAGAGTTTGCAGCCCACCACCCGTTAGCACCTTCCTCTCAAGTGAAAAGCGATTAGTGATATTCACTTTTTGTGAATCATCGATCTCTTTTCCTCTACCTGTTGCCAGCCACTCCAACGACACACCAGTTTCAGCCATGCATTTCACAACGATATCAGAGGGGAAGTAGCCCCTTGTATAGCGGTTAGCCAAGCTGCTACTGGCAATTCCTAGGTGATCAGCTAAAGCCAGTTTGGTTTTAAAACCATAGGCCTCGATTACTCGATCAAGAACTTCCTTAGCCCCATCCTCAAAATTAATTTGTAGCTTCAAGCTAAAAACCTCTTGATGTGTAGATATAGGTGAATGTAAAGTGCGTCATGTAGCTAAGAGCTAAATACCTATAGGAACTGATTAGCGCCAAGAAAGCCTAATCGATACTCAATAACCAACAGGAGATTTTGCAACATGAACCCGGTTATTACAATCCGCATCCCAAGCGCTACGGTATCAACATTAGAGTTCGCACGCCTCGAAGGTTATGCTGTTGATACTTTTAGAAAAATGACTCAGCGCGGGCAGTTGGAAGCGGAACCAAAGCGCCTGCAGCCAGGTAAAAAACGTGTCGGTGGTAAAACCCGCATCCTCTACGCACGCTACAAAGAGAAGCAAGTGCGCGCCAATTTGGGACATTCTCGTTTCGAAATAGTAATTGGTTAATTCACTATAAGTGAATCAAAGGATTGGCATATGTTTGATTTTAAGATTTCCACCCAAACACATTTCGATGATGCATGCCGCAAATTTGCTCTCACGCACAATATGGCAGAGTTGGCCAATGTTGCAGGAATGAAAGTACAAACGCTCCGTAATAAGCTGAACCCTGATCAGATTCACCAGTTAACAGTTTGTGAAATGCTGTTGCTAACCGATTTAACCGAAGATGCAACGCTGGTAGATGGTGCTCTGGCGCAATTGCAATGCCTGCCTTGTGTGCCAGTCAATGAAGTGGCGAACGAGAAATACTCGGCTTATGTGCTCAAGGCAACCGCCGAGGTTGGCATGTTGGCAGCAAAGGCAACAAACCCTGAGAAAATCACAGCCACTTGCCGCCGTGGAATGGTTGAAGCTGCTAACACCGGCATCCGCTGCCTAATGCTAGCCGCGATTGCAGTACAGACCCGTATTCACTCAAATCCGACATTAGCCTCAACCGTTGATGCAATTAGCGGCCTGAGCGCTTCAATCGGAATTAGTTGAGGGAAAGATGATGATCTCATTTGCAGCACACTTAAAACGACAAAGCCCGTCAATGTCGTATGGCGACGGCTGGATTATGGGAGAGAATGGTAAGCGTTGGCACCCATCAGCCGATCAGCAGGCTCTATTAAAAGGCTTGTCAACTAAGCGCAAGCGTACCGGATTATTTAATTGTCTGCGTCGTAAATTTGGTGGTTAATATGGCAAGAGTTCTATGGGAAGTACCTAAACAACACGCACCTGCTAATTTTTCCAAAATTCATTTGATGGGCGCTCGTGTTGATAAACTTCAGCCAATGACGTTTGATGAATTTCGCAAAAAGTGGCGTCAGATGCGTGATAACAACGCAAATCCGGCACTGCGTTATTTTAATCGTCAGAATGATGAATTTAAGTTCTGCGTAATGACCTTGGCTAATCGTGATAATCCCAAAACTTTCAAACCGGAGGAAATCGGAAAGCCTTTTGAGTATTTCGATGAGCGCCGCCGAGAGTTAATTATCATCGCAATGAATAAAGTTGCGCGTTGGGGAAAAATATTGCCTGGCCGTTTTTCAACTGCTGACTGTTTTTTACCTGAGTAAATAAGACTTAAAAAAAATAATGGCGTAAACCCGTCGGGAATTCTTTTGCCTTAATTCTGGAGAATTAAATATGCGAAATATCGAAACAATAAAATTAGGGACCGATGTTGAACAGCTTTCCACAATAATCACGCAGGCCCGCACAGAAGAACGGGCCGAGCGCGGTCTGCAGGTAGCTCGCCGATTAACTGATTTGGCTATGCGTATTCAACAAAAAGAGCTAAGCGGCATTGAAGCTGCTGAGTTGTTGCGTCAGGAAGCCGAGCGCTATGAGAGCGAAGCTCAAGAGGCGGTGCACTGATGGCGGATTCGATGGATTTAGTACAACAGCGTGTGCAGGAAGAATTGGCGCGCAATCTTGCAAGCGCTAAACAGCATCCTACCGGCGCAAGCGAATTCTTCTGCCTGTCATGTGATGCCGAAATTCCAGAAGCCCGCCGCCGTGCTCTGCCGGGTGTCCAGCTTTGCGTTACCTGTAAATCAATTGGCGAGCTTAAGAGCATGCATTATCAAGGCGGTGCAGTATGAGCACGATTCTAAAATGGGCTGGCAGCAAAGCGGGCATTATGCCCGCTCTTTCTATTCATTTGCCACAGGGTAAGCGACTGGTTGAGCCTTTCGCTGGTTCATGTGCAGTGATGATGAATACGGATTATCCGCAATATTTAATAGCTGATATTAACCCTGATTTAATTAATCTCTATCGTCAGGTTAAAGAGCATTCACGCCCGTTTATAGTCATGGCGGCTCAGGTGTTTAACCAAAATGCTAATTATGAGGATTATTACCGCATCCGCGCAGAGTTTAATCTTTGTCTTTCACTGACACTTCTGCAGCGTGCCGTTTATTTCCTTTACCTTAATCGCCACGGATATCGTGGTCTCTGCCGTTACAACCAAAAAGGCGGGTTTAATACTCCGTTCGCCAAAAACGATAAAGCTTATTTCCCACTGGCTGAAATCGAAGCATTTGCAATAAAGGCACAGCGCGCCACTTTCATTTGTGCAGATTTCAAAGAAACCCTCCAGATGGTTGAAGGTGGCGATGTTGTCTATTGCGATCCTCCATACGACGGCACATTCAGCCAGTATTTCGGCGAGGGGTTTGGTAAAGAACAACATTGCCAACTGGCCTCAATGTTATCCGGGATTGCCGAATCGAATATGGTTGTTTGTTCCAACAGCGATAATGAGTTTACCCGTCAGCTTTACAGCAAGTTTCACACCTCGTCTGTAACAGCACCGCGCAGTATTGGCAGCAAAGCAGGTGCATCAAAGCAAGGCGCTGAGATAATCGCAACCAACGTCCGGCCTTCACCATGCATCGGTTTTGAGAAGGCTATCAGTGGTTCCCGGTCAGCAGAAATGCAGGCGGCGGAATGAATCAAGAATTCGCTTACCCGTGGAACGCTCCACGGGAAGCAATTGCCAGCCCATATCCCACCTATGAGGAAATGCACAGCCGCAATCAGATGAATGCGGCTTTAGTTCGTGCGCAGGAACTACTTGAAAAGCAGCCGGCACTTGTACAGCTCGACGTAAAGCGCCGCATCAGTGATCTTGAAAAAACACAGGGGACAGCCCGTGCCAATGCGTACTTTTCGAAGACTTTTGTAGAGCGCACATTGCCACGCGTTGAGGTTGTTAGCAGTCAATATCGCCTTGGTGTAATGAAAGGCAGCACCCTGAACTTACTGGGTGAAAATGCTACTGACCGGGAAAACGCCGCGGTTGCTGGCGGACAATTGCATAATTTAATGCGCCGTTTTAATCGCCTTCCTGACATGGCTCGCGCTGATGTTGATTTGCTGGCAGGCGATATTGCTAACCTAATCCTCGCTGAATTGGTGCAAGCTCACCAACAGGCAAAAGATGAGTCAGATTACAAATACACTCACCGCGTATACGTGACCGCCGCCACCATCACACGCGAGTTCAACCAAACTCCGCCACTATGGGAGAAAGTCACATCCCGACTTTTTGATCCGGAAGAGGTAACACCTGCGATCAGGCGTATGCAAACCGAAAAGTGGTGGAAAGGTCGGCTGCGTCGCGTCGCTGCCTCATGGCGCGAGCATCTACAAATTGCGCTGGCGAATGTCAGCAAGAAACACACCCCTTACGCCAGTAATATGACCGTTGTGGAGTGGCGCGAGCAAAAACGCCGCACGCGAGAATTTCTGAAGTCCCTTGAGCTTGAAGACGAAGAAGGCAACCGCATCAGTCTGATCGATAAATACGACGGCAGTGTGGCGAATCCGGCTATTCGTCGTTGCGAGCTAATGACGCGTATCCGCGGCTTTGAAAATATCTGCAATGACATGGGCTTTGTTGGTGAGTTTTACACACTGACCGCTCCGGCGCGCTTTCATGCGACCATCAAAACCGGCCATCGCAACCGTAAATGGAACGGAGCCAGCCCGGCAGATACGCAGCGTTATCTCTGCAATGTTTGGCAGAAAATCCGCGCAAAGTTGCACAGAGAAGAAATCCGTATTTTCGGGATTCGTGTTGCTGAGCCGCACCATGATGGTACGCCACACTGGCACATGCTGATGTTTATGCGACCGGAAGATGTTGAGCTGGTGCGCGAGATAGTCCGCGATTATGCTTATCAGCAAGATAGTGACGAGCTGCGCACTGAGAAAGCCCGAAAGGCGCGGTTCCATGCTGAAGCCATCGATCCCGACAAAGGAAGCGCTACTGGTTATGTGGCGAAGTACATTTCCAAAAACATCGACGGCTATGCGCTGGATGGTGAGCTAGACGACGAAAGCGGAAAAGAGTTGAAGGAAACAGCACCCGCTGTTTCTGCATGGGCGGCTCGCTGGCATATACGCCAATTCCAGTTCGTGGGCGGAGCGCCGGTAACGGTGTATCGCGAGTTGCGGCGCATGGCTGATAGTGAAACGGCGCACGGCCTTAGTGTTGAGTTTGCTGCTGCGCATGATGCGGCAGATGCCGGTGATTGGGCGGGATATGTTAACGCGCAGGGCGGGCCGTTTGTCCGTCGCGATGATCTGGCAGTGCGCACATGGTATCAGCCAGGCGAAGACGTTAATGAATATGGCGAAGAAACCGTGCGCATTAAGGGCGTCTTTGCTACCGAAGTTGGTGCAGATACACCAATTCTAACCCGCCTGACACAGTGGAAGATCGTTCCAAAGCGTTCAATTGATGCCCTATTTGAAAGCGCACCTAAGCCGATTTCGGCGTTAGATGGTGACCTTGATTTGGCCTTTGAATTTTTGGACGCGCCCGCGTCCTCTCGGAGTTCTGTCAATAACTGTACGGAAGGTTTGAGATCTGAAGATTCGAACCAGCCGAAAAGTTACGCAAAAATCGACTTTGACGGTATGAGTCGCAAAGAACGACGCCAGCTTCTTGCCCGGATCAGGGGGGAGCAGCCTAAAAAACAGCTTAGGAAGTTAAGGCGACCGGAAAAAATAGAGGCTGCTTGCGACAATGTGATTAGCCAGGTGAGAGATTTTTGCGGTGAAACTATTAGTCGCGGACTTGCCGTGCGCCTCATCGGTGGAACTCAGACTGAGATAGCAGGAAAAATGTGCCGTGCTTCAACATGCGGTGATTTGTTAAGAACCAAACCAGAAGCTAGGAAGGGCAGCATATTAGCGAGATTTAACCGATTAGCAGATTCAGTTAGAGCAAAAAATGATCACTCATAGGCTAAGGTTAACGAAACTGGAGAAATTGTTAGGCAACAACAGGCGATTCGCGGGTGATGTTAGTCGCTGGGTTAATAGCGATAAAGATGTTTCATATCATGCATATAAAAACCTGTTTCTACTGACACATTTTTCTTCCGCTTAAACTAAATGCTATGCTACTGTATAGATGTACAGTTATTGTTGGGGGAGGCCGCGTGGATAACGAATTACAAGAGCGGGTAATGCTTGAACGTGTTGAGTTGATTGCTCGACTTACTAGTGAAGGGATGTGCAGAGAACGTGATAGGGAGATTGCGCTAAATCTGATAGCTGAAATCGCGAGCAATACCGCGATGGCGAATAAACAATTTTCAGTCGTATTTTCGGCTGTACCCATTGAAAAATAATCCTTGAGGTAGCTGCGATGCGAATTGAAATCATGATCGATAAAGAGCAAAAGATTAGCCAGTCAACGCTTGATGCATTGGAATCGGAATTGCTTAAAAACCTGCACCCCCAATACCCAAGAATGGCAATCCGCATCCGCAAGAGCAGCGCAAATGGTGTTGAGTTAAGTGGCCTGAGGATGGACGAAGATAAAAAATAATGTATATCCTCCAGTTCATTGAGAAGACGATAGCTGGCAACAGCAAAAAATTATTGTAATATGATAAATTTTCCATATTAGTTATCAGGTTATTAGCGTTATTTTTTGTAGTTAAGGATGGTGAAAATGATACCTTTAAATCATGACTTTAAAGTTTTTGTAGATAATAAAAGATATGAGAGGTTAATTAAGAATAATGATGTTTTATCTGTTGTGCTTAATCTGACTCTTATCATGGAAAACTTCACGAATGTTTACATCAAGGAAGTGTCTCATGAGGAATATCACGATCTTTTCTTAGATAAAAAGCAAAAGCAGCATTTTAAATTAAATGTTGCAAAAACTCTTGGTCTTCCTGAATCAATCATTATTGCTATAAACAGGCTTTCAGGAATCCGTAATAGCTTTGCTCACAAGCTTGACTATTGCTTAACTGAAAAAGATATTTCTGAATTCGAAAGCGTCGTTGGTAAAATCCCGTTGGAGGATATTACAAATGATGGCCCTCTGAATGCAAAAGAAGTTGCAAGCTACTTCGATTCTGGATCTAAGCTTCTCGGAAGTGAGAACTATAGTATAAATCCAGATGTTATTAGATTAGTTAATGCAACATATTTCCTTGCCCTTAAATCAGCCTTTTTCACGGTGTCTGAGCTACACCGCCGGGGTAAGTTGAGCTTAGGTTAGCTAATGTATTAAATGATCCAATAAGCAGACTGGCATGGCAGGGAAAGCATTGCGCGCTACAAGGTAAGCATGTTTATTGTTTACATAGGGGCAATCCATGCATTCAAAGGATAAACGTTTTCAACTGCCCCCGCATATTCCTTCATATGATAAGCTGCCCCATGGAAAAGAATTGCATCACAATCTATTGATAGCTTTTCATAAAGTTGCCGCGAAGATGCGCAAGAATACAGAAGGGCAATTTTTATAGATTCACCATTTTTAAAGGCTTTGACTGTTATGTACTCACCATCCTTTACTGGGTCTATAAAATCACCACATTGCCATCCATTATTTCTTAACGATCTAATTATTTCCTTATCCATTAAATCACTCAATATTGCAGATCTTAGTAACCAGCCATCATCCGATGCTGTAACACTATGAGGCAGCCCGTTTTCACTTTGGATTTTATTTATAATTAAATTTTTTTGCATTTGCATTTGAGTGCAAGCAATTATTTCTATATGAAATGATTTTGTCGTTTCATTTGGTTTAGGTAAAAAAATACTAATTTTACTATCTGGGTGAGCAAAACACTCAACAAATGCCAGCGCTTGAATGAGTCCAATGGCTCGAAAGAAATTCGTATTTTTGTGCCAAATATCAGATAATGCATGCGCAAAATGATGCCGATTAAAACCAGATTCATTACAATATTTCTTGCTGTCAATGTAAAAACTGTCTAATAGCCAAGCTCGAATGCTTTCAAGTATAAAAACTCTTTCATTTGTAGATTTTAAAAATTCATTTGATGCATATTCATTTGGGACCCAATCAACATAATCTATATCCATCTTGTATGCTGTCATACAGGCTGCATCAATGCATTTATTTATATTGGTAATTAAGTCATCGGATTTGTCACCTTCAATTACGAGGGATCTTAAAATGTCCTCCATTATTGGAATGAGAGAAGCTATCGCAGCCACTCTCATTCCGCTGTAAAAAGCAAGCATTGACTCTTTAATTATTGGGAGGTGTTTTTTTATGATTTCTGACTTAGGTAATATTTGATTTACGACTAAAACCATTTGACCAACGCTATAAATACTAGGCATGGCATAATCGAATTGCTTTTGATTAAAGCTGTCGGACCGCAGACGGAAATTTCCAGGGTCAACCCCTGCTGTTTTAAATGCATCATGAATATCGCCATTTGTGACATATGCTGGAACGAACCAATCAACTGAGCGCCAAAAATTTGACATTTCCTTTCTTGGAGCTATGCTTTCAGTGTAAAAATCTAATGATTTAGCTCTGATCCTTGGATAGATAACTTTACCTGAATTTGTACTGAGCGAAATTCCAGGTACTGTTATAAAACTACCAAATGTAACGTCTTTTATTTCAATAACTGTTAAGCCTTTTTCTAGTGCAAGCTTGTAAATATATTCTGTCGGTAAAGTATTTAATTCAGGTAAGGATTTAATACGCTCCCATATTGAAACTAGCCTTGGGTCTATCCGAGTATTATAGTTTTTCATGATAATCCTTTAATCTGCATGGCTTCTCAAACAAGATAAAACAAATCCAAAAAAAAGCCACTCCTTGATTGGATGCATGTGTGAGCATCAACTTCTTAACTCAATTGAGATGGATTGCTACATATGTACTGCTTGAATGAGACGGCTTCATACCCTATCCAATAATTTATCTTTTCATCCGTTCTAGCCGCAGTGTCAGTTCATTCCTCACAAACATCTGCGCCGCCTTTACCGCATAACCCAACCCGCCGGTGCTATCGGAATGAATTCCTATCATTTACGGCGGTACGCGGTGCGCGCTCAGAAGGTCGTTGTGAAGCAGAGGGGTAAGGCGCCCACAAACCCGCTTCTGTAGACGACTCCAAACTGGAGTGGAGAGTGCATGACTATGCCGCATGAATCCGCATGATTCGAATAGGAGCGCTAGACCCTCGGCCCACCAGTTCTGACGGTCTTTCGTCTATGTCATGCAAGTGCATGAAAACCGCATGATAAAGCGGGCAGGCGTGGCGGGGAAAGCATTGCGCGCTAGTGGGGTAAATGCTTACAATGTAGAGGCGATTCATCTATTCTAAAAAATTTATTAGTTATTTTTGAGGACTTAATATTATTAACTAAGGAACTTTTATGATAATTGTTAGAAATCCCTCTGAGTTCATAATCGCTGTGTATCCAACCTTTCGCCCTCTGCTTGGTGATTGGGTACTATTTAATTATTCGAGCAATAACGATTCTTCATTCAGGTGGAGGAAAAGATTTGATGATTATAAAGAGTACATGAGAGTTATTTCTTACGATAGTTTTGAAAAAGCAAATGAAGCTGCCACCGAAATAAATGAAGGGCTAGTTAAGACCATTAACTTATTGGATTGTAGTGATGATATAAAGTCCTCGTTATTACTAAGGGCTGATAAGGCTGTAACTTCTCGTTCCCGACTACTAAAAGAAGAAGAGCTAATGTTGTCGGTTGCTCAAAAGAAATTAGAGGCAACGCCTAGACCAACAATACATGACGTTAACTTGTCGTCATATTATATTTCATCTGATAAGGATGAAATCTTAAGTGAGCTGGTTGGTGAATTAAACAAAAACCCCCTAATCCGAATTGCTCACCTAAGAAAAAACAGAAGAATATTAGGATTGGCACCAAGCGATACTCACAACAACCTCTGGCAAGATAGATATGTTAGAAATGACAGAACAGCAAATATAGCTCATAGAGAAATAATAGCTCGTGCCTTTGGTTTATCTGGTGGAGATAACTGGGGAAAGACTAAAGCCGAAATTAGAAGATTTTTATTGCCACGAGCAAATGAATTGCTTCAACTAGCCAGTGTAAAAAGATTGCTTGCAGAGGCGAAGTTGAGAGGACAAAAAGTTCTGATGGCTGGAGGGTTCGTTTTTTGGTACGAAGAAAAAGGAAATGTTGGATGGATTGTCAAAGAGTCAAATAGTAACGAATCATCTAAAAGTGGTGAGACAATATGGCATGAAGGAACAATTATTTCTAAGAATCATGGTCGAATAGTGGTTTTTCCATATATAAAGGAAAATGGCGAATGTGTTCAAGGTCATACTAAGAATGCGCCTCATGATGGAAAAGCAAAGCCAAGACACCCTGACGAATATCTTGAGCTTCCATTTGAAGTATTAGATGATGATTTAATGATAGGTTTGTTCGGTGAATTAAAATATGACTGATTTATTAGGCCAGCTAAATTGGCCTAATATATAAAAGATTTATTGCAGTGAATAAGGTTGAAATGAAATTATATTATCTCCAGCCCAAGAATTCATTTCTTTCATCCGCTCCTGCAACGGCGTCAGTTCATTCCTCACAAACACCTGCGCCGCCTTAACCGCGTCACCAAACCCGCCGGTGTTATCCGGGATAATCCCCATCATCTGCGGCGGCACGCGATGCGCGCTGAGCAGGTCATCGCGGCTTGCCTTCTTTATGTTGAAAAAATCATCCCGCGTAGCCACTTCGCTAAGCGGCAAAATTTTAATGCCGTCCGGCTTGCCGTTTGGTGCATACATAAACAGATTGCGGAAGTTGCCGATCCCTTTAGTGTCGCGCATCGCCTGCCGCATGCGCTCAATGTCGCTGCTGCTTTGCGCTGCGTCGGTCATGTAGAGAATGTATCCGGCGTGCGCGCCGTTCTGGTAATACTTGCGGCGGAACAACGTAGCCGACTCATTCAGCCAGGCCGAGTTTAGCGCGCTGAGATATTCCGGCAGGCCGTACAGCTCCTGATTAATATCCGGTTCGATAAGGTGGAACACCTGATCGGCGTCGAACTGGTGCGCCTCCTTCCATTCCCCCACAAACCAGTACACCCCATCTTCCACGCCGCGCCGCGTATATTTGGCCGGTGACGTTTCCAGTCGTAGCGGCTGGCCGAGCGTGTTGCGGCGCAGCTCGGCAAAGGCGTTGCCAAACACCAGATAATCCAGCGCAAACTTGCTGAACTCCTGCTGGCTCAGTAGCGGATGCGGGATAAAGGTTGACGCCAGAATGTTGCGCTTCACGTAGAGCGGCGAGCTGTGATGCACAGCCGAGCGCAGACTTTTCGCCAGACCGTGAAAGCTGACCGGCGGCTCGTACCAGCGCCCGTTATGGATGCATTCGGTGTAATCCATGATATCGCGCTTATCCAGTACCGCCGTTGGCTCGCCGAAGCTGAACGCCTCGAATGGTTGTGGCACTGCCGGTGATGGTTGCGATTGGGCCGTGAATGCTCTGCGGTCTTTGCGTTTGCTCATCAGTAGAATTCCATAAATGAAGGGTTATCGCCGCCGCTGGCAGCGGTTAGCGGTTCGTTAAGCAGTGCGTGCATGATTGCCCAGGCGACGTCGGCGTGGCTGGCCTCTTCACTGCGGCTGGCTTCGTAGGTTGAACGGTTGCCGCTGGCGGTCATGGTTTTGCGGATCGCCATAAACGACTGCGTGATGTCGGTCTGGCCTGCGTCGTATTCGAGTCGCCCGCTGCTGATGGTGTCCTTTGCTTTCAGCACCATTGCGGTTTTGACTTCGGGTGAATATTTGATTTCGCGCGCCGCCGGGAAGAACTGTCGAACAAGCTGAAACACGCCCTGACCGATGCCGGTCGCATCCACGCCGATGTATTCCACGGTGTATTTTTCGGTGAGCTGCTTAATCGACTGCGCCTGCGCGGCGAAGTCCATGCCGCGCCACTGATGGCGCTCCAGTACGCGGAACTTGCCACCCTTAACCAGCGGCGGCGCAATAACGGCACATCCGGCGCTGTCGCCGGTATGCGAAGGATCGTAACCCATCCACACCGGGCGATAATCGAACGGGCGCAGCGCGTACGGGTTGAAGTCCGTCCATTCTTCCAGGCTGTCGACCATGCAGGTCTGCAGCTCGGCGAACGGAAACACGCTGGCCTCGTCGTCGACAAATTCACACATCAGCAGGTTCTGATACTCCGACGGGCTGTATTCGAGCTGCAGCTGATCGATATCGAACAGGTTGCAGCCGCCGGTCAGCGCATCCTCAACCGTGACAATCTGCCGCCACTGGCCGTCGCCGCACAGCGCGCCTTTCGCCAGGTGTGAATGCGAGAGATCCAGCTCGATGCGTTCATCTTTGTTACGGCGCCCTTTGTTGAACAGCTCGCCAGACCAGAACGGATAAGCGCTGTGTGACAGGCTCGACGGCGTGGAAAAGTAGGTCGTGCGCCACTTTTTGTGCAGCGACATGCCGCTGGCAACTTTGCGCAGCTCCTGAAACTTCGGTATCCAGAAATATTCATCCAGGTACAGATTGCCGGTGTAACTCTGCGCGGTGCGCACGTTGGTGCCGAGGAATATCAGGCGTGCGCCGTTAGGCAGCACAATCGGATCGCCTTTCAGGTCAACATCAGCCTGACGGGCAAAGTCGAGTATGTAGTTTTTGAAGACGTGCGCCTGTGCCTTGCTGGCGGATAAGAAAATCTGGTTGCGCCCGGTGGTTAGCGCATCGATCAGCGCCTCACGGGCAAAGTAGAACGTTGCGCCAATCTGGCGGGATTTGAGGATATTGCGGATGCGGTGCGCGAGTCCGGCCTGATGCCAGCCGAGCTGATACGCAAAGCAGCCCTCCATAAACAGGCCGGTGAGCTTATCGGTCTGCTCGTCGCTGAAGACGTTTTTAATCACCGGCTGGCGCTCACCCTTGTTGCGGTTGCGCACATTGGGATTGAGATCCGCCTCGTTACCGCTGCTGCGGTAGCGCTCGACGCGTGCCAGCCGTTCAATCTGACGCCCGAGCGCGTCTATCTCTTTGTAATCACCGTTCCCCTTAACCTCTTTCATGATGAGCTGAATCAACCGCGCTTCCATGCTGGCTTCCACGCGACTGATGGGCGCGATGCTTTCCCACTCGTCGCGCAGCTTCCAGCTCTGCACGGTCGGCGTTTTCTGTCCAAGCGTCTCCGCAATCTGGCGCACGGAAAATCCCTGCCAGTAAAGCAGCGCAGCCTGACGGCGCGGATCGCTGATGATGGTGCCGGGTGTCATGTTCATGCCGGTAAGGCTACCGGTGGCAAATTGGGCGTGCCTGCACTCGCTGTTTGCTGATGTATGAGCGGGCGGGCATGCGTTGAGGGATTGGGTGGCGGCGGTGAAACTGGCCCCGAACCGAACCAATCCACTGACCGGAGCCTGATTAATGGCAACTAAAGCAAAGCGTTTCCGCATCGCTGTGCAGGGCGCAACCACCGACGGCCGCGAGATTTCCCGCGACTGGATTTCGCAGATGGCGAAAAACTATGACCCCACTGTGTACGGCGCACGCGTCAACATGGAACACATCAAAGGCTATGCCGCCGACAGCACGTTCCGCCGCTTTGGTGACGTCACGAAGGTCGAAGCCGAAGAAATCACCGAAGGGCCGCTGGCGGGCAAGCTCGCGCTGTTTGGCTATATCGATCCCACGCCTGAGCTGGTCGAGCTGACTAAAGCACGCCAGAAGGTTTACACCTCGATTGAAGTGAACCCGAAATTCTCCGACACCGGCGAAGCCTATCTGATTGGTCTGGCCGTGACCGACGATCCGGCAAGCCTCGGCACGGAATACCTGAGCTTCAGCGCCACCGCCAAAGCCAGCCCGCTGGCGTCCCGCAAGCAGGACAAAGAAAACCTGTTTACCGCCGCCGAAGAAACCCTGATCGAGTTTTACGACGAAGCCGACGCAGGCCCGTCGCTGCTGTCCCGCGTGAAAGAGCTGTTTACCCGCAAAGAAAAAACCGACGACGAGCGCTTTAGCGACGTGAACGCGGCGGTTACAGCCGTTGCGGAGCAGGTGCAGAAGAACGGCGAAACCCATTCGCAGCAGGTGTCCGCGCTGGAAAAAACCTTTTCCGAACGCATCGTGGCGCTGGAGCTGGAAGCCGGTAAAGACCGCGAAGCGCTGAGCACCCTGCAGGAGACGCTGGCGAAAACTGACGGCGGCTTTAACCGTCGCCCGCCTGCGACCGGCGGCGACAACAAAGGCAGCGTACAGACCGACTGCTGATAAGCCCGGCCTGAGAAACCCCGATTACTGATTAACAGGAGCGCCAATGCGCAAGAATACCCGCTTTAAATTTAACGCCTACATGTCCCGCGTCGCCGAGCTGAACGGCGTAGAAATCGACGATATGAACAAGAAATTCAGCGTCGAGCCGTCCGTCACGCAGAAGCTGATGACCCGCGTTCAGGAGTCGTCTGCGTTTCTGACCCGCATCAACATCGTGCCGGTGCCGGAAATGAAAGGCGAGAAAATCGGCGTCGGTGTGTCCGGCTCTATTGCCAGCACCACCGATACCGCTGGCGGCGACGAGCGCGAAACCGCTGATTTCTCTTCGCTCGACAGCCAGGGCTATGAGTGCGCGCAGGTCAACTTCGATTTCCACATCCGCTACAACACGCTCGACCTGTGGGCGCGTTATGACGATTTCCAGACCCGCTTACGCGATTCCATCATCCAGCGACAGGCGCTGGACCGCATCATGATCGGCTTTAACGGCACGCACCGCGCGAAAACCTCCAATCGCGCAGCCAACCCGATGCTGCAGGACGTTGCGGTGGGCTGGCTGCAGAAGTACCGCAACGAAGCGCCGAGCCGCGTGATGAGCAAAATCACCGAGGAAGACGGCACGGTGATTTCGCCCAAAATCCGCGTGGGCAAAGACGGCGACTACGCCAACCTCGACGCGCTGGTAATGGATGCCACCAACAACCTGATCGAGCCGTGGTATCAGGAAGACCCGGAGCTGGTCGTCATCGTTGGCCGTCAGCTTCTGGCCGACAAGTATTTCCCGATTGTGAACAAAGACCAGGCGAACACCGAGCAGCTTGCCGCTGACGTCATCATCAGCCAGAAGCGCATCGGCAACCTGCCAGCCGTCCGCGTGCCGTACTTCCCGGCCAACGCCATGATGATCACCCGCACCGATAACCTGTCGATTTACTGGCAGGAGGGCACGCAGCGCCGCCACATCGAAGAGGTGCCGAAGCGTGACCGCATCGAAAACTACGAATCCGCTAACGAGGATTACGTGGTGGAGGACTACGCGGCGGGCTGCGTGATTGAAAACATCGAACTCGGTGATTTCAGCGAACCGGCTGCAGCCACCACCGAAACCCCGGCAGCGGGAGAGTAACGCATGCTGAGTCCCGCCCGCCGTCACCGGATGCGCGTCCAGGCCGAAACCGAATCGCAGCGGGATGCGAACCCGCTGCGCCACGCCACCGGCTATGAGCAGATGCTCGTGAAACTCAACGAGGACAAGCGCCGCCTGAAGAAAGTCCACTCGGTAGAGCGCAAGGCTGAGCTAAAGCGCCAGCTCCTGCCCGACTACCTGCCGTGGATTGCAGGCGTGATGAACAGCGGGCGCGGCGCGCAGGATGCCATCGTGATGACCGTCATGATCTGGCGGCTGGACACAGGCGACGTAACCGGCGCGCTCGAAATCGCCCGTTACGCATTAACGCACGGTCTGGTGCCGCCCGACGGATTTAAACGAGACAGCCTGCCGTATCTGCTGGCCGAAGAAGTTGCCAGCGCCGCGACACGCGCCTGGACGGCAAAAGAGGCGGTCGATATTGCGCCGCTGCTTGAAACCATCCGGCTGACCGACGCCGAAGACATGCCCGATCAGGTGCGCGCCAAGCTGCACAAAATCGCCGGGTATGTGTATCGCGATTCGGGCGGGACTCTGGAAGCCATGCATCACCTGAAACGCGCGCTGCAGCTGCATGAGGGCTGCGGCGTGAAAAAAGACATAGAGCGGCTGGCAACTGCCATGAAAAAGCAGGCGCAGGCCAGCCGCTGACCGGACGCGACCCCGCGCAGGGCGGCAGGACGGCAACGCACTTTCAGTGCCTGCGCCGTCCTCCACCGCCCACCTATTTCTGAGGCCAACTATGAGCACGCTGGTAATAGCAGCACAGCGACCGGCAGAGACTGCCGAGCCGCCGGTAAAGAACACCTTTTTCTGGCCTGATATAGACCTGCAGCAGCTGCGCGAGTCACTGCGCTATGAGGGAACCGTCACCGCGCAGCGCCTGCGGCTGGCGGTGAAAACGGCGATTAGCGAAGTGAACGCCGAGCTGTACGGCTGGCGCGCCGACCAGATGGCGGCGGGCTTCAAAACGCTTGCTGACGTACCGGCGGAAGCGCTGGACGGCGTGAGCGAAAAAATCACGCACTACCTCGCCGCCGTCGAGGCGATCACCGCCGCCACCATTGCCGAGCGCTATCGAGGCTATGACGCCAGCGGCACGAAGAAGGCCGGAGACGTTGAAGCCAGCGCCGACGAATACTGGCGAGACGCGCGGTTCAGCATCAGTCGCGTCGGTGAGCACCCTAACTGCATCGTGAGTCTGCTGTGACGCGGGTTTACGCGCTGCAGGGCGATACCGTCGACGATATCTGTTACCGCCATTACGGGCGCACAGAGCAGGTAACTGAATCGGTCTTTGATGCTAACCCCGGCCTCGCCGACGCCGGGCCGATACTGCCACACGGCTGGCCGGTCGATCTGCCTGAGCTGCCGGAATCGTCAACGGGTGAGACCGTTAACCTTTGGGACTGAATCATGAACATCACGATGGAGCGCATCAGCGCCTTTATCACCTACAGCATTGCCGTGGTGATGGGCTGGCTCGGTAAATGGGATTTGCAGGACGTGGCGACCATTCTCGGCATGGTGCTCGGCGTCGGCATGTTTCTGGTGAGCTGGTATTACCGCCGCAAAACCTACCAGCTCTTTGCAACGGGCCGCATCAGCCGGAGTGACTATGAATCTGCAAACCGTTAAGCGCTGCTCGGTTGGCGTGGTGCTGGCGATTGCCGCCACGCTGCCGGGCTTTCAGCAACTACACACTTCGATTGAGGGGCTGAAACTTATCGCCGATTACGAGGGCTGTCGCCTGAGTCCGTACAAATGCGACGCGGACAAATGGACGGACGGCATCGGCAACACGGTTGGCGTGGTGCCGGGCAAGAGCATCACAGAACGGCAGGCCGCAGGAACCTTTATCGCCAACGTGCTCCGCACGGAAAAGGCGTTAACGCGCTGCCTGTTCGTGAAGGTGCCGCAAAAGGTGTATGACGCCGTGGTGTCGCTTGCCTTCAACGTCGGTACAGGCAACGCCTGCAGCTCAACGATGGTGAAGCTGCTGAACCAGAGCCGCTGGCGCGAAGCCTGCTATCAGTTGCCGCGCTGGGTATACGTGAAAGGCGTGTTTAATCAGGGACTGGATAACCGGCGCGTGCGCGAACTGGCATGGTGCCTTAAGGGGGCGTTGTGATCCGCATTACGGGAACGCTTTTAGCCGTAGCGCTGCTGGCGCTGGCGTTAACCGGCTGGCGCTGGACGGTTGCCAGCGATGAGCTGGCGGACGCGCAGCGGGTTATCGGCACACTGTCCGCCGGTATCGAGAGCCGGGATAAAGCCATCACCCGGCTTAAAACTGAAAACAACGAAAGGCAGAAGCGCGAAGCCACGCTGCGGCTGATGCAGGGCAAAGCCAGCGCCGGAGCGCTGAATCGAGAGGCACTTATACAGAGGGAAACCGATGCAAACCCGATACTCCGTGACTGGTCTGTTACTGCTTTGCCTGACGATGTTATCAGGCTGCACACCCGTCCCGCCTTCACCAGCGCCAGAGATTATCTGGATTGGCTGTCCGCGCGTGACAAGCTGCCCGGTGCCGGGAAATAACCTGAGAACGGCGGGCGATCTGGCGGCGGATAACCGGCAGCTTGAGGCGGCGCTCGCCTCATGCGGGCTGCAGGTCGAAATCATTAAAGAGTGCCAGGAGCAACACGATGCTGAAACCCCAACAACTCCGCAAGGCGCTGACCGACAGCGTGCCGCTGCTGCAGCGCAACCCTGACAGCCTGAATGTATTTATCGACAGCGGACGTATCGTGTCAACGCTCGCCACCTCGCTGTCGTTTGAATATCAGTACCGGCTGAACATGGTGATCACTGACTACACCGGCGATATCGATCTGCTGATTGTGCCGATGCTGGAATGGTTGCGTGTAAATGAACCCGACATCATGGCGACAAAAGAAAAGCAGCAGACCGGCTTCACGTTCAAGGCGGACGTCATCAGCGACACGGCCAGCGATATCAGTATTGACCTGCAACTGAGCGAACGGGTGATCGTCAAATGCGTGGGTGATGCACTGCACGTTAATCACGTTGGTGAAAATCCAATACCGGAGAACAACTCGCGCCCCTTGCAGCTCTATGCAGGCGGTGATCTGGTTAGTGAGTGGCGACCATGAGTGACTTACAACTGGTCAATGACAGGCTGAATGCGTTGATTGGTAATCTTTCACCGTCCTCACGCAAAGAGATGGCGCGCAACATCGCGAAGAAGCTGCGCGCCAGTCAGCAGCAGAATATCAAGCGCCAGCAGGCTCCGGACGGCACGCCCTTTAAGCCGCGCAAGGCACAGCCCATTCGCAGCAAAAAGGGGCGGGTTAGGCGTGAGATGTTCGCCAAACTCCGCACCGCGAAATACATGAAAGCGCAGGCAACCTCAAATGAGGCGGTAATTGAGTTTACCGGACGCGTGCAGAGAATGGCGCGGGTGCATCATTATGGGCTGCGAGACCGGCCATCGCGCAATGGCAAAGATTTAAAGTATGAGGAACGTCCGCTCATGGGCGTAAATGAAAATGACCTGCTTATGATTCAACAGGTCATTATTGAACAGCTTACTAATTAACTACTTTTGCCTTTTAGCGCGGTAATTAATGTGGCTATTTGCTCTACTCCATCAAACGTGGATGGAATTTTATCCTCAGATGACATTATGTTTGAAAAAACAATATCTTCAAACTTATCAAGTAAACTTGAATTGGTGCTTTTTATGCCGGAACTGTATTCAGCATAGCTTTGGATGAACTGGCATAAACTTTTCCTTAAATCAATTTGCATTATTTGTGCTCTAATTGAATTATAATTCCCTAATGATATCCTGAAGTAATATACTAAGATTATCGTCAGGGATGCCGCGGGCAAGAGGGACATGAAATCATAAAGGGATTTTATTTCCTTTTGGCTTCCGTAAAAACTTATTGATTCAGCAATAATCACTAAAGGTAATAAAACACCAAGAAGAATGAGAAAGAATTTCGCCCATTTCAATTGGCCTTTTTTTATTTGTCCCAGCGAT
This sequence comes from Kluyvera sp. 1366, assembly GCF_054823405.1. Classification (NCBI taxonomy): domain Bacteria; kingdom Pseudomonadati; phylum Pseudomonadota; class Gammaproteobacteria; order Enterobacterales; family Enterobacteriaceae; genus Kluyvera; species Kluyvera sp. 1366. The sequence continues at coordinate 171,176 of NZ_JBTRDW010000007.1, forward strand.
TCAAACCCACTGTATAATCCAACAAAGTTAAATGCGTTTCTTTGTGAATCTAAAGCCTCCTGTAGCTGTCTAACGCGCTCTTCTTTTTCATTAAGTTCATTTTGCCATTCAAAATTAAGGTCATGAATTTTTTTGCTCTTTACTTCTAAATCTTCATTCCATTGAGAATGAAGGTCTTCAATGATTTTCTTTAAATTCCCTGCCTCTTTGATTGAAGATAAGTCTTCGCTTATCATCAGAGATCTAAGTATCGACGTATTCATTTCAGACAAAGCGTAATGAATCTGCTCTGAAGGCTCCTCTCCAAACAAGTTCATGTGGTCGTATGAAAATGACCTGATTTTTTGGTATTCAGGATAAACATCTGTAGGGTTGTTAATATATTCTTCTATAAAAAAACGAAGTAGCATAGAATAAATCTGATTTATTTCAGAGTTAACCATACTTGCTTCATTTAATTTAATTAAAAGCTGCTCTGAGATGTAACCTCCATTGAAGGGGGTTCTCTTATCCCATGAATATGGGTTGTTGCTAATGCTTTTTAAAATATAACTTATATATTGATTTCGATATTTCTCGAAATCACCTGAGTGAGATTGTCCGTTCAAAATTCTGACATATGCGTTTATTGCATCTTTGAATTTGCTATCGGCAAATGAGACTCTCATTTTAATCCTTCCATTATGGATTCCGTTTGCTCATCGCAGAGCAAACATCATGTAATTGCTGAGTGAGTTTCTGGCTTTCATTATGCATACATGAATGAGCAAATCACTGAAATCCTGCGCCTGCTGCGCAACCTGATCCGCATTGGCACCGTGTCCGCCGTAAAACTGGACGACGGGTTATGCCGCGTGGATACAGGAAGCAACACAACCGGCTGGCTTCACTGGCTGTCTGCGCGTGCGGGTAAAACCCGTTCATGGAATGCGCCATCGGTGGGTGAGCAGGTGCTCGTTCTATGCCTCGGCGGTGAACTCGATACCGGGTTTGTGCTGCCGGGGATCTTCTCTGATGAAAATCCCGCACCATCTGCATCCGCTGACGCTCTGCACTGGTCATTCCCTGACGGCGCGGTGATTGAGTATGAGCCGGAAACCGGCGCACTCAAAGCAACAGGCATACAGACCGCTACCATTGAGGCGGCAGTAAAAATTCTGCTGAGCACGCCCGAAGTTGAATGTTCGGCGCACCTGAAAGCAAAAACGTTTGAGTTTTCAGAGGGCGGCAAGATGACCGGCAACGTCGAGCACAGTGGCGGAAAGTTCGATTCGAATGGCGTTGTTGTGGATGACCACGATCACGGCGGCGTGCAGCGCGGTGGAAGCAGAACGGATGGCCCTGAATGACGACAGCGAAATACGTCGGCATGAACCGGGAGACCGGCGAGGCGCTTAACGACCTTGACCACATCCGCCAGTCAGTGCGCGACATTCTTTTAACGCCGCTTGGCTCAAGGGTGATGCGGCGCAAGTACGGCTCGCTGCTGTCGGCGTTGATTGACCAGCCGCAAAACGAATCGCTCCGTCTGCAGATTATGTCCGCCTGTTATATGGCGATCCTGCAGTGGGAGCCGCGGGTAAAACTCACCGGCATCAATTTCGATTTTGATTTCAACGGCGGCATGGTGGTTGAGCTGACCGGCAACCGCGCCGACACGGCGCAACCTTTTTCCTTAACCGTTCCTGTGAGCTGAGAATATGGCAACTATCGACCTGAGCCAGCTACCCGCGCCCGATGTGGTGGAAACGCTGGACTATGAAATCCTGCTGGCCGAGCGCAAAGCCACGTTGATTTCTCTCTACCCGGAAGAACAGCAGGCCGCAGTCGCCCGCACGCTGGCGCTTGAATCTGAACCCATCGTGAAACTGCTGCAGGAAAATGCCTATCGCGAAGTGATTCTGCGACAGCGCATTAACGAAGCGGCTAAGGCGGTCATGGTGGCTTACGCACTTGACGACGACCTCGACCAACTCGGTGCGAATAACGGCGTTGAACGCCTGACCATTACAGCGGCAGATGAAACGACTATCCCGCCCACGGCAGCGGTGATGGAAAGTAATGATGATTTTCGCGCCCGTATCGCCGCTGCATTCGAAGGCTTAAGCGTTGCCGGGCCAACTGGAGCATATGAGTACCACGCCAGAAGCGCTGACGGCAGAGTGGCGGATGCGTCCGCCATCAGTCCATCGCCCGCCGTTGTCACGGTAACTGTGCTGGCGCGCGAGGGTAATGGCACCGCTGCCGATGACCTGCTGGCTGTGGTGGATGCCGCGCTAAACGATGAGAACGTACGCCCCGTGGCTGACCGCGTAGGCGTACAGTCGGCGCAGATCGTTGATTACGCCATCGAAGCTGAGCTTTATCTCTATCCGGGGCCGGAGGCTGAACCCATCCGCGCGGCATCAGAGGCAAAGCTCGCGGCCTACGTGACGGCACAAAAACGGCTGGGGCGCGATATTCGCCTGTCGGCGTTATATGCGGCTATCCATGTTGAAGGTGTGCAGCGAGTAAACCTGATTCAACCTGTCGCTGACGTGGTGCTCGACAAAACGCAGGCGGCATATTGCACCGGCTACACGCTGACCGTGGGAGGCTCGGATGAATGATCGACTGTTGCCCACTGGCTCGTCGTCACTGGAAGTTGCAGCCGCTGAAGCGCTGGCAACTCTCAGCACGATGAATGTGCCACTGCGCCAGCTATGGAACCCGCAAACCTGCCCGGTGCAGTTATTGCCCTATCTGGCGTGGGCATGGTCTGTTGACCGCTGGGATTCTGGCTGGAGTGAATCAACTAAGCGCGCAGTTGTGGCGGCAGCGCGATACGTGCATCGCCATAAAGGAACCATCGGCGCAATCCGTCGCGTGGTTGAGCCGCTGGGCTATCTGATCCGCGTTATCGAATGGTGGAAGACTAACGAAACGCCAGGCACATTCCGGCTTGATGTGGGTGTGCTGGATACCGGCATTACCGAAGAAATGTACAACGAGCTGGAACGGTTAATTACGGATGCAAAGCCGTGCAGCCGCCATCTGATCGGGCTGTCTATCAATCTCGATGCAAACGGCGCAATCCCGGTTGCTGTCGCCAGCTACAGCGGCGACGAGTTGACCGTTTATCCCTACACCCCAGAACTAATCAGCGTCGGCGGGCCGGTGTATTCCGGTGCGGCGGTGCATCTTATCGACCTGACGGAAGTGAGCGCATGACGACAAAATATTTTGCCCTGCTGACCAATCAGGGCGCGGCTAAGCTGGCGAACGCTGCCGCGCTCGGCACTAAAGTAGACCTTAAGGAAATGGCTGTTGGTGACGGCGGCGGCACGCTGCCGACGCCAGACCCGGCGCAGACGAAACTTATCGGCGAGAAACGCCGCGCACAGCTTAACTCACTGTCGATTGACGCGGCGAACAACAGCCAGATTATTGCCGAGCAGATAATCCCGGAGAGCGAGGGCGGTTTCTGGATTCGTGAGATTGGGCTGTATGACGCAGACGGCGTGCTGATTGCGGTGGCGAACTGCGCCGAGACCTACAAGCCGCAGCTTGCCGAGGGCAGCGGGCGCACGCAGACGGTACGCATGATTATCATCGTCAACAGCTCCAGTGCAGTGACGTTGAAAATCGATCCCGCCGTGGTGCTGGCGACGCGCAAATATGTAGATGACGCGGTAATTTTGGTCAAAGCGTATTCCGATAAGCTTCTGAAAGAACACGTAGATGATTCAGATCCACACACGCAGTATCTGAAAAAAATTCAGCTCAGTAATGCGACAGATAGTGACAGCGAAACGCAGGCAGCAACCTCTAAAGCTGTTAAATCCGTGATGACAGAAGTCAGCAAAAAAGCACTACTTAACGGAAATGCAAACGAGCAGTTTGCAGCTAAAGATGCAAGTGCTGATGCACACGTCGTCAACCGGGGGCAGATGAACACGGGACTTGGCAAGCGGGCATGGTATGGCGGGGACTCTAATCAGGACTTCGCCGTGCTGGGTGGCACGACAGAGCACAGCGCCGTGGCTAACTGGCAGCTTGTTCAGGCACTTTCCAAGTATGCGGCTCTGACAGGAAATGCCAGTCAAAAGTTCTGGGTACTTAGCGCACCAGGCGACGTCAATGCAGCAGTACCTGTTTCACTTCTCAATAGTGGGCTTGCGGGCAAAGCCAACCTTGCAGGAAATCAATATCAAAACTTTGATATCGCTCAGGCTTCATCATGGGCGCATGCCGTGCGGCTTGATCAATTTCAGTCTGGCTCAAATGGTAATGGTGCCTGGAACAAGCTTCCCGGCGGAGGACAGTGGTGCCGAACAAATATGACTATTGGGGCAAAATCCAATGCCACCTGGACGTTTCCTGCAGGTTTTTCAGCTGCACCCTGCGTACTTATAGGGGCAATAAATGGCGCTCCTTCCGTGTGGCTGACCGGTGTTGGGCCAAATAATTGCGGCATCTATAACAATAATGACGGGCCTTTAAACATTAACTTATTAGCATTCTGGTGATAATTATGAACGATGAAAATGAAGTAATCACTGATACAGCAACGCAGCTGCCGCACGCATACGAGAACCGCTACTTTATCGCTTTAAACGACCAAAAATACATAGTCGGGATGCTAATCGCCTTCACTCCTGAACAAGCTGACGCATATTCGGAGAGCAAACTCGCAGAGATTACGCAGCAGGAATTTGAATCTATCGGGCCAGACTGTCAGTACGTTAAAAGCAAAATAGTTCATGGTAAGCCAATGGTGGCTGTTCTGTCGGCTGAGGCCAGCAAAGCGATTTTATCTGCGCGTCTGAAAGATGCAGGCGAAAAAATTCAGACATTACAGGATGCAATTGAGTTTGGTATGGAAAAAGACGGAGATAATGAGATGTTAACCGCGATGAAGAAATATCGTGTGTTGCTGAGCCAGTCCGATATTACACAGCCTTTAGAAAACTGGCCAGCAGACCCCAGCGCTTTTGATGCTGAATAACTTATTAATACCCCTTGTGAGGGTTTCCTTTTCTGTCCGATAGTTGGCCAGCAAACCGCAACGACATGCACCGTCCCGCCTGAGCTGACATCCTGAGCACACCTTTAACCAGGAGTGTAACAGATGGCAGATTATCATCACGGTGTGCGCGTCGTCGAAATCAACGACGGCACGCGCACCATCTCCACCGTATCAACCGCAATTGTCGGCATGGTCTGCACGGCGCAGGACGCGGATGCGGCAACGTTCCCGCTTAATACGCCGGTACTAGTCACCAACGTGCAGGGCGCAGTTGGCAAGGCTGGCGTGAAAGGCACGCTCTCTGCCTCGCTACAGGCTATCGCCGATCAGTCAAAGCCCGTCACCGTGGTGGTGCGCGTGGCAGAAGGCGCGGACGAAGCTGAAACCATTTCCAATATCATCGGCGGCACTGACCAAAACGGCCAGTACACCGGCATGAAAGCGCTGCTTGCCGCACAGACGCAGCTCGACGTTAAGCCGCGTATTCTCGGCGTGCCGGGCCTCGACTCGCTGGAAGTTGCCACCGCGCTAGCCAGTATCGCGCAGCAACTGCGCGCCTTCGCTTATGTGTCGGCGTGGGAGTGCAAAACCGTTTCCGAAGCCCGCCTGTATCGCGAAAACTTCAGCCAGCGTGAGCTGATGGTGATCTGGCCGGATTTCCTCGCATGGAATACCACCGCAAATAAATCTGATGTGGCTTACGCCACCGCCCGCGCGCTGGGCCTACGCGCCAAAATCGACAACGATACCGGCTGGCATAAAACCCTGTCGAACGTTGGCGTAAACGGCGTGACCGGTATCTCCGCGTCGGTATTCTGGGATCTGCAGCAGACCGGCACCGATGCCGACCTGCTCAACGAGGCGGACGTCACCACACTAATTCGCAAAGATGGTTTCCGCTTCTGGGGCAACCGTACCTGCAGCGACGATCCACTGTTCCAGTTTGAGAACTACACCCGAACCGCACAGGTGCTGGCTGACACGATGGCCGAGGCGCATATGTGGGCGGTAGATAAGCCGCTGACGCCGGTACTGGTGCGCGAAATTATTGCGGGCATCAACGCGAAATTTCGCGAGCTGGTCAACGCCGGTTATCTGCTGGGCGCGTCCGCCTGGTACGACGAAAGCGCCAATGATAAAGACACGCTGAAAGCGGGCAAGCTCTTTATCGATTACGACTACACGCCGGTGCCGCCGCTGGAAGACCTGACTTTACGCCAGCGTATCACCGACACCTATCTGGCGAACTTCGCCGCATCCGTTAACAGCTAAGGAGCCGGATAAATGGCACTGCCACGCAAACTAAAGGCGATGAACCTTTTCAATGATGCAAACAGCTATCAGGGCATCGTTACCGCCGTCACGCTGCCGAAGCTGGCGCGCAAGCTCGATCCATACCGCGCGGGCGGCATGAGCGGCGCGGCGCACATCGACAACGGTCTGGAAGATGACGCGCTTGATGTTGAATGGAGCATAGGCGGGCTTGATGAACTAGTGCTCACGCAGTGGGGCGCATCCGCCGTGCCGCTGCGTTTCACCGGTTCTTATCAGCGCGACGATACCGGCGAAGAGATCGCGGTAGAGGTTGAGGTGCGCGGTAAGCACCAGAGCTTTGACTTTGGTGAAGCCAAACAGGGCGAGGATACCGAGACCAAAATCACCTCGAAGTGCACCTACTACAAACTGACGTGGAACGGCAAAGAGCTGATCGAGATCGACACCATCAACATGGTGGAGAAGGTTAACGGCGTTGATCGCCTTGAACAGCGCCGTAAAAACATCGGCCTGGTATAAACCCAATACCAGCGCCAGACCGGCGCTGGCTTTCCCTGACTACAGTGAATAGAGATCACTACTATGAACAACGAAAACACCGTGGTATTTGAAACGCCACTCAAACGCGGCGACACCGAGATTAAGCAGGTCGAGCTGATTAAACCGACTGCCGGAAGCCTGCGCGGAGTGCGCCTTTCAGACCTAGCAGGTTCGGATGTGGACTCGCTAATTATCGTGCTGCCGCGCATCACCGCACCCTCGCTGACTAAAGCGGAATGCAATAACCTTGATCCGGCTGATTTGATTGCGCTAGCGGGTAAGGTGATCGGTTTTTTATCGTCGAAGTCGGACGAATAGATTGGCCGTCCGACCTGACGGTTAATGATCTGATGGCCGATATTGCCACGATATTCCACTGGCCCCCCTCTGAAATGTATGACATGCCGCTGTCTGAATTAATGGGCTGGCGGCACAAAGCCTTTATCCGTAGCGGAGCAACACCGGATGAGCAATAACCTCAAAGTGCAGGTACTGCTGAACGCGGTAGACAAAGCCTCTCGCCCATTTAAAGCCGTTGAGAAAGCGACCAAAGGGCTTGCCTCTGAGATTCGCCGGACGCAAGCCAACATCAAGGAGCTGGATGCGCAGGCGGGTAAGATTGAAGGCTTCCGTAAAGCCAGCGCACAACTGGCCGTCACGCAACAAAGCCTGAAAAATGCCAAAGCTGAAGCGGCTGCATTGGCTGTGGCTTTCAGAAACACAGAGCGGCCAACAGCACAGCAGGCGCGTGCTCTTGAAAAGGCGCGGCAGGCTGCAGCAGAGTTACAAACCAAATCGAACTCTTTGCGCCTGTCAGTTCAACAGCAGCGTGAGGCGCTTAAGGCTGCTGGCATTTCCACACGCAACCTTAGCAGTGAGCAGCAGCGGCTGAAATCTGCCTCAGCAATGGCAACGCTCAGCCTTAGTCGTCAGAAGCAGGAATTGCAGCGGCTGAACGCACAGCAGGAGAGGCTAAACCGAACCAGCGAGCGTTATCGGCGCGGGCAGGAGTTGTCGGCAAAAGTGCGCAATACCGGAGCTGCTGGAATCGGTGCAGCAACGGTGGGTGCAATGGCAGCAAAAACGCTGCTTACGCCGGGCTTTGATTTTGCACAGAAAAACTCTGAGCTACAGGCTGTGCTCGGACTATCCAAAGATTCGGCAGAAATGAAAGCGCTGCGAGCACAGGCAAGGCAGCTCGGCGATACCACTGCGGCTTCCTCTGATGATGCGGCAGGCGCGCAGATTATCATCGCCAAAGGTGGCGGAGATGCTGCAGCAATTCAGGCAGTAACTCCGGTTACCCTCAACATGGCATTGGCAAACAAGCGCACGATGGAAGAAAACGCCGGTCTGTTAATGGGGATGAAATCAGCATTCCAGCTTTCCAATGACAAGGTTGCGCATATTGGCGATGTGCTGTCGATGACCATGAATAAAACGGCCGCTGATTTTGATGGGTTGAGTGATGCGCTCACCTATGCTGCGCCGGTTGCTAAAAATGCCGGTGTGAGTATTGAGCAGGCTGCGGCAATGGTCGGTGCGCTGCATGATGCCAAGATTACCGGCTCAATGGCGGGGACAGGAAGCCGCGCGGTATTGAGTCGCCTGCAGGCACCTACCGGACAGGCGTATAAAGCGATATCAGAGTTAGGAATTAAAACCGCCGACAAGAAAGGTAACACACGCCCAATCTTTACCATCCTGAAAGAGATGCAAGCCAGCTTTGACCGAAACAAGCTGGGAACCGGGCAGCGCGCGGAATACATGAAAACCATCTTCGGTGAGGAGGCAAGCTCCTCGGCGGCGGTTCTTATGGCTGCGGCATCTTCCGGCAAGCTTGATCAGCTGACAGTCAGCTTTAAGGCTTCAGACGGCAAAACGGCAGAGCTGGTCGAGGTAATGCAGGACAACCTCGGTGGTGATCTTAAACAGCTTCAGTCGGCCTATGAAGCAATCGGTACAGACTTATTCGACCAGCAGGATAGCGGCCTTCGTAAGCTCACACAGGGAACGGCTGATTATCTATTGAAAATTGATAACTGGATTAAAGCTAACCCTGAAGTGGCAAGTGGGTTAGGGAAAATTGCAGGTGCTGGTCTGATCATCGTCGGCGTGCTGGGAGCAATTGGTCTGGTTGCGTGGCCTGTAATAGCTGGCGTCAATCTATTGATTGCGGGAGCTGGCTTGCTGGGCACGGCATTCAGTATCGCGGGCGGCTCGATAGCTGCAGCTTTGGGCACAATCACATTACCAGTTGTCGCGGTGGCGGCGGCAATCGTGGCCGGTGCATTGCTGGTTCGAAAATATTGGGAGCCAATCAGCGCATTCATTTCTGGAATGGCTGAGGGGGTCACTGCGGCGATGGGGCCGATAGGTGATTCATTCGGTACGCTTACGCCAATTTTTGCAGCCGTGGGTGACAAAATTAAATGGCTATGGGACTGGTTTGGAAAGCTGCTGGAGCCGGTTAAGTCCACCCAATCAGAACTGGCCTCTGCCGGTGAGATGGGCAAAAAGTTCGGCAACATGCTAGCCGAGGCTTTGAAGATTCCGAGCCATGCACTCGATCAACTCCGTAACGGCATTGATTGGGTGCTGGAAAAACTCGGCATCATCGACACGAAATCCGACGGTCTCAAAGATAAGGTGCCTTCACCTGATCCGATGGCGACCGGCGGCGCTGGCGTTAATACGGGCGGGTTGCAATACAGTCTGGCAACAGGTGGCGCACCTTATCGGCCTGTCTCCGCACCTTCAGCGGCAGGCGGTTATATCGACAGCAGTCAGAACAGTTATCAGTACGATATTCACATGCATCCGGGCATGACCAAAGATGATGCGCTTGCACTTATGGCGCAGCATCAGGCGCGTGAGCAGCGTAATCAACAGGCTAAAAATCGCAGTAAAATGGGCTGGGAGGATTAAACGATGATGATGATTTACGGCATGATGCCGTTTATGCGCCAGACGTTGCCCTATGGCGAACTGCAGCAGAACATCGATTATCGCTGGCCGACTAACAGCCGCTTTGGTCAGCGCCCGGCAGCTCAATTTATCGGGCCGGGCGATGAAAAAATTACGTTGTCGGGCGAGCTTCGCCCGGAAATTACCGGCGGCGCTGTATCACTGATGACCGTCCGACTACTTGCCGATCAGGGAATGGCATGGCCTTTGATTGGTGGCAGCGGCATGATTTACGGCATGTATGTAATTGAGAGCATTTCCAATACGCACAGCGAATTTTTCCCCAACGGTGCCGCCAGTAAAATCATGTTCACCCTTAGCCTTCTGCGAGTGGATGAATCCCTCACCTCGATGTTTGGTGATCTGAAAAAGCAGGCTGACGGACTTATTAGCGGGGTGGGAAATCTGCCAGGGCAAATCACATCGGCCATCGGTAGCGTTAAGTCAGCGGCCGGCAGTCTCATTTCACAGGCGGGAGGGTTGATCGGATGACCGGTATCAGTGGCCTGCCGGTGCAGATGGGCGCGCGGTTAACACCTGATTTCATGTTGACGGTCAATTCAAAGGATGTCACAGCGAACATTCGTGATCGCCTGATATCGCTTACGCTGACCGATAACCGTGGCTTTGAAGCTGACCAGCTCGATATCGAGCTGGATGACGCTGACGGTCAACTGGCGATGCCGGTTCGAGGTGCTCTCGTGACGTTGTTTCTTGGCTGGGTAGGGCAGGCATTAATCGGCAAGGGTAATTTTACTGTTGATGAGGTGGAACATCACGGCGCGCCGGATACCATGACCATTCGTGCGCGTAGTGCAGACTTTCGCGGTTCTCTGAATTCCCGGCGTGAAGCTTCGTATCATGAAACCACATTGGGCGATATCGTTACGCAGATTGCCGGGCGGAATAACCTGAAACCCATGCTGGCAGATGGTTTCGCAGGAATCGCTGTTGCTCACATTGACCAGACGCAGGAAACCGATGCTAAGTTTCTGACACGCCTCGCCACACTTTATGGCGCGGTGGCAGCAGTCAAGGCCGGGCGGTTGTTATTCATCCGACCGGGTAACGGCGTCACTATCGGTGGTAAGCCCATTCCTCAGATGACCATCACGCGCAAAGATGGCGATCGGCATAGTTTCACTATTGCTGATCGCGGCGCTTACACCGGCGTGTCGGCGAGTTGGCTGCATACTAAAGACCCGAAACCGAAGAAAGTAAAGCTGCAGCGAAAGCCTAAAGTACAGCACCTGCGCGCGCTCCAGCATCCCGCCGCGAAAAAGATCAAGGCGAAAGCAGTCAAGACACCAGAGGCAAAGGAGGGGGATTACCTAGCCGGTAACGAAGATAATGTATTTATACTGACGACGGTCTACTCCAGCAAAGCAACAGCGATGCGCGCCGCTAAAGCTAAATGGGAAAAGCTGCAACGCGGTGTCGCTGAATTCTCGCTTACGCTGGCTATGGGGCGTGCTGATCTCTACCCAGAAACGCCAGTAAGAGTAAACGGGTTTAAATCGGTGATCGATGTACAGCCTTGGATTATCAGCAAGGTGACACATAACTTGAGCAATAGCGGATACACAACACAGCTTGAGTTCGAGGTGCTACTTTCCGATATAGAGTTCGAGGCAGAATCGGATAATGGTGATTCACAATAAGTGAATTTTGTTGCTCTTTTTGTGAATGTGGAGTATTAAACCTACGAGCCAACAGGGAGACGATACCGATGATGCATTGCCCGCTATGCCAGACCGCCGCACACGCCAAAAGCAGCAGATACATATCGAAAGAAACTAAAGAACGTTACCACCAGTGCCAAAACATCAATTGCAGCTGCTCGTTTAAAACGCATGAGACACTGGCAATGATTATCGTTAGTCCGGGGCAAGTAAATAGAGTACCTGTTTTCGCAAGTAACGGCGGACATACAAGCCAACCATCATTGCTTCACTAAATGTGAATTCAAACTAGAACCCCGTTTACACGGGGTTTTTTATTACCAACTACTTACCGTTGTAGGTATGGGTGTTGCCGAGCATCAATGCTGCAGCGGGCTTTTCCATCAAGTCCCCCATTTCTTTACAGACGTTAAGCGGATTTTCGAAAGAGAAACCAATAGTCTTAAACTTATTGGTCACGTTGATTTGCTTAATATCTTTCAGATAGCTCGAAGGCACATCCTTTGTCCAGATTGGTGTACATACCCCGCCGGAAATAATTGCGCTGTAAATCTCTGAATTGATATCTGCACTCGGTGTAACCACTGTGATTTGTTCACCGCTGACTGTGATCTCTGAAGGTTGCCAAGGTTTGAGTTTACTTTTCAGAACGGCGGCGTCTGTTTCTTTTGCCGTAACAGATGAGGCAAACAGTAAAGACGTGCTAATCAAAACGACGTTCAAGCATTTCATCTAGAGTCCCTCTAAATCAGTTGCAGCCCGGCCTCGATTGCTGGACTGAGAGTGCTAGCAGTAAATTTCCATCGCCATTTCATCGCCACTTTGAAATGAGGAAACAAAAAAGCCACCGCTAAGGGTGGCTTAAATGCATGATTTTAATCACTAAATTTGGTGGCCCCTGCTGGGTTTGAACCAGCGACCAAGCGATTATGAGTCGCCTGCTCTAACCACTGAGCTAAGGGGCCAGCGGAGCGGGGATTATAGAGTATCTTGTTAGGGTGATCCAGAGTTCGCCATTTGGATGGTGAAAATTACAGCAATAGCTGACTCATTGATCTCAAAAGAAAATTCTATCGTCCCACGCTCTACGCTTATTAAGCGCCCAACCAGCATTGGTTTTTGAGACCAGGCTCATTCGAAAGTTTGCTTATGCTACAAATAGCGTGATGCAGGCTTGTTAAGCGAGATGAACGGCAATATGGCGATGCGTGCTTCTTCATAGCTCTGCCAAAGCTGCACATCTTCAACGGATGGGATGGTCACCAACTCGCCGGCATCAAGTCCACGTAGCGCAGCCGAGACTAAATCATCCACTTCCATCAGCATCTCAGCGGGAATTTCGTTAATGGATTTTCCTGCGCGCTCGAAGATCTCGGTACGCGTTAAGCCTGGCAACACCGCCTGCATACGCACACCGCTTTCGGCTAATTCACGATGCAAATTACGGGTCAGGGAAAGCACATACGCTTTGCTGGCGTTGTACGCGCCATTCGCCGATTCGCCGATTCGCTCACTAGCGCTAGCACTGAAGCAATATTCACTATCGTACCATTGCGACGTGCACGAAACGCCTGCGCAGCAGTGTGGGCCAGCTGTGTCAGCGCCACGATATTTAACGTCAGCATTGTTTGAATTTTCGCGATGTCACCGTCGATGAATTCACCTTCAACCGTCATGCCCGCATTGTTTACCAGCAGAGTAATCGCTTTATTTTGCTGGATTTCGTGATCGACTCTTTGCAAATCATCATGGTTGGTGAGATCGGCCGCTAACACGCTGACTTCAACGCCATGTGATTCACACAAAGATTGCGCCAACAGATTGAGCCTGGCTGCATCGCGCGCCACCAGAATCAAGTTTGTGCCGCGTGCTGCCAGCTGTTTTGCATAGGTCGCGCCAATTCCGCTTGATGCGCCGGTGATTAAAGCCAGGTGTTGTGACATGGTGTATTCCTTTAAATGATGGTTATCATATTTACGAGGTTTAATATGACGACCATAATATTTGTCGTCAAGCTAGAATATGATGGTTGTAATAATTACACTGATTGCTATCAACGATATCGGAGTCAATGAAGATGGAAAAGCTGAGCCATAAAGCGCGTACGCGACAGCGCATTCTGGATGAAGCCTCTGTGGTAATGCGCGAGAACGGCACTGAAAGCATCGGTGTCGCGGCGCTGATGAAGCGCGTGGGCTTAACGCACGGCGGCTTTTATGCCCACTTCGCCTCGCGCGAAGATTTAGTGCAAGCGGTGATCGCTGAGATGTTTGCCGATTCGGCGCGCCGCTTTGCGGATATCACCTCAATTAACGATCCCGCTGAACGACTGAGTCAGTTAATCGATAGCTATTTATCCGAGCATCATTGCAACACGCCGGGTGAAGGCTGTCCGCTGCCTGCGCTGGTGAGTGAAATGGCACATTTATCGGTTGAGGCGCGCACACTATTTTCCCAGCGCCGAGAAGCGATGCGGCAGCGCCTGGCGTTGACGCTACATGAACTTAACCATCCGCATGCGGATGACGCCGCGACCACCATGTTGGCTGAGATGGTTGGCGCGGTGGCAATGGCACGCGCTTGTCCGGACGACGAGGAAGCACGTACGATGCTGGCGAGCAGTCGTCGGTCGGTAAAACAACGCGCCGGACTGGAGATGGCATGAGCGAGCACGATATCCGCGACATTATTGCGCCTGATTTACAGGTGCTGTTTTGTGGCATCAATCCGGGCAAATCGTCGGCGCACACCGGATTTCACTTTGCGCATCCCGGTAATCGCTTTTGGAAGGTGATTTATCAGGCCGGCTTTACGCGCGAGTTACTTAAGCCCGAGCAGGAGCAGCGGCTGCTGGAAACTGGCTGTGGCATCACCATGCTGGTGGAGCGTCCAACGGTGCAGGCTAACGAGTTGGACGGCGATGAATTACGCGACGGTGGTTCACGCCTGCAACAAAAGATTCTGCACTATCAGCCGCGTGCGTTGGCGGTGTTGGGCAAGGATGCTTTTCAGAAAGCGTTTCGTCAGCGCAAAGTTGAGTGGGGCGAGCAGCCGCAAACGCTGGGTGAAACGCGTTTGTGGGTGCTGCCTAATCCGAGCGGGTTAAATCGTGCGACGCTGGAAGAGATGGCCGCATCCTATCGCCAACTGCATGATTGGCTGCAGAACAACGCGTGAAAGAGCTATTCTTCAGGCAATAAAAAACCCCGGCAAGCCAGGGATTTTTCGTCTAGACAACGATTAATCGTCGAGGAAGCTACGCAGTACTTCTGAGCGGCTTGGGTGACGCAGTTTACGCAGCGCCTTGGCTTCGATCTGACGAATACGCTCACGCGTTACATCAAACTGTTTTCCAACCTCTTCCAGCGTGTGGTCGGTGTTCATATCGATACCGAAACGCATACGCAGCACTTTCGCTTCGCGCGCGGTCAGGCCAGCCAACACGTCGTGGGTCGCTGAGCGCAGGCTTTCCGAGGTTGCGGAATCCAGCGGCAGCTCCAGCGTAGTGTCTTCGATAAAATCGCCCAGATGCGAATCTTCATCATCACCAATCGGCGTCTCCATAGAGATCGGCTCTTTAGCGATTTTCAGCACTTTGCGGATCTTATCTTCAGGCATCAGCATACGTTCAGCCAGCTCTTCCGGCGTCGGTTCGCGACCCATCTCCTGCAGCATCTGACGCGAAATACGGTTGAGTTTGTTGATGGTCTCAATCATATGCACCGGAATACGGATGGTGCGCGCCTGGTCAGCGATAGAGCGGGTGATAGCCTGACGGATCCACCATGTGGCGTAAGTTGAGAACTTATAACCACGACGATATTCAAACTTATCAACGGCTTTCATCAGACCGATGTTGCCTTCCTGAATCAGATCGAGGAACTGCAGACCACGGTTGGTGTATTTCTTGGCGATAGAGATAACCAGACGTAAGTTTGCTTCAACCATCTCTTTCTTCGCACGGCGCGCTTTCGCTTCGCCGATAGACATGCGACGGTTAATGTCCTTCACCTGCTCGATGGTCAAGCCGGTTTCTTCTTCGATCTGCTGCAGTTTGTACAGCGAACGATTCACATCATCTTCAACTTCCAGCAGCTTCTCAGACCAAGGCTTGTTCATCGCCAGCGCGGCTTTGAACCAGCTTGGGTTGGTTTCGTTGCCGGTGAACAGCGTGATGAAGTTTTTCTTCGGCATCTTGCACAGTTCAATACACAGCTTCATGATCAGGCGCTCTTGCGTACGCACGCGCTCCATCATTTCACGCATATTGTTTACCAGGTAGTCGAACTGCTTCGGTACCAGGCGGAACTGCTTGAACACTTCAGAGAGATTCTGGATTTCGGCTACGGCGTCAGCATGGCTGCGACCTTTCGCTTTGATGACGGTACGCGTGGTTTCATACTGCGTACGCAGGTCGCCAAACTTCTCGCGAGCCAGTTCTGGATCGATAGAATTATCGTCGTCAGAGCTGTCGTCATCCTCTTCATCTTCTTCTTCATCGTCGTTACGATCTTCCTGAGATAACTCAGAACCCACGTGCGTGGCGGTCGGCGCGATATCTTCTTCCGCATTAGGATCGATGAAGCCGATGATCAAGTCAGACAGGCGATAGTCGCCCGCTTCAACGCGATCATACTGATCGAGTAGATAGGTGATCGCTTCCGGATATTCGGCTACAGAGCATTGGACCTGGTTGATACCGTCTTCGATGCGCTTAGCGATGTCAATTTCGCCTTCGCGCGTCAGCAGTTCAACGGTACCCATTTCGCGCATGTACATGCGCACCGGGTCGGTGGTACGGCCAATTTCAGATTCAACACTGGATAAAACCTGAGCGGCGGCTTCTGCGGCATCTTCGTCAGTATCGGAGCTGTTTTCATTCAGTATCAGATCATCAGCATCAGGCGCTTCTTCAACAACCTGAATACCCATGTCATTAATCATCTGGATGATGTCTTCGATCTGATCGGAGTCGACGATATCTTCCGGCAGATGGTCATTGACCTCAGCATAGGTCAAATAGCCTTGCTCCTTACCACGGGTGACAAGTAGCTTAAGCTGTGACTGCGGGTTTTGCTCCATAAGACGGTATCCACACTTCTGTTAATTAGATTGGTGTCGGTCGGCGCGAGCCAACTATAACAGTGAAGGCGTTGTGTTTTTGCCGCTGCCTACATCGCGGCCAGGGCTGAAGCCCATCTATAATCGGCACTTAAGCCGCTTGTGTTCTTTCCGAGGCTAACTTACTTGCCATTTTCAGTGCAGGCAGTGCTCGCAATCCTCACGTACTTCAGTACGCTCCGGTTGCTGTGCGCTGGCAGCACTGAAACTGGCTGCGACGTTGACGCCTCTAAATTTGTGCTGTGTGTTTCCGGCTTCGCTTATCGCGTCTATCATTCCGGAAATCACTGAACCAGAATGCTGTTTTTAACGTACTTGCAGTTCTGATCCCGTTAAAATCTTATTTTTTCGCTAATGCCTGGCTTAAAGCCCAGAATTCACGGCGTTCGACGGCGCTTAGGCCTTCCGTTCGCTCGCGTGCGATCAGCGCTTCAAGGCGCTGTTCGAGTGCGGAATCGTAAATGCTCGCCAGTGAATCCTGGAACACTTCTTCCGCCTCTTCATCCACTATCATGTGGTTCCAGGTGGCCAGTGTTTCAAGGGGCTGGCTAAAATTTGTTCCGCGATATAACTCTAGTAGCTGTCCGGTGGTCAGGCCAGGATTCTCTGTACAACGGCTGACTAACTCCACAAATAGCGGTAAACCCGCCATTTTTGACTGCTCCAGTCCATCCAGTGTAGGCACGATGGAGGCAAATTGCGGATTCTGCACTAATAACGCGATCAATACGCGCATGGTGGTGCGCTTCAACGGTGGGGCAGTTGGCAGCACTCCGCTTTCTGCCAGCTTCGGCATCAGCTTGTCTAACTGGTTATCGTCAAGAATCCCGAGTTTATTACCCAAGGTTTGACGCATATAAATGCGCAGCGTTTCACCGGGAATTTGACTAATCAGCGGTAACGCCAAGGTCGCCAGCTTGGTCTTGCCATCGCGTGTACTCAAATCCACTTGCGGCATCAGGCTGTCGAACAAAAATGTGGAGAGCGGTGTAGCCTGCTCCATCCGCGCTTCAAAGGCTGCTTTGCCCTCTTTGCGTACCAGCGTGTCCGGATCCTCGCCATCGGGCAAAAACATAAAGCGTAGCTGACGACCATCATTCATGTAAGGCAATGCGGTTTCGAGCGTACGCCATGCCGCTTCACGTCCGGCGCGGTCACCGTCGTAACAGCAAATCACGGTATCCGTTGAGCGATAAAGCAGCTGAACGTGTTCAGCGGTGGTCGAAGTGCCCAACGAAGCTACGGCATAATCGATGCCAAACTGCGCCAGCGCCACCACGTCCATATAACCTTCGACAACCAGCAAACGCGCGGGTTGCGGATGATTTTTCTGCGCTTCATAAAGTCCGTATAGCTGGCGGCCTTTATGGAAAATCGGTGTTTCCGGTGAGTTCAGATACTTCGGCGTATCGTTGCCCAGCACGCGGCCACCAAAACCAATCACGCGGCCACGCTTATCACGAATAGGGAACATCACACGATCGCGGAAGCGATCGTAGGTGCGGCCAGAGTCATTGCTGACCAACATGCCCGCTTCCATCAGCGATTCGCGATCGTCTTTCTGCTGTCCAAAGCGCTTCAGAGCATTATCCCAACCCGCAGGCGCATAGCCGATAGCGAAGTGATCGATCACTTCCTGACTAAGACCGCGCGTGGCGAGATAGTTCTGTGCAGATTGCGCTTGTGGATTACGCAGGCTCTGTTGATAGAAGCCGTTCAGGCCATCCAGCAACTGATAAAGACTTTGACGTTGATGGCGCTCCATCTGGCTAGGACCGTTGCCCGCTTCATACGGCACTTCTAAGCCATGAAGCGTGGCGAGCTCCTCAACGCTCTCAACAAACTCCAGACGATCGTGATTCATCAGGAAGTCGATGGCGTTGCCTTTGGCGCCACAGCCGAAGCAGTAATAGAACTGCTTCTCACCGCTTACGGTGAAAGAGGGGGTTTTCTCGTTATGAAAAGGACAGCACGCGTGATAGTTCTTACCCTGCTTTTTCAGCTTAACGCGGGCATCGATAATATCCACGATGTCCGTGCGGGCAAGTAAGTCGTTGATAAATATGCGTGGAATTCGTCCAGCCATAAGCCCCGATTTTTCAGCTCATAAACGACAACAAGCCGCGCTTCCTTTCGGAAAGCACGGCCTTTTACTTGACTCTGTCTGCGTTTATCACGCGGCGGAAGCAAGCTTCCGCAAGAAATTAGTACAGACGAGTGCGGCGTGCGTTTTCGCGAGCCAGTTTCTTGGCATGACGCTTAACTGCAGATGCTTTAGCGCGCTTACGCTCAGTGGTAGGCTTCTCGTAGAACTCACGGCTACGAACTTCTGCCAAAACACCTGCTTTCTCGCATGAACGCTTAAAGCGACGCAGTGCTACGTCGAACGGCTCGTTTTCACGTACTTTAATTACCGGCATGTAACTCTTACCTCGATAAAATTCGGTTTTTGCTGCTGACTGCGGCGCCAGCACATTTCAAAATGGTGCAGCATTTTACTCCAGCCGCGGCCGACTTGTAAAGCACCATGTATAATTTAGAACCAACAGGGGCATATGCCATCGCGGCTGCCGGTTTTTTCAGGCCGTGGAGTATAGCGCACTCTTTGTGCGACAGAAAAACACTTTTTCAGGGGCAAAGTCTCTGGCGTGAGAATTGCCTGTGTTACACTGCGCGCCGCACGAAGAGGGTGATAAAAGCTATGCGAGTTCTGGGTATTGAAACGTCCTGCGATGAAACCGGCATCGCGATTTACGACGATGCGTCCGGTCTGCTGGCAAATCAACTATATAGCCAGGTGAAACTGCATGCCGATTACGGCGGCGTGGTGCCGGAACTGGCATCGCGTGACCACGTCCGTAAAACCGTGCCGCTGATTCAGGCGGCACTGAAAGAAGCGGGCCTTGAGCCACAACAGATTGACGGCGTCGCCTACACCGCCGGGCCCGGATTGGTGGGCGCGCTGCTGGTTGGCGCCACCATTGGCCGAGCGTTGGCGTTCGCCTGGAATGTGCCGGCGGTGCCGGTGCATCATATGGAAGGGCATCTTCTGGCGCCGATGCTGGAAGAGAATCCGCCGGAATTCCCGTTTGTCGCGCTGCTGGTTTCCGGCGGGCATACGCAATTGATCAGCGTGACCGGCATTGGTGAATACACCTTATTGGGCGAATCGATTGACGATGCGGCTGGCGAAGCGTTCGATAAAACCGCCAAGCTGCTGGGGCTGGATTATCCCGGCGGACCGATGCTGTCGCGTATGGCGCAGCAAGGCACGCCAAACCGTTTCCGCTTCCCGCGGCCAATGACCGATCGTCCGGGGCTGGATTTCAGCTTCTCCGGCCTGAAAACCTTTGCGGCGAATACCATTCGCGAGAATCAGGGCGACGAGCAAGCTCGCGCGGATATCGCCCGCGCATTTGAAGATGCGGTGGTTGATACCTTAATGATTAAGTGCAAACGCGCGCTTGAGCAAACTGGCTTTAAACGTTTGGTGATTGCGGGTGGCGTCAGCGCGAACCGCACGTTGCGTGAGCGCATGGCCGAGATGATGCAAAAGCGTGGCGGCGAAGTGTTTTACGCGCGCCCTGAGTTTTGCACCGATAACGGCGCGATGATTGCTTACGCGGGCATGGTGCGCCTCAAAGGCGGCACCAGCGGTGGGCTCGGCGTCAGCGTGCGGCCGCGCTGGCCGCTGGCAGAATTGCCCGCCATCTAAAATAAAAAACCGGCCTTGCGCCGGTTTTTTTATTTCTTCTTTTTCCGCTTCCAGATCTTATTTTCCTGGCCGCGCCACAGGCGCTGGATGTTGTCGTGGTGCCGCAACAGAATCAGACACGAGAGCATCGAAACGGGGAAAGTGAATTGCGGTTTGAACCACCACACGTAAAACGGTGCGATCAGCGCGCTGACAATCGCGCCAAGTGATGAATAGCCGCTTAGCAGCACCGTCAGCAGCCAGGTTCCGGTCATCAATCCCGTCAAATCCCAGCCAATCGGCGCAATCGCACCAAAGGCCGTCGCCACGCCTTTACCGCCGCGAAAACGAAAGAACACCGGATAGATGTGGCCCAGACAGGCGGCAATCGCCGTGAGGCCAAGATAGAGCGGGGCAACGTGCAGCAGATAAGCGATCCACACCGGCAGCATGCCTTTTGCCACGTCAAAAATCAGCACCGCCGCAGCGGCGGCTTTGCCACCAATGCGCAAAACGTTGGTCGCGCCAGGATTGCCTGAGCCTTGCGAGCGCGGATCGGGTAAACCAGCCAGTTTACAGACCAATATCGCACTGGAAATCGAGCCGCAAAGATACGCGAAAATAATCATACCAAGCGCGATAGCACTCATAGCGTCGTACCGTTCCTTTTGGGTCGTTTTGTTCTCGATAAGCGTGGATAATACGCATAATCCGCCGGAAGTGGTATCCGGCTTAGCCAAAAACAGAGACTGACATCATGGATATCGTATTTATCGAGCAGCTTACCGTGTTCACAACTATTGGCGTTTACGACTGGGAACAAGGCATGCAGCAGAAGCTGGTGCTCGATGTCGAAATGGCGTGGGACAACCGTCACGCCGCCGCCAGCGACGATGTGAATGATTGTCTGAGCTACGCCGATGTCACGGAAATGATCCTCAATCATCTGCAAGGCCAGCGTTTCGCCCTGGTCGAAAGGGTAGCAGAAGAAATCGCCGATCTGTTGATGAATCGTTTCAAAACCCCCGGCGTGCGCATAAAGGTAGGCAAACCGGGCGCTGTAGCGCAGGCGGCCAGCGTTGGCGTACGTATTGAGCGCGGGACTATTCCGAAATAAATCTTCCGTGATTGCCATCACAATGAAACCAAACCAAATTATGGTGTGTCTCACTTGAGGCCGTTGCGCTAACCAGCAGGAAGTGACCGAATTTCTTAAGGTTTCCTTCAGCGTGACGCAGGCATAATTTCAGGCGGTAGCCCTTTGCGACCGCCTTTTTACTGTTTAAAACGGATAGAGGAAATATTTTGATGGCAGACATTCACCAGCTTTGGGTAGCTGCAATCCTGGGGGTTGTAGAAGGCCTCACGGAATTCCTGCCGGTCTCTTCCACGGGCCACATGATTATTGTTGGCCATCTGTTGGGTTTTGAAGGCCAGACCGCTGAAACCTTCGAAGTGGTGATTCAGCTCGGTTCGATTCTGGCTGTGGTCGTGATGTTCTGGCGCCGCCTGTTTGGTTTGATCGGCATTCACTTCGGTGAGGTCAAACATGAAGGCGTGGGTACGGGCAAATTAACCCTGATTCATATTCTGTTGGGTATGGTGCCAGCGGTGGTGATTGGTTTGCTGCTGCACGACCAAATCAAAACGCTGTTTAACCCGATCAACGTGATGTATGCGCTGGTGGTCGGCGGTGTGCTGCTGCTGGTGGCGGAATACTTCAAGCCGAAGCAGCCGAAAGCGGTTGGCGTTGACGATATCACCTACCGTCAGGCATTTATGATTGGCTGCTTCCAGTGTCTGGCGCTGTGGCCGGGCTTCTCGCGCTCAGGTGCGACGATTTCTGGCGGTATGCTGATGGGCGTGAGCCGTTATGCGGCGTCAGAGTTCTCGTTCATTCTGGCGGTGCCGATGATGATTGGCGCCACCGGACTGGATCTCTACAAGAGCCTCGGCTTCCTGACGATGCAGGATTTCCCAATGTTTGCCGTCGGTTTTGTAACGGCTTTCGTCGTGGCGCTGCTGGCGATCAAGGTGTTCCTTGAGCTGATCAAGCGTATCTCGTTCGTCTCTTTCGCTATCTACCGCTTCATTGTTGCGGCCGTGGTTTACGCCATCTTTATGTAAGTTACCCCGCGCGGCTGGTTACACTGGCCGCGCGTTAATCAATTGCGCCTGCAGCACCGCCACACGCCGACGCGTCAACTCTTCCCGCACTTCCGCCCCTTTAAAACCTGCTGCCACCACGTCTTTGGTTGGCACCGCTTGCGCCAGCGCAAACGCCTGACGCAAATAGTCGCCTTGCGGATAAGTCATGCTTTCCAGACCCGCACGCCCGCGCGCATCCGCTTCGCTGGTCAGCGCCATCTTCTCCACGCGATCGGGCTTGCGCCAGGCATCAATTCGATCAAAAAGCGCGATTAACGCGTCAGCTGGCTGGCGCTCAATGGTGTGCACCACGTCATGAAATTCGGTCACCACTAACGCCAAATCACGCACCTGATTCGGCACGCGCAGGCGCTGGCACAGCGCTTCAACAATCGGCACGCCCGCGAGGCCATGACCATGATGGCTCGGCCATTTTTCTGCTGGCGTCAGCGCCTTACCGACATCGTGGAACAGCGTAGCGAAACGCACATCAAGCTGATCCGAGAGCGCAGCGGACATCGCCAGCGTCATCAGCGCATGGATGCCGGTATCAATCTCGGGATGCCATTTGATCGGGGCCGGAATGCCATAAAGATTATCGATTTCCGGGAACAGCACCTGCAGCGCGCCGCAATCACGTAATACCTGGAAATAGACCTGTGGATTGCGCGTCAGCAACGCTTTTTCCGTCTCTTTCCACACTCGTTCTGCGGTGAGATGCGCCAGTTCGCCGCTGACCGCCATTTCGCGCATCAGCGCCTGGGTTTCATCAGCAATCCGGAAATTCAGATGGGCAAAGCGGGCGGCGAAACGCGCCACGCGCAGTACACGCAGCGGATCTTCGTTAAAGGCGGCGGAAACATGGCGCAGCTGGCGTTTCGCCAGGTCGCGCTGACCGCCATACGGATCAATCAGCTCACCGCTGTCGCTTTGGGCGATGGCATTGATGGTGAGATCGCGGCGCTGCAAATCTTGCTCGAGCGTGACATCCGGCGCGAACTGCGTCACAAAGCCGGTGTAACCGTTGCCGCTTTTGCGTTCCGTACGCGCCAGCGCATACTCTTCACGGCTTCGCGGATGCAAAAAAACCGGAAAATCCCGGCCAACCTGCTGATAACCTTCCGCCAGCATCGCATCTGGCGTCGCGCCTACAACAACCCAATCTCTATCTTTTACCGGCAAACGCAGTAAGGCATCGCGCACTGCGCCACCGACCAGAAACGTCTTCACTCAACCACTCCAGAGGCAGATCAAAAATTGCGTGCTGAACACGCTTGTTACTTTATTGTTGCATACTTTGGCTAAATATCGGGCACGCCAAAAAGGGCATCTTACGATCCCCTTAAATAAAAGAACAAATCTGCGTGGCGCGTTAGTTCATCCAGCGATCGTTTTTCTTACGACGCGGCACCATATGCGGCAGCAACAGACCCAACAGCAGACCAACGCCCAGCACGCCGCCGCCATACATAAACCACTGCATGATGATGGTGCGCTGCTTGTCATCCAGCTGCACATTGGCGGCGCTGACTTTCTTCTGCGCGACAATCAGCTCATTTTTCAGCTTCTGATTTTCTGCTTTCAGGCCATCAATGGTGCCGTCGCTGTTGGCGACTTTGTTCTGCATCTCAGAAGTGCGCTGATTCCAGCTGTTGTCAATATTCGCTAGCTTGGCCGTCAGATCTTTAACCTGCTGCTCCAGCTGTGGTACGCGAGTACGCAGGCTAGGACTGGCGCTCAGTTGCGACAGTGGAATCCAGTTAGTTTTGCCTTCTGCATCACGAATCTGACCATATTGAGAGTCGTTATTGGTCTGCAGCAAGGTCACTTCTTCTCCGGCGTTCAGCTTACCGATTAGGCGATATTGATCGCCCGGACCGCTGCGCACCCAAGTGGATAATTCATCGGAGATGTAGCGTTTTTCGTCAGCAGCATGAGCAGGTGTGATGGCGCTGAAAGCCAGCAAAGAAAGGGCAGCAAGTGTGATTTTTTTCATTCGATGTCGTTTTTTCTTAATGGCGTAAAATTACCGGCACAGTCTGGAGACGCTTCTCAAAAATCTGAATGAGAACTATCCTGGTCTCAATCCGGTGCGAAAAGGGTCGTAAAAGCACAAGAAAGCGGAGACAGCGGGCTTCCGGTGCATTACTCTTCGCCAGATTAAACTCGTAAGTGCCAGCAGCGTATTGAATAAAAAATTATGACCATCGAAATCGAATTAAAGTTCATTGCTACACCGCAAGCCGCCGAAAAACTGGCGGAAAAGCTTGCCGCGTGGCCACATCAGCATTTCGCCGCGCGCGAGCTGACCAATATCTATTATGAAACCGACGACAACCAACTGCGTCGCTGGGACATGGGCCTGCGCATTCGTGGCGTTGATCAACGCTATGAAATGACGCTGAAAGCGGCCGGTAAAACCGTTGGCGGTCTGCATCAGCGTCCGGAATACAATGTTGATCTCACGGAGCCGCAGCTGGATATCGCGCGCCTGCCAGCCGAGATTTGGCCGCAGGGCACCGATATTGCTGCACTGCAATCGCGCCTACAGCCGCTGTTCAGCACTCATTTCCAGCGCGAAGCCTGGTTGGTGCAATTTGGCGACAGCGAAATTGAAGTGGCGTTTGACCGCGGCGAAGTCGCTGCCGGTGAATTCAGCGAACCGCTTTATGAAGTCGAGCTGGAGCTTAAAAGTGGTCAACGCGATGACATGCTGAAGTTCGCTGAAGCGCTGGTTACGATGGGCGGATTACGTCTCGGCAGCCTGAGCAAAGCCGCGCGCGGCTATCAGCTGGCGCAGGGTAACTTACCGCGCCCCATCCGTACGTTGCCATTGCAGAAAATCGCCGCGAAAGCGTCGGTTGAGCAGGGCATGATCAACGCAATGACTGCGGCACTGAATCATTGGCAATATCACGAAGAAGTGTGGCTGCGTGGTAATAAAGATGCCAAAGCAGCGGTAATTGATGCGCTGGAAACGCTGCGTCAGGCGTTCTCACTGTTTGGTGCGTTGGTGCCACGCAAAGCCAGCAGCGATCTGCGCCAGAAATTAACCCGTCAGGAAGAGTTGCTGGCCGATGATGAGAACAATGCTGAAGCTACCTGCTTTTCGTTAACCTCGGTTGAAGCTCAGTTAGCACTTACTCACTGGCTGGTTGAGTCGCAGTGGCAAAAATGGCTCGACGACAAGAGCAAAAGCAAGCTGCAGGGATCGTTCAAACGCTTCAGCGATATTATGCTGAGTCGTATTGCCGCCGATCTCAGAGAAACATTCGTTGATGTTCAACTGTTCAATGAGTTCCAGGATAAAGCGACGCGCCTGAATCGCCAGTTGTTGGCGGTGAACCTGCTGGCGGGTGCTTATCCGGCCGAAGAGGTGAATGTTTGGCTGGACGGTTGGCTGGAGTTACAGCATGCGATTCGAGAGAAGCAGGAACGTGGCTTAATGCATCTGGTTAACCTGGCCGTGCGCCCCGCACCTTTCTGGCTCAATAGCGGAATCAAACGCTAACGAAAAATCCAATCAGGGAGAGAAGATGTTGTTACCGTTACCGGCGCTCATGCAGGCGCAGTTGGCTAATGTGGCAGAGCGACTTAATTTGCCATCCTCAGCGTTCACGCCAGAACAGGCGGGCGCGCTGACCTTTAGTGACTTTATCCTCGATAACCTGCAGCAGCATCCCGAATGGTGGCATCATCTGCAACAGCAAGCGCCTGCGCCAGATGAGTGGCAGCACTATGCCCGCTGGCTGAATGACGTGCTGCACTCAGTTGAAAATGAAACCTCCCTGATGCGTGAACTGCGTTTGTTCCGTCGTCATATGCTGGTGCGCATCGCCTGGATGCAGGCGCTGCAACATGCCACTACCGAACAAAGTTTGCAGCAACTCAGCACGCTGGCGGAAATCCTCATCGCTGCCGCGCGCGACTGGGTTTGGCAGGATTGCAGCCGCGACTTTGGTACGCCATGCAATGAAGCTGGTGAAGCCCAGCCGATGCTGATTCTCGGCATGGGTAAACTCGGCGGCTGTGAACTCAACTTCTCTTCTGATATCGATCTGATTTTTGCCTGGCCGGAAAACGGCGTAACCCAAGGTGGACGGCGCGAGCTCGACAATGCGCAATTCTTCACGCGCATGGGGCAGCGGCTGATCAAAGTGCTCGATCAACCAACGGTGGATGGATTTGTCTATCGCGTGGACATGCGCCTGCGTCCGTTTGGTGATAGCGGTCCGCTGGTGCTGAGTTTCGCGGCACTGGAAGATTATTATCAGGAGCAAGGCCGCGACTGGGAACGCTATGCGATGGTCAAAGCCCGGCTGATGGGCGACGATCACGGCCACTGGAGCCAGGAATTGCAGCAAATGCTGCGGCCGTTCGTCTATCGCCGCTATATCGATTTCAGCGTGATTCAATCGCTGCGTAACATGAAGGGCATGATTGCGCGCGAGGTGCGTCGACGCGGCTTGAAAGACAACATTAAGCTCGGCGCCGGCGGCATTCGTGAAACGGAATTCATTGTGCAGGTGTTCCAGCTGATTCGCGGCGGACGTGAGCGCTCACTACAACTGCGCTCCTTGCTCCCTACGCTCAAAGCAATTGGTCAGCTGGCTTTGTTAAGTCAGAAACAGGTCGATCATCTACGTGAAGCCTATTTGTTCCTGCGTCGGCTGGAAAACCTGCTGCAAAGCATTAATGACGAGCAAACGCAAACGCTGCCAGAGAACGAGCTCGACCGCCAGCGCTTAGCCTGGGCGATGGGCGCGGCAGACTGGACCGCGCTGATGGCGCAGCTTGAGCTGCAAATGGCCGGTGTGCGCGCCATCTTTGACGAGCTGATTGGCGACGATGCACCGGATGTCGACGATCAGCCGCAGTTGGCCGAGTTTGCCGGGCTGTGGCAGGACGCGCTGGAAGAGAGCGATCTCATCCCGGTGGTACCGCAATTGGACGATGCGCAGCGTCACGCGCTTTACAACGCGTTGAACAACTTCCGCCAGGATGTGAGCCGCCGGACTATTGGTCCGCGTGGTCGTCTGGCGCTCGACCAGTTGATGCCGCGTCTGCTCAGTGAAGTTTGTCCGCGCGAAGATGCCGATGTGCTGCTGAATCGTCTGACGCCGTTGTTGCTGGGCGTGCTGACGCGCAGCACTTATCTGGAATTACTCACCGAATATCATGGCGCGCTGCGTCATCTGATTCGTCTGTGTGCCGCGTCACCAATGGTTGCCAGCCAATTGGCGCGCTATCCGCTGCTGCTGGATGAGTTACTCGATCCCGCAACGCTGTATCAACCTACCGCAACCGACGCTTACCGCGACGAACTGCGCCAATATCTGCTGCGTATTCCCACCGATGACGAAGAGCAGCAGTTGGAAGCATTGCGCCAGTTTAAACAGGCGCAGCATCTGCGCATCGCCGCTGCCGATATTGCTGAAACGCTACCCGTAATGAAAGTGAGCGATCACTTAACCTGGCTGGCAGAAGCGATTATTGAATCCGTGGTGCAGCAAGCCTGGCAGATGATGGTGCAGCGATATGGTCGTCCATCGCATTTGACTAGCGACAGTGAGCGCGGTTTTGCGGTTGTCGGTTATGGCAAGCTGGGTGGTTGGGAGCTGGGTTACAGCTCTGACCTTGATTTGGTGTTCCTGCATGATTGTCCGGATGATGCGGAAACCGATGGCGAGCGCGTCATTGATGGTCGCCAGTTCTATCTGCGCCTGGCGCAGCGTGTAATGCATCTGTTTAGCACGCGCACGTCGTCCGGCATTTTGTATGAAGTGGATGCGCGTCTGCGTCCTTCTGGCGCGGCGGGTATGCTGGTCAGTACTTTTTCCGCTTTCAACGAATACCAGCGCAGCGAAGCATGGACCTGGGAACATCAGGCGCTGGTGCGCGCGCGCATCGTGTTTGGCGAACCTGCGCTCTGTGAACGCTTTGATGAAATCCGCCGTAACGTTCTTTGCCTGCCGCGAGACGTTGAGACGTTGCAAAAAGAAGTGCGTGAAATGCGCGAAAAAATGCGGGCGCATCTCAGCAACAAACAGAAAGGTCGCTGGGAAATTAAGACCGATGAGGGCGGTATCACCGACATTGAATTCATCGCGCAATACCTTGTCTTAAGCTACGCGGCCGATCAGCCAGCGTTGACGCGTTGGTCGGATAATGTCCGCATTTTCGAATTGATGGCGCGTCATGGCATTATGCCGGATGAAGAGGCGCAGGCTTTGACGCATGCGTACGTCACGCTGCGTGATGCGCTGCACCATCTGGCATTGCAGGAATTACCGGGCCATGTGGCGCCTGAAGCCTTTGTCGCTGAACGCGCGGTGGTCAACAACAGTTGGCAGCGTTGGTTAAGCGGTACCCAATCTGACAGCGCGGAACAGTGAGCCTGATGGCTTATGTGGTAATATCCCGCGCATTATTTTGACCGTGTTGGAGTCTCTGAATGAAAGTAACACTGCCCACTTTTGGCAAGGCCACTGTGCTGGTCGTCGGCGATGTGATGTTAGATCGCTATTGGTATGGCCCAACCAGCCGTATTTCCCCGGAAGCGCCGGTGCCGGTGGTGAAAGTGGATACCATTGAAGAGCGTCCAGGCGGCGCGGCAAACGTCGCCATGAACATTGCTGCGCTCGGTGCAGCATCACGGCTGATTGGCTTGACCGGCGCCGATGATGCCGCGCGCGTGTTGAGCGAAACCCTGCAAAAGGTCAACGTCGACTGTGATTTTGTGGCGGTACAAAGCCATCCAACCATCACCAAATTGCGCGTGCTTTCGCGCAATCAGCAGCTGATTCGCCTCGATTTCGAAGAGGGTTTTGAGCAGATTGATCCGCAGCCGATTCACGATCGTATGCGTCAATCGCTGACGCAAGCGGGTGCGCTGGTGCTGTCTGACTACGCCAAAGGCGCGCTGAACAGCGTGCAGACCATGATTCAATTAGCGCGTGAAGCTAAAGTGCCGGTACTGATTGATCCTAAAGGCACTGATTTTGAACGTTATCGCGGTGCAACGCTGCTGACGCCGAATTTGTCTGAATTCGAAGCGGTTGTGGGTAAATGCAAAAGCGTGGAAGAGATTGTCAGTCGTGGCATGCAGTTAATCGCTGATTATGAGCTTTCCGCGCTGCTGGTAACCCGTTCTGAAAACGGTATGACGCTGCTGCAGCCGGGCAAAGCGCCGCTGCATCTGCCTACGCAGGCGCAGGAAGTGTATGACGTGACCGGTGCGGGCGATACGGTGATTGGCGTGCTAGCCGCAGTGCTGGCGGCTGGCGACAGCCTGGAAGAAGCCTGTTTCCTGGCGAATGCTGCGGCTGGCGTCGTCGTCGGGAAGCTCGGTACTTCCACTGTCAGCACTGTTGAGCTGGAAAATGCCATTCACGCCCGTCCGGAAACGGGATTTGGTGTGATGACCGAAGCGGAGCTGAAAGCCGCTGTTGCGCTGGCGCGTCAGCGTGGTGAGAAAGTGGTAATGACCAACGGCGTGTTTGACATCCTGCACGCTGGCCATGTTTCTTATCTGGCGAATGCGCGCAAGCTGGGCGATCGCCTGATTGTGGCCGTTAATAGTGATGCCTCGACGAAGCGTCTGAAAGGCGAAACGCGTCCGGTCAATCCGCAAGAAAACCGTATGATTGTGCTGGGTGCGCTGGAAGCGGTGGATTGGGTGGTGCTGTTTGAAGAGGATACGCCACAGCGTCTGATTGCGGGAGTGCTGCCAGATCTGCTGGTAAAAGGCGGCGACTACAAGCCGGAAGATATCGCGGGTAGCAAAGAAGTGTGGGCAAACGGTGGTGACGTGCGCGTATTAAACTTCGAAGATGGCATCTCAACCAGCAACATCATCAAAACGATTCGCAGTCATTAAGTGTGAATGGGCGGGAGGAAAACTCCCGCCCATTAGCTTACTGCGGAGTATCGATTTTCCCAGCGGGATCTGGCGTGACGATCGCCGGCGCGGGTGCCGCTGGACTTTCACTTTCTAACTTCGCCAGGCGCTGTTCCAGCGCAGCTAATTTCTCGCGCGTGCGCAGCAGTACCTGCGTCTGCACATCAAACTCTTCACGATTAACCAGGTCCATGCGCGTCAACTGCGCCTGCAATACCTGACGGATTTTCTTTTCGACATCATCGCCAAAATCGCGAATCCCTTTCGGCATCGCTTCATGTACCTGGCGAGCCAGTTGTTCAATTTTTTTCGTGTCGATCATGATTATTTCCTGGTTACGGTGGCCGATAGCTGCGCGTGTTCGGACTCAATAGCTATTAAGTGTAATGCCTGAAACGAAAAGGTTAAACCTGAAATCCGCAACGCAGGAAATGCAAAAGCATTTGCACTTTTGTCGATTGCCCGACCAGATGATTGGCGTTATAGTTTGTTCGCTTATTCTCAGGGCGGGGCGAAATTCCCCACCGGCGGTAAATCAGCTCTCGCTGAAAGCCCGCGAGCGCTCTCACAGTAATGTGAGAGGTCAGCAGATCCGGTGTAATTCCGGAGCCGACGGTTAGAGTCCGGATGGGAGAGGGTAACGACATCAGCCGGGCTTTGCCCGCGTCACGTTTTTGCCATGTGTTTTGTACGCACTCCTAAGCACGCCCTGGTTCTGGTAACTCATATTTTATAAGGTTTTTTTACCATGAATCAGACGCTTCTTTCTGAATTTGGCACGCCTGAACAGCGTGTAGAGCGCGCCATTGATGCGCTGCGCAACGGCCGCGGTGTAATGGTGCTCGACGATGAAAATCGTGAAAACGAAGGTGACATGATCTTCCCGGCAGAAACCATGACCGTTGAACAGATGGCATTAACCATCCGTCACGGCAGCGGTATTGTGTGCCTCTGCATCACCGAAGAGCGCCGTCAGCAGCTTGAGCTGCCAATGATGGTGGAAACTAACACCAGCGCTTACGGCACCGGTTTCACGGTGACAATTGAAGCTGCAAGCGGTGTGACCACCGGCGTTTCTGCCGCCGATCGCATCACCACGATTCGCGCTGCGGTGGCTGATGGCGCGAAGCCTTCAGACCTTAACCGTCCGGGCCATGTTTTCCCGCTGCGTGCGCGTGAAGGCGGTGTTCTGTCACGTGATGGACACACCGAAGCGACTATCGATCTGGTGACGCTGGCGGGATTTAAACCTGCAGGCGTATTGTGCGAATTAACCAATGATGATGGCAGCATGGCGCACGCGCCAGAAGCGATCGTGTTTGCTAAGCAACATGATATGCCGGTCGTCACCATTGAAGATTTGGTGGCGTATCGCCGTCAGCGTGAAACGCGTCACGCCAGCTAACTGAATTAATACAGAAGAAAGAGGCCGGATAGATATCTATCTGGCCTCTTTTTTTTGTTTTAACGATTGGCATAAAACACGTGATTGCCAATTACTACTGTACGCTGAAAGGTATGACGCCAGGCCGGTTTAGCATGATGTGCATGGAAAAAGGTCGCGCCTTTCGTTACGTCCTGTAATTCCCCTTCAACAATCTTCTGTGCCAGCTTTCTGGCGCGTTGCCAGCTTTTATCTTCATGTGGTGGATAACGATAAGGATGCTTTTTGAGAGACGTCCAGGAGAACTGCTTAGGTGCATACACCACAGGACAGATCTCTTTGACATCCCAATTGGCCCGGTTCATGGTCACCGTACCAACGGCTATTTGTCCTTTAATCGGTTCGCCACGCGCTTCATGGTAGATATTCATCGCCAGGCACAATATTGCTCCCTGAATTAACATAAATTCCAACTCATCTTTCTAAAACCGAGGGGAGTTTAAGAAGTAGATTGATTGGATGTAACAAGACTGGTCTCGCTCGGTCTTAGGTGCGGGCTATATCACTGATATCTAAAAGGCTCGCGTGCAATATTAAGACCTAACCTGTGTCGAATTTATCCGCCCTATATCATTCAAATTCTCTGACAGAGATCATCATACTTATCAGCGTTAATCCCCTGGTGAAAGCGCGTATCGTAGCGGTTAACAAAGCGACACTTCGTCAAAGGATTAATCATGAGCACTACACGCATGCCTGCGCTGTTCCTTGGTCACGGCAGCCCGATGAACGTACTGGAAGATAATCGTTATACCCAAACCTGGCAGCAATTGGGCGCAACCTTGCCGCGTCCACGTGCGATTCTCGCGGTTTCGGCGCACTGGTACACACGCGGCACGGCGGTGACGGCGATGAATAATCCGCGCACTATCCATGATTTTGGTGGTTTCCCGCAGGCGCTATTTGATGTGCGCTATCCCGCGCCGGGATCGCCAGAACTGGCTCAGCAAGTGATGAATTTACTGGCTCCGATCGCCGTTCATGCCGATCAGGAGTGGGGTTTTGATCATGGTTCCTGGGGGGTGCTGGCAAAAATGTATCCCGATGCCGACATCCCAGTGGTGCAACTGAGTATCGACGGCACTAAACCTGCTGAATGGCACTACGCATTGGGGCAAAAGCTGGCGTCATTACGAGATGAGGGTGTGATGATCGTGGCCAGCGGTAACGTGGTGCACAATCTGCGTATGCTGCGCTGGCAGGGCGCAGAAACCGCGTATCCGTGGGCGGAGAGCTTTAATCAGTTTGTACGTGAGAATCTGGATTTCCACGGTGAGGCAGCAGATCACCCATTGGTGAACTTTATGCAGCATCCGGATGCACAGCTTTCGAACCCAACGCCTGAACACTATCTACCGCTGCTCTATATTCTTGGCGCGCGTGCCGCTGATGAAGCGATCAGCATTCCTGTGGAAGGGATGGAGATGGGCGCGATCAGCATGATGTCAGTGCAGATTGGCTAATGCGCAAGGCCGCCCGAAGGGTGCGGGCGGCACAGCTTTTATTCAATGAAGGTATGCGGATAGAAGCGCGACAGATCCTGTGTGATCAAGGCACGATCTTCGCGTAAGCCGATGCCCGCAGGTTGATCGTCAATCAGCCAACTGCCGATCAAGGTATAGCTATCACCAAATTTCGGTAGCTGATAGAACTGCTGGATAATCATGCCTTCTTCGCCATACGGACCATCGGCGCGGGCGATCTCCTGACCGTTTTCAATGATACGAATATTGGCACCTTCGCGTGAAAATAGCGGTTTCACCACGTACTTATCCATCTGCGGCGCGTTCTTATCATCGGCAAAGTAAGCGGGCAGCAAATTGGGATGATTAGGAAACATTTCCCACAGCAGCGGTAACAACGCTTTATTGGAAATGATGCTTTTCCAGGCCGGCTCCAGCCAACGCACGCCCGCATCCGCCAGCTTGGTAGAAAACACTTCGCGCAGCATGAATTCCCATGGATAGAGCTTAAACAGATTGCTGATAACCTGATCGTTTACGTCGGTGAACTGGCCTCTTTCACCCAATCCAATCTCGTCAATATAGAGAAACTCGCTCGGCAATCCGGCTTCAGTGGCGCAGTCCTGCAGATATTGCACCGTGGCGCGATCTTCCTCAGTATCACGGCAGCAGGAGAAGTGTAGCCAGTTGAAACCGAACTGCTGATGCAGCGTGGCGAAGCGCTCAATCAGCTTCTCTTGCAGGCTGTTGAACTGGTCGCTGCCCTGCGGCAGATTGCCCGCTTTGACCTGGTCTTCCAGCCAAATCCACTGAAAGAAGGCGGCTTCATACAGCGAGGTTGGTGTATCAGCGTTGTTTTCCAGCAGCTTAGCGTCACCTTTGCCATCCCATGCCAGATCGAGGCGCGAATAGAGCGAAGGCTGGCGCAACTTCCAGGAATCACGCACAAAGTCCCAGGTGTGCTTAGGAATACAGAAACGGGTGAGCAGCTCGTCACTGTTCACCACTTTTTCCACCGCCTGCAAACACATCTGGTGCAGTTCGGCGGTGGTATCCTCAAGCTGTTCAACCTGCGCTAGCGTGAATTGGTAGTACGCATCTTCACACCAGTAAGGTTCACCATACATGGTGTGAAACTGGAAACCATACTCCGCGGCTTTTTCACGCCAGTCTGGACGTTCGGGGATTGCAATACGTTGCATGCTGCGGCTTAGCCTCCTAGCGAGCGGCTGCCGGTGCCAGAAGCACTACTGCGCTGCATGGTGTTTTGTTTTGCCACGCTGTCACCAAAGCCGCCACGCGTAATGGTGGAAGTGGTCGCGGGTTTCGGCGCCATTGCTGTTTTCGGCACGTTGATGGTGCGGCCCGATGTGGCATTACCGTAGTTTTTACCCGCAGCATCAACAAATTTACCGTTTGCCGGGCTGTTCGGATTTTTTGGCGAGAACAGGGGCTGCTGGGCAAAGCCTGCACCACCGCTCATCATGCGTCCCATCATGTAACCGGCCATCAACGGCATCCAGAAGCTACCGCTTTGCTGAGCTTCAGCATTGTTTGCGGTGGTACCTACACCCGCTTGTGCAGGCGTTTGCTGGCATTGGTTTTCACCAAACTCAGCCACACAATCTTCGCGTGTAGCGTATTTTGGCGCGGTACGTTCGGCTTCTTTCTGTGCGTTGTTATACGCAGTGGTACATTGCGCGCTCTGGCCTGGATTGGCTTTGGCGCAATCATCCGCGTTTTGATAGAGCGACACCGTTTCGTCACTCTGCTCGCAGCCTGCCAGCATAAACACTGCGCTTACGGCAAAGGCGACTGGCGTTAAGTGGCGTGCCTGCCAGCTTTTACGAAAAGCGGCATGGCGAATATTTTTCGTCCGTTTCATTATTTTCATCCTGTGCCCAAAGGTGGGGTAAGGATAGGGGATGAGCGGTGGAAAATGAAGCGCGAAGCCAGATGGGGAAAGGATCTTTACGTAGCTATACGATTGAATGCGAAAGGGGCCGCATACGGCCCCCTGGGGAATTAATTACCGAATGGATTTCCGCTGCTGCGTGCGGCAGCTGGACGGGCTTGTGCGGCAGTTGAAGGCGATGAAGCTTTCGGACCGTTATCCACACGCGCGGCCTGCTGGTTATTCTCCGGCGCCACCACTTCTGGTGTCGTGGTGATCTCTTTGCCCAGCGTGCTGTTCAGCTGCTGCAGATCCTGCTCGTTCAGCGTACCCAGCGCATATTTGATATTCAGCTGGTTGATCAGATAGCTATAACGCGCATCAGAAAGCTGCTGTTTAGCATTGAAAAGCGTGGTGGTCGCATCCAGCACATCAACGATAGTACGCGTACCGACCTGGTACCCGGCTTCCATCGCATCCAGCGAGCTTTGTGCAGAGACAACGGCCTGCTTATAAGCATCAATGCTGCTGATTGAGGCATTCACGTTATTGAATGATGAACGCACCGTCTGAACCGCGCTACGATGCGCGCCTTCCAGCTGTTCGCTGGCCGCGACATAGTTGTACTGCGCCTGTTTCACCTGCGAGGTGACCGAACCGCCGCTGTAAAGTGGCATGGTGAAGCTCAGGCCAACCTGGTTAGAACCGGTGATGGAATCGGTGCTGCCAGCGC
This sequence comes from Kluyvera sp. 1366, assembly GCF_054823405.1. Classification (NCBI taxonomy): domain Bacteria; kingdom Pseudomonadati; phylum Pseudomonadota; class Gammaproteobacteria; order Enterobacterales; family Enterobacteriaceae; genus Kluyvera; species Kluyvera sp. 1366. The sequence continues at coordinate 207,045 of NZ_JBTRDW010000007.1, forward strand.
TCTGATTGGCGCGACTGCCGCCATATTTGCTATTCGACATACCGGTTGAGGCGGTCAAATCCAGCGTCGGCATGTGGCCGGTTTCGGCTGAACGAATCTGTTCACGCGCCAGATCCTGGCTCAGACGCGCAGACAGCAAGGTCAGGTTGCGGCTTTCCGCTTCTTTCAGCAGGCTGGCCACAGCATCTGGACGCGCGGTTTTGAAACGATCGATATTCAATGAAGCCAGCGACAGATAATCCATGCCGGTAATCTGACGCAGCGATTCCACCGCATTATCGAGGTTGTTACGTGCGGTCACTTCGTTAGCCAGCACGGTGTCATACTGTGCACGGGCGTTTTGCACGTCAGTAATCGCGACCAAACCCACGTTAAAGCGCTGCGTGGTTTGATCCAGTTCGCGGTAGATAGATTGTTTCTGTGCTTCGGTGTAAGAAAGCGTGTCGATTGCCTTTAACACGTTAAAATAGGCAGTCGCCGTGTTAAGAATCAGGTCTTGCTGAGCAACCTGATAGGTAACATCCTGAATACCGGCCTGTTTTTCCTGCAGCGACAGCGCACGCCATTTCGACATATCGAAAATAGTTTGAGTTAATTGCAGAGAGGCGCTGGTCGTGTTGGAATGAAGTCCGCTGCTGTCACGGTAGCCATTGTCATATTTGTAATCTGCGCCCAAGCCTAACTGCGGCAATAATGGACTACGCGCTTCATTGATTTTCTCAAATGCAGCGTCGCGGTTAGCGGCAGAAGATCGCAGATCGGGGTTGCTAAGGCGCGCCTGCTGATAGACCTGCAACAGGTTTTCTGCCTGGCTGGCAAGGCTGAATCCGCCCAGAGTCAGCCCAATAAAAAGTGGGAGCAGTTTTTTCATTTGCATTCCTTTTGTTGCAGCAAAATGCACTGGTAGTGCTGCAGGTAAGCCAAAAAAATAATCGCCGATTCTACAGAGGCGGCGTCAGAGATAAGTTGGCTGAACGTGCCTTCTTCCCCTAATTTACGTAAATAATTCAAAAAGAACCACTCGGACGGAGCGGTAGACTTGGCTTTTCTTTGCTCCATCCCAATCTGCATAAGGAATCAGACGATGGCGAGTGAAAAAAAATCCCCTGTGACTTTCACAAAAAACGATGTAGAAATTATTGCACGCGAAACGCGTTACGATGGTTTTTTTTCCATCGTCAGCTACCGTTTCCGCCACCGTCGTTTTAATGGCGAAATGAGTGGTGAAGTGGTGCGCGAAGTTTTTGAGCGCGGACACGCCGCCGTGCTGCTACCCTATGATCCCTTGCGTGATGAAGTGGTACTGATCGAACAGATCCGCATTCCCGCTTTTGATTCCAGCCCAACGCCCTGGCTGCTGGAAATGGTGGCTGGCATCATCGAACCTGGCGAAACACCAGAAGATGTCGCACGACGTGAGGCGGTAGAAGAGGCTGGCCTTAAGGTTGGCCGCGTCAAACCGATAGTGAATTACTTAGCCAGCCCCGGCGGAACGTCTGAACGTTTATCGGTGCTGGTGGGCGAAGTGGATGCCAGCCTGGCAGAGGGAAATCACGGGCTGGAGGAAGAGAATGAGGATATTCTTGTCCATGTGGTGAGCCGCGAACAAGCTTATCGCTGGGTGGAAGAGGGGATTATTGATAACGCGGCATCTGTCATCGCCTTGCAATGGCTGGCGTTGCACCATGAAAAACTACGACAAGAGTGGAAGCTAAAATGAAACAGCGCTATACCCCTGACTTTCCCGAAATGATGCGCCTGTGCGAAACCAATTTCGCCCAGCTGCGTCGCCTGCTGCCGCGTAATGACGAGGCAGGCGCATCGGTGATTTATCAGGTGAATGGCGCCAGCTATCAGCTCACCATCGAAGAATCGACGCGTTACACCACGCTGGTGGAAGTGCGTCAGGTGGCGCCCGCAGTGAGTTACTGGAGCCTGCCTTCTATGTCGGTGCGGCTCTACCATGATGCGATGGTCGCTGAAGTGTGTTCCACTAAACAGATCTACCGATTTAAAGCGCGCTATGATTATCCTAATAAAAAACTGCATCAGCGCGATGAAAAACATCAGATTAACCAGTTCCTTGCGGATTGGTTACGTTACTGCTTAGCGCACGGCGCTGTGGCAGTACCGGTTTGCTGATAGCGTAAAAAACGCAACGATGGCGTGGAGATTAAGGAAACGCTTTGGATAGCCTGCTAACTCTTCCTGCGCAAGATGGGTCTGATATCAGGATTTTACAAATCACGGATACCCATCTTTTCGCCGGAAAACATCAATCGCTGCTTGGGGTAAATACCTGGTCGAGTTTTGATGCGGTACTGGATGCTATTGAAGTACAACAGCGTCAGTATGATCTGATTATCGCCACTGGCGATCTCGCTCAGGATCACACCGTCGAAGCTTACCAACACTTTGTAGCAGGCATTAATCGTCTGCCAAAACCTTGCGTCTGGCTGCCGGGGAATCACGATTTTCAGCCGGCAATGGTGGATACGCTGGCCGACGCGGGCATCAAATCTGACAAGCACGTTCTTTTGGGCGATCACTGGCAACTGGTGCTGCTGGATAGCCAGGTATTTGGTGTGCCACACGGCATGTTGAGCGAATACCAGCTGGAGTGGCTACACACCGCACTTAGCAAGTACCCAGAACGCCACACTTTGGTACTGCTGCATCATCATCCGCTGGCTTCCGGATGTACCTGGTTAGATCAGCACAGCTTGCGCAATCCGCATCAGCTGGAAGCGGTACTGCAGCACTTCCCGCGCGCGCGTAATCTGGTATGTGGCCATATTCATCAGGAGCTCGATCTCGACTGGCATGGTCGCCGTGTGATGGCTTCACCATCAACCTGCGTCCAGTTCAAACCGCATTGCACTAACTTCACCATTGATACGCTGGCGCCGGGCTGGCGTTGGTTTACCTTGCAGCCCGACGGCACGCTGCAGACCGAAGTGAACCGCCTGCAAAGTGACATGTTCCGCCCCGATCTTGATTCCGAGGGCTACTAAGCAATGGCGGCGCTGATCTATCTGCATGGCTTCAACAGTTCCCCGCAATCGGCGAAAGCCACGCAGCTGCAGCAGTGGCTCAACGAACAGCATCCGCATATTAATGTGATGGTGCCGCAACTACCGACGTTTCCGTCTGAAGCCGCCAGCATGCTGGAAGATCTGGTGATGCAATATGCCGGTGAACCGCTGGGATTGGTGGGATCGTCGCTGGGCGGCTATTTTGCTACCTGGCTGTCGCAGTGTTTTATGTTGCCAGCGGTGGTGGTTAATCCCGCCGTACGGCCGTTTGAGCTGTTAGTGGATTACCTCGGCGAAAACCGTAATCCCTACACCGGCCAGCAATATGTGTTAGAGTCTCGCCACATTTACGATCTGAAAGTAATGCAGATTGACCCTCTTGAAGCGCCCGATTTACTCTGGCTGCTGCAACAAACCGGCGATGAAATACTCGATTATCGCCAGGCGCTGGAGTATTACAGCGCATGCCGCCAGACGGTTGAAGAGGGCGGCAATCATGCCTATATCGGATTCGAACGCCATTTCGCACAGATCGTTGATTTTCTGGGATTAAACGCCCAGTGACCTTGCGAAGTGGGGCCATTTTCCTATTGCTAATCAGACATTTACGATGAGCCAATCAAGCTATAATGCCGATGCCATTGAGGTCCTGACCGGCCTTGAACCGGTGCGTCGTCGTCCGGGGATGTACACCGATACCACGCGCCCGAACCACCTGGGCCAGGAGGTGATCGATAACAGCGTCGATGAGGCGCTGGCCGGTCACGCTAAACGCGTGGAAGTCATTCTTCATGCCGACCAGTCGCTGGAAGTTATTGATGATGGTCGTGGCATGCCAGTGGATATCCATCCGGAAGAAGGCGTGCCAGCGGTTGAGCTGATTCTTTGTCGCCTGCATGCGGGCGGCAAATTCTCCAACAAAAACTATCAGTTCTCAGGCGGCTTGCACGGCGTCGGGATCTCGGTGGTTAACGCCTTGTCGAAGCGTGTGGAAGTTACCGTGCGACGTAACGGCGAAATCTACCAGATTGCCTTCGAAAATGGCGACAAGGTGCAGGATCTTACGGTTACCGGCACCGTCGGTAAACGCAATACCGGTACCAGCGTGCATTTCTGGCCAGATGAAAGCTTCTTTGATAGCCCGCGTTTCTCGGTTTCTCGTTTATCACATCTGTTAAAAGCCAAAGCCGTGCTGTGTCCGGGCGTTGAAATTGTTTTTAAAGACAAGGTCAACGACACCGAACAAACCTGGATGTATCAGGATGGCCTGACCGATTACCTGTGTGAAGCGGTTGACGGCTTACCCACGCTGCCGGAAAAACCCTTTGTAGGCAGTTTTGCAGGCGATGTGGAAGCAGTGGATTGGGCGCTGCTGTGGCTGCCGGAAGGCGGAGAGCTGCTAACAGAAAGCTACGTTAACCTGATCCCAACCATGCAAGGCGGCACGCACGTCAACGGTTTGCGTCAGGGCTTGTTGGATGCCATGCGCGAGTTTTGCGAATACCGCAATATTCTGCCGCGCGGCGTGAAGCTGTCGGCAGAAGATATCTGGGATCGCTGTGCGTACGTGCTGTCGGTGAAGATGCAGGATCCACAGTTTGCCGGGCAGACTAAAGAGCGCCTGTCGTCGCGTCAGTGTGCGGCATTCGTCTCAGCGGTGGTCAAAGATGCCTTCAGCCTGTGGCTGAATCAAAACGTGCAGGCGGCTGAAATGCTGGCCGAGCTGGCGATCTCCAGCGCGCAGCGCCGCATGCGCGCCGCGAAGAAAGTGGTGCGTAAAAAACTCACCAGCGGCCCGGCGCTGCCGGGCAAACTGGCTGACTGCACCGCACAAGATTTGAACAAAACCGAGCTGTTCCTCGTCGAAGGGGATTCTGCGGGCGGATCCGCCAAGCAAGCGCGCGATCGTGATTATCAGGCGATCATGCCGCTGAAAGGTAAGATCCTTAATACCTGGGAAGTCTCTTCGGACGAAGTGCTGGCCTCACAGGAAGTGCATGATATTTCAGTGGCGATCGGTATCGATCCTGACAGCGAAGATCTGAGCCAGCTGCGTTACGGCAAAATCTGTATCCTCGCGGATGCGGACTCCGATGGTCTGCACATTGCCACGCTGCTGTGCGCGCTGTTTGTGAAGCATTTCCGTACGTTGGTGCAACACGGCCATGTGTACGTGGCGATGCCGCCGCTGTATCGCATCGATCTCGGCAAAGAAGTCTATTATGCCCTGGATGAAGATGAGAAAGAGGGCGTGCTGGACCAGTTGAAGCGCAAGAAAGGTAAGCCGAATGTGCAGCGTTTTAAGGGCTTGGGTGAAATGAACCCGCTGCAGCTGCGCGAAACCACGCTTGATCCGAATACGCGTCGTCTGGTGCAATTGACGATCAGCGATGAGGATGTCGATCAAACCCTACGCGTGATGGACATGCTGCTGGCGAAGAAACGCTCGGAAGACCGCCGCAACTGGCTTCAAGAGAAAGGCGATTTAGCCGACCTCGAAGTGTAAAAAAAACAGGGACGCCGCGGCGTCCCTGTTTTATTGCTGCTGTAATGCCTGTTTAATCCGCGTAATAACCGTGCTCCACTCTTCATCCTGCCCGCGCCCAAACAATCTCATTTGCGGATACCACGGCGATTCATCGCGATTTTCCAACCAGCGCCAGTCTCGCGCCCAGGCGGGAAGTAATACCCAGCAAGGTATCCCCATCGCCCCTGCTAAGTGGATCACCGACGTATCTACACCAATCACCAAATCCAGTTGTGAAATGACCGCGGCGGTATCCTGATAATCAGTGAATTGGGCACCAAGCGGCTGTATGTGTGGAAAGTCAGCGATTTCCTCTTCACCTGCACCTTTTTGCAAGCTAATCCAGTTGATATCAGGCAGGTCAAATAAAGGTGCAAACTGTGAAAGGTGCGCAAGCGATCGTTGGCTATCATTCTTATGCCCGCTAGAGCCTTTCCATACGATACCAATTTTTTTCCCGTTCCCCTCAATCGGCCACCTCGCCTGTTGTTCTGCAGAGCTAAACAGATAGGGATGATGCGCGCTAAAGGGCTGTGTTGAGTTGAGGAAGTGCTGCGGTAAATCCAGTAGAGAGCACCAGTAATCTGCCGGTGGCAACGTGTGTTGTACATCTTCCCGTGTCAGATAATTATCGAGGTGCGGCAGCGTAACCATCAATGATTTTAAGGACTTGCTACCCAGCATGATCACTTTTACCGCATGCTTTTCAGTTTTAACGCGTGTGAGATAACGACAGAATTGAATTTCGTCCCCCATGCCTTGCTCGGTCCTTACCAACAGCGTTTTACCGCGCAGATCCTCTCCTTGCCAGTAGCGAATAGGGAGTTTCGGTAAGGTAAAGAAGCGATCGGGATTATCGGACGCATAACGCGCCTGATAGTTAGACCAGCCAGCAGCGAAGTTGCCTTGTTGTAGCTGAACCATGCCGAGCGAATTTCGGCAACGTTGATCGGCGTCACGCACTTGCAGCACTTGCTGCATCTGACTTTCTGCTTCTTGTAGCTGGCCCATGTGCGCTAGCAACGTACTTATGCCATAGCGGGCTTCGGTATAATCAGGCTGGCTCTGCAGCGCCAATCGATACTGATCTAAAGCAAGGTGATAGCGCTGCTGTTTATGCAGCAAAATAGCGTAGTTATTGTGACAGGCGGCATAGCCCATATGTGATTGCAGCGCAGCCTGATAACAGGCTTCCGCCTCGCTCCAGCACCCGGCGTCATAATGGGTTAGACCAAGACCGTTGAGTAATCCCGCATCTGTAGGCGCAAGTTTTAGCGCCCGCTGATAATAGCGCTGCGCCGTATCCAGATCGCCGTTGCGCCGTGCAAGCCGTGCGGCTTCATGAAGGAACCAGCCATCGTAGGGAGCAAGCGTCAGGTGCGCCCGAATCTTACGCCAGGCTTCTTCTTGTCGCCCTTGCTGCAGCAACTGGGTTACCGCTTGTTGCTGACGTAAATCGTTAGCCACCCGAGGTTTATGGCGCATTGTGATATCCTGCCGCTAATAAAGTGGCGTAATTTAAGCCAAAAGTGTCAGAAACCGCGCTAAGACAGGTCTCGATCTTTAAGGATGGGAATTTGAAAATAACACTGGAAGAGTTACGTGCCTGGGTTGCGGTGGTGGATACCGGATCAATCACATCAGCTGCGGAGCAGTTAGATCAAACCAGCTCTGGCGTGAGCCGTGCGCTTAGCCGGCTGGAAGGTAAGCTGCAAACCACCTTAATGCATCGCACCACGCGTCGCCTGGCATTGACCGAAGAGGGGCTGATTTTTCTCGATCATGCGCGGCAGATTCTGGCGTCGGTTGAACAGGCGGAAGAACTGATCGCGCAGCGCCGGGACATTCCTTCTGGACGCTTACGCGTCAATGCCAATACGCCTTTTACCCTGCACGTCATTGTGCCGCTGGTGGCGGAGTTTCGTCAGCGCTACCCGCTGATTCAGCTGGAATTAAACACCGACGATATTGTGATCGATCTGCTGGAGCAGCAAACGGACATCGCCATTCGCATCGGCGAACTGCGCGATTCGACGCTGCGTGCGCGTGTGCTCGGAAGCAGCGCCATACGCCTGTTAGCCAGCCCAGATTATCTTGAAAAGTTTGGTGTACCGGAAAACGTTGATGCACTGGCGAACCATCAGCTGTTGGGGTTCAGTCAACTTGATGTACACAACGTCTGGCCGGTTTGGCAGCGCGAAGGCGAGTTCCTGCGCATCAAACCTACGCTGTCCGCCTCCAGTGGTGAAACATTGCGTCAACTGGCTTTAGCTGGGCAAGGTATCGTACGTTTATCCGATTTTGTCAGCCGTGAAGATCGCGAAAGTGGGCGTCTGGTACAGGTTTTAGCAACGGAAACCCGTGAACAGCGTTTACCCATCCACGCGGTCTATTATCGCAATCAATCCCTTACCTCGCGCATTACCTGTTTTCTGAGTTTTTTACGCGAAAAAATTCAGGAAAATCATCTGTTATAGTCTTGTTCCTGCTCAATAATTTACCCTTCATCTTCATATCTTTATTTATAAAAACGCTTTAATTCATATAGTTAATTAACTAATAACTTTTCTGTCAATGTTGGGAAATTTTTTCTTTCCTAACGGGACGTTTCTTATGTCTCGGAAATCTCTCTTTCCCGATTATGTCGCTCACTTTGAGCCCGCACAGGTGGGTTAAGCCAGGGAGATTGCTGCGTTTGTACGCAATCGCACAATCAAAATCTAATGTACGGAAGGGATTAAACATGAACGTTTCGCCCGTGAGTGTTGCGGTTATTGATAAAAAAACAATAACGAAAGCGGAAGCATTGCGTGTAGGTAAAGACGGTAAAGCTGCAAAAGTTCAGGCTATTACCAACGGCAAATATTTGCTGACCCAAGGTAATGACGGCGTTGCACCAGAAAACATTACCGTTAAGCGTGTCGGGAAAGATCTGCTGGTGATGCTGGAGGGATCCGACGCCAGCGAACCGGATCTGATTATCGAAGACTTTTTTGCTAAATCAGGTGCTTTAGTTGGTAAAGCTGAAGATGGCGCCATGCATGAATACGTCGCTACCGATGGTAATGCCGATCACGATGCTGCCGCATTGGCTGATGGCGAAACCACCGCATTAGCGCTTGGAGAGAGCACGGTTGATACCGATTCTGGTTTCATGCTGGCCTCGGGATTTGAATGGTCCCCGGCGTTGATCGCTTTAGGCGGATTGGCGGCTATCGCTGCGGCCGCCGGCCTGGGCTACGTGGCAGCCAAAGAGCAATATCAGGATAAAAACGCTCACGAAAACGGCAGTAGCGATCAGAACGGTGGGGACAACGGGAAGGGCGGTGATGACGGCGGTAAAGGTGGCGGCGACAGCGGCGGCGGCAATGTAAACGTCCCGGTAGTTAACGGCCTGTATGACGACGTAGGCAGCATTACCGGATTGATCGCGAAAGGCGGCCGTACCGATGACACCACGCCGACACTGAACGGCACGGGCACCAAAGGGAATGTCATTGAAATTTGGGATGGCAGCACAAAAATTGGTGAAACCACGGTTGGTGAAAACGGCACATGGTCCTTTACACCCGGTAAAGCATTGGGCGCCGGTAGCCACAGCATCACCACACGTGAACGCAATGAAAGTGGCGTAGTAGGCGATTCAAGCGAGGCCTGGAGCTTCGTTATCGATCTGACCGCCCCTGCCAAGGGCACCATTGGTAGCATGGTGGATGACAGCGTAAATCCGCCGAAAGAGATCGTGAAAGATGGCATCACCAAAGACAACACGCCGACGCTGGCGGGTAAGGCCGAAGCGGGCGCTACCGTTGAAATCTGGAAAGATGGCCAGTTGCTGGGCACTGCCAAAGTAGACAGCGAGGGTAACTGGACCTACACCAGCCCGAAGCTGTCAGAGGGTAAACATGATTTCAGCATCGTCGTCGTAGATGAAGTCGGGAATAAATCGCTGCCTTCCGAAGCCTGGATTATCGAGGTTGATACCGTAGCACCAGAAAATAAAGGCATTGGTGCCATCGCTGATGATGAAGGTAAGTTGATTGAAAATGGTGGCGAAACGCAAGACAGCACACCAACCTTCTCTGGCGTCGGTGAAAAAGGCGACATCATTAAAATCATTGATAACGGCCAGGTTATCGGCAGCACCGTTGTCGATGACGAAGGAAAGTGGCAATTCACCCCAGAAAAAGCCATTGGTAATGGCGATCATGAATTCCAGATTATTGAAGTGGATCCAGCAGGTAATGAATCTGCGCCTTCAGAAAAAGTCATTATCGAAATTAACGATCCGAATAACCCTATTGATCCCGGCAAGGAAGTGATTCCGAATCCCGATGTACCGGTAACTGGCGCGGTTGACGACGTGTATCGTGATGAAATGTTGGATAACGGCGAAAAGTATTTCATCGGCAAACAGCCTATTGCTAACGGCGATGCGGTGAATGATTCAACGATTTTTGTGGGTGGAACCGGCAACGCGGGCGATATCGTTTATATCTGGCTCAGTGGGAGCAATAACCATTATTACCTCTCCTCTGTCGTAGATGAGAACGGGAAGTGGAGTATCGCCACGCCAGAGTTATCTGATGATGTTTACAAGATTGAAGCGGCATTTAAAAATGCTGAAGGCGTAGTAACAGCCAAAACCGAAGCTTTTGAAGTTGAGATCGATACGATTCCACCAGAACCCATCGATCCGGGCGATCTCTTCCCTGATCTACTCAGCCATGTTGAATTATCTGAGCTGCTCTCGGCAAACGGTGACACGTTATTCAATGAAGCGCAGGAAGAATCTGCATCACTCAATAATATTGATGAAAGCATTTTAAGTAATATGGTTTTTGATGCGGATATTAAGAGTTCTGCAGTGGACGGTGTGATGTCTCTCGATATTACAGCTTTGAAGGATTTAGATATTCATTATTTATCTGAATAATTATCACATCATTGCGATTAATAGAATAAAAACAGGCGTCGTCTGGCGCCTGTTTTCTGGAGTTATAATGAAACTTAAAAAATATGCTATTGCCACGGTGCTTGCGACATTGTCCATCAGCGCAACTCTTCAAGCGCAATCGAATTTTGGCAAAGCCTGGCAATCCATGCCGGCAGCGGCCTCAGAGCAAACCCGCATCGTTTATTATCGAGCTACAGACGATAATAATAATAAAGCAGCACACATCTATGTTGATGGCGAATTCCAAACGGCATTATTAACCGGCGGCTACACGGTGTTTTGCCTGAAACCGGGTGTACATTCGTTGGGAAGTTATATCGATGATGCGCCAGGTTATCAGGGCAAGCAGCAACAACCATGGCGCGATAATCTGGCGGCGGGCAAAACCTATTATATCATTGCCAGCCTTGACGGTTCCGGCCGTCCTCTGGTGATGGATAGCGAACAGGCTCAGCAGCAATTAGTGGGAACACGTCAGCAAACTCATTTGCTTTCCCGCGCTTCAGCGGTGGTGCCGTGCAAGGCTGGAACTACACAGTCTTATGATAATTATGAGTTTTCATCGGATTTGCTGTTTAATTTTGGTAGCGCGAACAGTGCCGATATTTCCGCTCAGGGTCATAGCGCCATTCAACAATTTGCAACCTTGTTGAAAAGCAAAAATAAAGCCGATCAGCGCATTATCGTCACCGGCTTTACCGATCCAATTGGGGAGGAGGAAAGCAACATCAAGTTAGGCCAACGCCGCGCGGATGCAATTAAGAAATTATTGGTCAATAACGGGCTCGCGAGTGATTATATTCAATCGCAAAGTATGGGTGAAAGCCAGGTCACTGCGCAGTGCGCGGGCTCCCTGAAGCAGCAGAAAGCATGCTATCAAGGCGAACGTCGTGTAATTATCAGTGTAGAGAATAAATAGTTTTATCACTTTCTAAAAATTAACCAATGGTCTGATTTTTTATAATTTAGGCCATTTTTTTCAACTTCACTTTACAATTAATGATTCTATTAAAAACCATTAATTAAGACATGTCCTGTGTTGGTTATTTCACTAACTGGTCGAGAATGCTTGCGTTCCGGGAGGAAACCGGAACACGAATCTAAATATTTAAAGGAATATATTCATGGCGAATAACAGCATTAATGAAATTAAAGAAATGAAAATCAGTACTATTACCGACAGAAAGTTTGGTTGGAAAGATAAACAAGTCGATCTCAAAAATGCCGGTGGTCGTGTTGAAATTCTTATTGATGGTGTGGTTTACAAAGCACCTATCGATGAAAATGGTAAGTGGTCATTTACACCGCCAACGGGCTGGGACGAAGGCTTACATACCGTGCAGTTGATCACCATCGATAAAGCGGGTAACCGTGCACCACCAACGTCCTTCATTGTAAATCTGGATACCCAAGCTCCAGAAGCGCCAGAAATCTGGCGTGTGGTAGATAACACCGGTAGTAATAAAGGTAATTTGAATCCGGGCGAAATTACCGATGAACACAAGCCTGTCATTTCAGGCGTAGCGGAGCCGGACGCGATCGTTTACCTGTATGACAACGGTGGAAAAGATCCGATTGCTTCAGTCAAAGCTAATAGCATGGGGGCATGGACCATTACTCCAGAATTGGCTGATGGCGAACACAGCCTGACCGTAGTGGCTAAAGATGCTGGCAAACATGAAAGCCCAGTCTCAGCGCCATTCATTGTGAAAGTTGAAGCGGGCGCAGTAGTGATGGCCGAAGGCCCAACTGCAGAGTCGCAGCCGTCTGAGGATGCGACTGCAAATACCAATAATTTTCGTACTCATGGTAATGCTATTGAAAAATATACCAATAAAAGCTTTATCGAGATATCACCTAAAGTCGAGCCTTTCGCACAGGTTCAAATTACGCTGAACAATGAAGTGTATCTTGTTACCGCAGATAAGGATGGCAATTTACATTTCAAGTCTGATGAACTGCCAGATGGGACCTACTACTATCAGACGCGTGTTCGCGATAGCGCTAATAACTGGGGTCCCGCTACCTCAATCATTCTGCATGTCGAAGCAGGCGCTCCGGAAGCACCACAGATCCTGCGCGTCATTGACGACGAAGGTAATGTTGATCACTTAACTTCGGGTCAATACACTGATGATAAAAACCCAACGCTGTCAGGCGTGGCTAAACCGGGATCGCTGGTCTTCATTTACGGCGTTGATTCAGCACCGATCGGCAGCGTGACCGCTGGCGGTGATGGACGTTGGACCTTCACACCGGAACTGACCACGGATGATACCTATATCTTCAACGTAGCGTATCAGGATCGCTACGGTCGTATGAGTCCGAAATCAGACAACTTCATCCTGAAACTGGATGCTACTGCACCTGAAGCGCCTTCACTGGAAGGTGTTTACGATGACGTAGGCCGCGTAACCGGTCAGCTGAAATCAGGCGATACCACTGACGACACCACTCTGCCGCTGTCGGGTAAAGCGGATGCCGGCTCCATTGTACGTATCTGGGATGGCGAAAAATTAGTTGCAACCGTTATTGCCAACTCACGTGGTCAATGGTCTTACGAACTGGATGTGGCCGAAGGCAAACATGCGCTGCGCGTAGATTCCGTCTCCAAAGGTGGTGCTGCTTCTACTCCATCAGAAGAGTTCATTGTGATTGTTGATACCCAAACGCTGCCTCCGGCACAGATTGAAGAGATCGTCGCCAACAACGGTGCAGAAGAGCGTCCACTGGTGAGCGGTGATGCAACCAACGATGACACCCCAGTGCTGCGCGGTTCAGGTGAAGAGGGTGAAATTGTTTATGTTTACGATAAAGACAAAGTCATTGGTTCTGCTGCCGTAGGCAAAGATGGCAAATGGGAAATCGAGCTTGATCCACTGAAAGAAGGTTCTCATGAGCTGAAGATCAAAGTCGAAGATCCAAAAACTGGCAAAAGTTCAGACTTCTCAGATCCGGTCACCATCGTGGTGGATTTAACTGCACCTGAAAAACCGGTCGCTCCGGGCATTATCGACAACACCGGTGATGAGCAGGGCGTCATCCAGCCAGGCACGCCAACTGACGAAACCCAGCCGGAGTTCACCGGTGGCGGTGCAACGCCGGGTGACGTTGTAGAAATCATCATCATTGATAAAGACGGCAAAGAGCAGGTCATTGGTAGCGGCGTCGTTGACGAGAAAGGTGATTGGACAGTCACCCCAACCGATCCAATCGGTGATGGTGATTACGACGTGGTGGTTGAAATTACCGATCCGGCGGGCAACACCTCCGATCGTTCCGATCCAATTGAACTGATTATCGATACCAAAGTGCCGGACGAAATCACGGACTTCGAATTGTGGGATGACGTGGGCGTCATCACTGGTCAGATCCTTGATGGCGGCATCACTGATGACAAATCACCAACCGTACGCGGTACCGGTGAAAACGGTTCTAAAGTCATTATCTATGATGGCGAAAAACAGATCGGTTCAGCAACCGTAGTTGATGGTAAATGGAGTATTGATCTGCCTGCCCTGACGGAAGGTGCGCATAATATCCGCGTTCAACCTGTCAGCGCTTCAGGTGTGAAAGGCCCTATCAATGACGGCATCAACTTTGATGTGGATCTGACCGCGCCACAGGCTGGTACTTACACCGGTGGTACATTCCTTGATGTAGAAGGTTTTACCCGCCCGATCGGGTCGGATATCAACGGTCGGGTCATGAAGCTGAACGGTACCGGTAAAGAAGATGGCACCGTGGTAGTGGTCTATGGCGATGCGGCGCGTACCGAAATCATCGGCAGCGCGGTGGTGACCAACGGTAAATGGACGCTGGATACCAATGAACTGGCTGAAGGCAGCTACCATATCTCCTTCGGTTTCCGTGATGCAGCGGGCAATGAAGTAGCCGGTGCAGAATCGTTCGACGTTAACGTTGACGTTACGCCACCAGAACCTATCGATCCAGGCGACCTGTTCCCAGACTCATTCAACGAAGCGCTGATGAGCATGTCACTGACGGATATTCTGTCCATGAGCGATGACTCGTTATTCATCGACAACGGTAAAACGCAGTTGATGATTTCGGATTCTGCGCAGGAAGTGACCTTGCAAGACATCCTGCCGGAAGGTGAAGACGTAAATAACTGGAGCCAGGCAAATGGCACCGTAACCGTGGCAGGCGTTGAATATAACGTTTACCAGAACAACGGTGGCGATGCTGAAGTGATGGTTCCACAGCACCTGCTGCAGGAACAACAGCACTAATTTCTGATTAGCTGCGAAACAAAAGCCCCGATCGAAAGACCGGGGCTTTTTTATGCATGATGATGAACGAGAAAAAATCGGCTTACTTAGCCGCTTCCAGCACCAGGATCTTCACATCGACCACTTCATCTTTAATCAACGCGCGATGCGCATCCATGTGTGGCATCTGCTGATGCTGCTCCAGATGACGCAGTGATTCCCACAGCTCCAGCATGAAAATGGAATCGGGTGAATTCTGTTTCCACGGCACTTGCGCCTGATGATCAACTAATGCGTCATATTGATGACAGCCATCTTCTTCCAGCACGGTAGGAATCAGCTGGTTAATCGCATCCAAAACCACCTGGCGACGGCCCGGTTTGACACAAATCTCTGCAACGACGGTTAACATAATGCTTCCTCTTTTCCCTGGGTGCTTACAGTTAAGCAAAGATCTGGTTGAGATGAGTCCGATAACGTTCGATATCGCGCGGTACGTCCGGCATTTTAATTACATCGTTACAGATAAAGGTCGGTAAACCTTCCATGCCGAGGAACTGGTTGGCCTTATGGAAGTGCAGATACAAACCGTCCACGCCCACGCCTTCAAAGAATTGCTCAGGATCGTTAAAGGCTTCCAGCGGAGCGTTCCAGGTCAATGACAGCATGTATTTCTTACCTTGAATCAGGCCGCCGGAGCCGTATTTTTTACCGGCATCGCTGCGTGTGCGGCCATCGCTGGCATACAGTGAACCGTGACCTTCGGTGAAGACATCATCGATATACTTTTTTACTGTCCACGGCTCGCCCATCCACCAGCCTGGCATTTGATAAATCACCACATCGCTGTCGAGGTATTTCTGCACTTCTTCTGCCACGTTGTAGTCGCTGTCAGCAATCGTTACCTGTACCTGATGACCAAGATCGCGCAACTGGCTGGCTGCGACGTCAGTTAAGGTATGGTTCAGTTCGCCTTTCGAATGGGCGAAGGTTTTGCCACCATCGATAATTAAAAAGTTCATGTCATCCGCTCCGTTTCTCGTTGATGCCGCACACTCTACGCGCGCGCAGCAGCGAGAAAAATGCGTGATTGATCACAACACTTTTGCTAATAAAGCAATAATACGCAGGGTTATGAAACAATCCGTGAGCAAACCAACATCAACTCCCATAAAAGAAGAAAACATGAAAACCCCGATACTGAGTGTATTATTTCTGGTGACGGGCGCTGCTCAGGCGCAATCCCACCTCGATGACATCCGCGCAAGCAAAACCTTAAAAGTCTGTACCACCGGTGATTACAAGCCATATAGCTATTTGCGCAGCGATGGCCAATACGAAGGATTGGATATCAGCATGGCGCAATCGCTGGCGGCAAGCCTGGGTGCAAAAGTGCAGTGGGTGCCAACCACATGGAAAACCCTGAGCGATGATTTTGTGGCCAAGCAGTGTGACATCGCATTGGGCGGCGTATCGGTCACCCTCAAGCGTCAGCAGATCGCCTGGTTTGCCCAGCCGCTCGGCATCGATGGAAAAATTCCACTGGTGCGCTGTGCTGATAAAGCGAAATATCAGACGGTTGAGCAGATTAACAAGGCGAGCGTGCGCGTGATCGAACCGGCAGGCGGCACCAACGAAGCCTTCGTGCACAGCCATCTGCCGCAGGCAACGCTGCAGCTGGCTGACAACGTGGGGATTTTCCAGCAGTTAGTGGATAACAAAGCGGACGTAATGATCACCGATGCGTCTGAAGCGCTGTTCCAGCAGCAGCATTATCCCACGCTGTGCGCCATCAATCCGGACAAACCGATGCAGTACGGCGAGAAGGCCTACATGATCCCGCGCGATGATATGAGCTGGAAGTTGTATGTCGATCAGTGGCTGCATCTCAGCACCGCCACCGGCGAATACGCCCAGATTACGAAGAAATGGTTAGGCGCGAAGTAGCGACGCCATTCCTGGCGATCTGAGTTTCTGGTGCGCCATAACGCGCACCAGATAACAGAACTCAACGATACAAACTCGCTTTACCCAACCCGCCAAACAGATTCATTTTGTAGCGAATGACTTCCTTCGCCGCCGCAATCGCATCGGGATAAATCACATTCGGATCCCACCAGGTTTCGCGTGCCAGAATCTCGCGCAGCTTAGCGAAATAGGCGAACTTCATGTCGCTGGAAATATTGATTTTGCCCACGCCCAGCGTCACCGCTTCCGCGATCTCGGCATCCGGATTTGCTGAACCGCCGTGCAGCACCAGCGGAATAGTGGTGCGCTGCGCAATGTCTCTGAGGATATGCATCTGCAGCTCAGGCTTCATATCTTTCGGGTAGATGCCGTGCGCGGTGCCAATCGCTACCGCCAGCGTATCTACACCGGTGCGCTGCACGAAATCCTCTGCCTGCGCCGGTTCGGTGTAGATCACTTTACTCACGCCGCCTTCCACTGAAGTGCCGGTATCGCCGATGGTGCCGAGTTCACCTTCCACCGAAACGCCCACCGCATGCGCCAGTTTCACCACTTCTTTGGTCAGCGCTACGTTCTCTTCATAAGGCAGCAATGAACCATCGATCATCACTGAGGTAAAGCCGCATTGAATAGCGCGCAGCACCTGAGCAATGGACGCACCGTGATCGAGGTGGATGGTGAACGGCACTTTGCTTTTCAGCGTGCGTTCGCGCACATAGCCAAAGAACTCATCAGTGACAAACTCCAGCTCGCTTGGATGGATGGAAATGATCGCCGGCGTATGGGTAGCTTCAGCTTCTTCAACTACCGCGCGGATAAAGCAGCTGTCGGCCACGTTAAAAGCGCCAATCGCGTAACGGTGTTCACGAGTCGGTGCCAACATCTCTTTCATTGAAATCAACATGTTAATATTTCCTCAGCGTGATGTTTACCGGAGCCGACGCATGCGCCGACCCGATAGTGGATATGAATGTGAAATTGATAATGCGACCTTGTGTCGCCATTCATGGCGAACACTAACCAACCTGATGACTAAACCTTGCCCGCCGATCCCGACCAGCTTAGGTACTCCGCCACCACTTCGCGGCAGGCGGACTCCATCAGCCCAAGCACATCGGCTAACTCAGCGTGAGGATGCTGCTTCAAGGCCTGTTCCACCGCCATTTTTCCGGCATCAAACACCGCCGCGCCGACGTTGATCTTGGCAACGCCAAACTCACTAACGCGGCGAATATCCTCAGCGGGCGTGCCCGATCCGCCGTGCAGCGCCAGCGGTCGCGAAGAAACCGCCTGCAACTCCTGCAAGCGCTGAAAGTCGATCTTTGGCTTCACGCCCGCCGGATAGAGCCCGTGCGCGGTACCGACCGAAATCGCCAGCAAATCAATGTGGGTTTGCTCGATAAACGGCAGCACATCGGCCACCTGCGTCATCTTCACTGAGGCATCAGCCAGTTCGTAGGTTGGCGCATCGGCAATATGTCCTAGCTCGCCCTCGACGCACACGCCGGCGGTATGCGCCATCTTCACCACGGCGGCGGTCTGGCGAATGTTCTCGGCGAGCGGTTCAGAAGAGGCATCGATCATTAAGCCGGTAAAACCGGCGCGAAACGCCTGACCAATCAGCGGAAAGGCTTTGCCGTGATCGAGTGCCAGCGCCACCGGCACGCTGGCAGTCTCGGCCAGCGCACGCACTAACGGCACCGCGACAGCAGGCGGGAAGTGCGCGCTGTGTCCCTGATAAACATTGAGGATCAGCGGAGCGCGCTGCTGCTCGGCGGCCTGAATGGCGGCGCGCGCGGTTTCAAGGTTGAAGCAGTTGATCGCTAACACCGCATAGCGCTGTTGGGCGGCGGCCTGAATCAGGTCGTTCATCATGGCAAACATGGTGGCTCCTTATTCCAGAGTGAATTTGATCTCTTCATCGCGGACGCCGGGGGCTTCCACGTCATCGAACTCTTCATCCGCCTGCGTCACCGGCTTTTTCAATACCGACAGCATCACGCCGCACACCGTGGTGCCGATGCCGAGTGCCAAACAGAACAGCCAGGGTTTAGTGAACAGCGGCACCACAAACATGCCGCCGTGCGGCACCGGTGCGCCGACGCCCCACACCATAATCAGCCCACCGGCGATGGCGGAGGCCACCACGCAGCTGCCGACCACGCGGAACAGGTCGCGCGCTGCAATTGGAATCACGCCTTCGGTAATCATGCAGATGCCCATCGGGAAGGCGGCTTTTAGCGCTTCTTTTTCCGCTTTGGTATATTTGTTGCGGCTCAGCAGATAAGAGAGCGTGATGCCGAACGGCGGAATCATTGAGCCAACAAACTTCACCGCTTCCGGTCCGTAAATGCCGTCAACCAGCATGCCGTCGGCGAACAGCGACATGGTTTTATTCACCGGACCGCCGAAGTCGAAGGTGGCCATCGCGCCAAGGATCGCGCCCATCACAAATTTCGAACCGCCTTGCATCGACTCCAGCAGGGCAATCAGCGCCTTCTGCAGCCAGACAATCGGCTGGCCGATGAAGGTCATCATCAGCAGCCCAGCGATAATGGTGCTCAGCACCGGCAGCACCATAATCGGCATCAAGCCCTGCATCGATTTCGGCAACTTAATGGTGCGGCGCAGCAGCAGCACGGTGTAACCGACCAGGAAGCCACCGAAGATGCCGCCGATAAAGCCGGTACCGATCTGCCCGCAGATAAAACCGACGATCAGGCCAGGCGCGAAGCCGGGACGATCGGCAATCGAGTAAGCAATCGCCGCGCTGATCAGCGGCACAATTAGCCCCATGCCCCAACCGCCGATCTGATTCAACATCCACGCGAGAGTGCCGGTCTGTTTGCCGACATCCGGCCCGCCGATCACCTGGCCGAGCGCGATGCAGATCCCGGCGGCGACGATCAGCGGGATCATCCACGAGATCCCGGTAAGCAAATGCCCTTTGATCTCCTGGCCGTACTGACGTTTGTTGTCACTCATGATGGATCTCCTCAGGCGCGCGCCAGTGAATCCGCCACTTTTTCGAGGAATTTCACCGGTGATTTGATCACTACTTCGGTTTTCACTCGCACAATGGGTTTGCCCTGAAAGCGCTCCTCGCCTTTGATCTTCACGTCAACGGCGAGGATCACCACGTCCGCAGCGGCGATATCTTGCTGCGTCAGCGCCGTTTCGGTGCCGATGGTGCCCTGAGTTTCAACGTGGATGGTGTGGCCCAGCGCGTGGGCCCCTTTAATCAGTTTTTCGCGCGCAATATAGGTATGCGCGATGCCTGCCGTGCAGGCCGCTACACAGACGATATTCATGTGTCACCTCAGAGAGTTAGGGTGTTAACAGAGGTCGGTTTCGGCGTACTGACTAAACAGCCGGATGATATTGCTGGCATCGTTTTCCACCAGCAGTTGGGCTATCACCTCATCATCGGCCAGCGCACTGGCCACCTGCGACAACAGGCGAATATGGGTGGTGTTCTGATCTTCCAGTCGCACCGCGAACAGGATGATGCAGCGCACCTGGCTGCCATCGAGCGTTTCCCACGGTATGTCGTGTTGGGTGCGGCCGATGGCGAGCGTGGTTTGTTTCACCGCGGCGGATTTACCGTGCGGGATGGCGATATGATTTTCGAAGCCGGTGGAACCTTCAGCTTCCCGCAGCCAGACGTCTTCAATAAAGGCGGCGCGGTCGCTGATGGCGCCGTCGTGGTAGAGCAAATCGGTGAGCTCATGAATCGCTTGCTCTTTGGTGGTGGCGGTCAGCGCCAGGTTAACGCGGCGCGGCGTCAGAATGCGCGAAATATCCATGATCAATCCTCATTCAATTAATGTTCAGCCAAAGCGCAGGAGGCGCCGTCGGGCAGCTGGCTGCCAATCATGGCGTCAGTCACCCGCCGAATATCGTCATCGTTAAAAAAGGCACTGACATACACCGCCGGAACCGCTCCGGCATTGAGGTGAATAGTGGTAATTACCAAATCCACCGTTTCTCGCTGGCAAAACTCCGCGTGATTACTGGCGGAAACCACGCCGACAATCTCCCAGTCCGGGAAGGCGCGCAGAATGCGACTCTTCAAAAGATGCGAGGTTCCCACGCCGCTGGAGCACACCACCAGAATGCGTTTGTGGGCGATTTGTCGCTCCAGCGCGGCCTGGAAATGCACGCACAGATAACCTATTTCGTCATCCGCCACCGATGAAAGTCCCTGGCTGCGCGCGGTTAATTGCATCGCCTGTTGCGTTAATGAAAATATTTCCTTCATCTCCTGCTGAATATCCTCCAGCAGCGGATTACGAATGTGAATATGATATTTGAGTCGATTTAATAATGGCTTTATATGAACTAATAACCCTTCAAATAATAATCGGTCCTGCGCTAAGTCCTGCTGAATAAATGACGCGAAGCGATCGATTAATTCACAGGTTATTTTCACTGATTCAGCGGTGGAAAATTGATTATGCAGCGGGGCATTATCTCCACGTTCTTCCACCACAATGCCGGACGAGACAATATATTGATAAATAAAACCCACTTCATCGGCGGGCAATGCGCAGCACATGCGCTGTTCAATCTGCACCACCATATTTTGGGCAATCTTCAGAATGCGCTGGTCAAGATCCTGCGCGCTGGTCAGGGTTTCCAGCGCCAGCGCGTTACCTTGCGCCATGCGATGCATCATGATCAGAATATGGGTGCAGAGATTGAGGTACCACGCGTCGCCCAACGGATAACTCAGTTGCTGCTCCATTTGCTGCAGCAGCGCCTGCACAAAAGCCACATCCTCGTCGCCAAAATAGTGCACCAGCGCTTGCTGGCTGCCGGGATCGAGGCGTGGTAGCAGCGGCGTGCCGGCGACGTTTTGCTGCATCACATCATTAATTAGCGACACCATCGCCTGGCGCAGCGTCTGCTCATTGCCTTCGATGTGGGTGCCGCCGGGGCCGCGCTGCAGCACCAAACCCAGCGGCTGCAGCCACTCTTCGATCACCTTCAGGTCATTCACGATTGACGCATGACTAATAAAGTAGCGTTCCGACAATTTACTGATTGAAGTTGCGCGTGGCGCATCGCTCAGCAGCTGCGAGGCAATTTTCACCCGTCGGCTGTTGTGGCTCAGCGCATCCGAACTGCTTTCGTCGCCGTTAAGCTGCTGCTCCAGTTGCAGACGCTGCTGCAGATCGTCTACCCGCAGACGTATGCCGCGTCCCGGCATTTTTTCCAGCTGCAGCGACCAGTCGCGAAGCCAACTCTCCAGCCATTGCAAATCGCGCTGGATGGTTTTCTCCGACACGCCAAGCTGTAAAGCTAATTCTTTTGTCGGCTGCGGTGCGGCATGATGCAGCAGCAATTTTACTAATCGGTGTTGTCGCGAAGTCAGTATTTGCATTCGTTCACCCTTATTTTGGCAAAACGTTTATGGCTAATTGGTGGTTATATTTATTCCATGCCAGAAATCAGACGCGCAAAAATGTGGGGCTTGTGGAGTATGAATTTAGGAGAGTAATCACTAAGCAACAATACTAAATGTTGTCCTGGCTTGCGGACACCATTAATACGCTAATTGCCTCGCGATATTAATTGCGAAGTTGCTCACAGATCATTGCCGATATTCACTGTGACATGGCTCCCATTCCGTTTTAATTTTCCAACCAATATCACGCTATTTAATGCAAGACGATTCTGTTTGCTGAACGGGCTTCTCTGTGACTAAACCGCACGAATAAGGTAATATCCTCGCCAAATGACCGCCGGATGTCCCGCCGTTGCGGGCCACGAAGTGAGGATGCGAGCTGAATGAGCGAATTGACGCAGGATGGTGCAGAGCGTCTTGCCCTGCACACGTTTACCGAAAACGCGTACCTGAACTACTCCATGTACGTGATCATGGACCGCGCGCTGCCGTACATCGGCGATGGCCTCAAGCCAGTGCAGCGCCGTATTGTGTATGCCATGTCGGAATTGGGTCTCAATTCCAATGCTAAATTCAAAAAATCGGCGCGTACCGTTGGTGACGTGCTGGGTAAATACCATCCGCACGGCGACAGCGCCTGTTATGAAGCGATGGTGTTGATGGCGCAGCCGTTCTCCTACCGCTATCCGCTGGTGGATGGCCAGGGAAACTGGGGTGCGCCGGATGATCCAAAATCCTTCGCCGCGATGCGTTACACCGAATCGCGCCTGTCTAAATACGCTGAAATCCTGCTGGGTGAACTCGGTCAGGGCACGTCCGATTACATCCCGAACTTCGACGGCACCCTGCAGGAGCCGAAGATGTTGCCGGCGCGTCTGCCCAACATTCTGCTCAACGGCACCACCGGCATCGCCGTGGGGATGGCGACCGACATTCCGCCGCATAACCTGCGCGAAGTAGCGGAAGCAGCGGTCAAGCTGATCGACAACCCGAAAACCACGCTGAATGAGCTGCTGGATATTGTGCAAGGTCCGGATTACCCGACCGAAGCGGAGATCATCACGCCACGCAGCGAAATCCGTAAGATTTATCAGAGCGGTCGCGGTTCGATTCGTCAGCGTGCGGTGTGGAAAAAAGAAGATGGTGATGTGGTGATCACCGCGTTGCCGCATCAGGTGTCGGGCGCACGCGTGCTGGAGCAGATCGCTAACCAGATGCGCAATAAAAAGCTGCCGATGGTGGAAGATCTGCGTGATGAGTCCAACCACGAAAACCCGACGCGTTTAGTGATTGTGCCGCGCTCCAATCGCGTGGATCTCGAGCAAGTGATGAATCACCTGTTTGCCACCACCGATCTGGAAAAAAGCTACCGCGTTAACCTGAATATGATCGGACTGGATAACCGTCCGGCGGTGAAAAACCTGCTGGAAATCCTCTCTGAATGGCTGGTGTATCGCCGCGATACCGTGACGCGCCGCCTCAACTATCGTTTAGATCGCGTGCTGCGTCGCCTGCATATTCTTGAAGGTATGCTGGTGGCGTTCCTCAATATTGATGAAGTGATCCACATCATCCGTACCGAGGATGAGCCGAAGCCGGTGCTGATGTCGCGTTTTGACATCAGCGAAACCCAGGCCGAAGCGATTCTCGAACTGAAACTGCGCCATCTCGCCAAACTGGAAGAGATGAAGATTCGCGGCGAGCAGGCGGATTTGGAAAAAGAGCGCGATCAGCTGCAGGCGATTCTGGCGTCCGAGCGTAAGATGAGCAATTTGCTGAAGAAAGAGCTGCTGGCCGATAGCCAAACCTACGGCGACGATCGCCGTTCGCCGCTGCACGAGCGCGAAGAAGCCAAAGCGCTGAGCGAAACCGAGCTGGTGAGCGCTGAGCCGGTGACCATCGTGCTGTCGCAGATGGGCTGGGTGCGCAGCGCCAAAGGTCACGATATCGATCCGGCGGGCTTAAGCTACAAAGCGGGCGACAGCTATCTGGCCGCCGCACGCGGCAAGAGCAATCAGCCGGTGGCCTTTATCGACTCCACCGGACGCAGCTACACGCTGGATCCGACCTCATTGCCGTCCGCGCGCGGACAGGGCGAGCCGCTCACCGGCAAACTGACGCCACCGCCGGGCGCGGTGATTGAGCAGGTGCTGATGGAGCCCGACGATCAGAAGCTGTTGATGGCCTCTGACGCCGGTTACGGTTTCATCTGTACCTTTGCCGATCTGGTGTCGCGCAACCGTGCCGGTAAAGCGCTGCTGACGCTGCCGGAAAACGCCAAAGTGATGACGCCAATGGCGGTACATTCGGGCGATGATATGCTGCTGGCAATTACCCAGGCCGGACGCATGTTGATGTTCCCGGTTGGCGATCTGCCGCAGATGTCGAAAGGCAAAGGCAACAAGATCATTTCGATTCCTGCAGCGGAAGCCGCGGCGGGCACCGACAAACTACAATGGTTGCTGATTCTGCCGCCGGGCGCGTCAATCACCGTATATGTCGGTAAACGTAAGCTGATCATGCGTGATGAAGATCTGCAGAAAGTGCGTGCCGAGCGCGGTCGTCGCGGCAGCGTGGCGCGTGGCCTGCAACGCATCGATAGCGTAGAAGTGAATGCACCAGCGCGTCCGAAAGCCGACGCGAGTGAAGAGTAACGCTGTAATTCAGGCGATGGAATGCCCCATTTGAGGAATCTATGTTACTAATTTTACGAGCAATTATTGTTATTGTTTATTCGATTCTGGTCAGTATTGTTGGCTGTATCTGGTGTCTGTTTTCACCGCGTAATCCGCGTCACGTCGCAACCTTCGGCCATCTGCTCGGTCGTCTGTCGACGGTGTTTGGTCTCAAAGTGGAACTGCGTAAACCGGCGGAAGCCGCGCATTACGGTAACGCGATCTATATCGCTAACCACCAGAACAACTACGACATGATCACGGCGGCCAAAATCGTGCAGCCGACCACGGTGACCGTGGGCAAGAAAAGCCTGCTGTGGATTCCGTTCTTTGGCCAGCTCTACTGGCTGACCGGTAACCTGCTGATTGACCGTGATAACCGCTCCAAAGCGCACGGCACCATCGGTGAGTTGGTGGAACAGTTCAACAAAAAGCGCATTTCGTTCTGGATGTTCCCGGAAGGGACGCGCAGCCGCGGTCGTGGTTTGCTGCCGTTCAAAACCGGTGCGTTTCATGCAGCGGTAGCAGCCGGTGTGCCAATCATCCCGATTGTGGTTTCCAACACCCACGACAAGATCAAGCTGAACCGCTGGAACAACGGTTTGGTAATTGTGGAGATGTTGCCGCCGGTCGATACCTCGCAGTTTGCCACCACCTCGGTGCGTAAGCTCGCCACGCACTGCCGTGAATTAATGTCGACTAAACTGGAAGAATTGAACGCCGAAGTCGCCGAACGCGAAAAAAACGGTAAACTCTGAGCAGCCAAAATGGGGCAGGTGATCATCTGCCCCGTTCTCAAGCCACACAGCAACTCATCATTAATTAGAACAACATGGACACGGCGTCCTCACGCCACGCTCAAAAGGTCTGAAGTTTTATGTCTTGCAGCAGACGTCAGTTTATTCAGCTTTCTGCCGGTGTCGCACTGGCTTCCGGTGCTATGCCTTTCGCCGCCCGCGCCGCCGCGCCATTGGGCGATACGCCACTTCCTATTCCACCGCTGATTGAATCACGTCGCGGTCAGCCGTTGTTTCTCACCTTGCAGCGCAGCCATTGGTCGTTCAGCGGCAATAGCAACAAAGTGCCGGTGTGGGGCTTTAACGGCATGTATCTCGGCCCAACGGTGCGCGTGTATAGCGGCGACGATGTGAAGCTGATTTACAGTAACCGCCTCAACGAACCGGTATCGATGACCGTCAGCGGTTTGCAGGTGCCGGGCGCGTTAATGGGCGGTGCGCCGCGCATGATGTCGGCCGGAGCTGATTGGGCGCCGGTGCTGCCGATTCGTCAGGGCGCGGGCACATTGTGGTATCACGCCAATACGCCAAATCGCATGGCGCCGCACGTCTACAACGGACTCGCCGGCATGTGGCTGGTGGAAGATGACGTCAGTAAATCGCTGCCGCTACCGAAGCATTATGGCGTCGATGATTTCCCGCTGATTATTCAGGACAAGCGCCTCGATAACTTCGCCACGCCGGTTTATAACCCGCCCTCCAGCGGCGGTTTTATGGGCGACGTGCTGCTGGTGAACGGCGTGCAAAATCCCTATGTCGAAGTCTCACGCGGCTGGGTGCGTTTGCGTTTGCTGAACGGCTCGAACGCGCGCCGCTTCGATCTCACCTTCTCCGATAATCGTCCCTTTACGGTGATCGCCAGCGATCAGGGCTTCCTGCCTGCGCCGGTGGCGGTGCAGCTGCTGACGCTGGCTCCCGGCGAACGTCGTGAAGTGCTGGTGGATATGTCGCAGGGCGATGAAGTTTCGATCATGGCCGGAACGGCGGCGGGTTTGATGGATCGCCTGCGCGGATTGTTTGAGCCGTCATCGATTCTGACCAATACGCTGGTGCTGAGCTTACGCCCAACCGGTTTATTGCCGCTGGTGACTGACAATCTGCCGATGCGTTTGCTGGCGGATCAGATTCTTGATGGTGTGGCGGTGCGCACGCGCGAATTCCGCATTGGTGACAGCGAGCCGGGCATTAACGGCGTGTTGTGGGACATGAACCGCATCGATACCACCGTGCAGCAGGGCACCTTCGAGCGCTGGATTATCCACGCCGATCGCCCGCAATCGCTGCATAT
Source organism: Kluyvera sp. 1366 (assembly GCF_054823405.1). Classification (NCBI taxonomy): domain Bacteria; kingdom Pseudomonadati; phylum Pseudomonadota; class Gammaproteobacteria; order Enterobacterales; family Enterobacteriaceae; genus Kluyvera; species Kluyvera sp. 1366. The sequence continues at coordinate 233,934 of NZ_JBTRDW010000007.1, forward strand.
TCAGGGCGTGATGTTCCTGATTAAGAACGTCAATGGCGCGCAGCCGATGGGCGAAGATCGCGGCTGGAAAGATACCGTTTGGGTGGATGGCAGCGTGGAGCTGCTGGTGAGCTTCCCGCAGAGTTCGTCGGATCACTTCCCGTTTGTCTATTACAGCCAGACGTTAGAGATGGCGGATCGCGGGACGGCGGGGCAGTTATTGGTGAATTCAGCGTCTTAATGCCCTCACTCCAGCCCTCTCCCGCAAGCGGGCGAGGGAGCAGATCGAGCAAAACGCACCTTACGGTTCCCTCTCCCGCAAGCGGGCGAAGGAGCAGATCGAGCAAAAGGCACCTTACGGTTCCCTCTCCCGCCTGCGGGAGAGGGTTAGGGTGAGGGGAAACGCGCGCCATCCTACCCGTTAAACGCCTCCGGATCCGGACCCAAACGGTTACCGCTATCCAGCCTACTGATCTCACTCACTTCAGTTTTATCCAACCTAAAATCAAACACCTGGAAATTCTCACGAATGCGTTCCGGGGTAATCGACTTCGGAATCACCACCAGGCCGCTATCCAGATGCCAGCGAATCACGATTTGTGCCGGCGTCTTGCTATATTTTTTCGCCAGCTCGCGGATAATCTCCTGATCAAACACGCCTTTACCGCCTTGCGCCAGCGGGCTCCAGGATTCGGTTTGAATCTGGTGCAGCGCATTCCACGCATGCAGCGTGCGCTGTTGCAGCATCGGATGCAGCTCGATCTGGTTCACCACCGGCGACACGCCGGTTTCATCGATCAAACGCTTCAGATGCGCCTCGTGGAAGTTACATACGCCGATGCTTTTGGTTAAGCCCTGTTGCTGCAGCTCAATCAAGCCTTTCCAGGCTTCAACGTAGTGATCTTTTTCCGGGCACGGCCAGTGCATGAGATACAAATCCACCTGCTCTAACTGCAACTTCTTCAGGCTGGTTTCCATTGCCTGTTGCCAGTTGGTCTGGTCGTCGTTCCACAGCTTGGTGGTGATAAAAATGTCATCGCGCGCCACGTCGGTCTCTTGCAGCGCTTGCCCAACCGCTTCCTCATTTTTGTAGATAGCGGCGGTATCGATGGAGCGATAGCCGACTTTCAGGGCTTCCAGGATGGCGTTGCGCGCATCCTCAATGCTCGCTTGCCACACGCCGAGGCCAAGCTGCGGCATCATGTTGCCGTCGCGCAATTTAATAATGGGTTGATCTGCCATAATTGCTCCTTATCTGTTGCAGGGACTTACCGTAGAAAAGATGTGCTTAAGTCTAGTCAACAAACCTCACCTCAGGATCATTGTGGCAAGCGGGCGGCACTTTTGCCTGATAGATTTCTGCAAGAATCTTGCCTGATTCTCCAGAATAGTGGAGCTTTGTACAGCCTTACGGCAAACTGACTTTTTTGCTGCCTGAGAGAGATGCATGCCAAACGACGCCCTTTGCCGCCAGCTAGCGCAGCGCGTGGTTGCGCTGATGAATGACCTGCATAAGCCGCTGTGCGCGGTAGAAAATGTCAAATTGATCTATGCCTGCGAAACCTTGCCGCGAACGCCGATGATGTATCAACCCGGCATCGTGATTCTGTTTCAGGGGCGTAAAACCGGCTATCTCGGCAGCACCGTTTTCCACTACGACGCCACCAAATATCTGATGCTCACCGTACCGCTGCCAGTGGAGTGCGAAACCGAAGCCACGCTGGCGGAGCCGCTGGCCGGCATGTGTTTGAGCGTGGATGTCGCCAGCCTGCAGGATTTGCTGATGGATATCGGCGATGACGAGCAGTTCCAGCCGCAGGCACAAACCTCCGGCATCCATTCGGCGTTCATGAGCGAAGAGATGCTGTGTGCGGCCGAACGCTTGCTGGATGTGATGAATAACCCGCGCGACGCCCGCGTGCTGGGGCCGCAGCTGGTTCGCGAGATCATCTATTACGTGCTAACCGGACCGATTGGCGGCGCGCTGCTGTCGCTGGTCAATCGGCAGACGCAGTTCAGCCAGATTGCGCGCGCGCTGCGTCGCATCGAAAACCACTTCGCGGAGAGTTTGAGCGTCGACATGCTGGCCGCTGAAGTGAACATGAGCGTTTCGGCGTTTCATCATAACTTCAAAGCGGTAACGCAAACCTCGCCGCTGCAATACCTTAAGCGCTATCGCCTGCATCAGGCGCGCCTGATGATGCTGCAGGATGGCATGAAAGCCAGCGCGGCGGCGGTGCGCGTCGGTTATGAAAGCCCATCGCAGTTTTCGCGTGAGTTTAAGCGCTATTTCGGCGTGACGCCGGGAGAAGAGGCGAGCCGCGTGCGTCAAACTTTACCGTTTGACGCCGCGTCGTAATCAGGAGAGTTTCTGGCGGCGTTTTTTCCAAATCACCACAATGCTGCCGGCCAGGCCGATAAACAGCAGCGCGATCGGCAGAATCATCAGGATCGCCATCACCTGATCTTCATGGCGCTTGATAAAGGGCACATGGCTGATGCCGTAGCCCAGCGTCACCACAATCCCAACCCACAACAAGCCGCTCAGCCAGTTAAACAGCTGGAAGCGGCCATTGTTTAAGCCGGAAATCCCGGCCATGGTCGGCAGTAAGGTGCGCACAAAGGCCAGGAAGCGGCCAACCAGCAGCGCCATCAAACCGTGGCGGTTAAACATATTCCACGCGCGCTGATGATATTGCGCGGGCAGATGCAGCAACCAGCTTTTCACCAGTTTGGTGTTGCCGAGCCAGCGTCCTTGCAGATAGCTGAGCCAGCAGCCAAGGCTGGCCGCCGTGGTCAGAATCACAATGGTCGGCACGAAATCCATCACACCTTTGGCGACCATCGCGCCCGCCAGTAACAGCAGGCTATCGCCCGGCAGGAATGACGCGGGCAGCAAACCGTTTTCCAGAAACAGCGTTAAAAACATCACGCCGTAGACAATCCAAACCACATCCGGATTGCCGAGCGCGGCAAAATCCTGATGCCAAAGCGCCTGGACAATCTCATGTAAAACACCCATCAGCTATTCCATCGAGTCACAAGGAGTCTAATTTTAACCTTCTGTGGCATCGCATACGTTGATCTCTCATCGCCGCCACAGCGTGGTTTATCTTCTGTTTAACTTCTTAAACGTGCAAAACCGGCTTTAAGGTCAGCCAGCAAGTCATCGACATGTTCGAGGCCGATATGCAGACGCACTAAAGTGCCGTCAAAATCCACGCCGCCCGCCGGACGAATCGCCGCCAGCTCTTCAGGCTGGTTCGCCAGAATCAGGGATTCATAGCCGCCCCACGAATACGCCATGCTGAAATGGTGGAAGTGATCGAGGTAATTTGCCAGCTGCTCACGGCTCAGTTTTTCATGCAGGATGAACGAGAACAAACCGCTGCTGCCGCTGAAATCGCGCTGCCAGAATGCGTGGCCTTTACACTGCGCCAGCGCCGGATGATTAACGCGCGCCACTTCCGGCTGCGTGGCCAGCCATTCCGCCACCTGCAATCCGCTCTCTTCGTGCTGACGCAGACGTGTGCCCAACGTACGAATGCCGCGGCTCGCCATATAAGCGGTATCAGCATCGACCATCTGGCCCATCAGATAGGAGTTCTCGCGCAGCTGCGGCCAGCAACGCTCATTTGCTACCGCCGTGCCAATCATCGCGTCGCTGTGACCAATGATGTATTTGGTGCCGGCCTGAATCGAAATATCGATGCCATGCTCCAGCGCGTTAAACAACACGCCCGCCGCCCAGGTGTTATCGATCATGATGATCGCCTCCGGCGCTTTGGCGCGCACGGCGGCAACAATCGCGGGAATATCCTGCACTTCCATGGTGATCGACGCCGGTGATTCCAGGAACACCACGCGCGTATTCGGCTGCACCAGTTCGCCAATTTCGCTGCCGATGCAGTGATCGAAATAGGTGGTGGTGACGTTCAGCTTACTGAGAATTTTCGAGCAGAAATCCTGCGTCGGTTCGTAGACCGCGCCGCTCACCAAAATATGGTCGCTGGCTTCGACAAAGGACAAAATGGCATTAGAGACCGCCGCCGCACCGCACGGATAGAGCGCGCAACCTGCGCCGCCTTCCAGCTCGGTCATGGCGTCTTGCAGCGAGAAATGGGTGAGGGTGCCGCGACGACCATAAAACAGCTCGCCTGACGCGCGGCCAGCGGTAGCACGTTTCTTGTCGGCGACCGTGTCAAAAACCAGGGATGAAGCGCGTTGAATTACGCTGTTAACTGAGCCTTGCGTGTAACGTTTACTGCGTCCCGCGCTGACAAGCGTGGTGTCTATTTTTTTCGTTGCCATCACTGCCTTTCCTGACATTTCCCACAAAACATTCACGTTACCACGAATCAGTGTAGCGGGTTGAGCCTGATTGCGGATTATCAGAGTGAGGCCAGTATTGCGCATAACATCCGCTAACTTGTGGAAATCGCGGGCATCTTTGCTTTGTAAATAGTAATGAGAACCACTATCACTTCGGTGGTGTTTTTTGCTATGATCCGCGCTTCAATCGTGAACTGTGCAACAGAAGTTGGAGATGCAGCGTGGTAGCCAGTGATTTGATGCAAACGGATCTTTCCGTTTGGGGCATGTATCAGCATGCCGATATCGTGGTAAAGATTGTGATGATTGGCCTGTTACTGGCTTCGGTTGTCACCTGGGCAATTTTCTTCGGTAAGTTTGCTGAGCTGAGCGGGGCAAAACGTCGCCTGAAACGCGAGCAGCAAGCGCTGGGCGAAGCCCGCTCATTAAACGATGCTTACCGTGCTGCTGAAAACTTCAAAAGTAACAGCCACAGCGCTGTGCTGCTTAACGACGCGCAGAATGAGCTGGAGCTCTCCGCTGGTACTGAAGATCTGGATGGCATCAAAGAGCGCACCAGCTTCCGTCTCGAACGCCGCGTGGCTGCATTTAGCCGTCATGCCGGTCGCGGTAATGGATTCCTCGCCACCATCGGTTCCGTTGCGCCGTTTATCGGTCTGTTCGGTACCGTTTGGGGCATCATGAACAGCTTCATCGGCATCGCGAAAACGCAAACCACTAACCTCGCAGTCGTCGCGCCGGGCATCGCCGAAGCGCTGCTGGCTACCGCGATTGGTCTGGTGGCGGCAATTCCCGCCGTGGTTATCTACAACGTCTTCGCGCGTATGATTGCCAGCTACAAAGCGTCGCTGGGCGATGTCGCCGCGCAGGTGATGTTGCTGCAGAGCCGCGATCTGGATCTCGGCAACGTGGATACCGCGAAAGAAGCCAACCGTCCAGCGGCGGCACAGAAATTGCGCGTAGGATAAGTATTATGGCGATGCGTTTAAACGATGACTCGGTCGGCGATGGCGAAATGCACGAAATCAACGTGACGCCGTTTATCGACGTCATGTTAGTTCTGCTGATCATCTTTATGGTCGCCGCGCCATTAGCTACCGTCGATGTGCGCGTTAACCTGCCAGCATCGACCAGCGCGCCGCAGCCGCGTCCGGAAAAACCGGTTTATCTCTCCATCAAGGAAGATAAGCAGATCTTCATCGGAAACGATGCGGTCACCAAAGAGACGCTGGTGAATGCGCTGACGGCACAAACCGAAGGCAAGAAAGACACCACCATCTTCTTCCAGGCGGATAAATCGGTGGATTACGCCACCCTAATGGAAGTGATGGATCAGCTGCGTGAAGCCGGTTATCTGAAGATTGGTTTGATGGGCATGGAAACGGTGAAGAAGTAACGTCACTCCACTTAGCCTTGCCGTAAAGGTCGCTCCCGTAGCGGCCTTTTTTAATGCCTGCACGCAATTTGTTAATTTATTGTTACTATTGGTCGTATTTTTGTAAACTGCAATGGTGAAGAAGATCACGTTTATTCCTGGCCCGGCACGCTACAACGGAAGAAAAACCAGGAAGGACAATATGAGCGCGAGTCACTCTTTACAAAAGTCGCCGCAAAGCGGTGCCAAAACCATCTTTAGCGTTACCAGCGGTAACTTTCTTGAGATGTACGATTTCATGGTGTTTGGCTATTACGCCACGGCAATCGCCAAAACCTTTTTCCCCGGCGATGATCCCTTTGCCTCTCTCATGCTGACGCTGATGACCTTCGGCGCAGGCTTCCTGATGCGCCCGCTCGGCGCGATTATTCTTGGTGCTTACATCGACCATCATGGCCGTCGTAAAGGCTTGCTGTTAACGCTCGGCTTGATGGCGATTGGGACCTTAACCATCGCGCTGGTGCCCGGATACGCCACGCTCGGTGCCGCCGCACCGATCCTGATTCTGCTCGGTCGTTTATTGCAGGGCTTCTCGGCGGGCGTTGAGCTGGGCGGCGTCTCGGTGTATCTGGCGGAAGTGGCGCCGAAAGGGCGCAAAGGCTTCTATGTCAGTTGGCAATCGGGCAGCCAGCAGGTTGCGGTGATCTTCGCCGCGCTGCTCGGTTTGGGCCTGAACCATCTGCTGGCGAAAGACGCCGTCACCGAATGGGGCTGGCGTATTCCGTTTGTGGTGGGATGTATGATCGTGCCGTTCCTGTTCTATATCCGCCGCATGCTGGAAGAGACCGAAGCTTTCAGCCAGCGTAAACATCATCCTTCAATGCGTCAGATTATGCGTTCGGTCGGGCAGAACTGGGCGCTGGTGCTGGCAGGCATGTTGATGGTGGTGACCACCACCGTGATGTTCTACATGATTACCGCCTTTACCCCGACGTTCGGCAAAACCGTGCTGATGATGAGTGACAAACAGAGCTTCCTGGTGACGCTGTTTGTCGGCATCTCCAACCTGTTTTGGCTGCCGGTGATGGGTTCGCTGTCGGATCGCATCGGTCGTCGTCCGCTGCTGATTGTCTGCACCCTCTTGATGATTTTAACTACCTGGCCGGTGCTGCATTGGCTGGTGGGAGCGCCGACCTTCTCCCATCTGGTTGAGGCCGAGCTGTGGCTGTCGTTCCTGTATGCCAGTTATAACGGCGCGATGGTGGTGTATCTGGCTGAGATCATGCCGGCAGAAGTGCGCGCTTCGGGTTTCTCACTGGCCTACAGCCTGGCAACCGCGCTGTTTGGCGGCTTTACGCCAGCGGTGTCGAGCTATCTGATTCATGCCACCGGCGATAAAGCGATGCCGGGCGTGTGGCTCTCTTTTGCGGCGGTGTGCGGATTGGTCGGTACGCTGCTGATTGGCCGCATGGTGAAGCAGTATCAAGCGCAACATCGTTCCCCTCACCCTAACCCTCTCCCGCAAGCGGGAGAGGGAATGTTTAGGTAAAAACTTAACTCACAAACCTCTTGATCAGCCCCTTCTCCCGCCTGCGGGAGAAGGCTGGGATGAGGGACAGCGCGCACCCCGCTAAAACGACACATCCACCACCACGCTATCGGTATAATTCCCCGCCGCGGGCGTATTCTGCGTGGTCAAAATCTGCGCCGTATAGGTAAAGTTGCGCGTCACAGTATCCGCATTCAACGAAGTCGAGGTGCTGCTGCTCCAGCGATCGGTGCCGGTCGGTCCCCAGCGCGATGTGGTAGTGGTGCCTTTGTAGATGTCATATGCCAGCCGGTTAGTTCCACTCGCCATCTGCCGCGTAGTGCCGCTGTAGTAACTGCCGTTGCTCAAGCCCACGGTATAAGTGCTGCCCTTCGAACACACCACGTTAATCGTCTGCTGCACCGTTGAGAAACTGCCCACCAAAGGCGCGCTGCCAAAACTGACGTTGGGCGCAGTGATGGTGGTGCAATCGTTGGTCACCACCAGATTCACGGTAATCGGCATCGCCGTACCCGTGCTGCTCTGTACCGTTCCCACACACAATCCTCCCACGTTTAACCCGGCGCACACCGTATAACTCACGGTAATGGTAATGGTGGTGGTATAGGTGCCGGCGGCGATCACCTGGCCGGGTACGGTGCGGAAGTAGAGCGGAATATTGAAGTTAAGGGTGTTTCCCAACGCCAGCAGCGAGGCGGAACTCCAGCGATAGCTGCCGCCCTGCTGTAATTCGGTGGCGCAGGCGCTGTCGATACACAGCTGAATCGGAATGTTATCGGTGCCGCCGCTGGCGGTTTTCAACACGGCGCGCGTGCCGCTGAGGTTTGAGGCGGTGGTAAAAGCGTAGGTAATGTTATCGGAGCCCAGCAGCGAAAGCGTACCCGAACCGCAGTTGACGTTAGTGGTGCTTGAGGTGTTATTCACCGTTGAAGCGACGGAAAACGTGGTAACCGATCCGAACGTGGCGGCGGGGGCCGATAAGCTACACAACGCATAGCTGGTGCCCGGCATTAAAAACAGCGCCAGCAGGAGCAGAAGCTTTCTCATGGTGAAATCCCTGACGGTGAATTATCCGCGCTGCTCACCGCTGAGCCTTGCGGCGGCGGTGGCAGCGGGCAGGTAAGCGGTCCGTAAGTTTCCAGCGCTTTTGGCTGGCCGTCGGCGATAGCCAGTTGCGTATCGCAGCTGCGTCCATCCGGCGTCACCACATGAATCGGGTTATTAGCACCGAGATCTTCCATCCACACAATGCCGTCCCAGCCGACATATTCGGTGGCCTGATTCGGACGTAACACCTGGCTGGAAATCGGCAGCGGCTGATGATAACTGTCATGCAGTACCACGCTGGCGGCGCGCAGACGCTCCACCGGGAAATTGAGCAGGTAGCCACTTTTGCGCTTCACCGCAAAGCGTTGTTCAACCTTCGGCGCGGTGCGATCGGCGGGCAGGTCCAGCGTATCGATGTCGTATTTGGCGCCGTAATAGCTGCTGATCGATGGCACCAGCAGATAGCCTTGTTTATCGGTGCGGCCCATGGTCTGGTTCTCATAACGCACCGTGACATCCGGATAATCGGTTTTCACTACCACGAAGGCATCGTTAATGTCGTTGGCAGCGAACACGCGGTTATCCATCAATACCACCGAGCCGGTAAAATCGGCCCATTGCGTGGTGTTGTCGTTATCGCCGTAGAAACCGGCTGAGGTATCAATTTTGTTATTGCGATAACGCAGACTGGCCTGACGATAATCGCCGCTGTCGCTGGCCTGATTAGCCCAGGCCGCATCCCAGGAGAAGCCACCGTCGGTTGGCATCGCGCGCGACACATACAGACGCTGGCTGTTATTGCCCTCCTGATCGCGTTCCGTACTTACCGAGGCGCTGCTCTGTTCGCCGAACGGGATGATCAGCGAAATGGCGCCGCTCCAGTTACCCTGATCCTGATCGCGGCTGGCGGAGATATACAGGCTGCTGTTGCCCCACAGATTTTTACTCCACGACAGATTTAATAAACGGGTGCGGTCACCGTTGCCGCCGGAGATATCAAAATAAGCCAGGCCAAGGCTGCCGTAGTCACTTAGCGACACGCTGGCGGTGTATTGCGCGCTGCGTCGTGCCAGCGAGTAACTGGTGTTCGCGCTGTCACCACGGCTGCCGACCAACGCGAGATTCCCGAAATCGACGCTGCGAATGATGTGCTGGGTTCCCAGGCTGAACCAACTATTGTTGTACTGATAGCCCCAGCTGTATTGCGTGCCGGGATTACCGTCCATCTGGCTCTGCGCCAGCGCGCCATTCACCACGCCAAAACTGCCCAGTTTCAGCAATCCACCCGCGCCGCCCATCGCCACGCTGTCGCTGCCTTCCGCATGGCTCTCCAGCGTCAGCCAGTCGTTCAGCCCGTAGCGATAGGAGCCGCTGGCCGCCGCCGCACCGTAATCAAAATTGTTGATGCCGTAGTTTTCGCGAATGGCACCGGCGGAGAATGAATAATCGGATAACCCGGTTTTCAGCAAGCTGCTGGAGACGTAAAACGGCAGCGTGGTGGTGACTTGTCGGCCCACCGCATCGGTGGTGGTGATCACTGCATCGCCAGCGCCGTTAACGAAAGGGACATTGGTGAGCGACCACGGGCCCGGTTGCACGTCGGCCTGTGTGCTGCGATAGCCGTTGATAAACAGATCGACCGAAGAGGGCACCGCCGCCTGGCCGGAAAAGGCGGGCAGCGGATAGGTCACCAGATCCGGCCGTACGCTGAAGTCGCGGCCAATCTGCACGCCACCCAGCCGCACGCTGTTGCTCCAGCTCAGCGCATCAGTAACCAAATCCCCGGCGCGCCAACTGATCGCTGCGTTCTCGTTTTCATTACTGAACCACGTATCGTAGCGGATATAGCCTTCCTGCTGACCGGCAACGCCACCTTCCAGTTGCTGCACGTAAACGCCGTTGGTAGAAAACTGGCCAGCCGGGCCAAACAAGCGCAGTTCGTTCCAGCTGGAGAGGCGCGAACCGGCGTTATCGGTACGGGTGGCGTAAAAGTCATAGTTGAGCAGCGCGCCATTGCTGGCGCGACCGGGAAAGCGCGGTGCATGCTGTAACTGGCCAATGGTTTGACCCGGCAGCCAGGCGGGTGGCACCGTCAATAACAGGCGCTGGCGTCGTTCGTCATACTCCACTTTCGCTCCGCTGAGTTGATTGACATCGATCTGCTGGCCTTGCAGTTTCTCGGCCGGAATACCGGCGCGTTGCAAATCGCCGCGTCGCAACCAGAAATCACCATTCTTACGTTCAACCGGCACGATGTCGCCACGTTCGCCCTGATTCACCACCAGTTCCAGCATGTATTGCTGACCGCTGGCGTTATTCTCCAGCGCAGGCGGCGGTGGCAGTTCGGAGAAGGTCTCCGCGCTGCTACTCATCGGACTGATACAAAGCACGCTGGCGACGGCCAGCGCGCAGGGATGCGGCGTAAACTTCATCAACGCGCGGCCGCGCTGCTCCAGTGACCTTTATTCATTTCGGCCGACAGCTCACCGCTCACGCTGCGGGTTAACGGCCAGCGATGGCTGCTGTTGGCCAGCACATAGCCAAACAAGCCGTTGCCCATTTTGCGTCCGCCAATGGTGACGTTACTTAAGCGCGCGTGGCCATTACCGCGATTAGTCAGCTCCAGCCAGCGTTTGCCGCCGCTGTTCACTTCCTGCCAGCTCAGCTGCGGTTTTGCCGTGTCGCGCGTCACGCCGCTGCCGTAGATGAACAGCGGCACCGAATAGCGCATCTGGAAAGTGAGTCCGGCCTGATTTTCGCCTGGCGTACGCGGCGTAGGGATCTCATCCAGCACCACGCGAAAGGCCACTTCAAGTCCGGCTTCAGGTGGCGTTTGCTTAATTAAACGCACCAGCTGCTTCTGTCCTGGCTCGAGGCGCACCATCGGCGGGCTCGCCACCACTTGCTGCTGGGTTTGATACTGCTCCTGGCCGTTAACCTGCTGCCAGCTGAAGATGCGCACCTGCATCAGGGTGGTGGCATTGCCACGATTCTCCAGCCACAGCTCGCTGGCTTTATCTTCCGGATCAATCGCCGGATCGATCGGCCACACCATCAGCGAATTGGCGGCATGCACCGCAGGCGTTAGGGCCACAAATAACAACAGGATCAGGGCGCGCAGGTTAATCATCATTCCTCCTTTTAAGTGACGCCATCACCAACTCAGCGTGACGGTTAAAGTGTCGGTATAGGTCCCGGCGCGCGTGGGGCCAGGCAGCGTTAATAAGCCGTAAATCGGCAACGTGATGTTGTTGGCATTGCTGTAGCTCAGCGCCATCGGGCTATTCACCGGAATAGCCGTGGTGTGTGCCGCATTGGTATACAGGCTGTACGCCACGGTATTGGTGTTACTGGTGTGTTTGAGATTGCGCGTGGAGGTGTAATGACTGCCGCCGTTGATGCTCATACTCACGGCGGTGCCTGGCGTGCAGGCGAGCGTGATGGTGGTGCTTTGCACATAGCTGGCGCTGACGCTGCTCGCGGCCACGCCAGATTGGGTACCAAAATTAAGCGTGCCAAATACCCCGGTATTGGTTCCGGAGACAACACAGCCTGCCACTACTGATGCTGAAACCTGAAACGTTGCGGTCGGCAACCCCCAGGCGGAGACGCTCCCTATCAGCAGGGCAAGGCCGCCTGCACTGTGCACCCACCGCTGCACCACGGCCTCCCTGATTATCCTTTCCCTCAGTAATTCACCGCCACGTTGATGGTGTCGGTGTAGGTCCCTGCCGGAATCAAGGGGTTAAACCCGCCGCCCACAACCTGACCATAAATGGCGTAGTTGGTCCCGAGTGTGGGATCGGTGGTACCACTGGCAGCGATATTGGTGTTGTTGGCGATGGCGGTAGTGAATGCGGCGTCGCTATACAGCGTATAGGCAATGCCTTGCGTATTGTTGGAGCCGAGGATCAGGTAGCGTGGCTGGCCACTCACCGTGCCGTAAACGGTCGCCGGTGCAGCGTTGCTGCTGGTGACCTGCACGTTGAAAGTTTGTCCGGTGGTGCAGCGAACAAAGATGCCGTTACCTGCTGCGCCAACCAGGGTGGCATTGAGCGTATCAAAAGTGGCTGCGCTGCTACCAAAGTTCAGGGTACCGAAGTTCACTCCCGTCGTGGCCGATTGACCGTTCACCAAACAACCGGTGGTCAGCGTCAACGTCGCATTGATGGTTCCCGTTGTGGTGGCGGCAAAAACAGCATGAGGTGCCAGTGCGGCGCTTAGGCTAGTCGCCACAAGAAAAAGCTTGAGTTTCATAATCATTCCTTACTGATTATCCAAGGTCAGTGCTTTTTCACCTGGTCATACATTTATGGAAATACATCCGAAATCAAACAAGAGCCGCAATGGGCTCGACAGCATAAGCGCCTGCCGCCTAAGAAAATTCCTGGATGGCGGATTAATGATTTATATCAGTTTTCTTTACTATAGATCAGCAAATTGACCCTTGTATGCAGATGGTTCAATTTTTCCCTAATCAATTCACGCTTTTCGCCGATAACTCAGTAATCACAAGGGGTAGCGAGCGGTTAAAAAAACTAAATAGACGATGATTTCACCCTCTACCGCGCGCTTCGGTTCAATGTTATGTTCGTGCATTAATCAGATATTATTAATTTTTCGCTTAACGACTGACGATGAAAATAAAAAAAATCCGCACGACGACTCCAGATATGTCTGGATCTATTTTTTGTTGAGTTTCGCCGCAGGCGGTCATTAATTGCCTTTGATCGGCGCTTTATCATCCTTGTTCTAATTTGACGACACCGCACCCGCTCCGCAGCGGGTGGAGTTTAGGAGCGCACATGCTGCTGGTTACCTGGGATAGCGTTCTGGTTACCGTTTCACTGATCGTGGCCTTCATTGCCGCGTTCACCGCCTTAGATACCGCCGGGCGCGTGGCCGTTTCACGCGGTTATCTGGCAACACTGTGGTTGATCGGCGGGGGCACCGCGATGGGCATCGGCGTGTGGGCAATGCACTTTATTGGCATGCTGGCGATGATGATGCCGATGACCATGCGCTACAACGTAGAGCTGACCGCCATCTCATTGCTGGTGGCGATTATCAGCGCCATCTTCGCCTTTGCGCAGGGCGTGCAGGGCAGTCATCTCACCCGACGCCGCTTAATTCGCGGCACCTTAATCATGGGAAGCGGCATCATTGTCATGCACTACCTCGGCATGAACGCGTTGATGATTGCCACCCCGATTTACTGGAATCTGCCGCTGGTGACGCTTTCGGTGCTGATTGCCTACGCAGCATCAGGTGCGGCGTTATGGCTGGCGTTTCATCTGCGCCAGGGCGAAAGCCTGCTGCTGCTGCGCGCCTGTGCAGCACTGGTGATGGGCATTGCGATTGCCGGCATGCATTACACCGGCATGGCAGCAGCAGAATTCGTTACGCCGGTGAGCATGCAACATCACGGCGCCAGCGAAGAGGGAATGGCGGTGTGGGTCACGATTATCACGCTGAGCATTCTGGGGCTGATGTTGCTGATCTCGATGCTGGATGCGCAACTGCGTGCCGCGCGTCTCGCTGCCAAACTCAAGCGCGCCAACAGCGAGCTGCGCCAGCTGGCGATGCATGACAACCTCACCGCGCTGCCAAATCGCGTGATGCTGGAGCAGCAACTCACCACGGCGATCAAGCAGGCGACACTGCAGGATGAAGACTTCGCGCTGATGTTCATGGATCTTGATGGTTTCAAAGCCATTAACGACACATGGGGCCATCACGTTGGCGACCGCTTGCTGATCGCGGTAGCCGATCGTTTGCGCGATGAACTGAGTGAGGAGATTCTTTTGGCGCGTCTGGGCGGCGATGAATTCGTTATACTGTGCCCGCAATTTCATCTGCATCAGGCCACCAAACTGGCGCAGCGTTTGGTTCAAATCATTGATGCGCCTTTCGAACTCGATCGCTATTCGCTGCGCGTCTCGCTCAGCGTCGGTATCGTTATCTTCCCGCTGCATGGTCGCAGCCAGCAGGAGCTGATGTTCAACGCCGACTCCGCCATGTATCACACCAAACACAGCGGGCGTAACGGCTGGTGCCTGTTTGAACCGGCGATGAGCGCGGTGGCGCAGCATCAGTTGGCGCTGGCTAACGATCTGTGGAACGCGCTGGAGTATCAGGAGATGCGCCTGTTCTATCAGCCAAAATTCCGCGCGGGCGGCACCGTATTGATGGGCTTCGAGGCGCTGCTGCGCTGGCAGCATCCGCGTCGCGGCCTGCTGATGCCCGATATGTTTCTGGCGCGCGCCGAGAAAACCGGGCAAATTGTCGCGCTGGGTAACTGGGTGATCAATGAAGCCTGCCGCCAGCTGAAGCAGTGGCACGATGAAGGTAACGGCGACTGGACGGTATCGGTCAATCTCTCGGCTCTGCAGTTCCAGCAGCGTGATTTGATTGAGAGCGTGCGCCAGGCATTGCAGCGCCATCAAATCCCTGACGGGGCGTTGATGCTGGAAATTACCGAGAACATCGCGATGCGCGATCCGCAGTTCAGCCAGCAGCGCATTGCCGAACTGCATCGTCTTGGGGTGAAAGTGGCGATTGATAACTTCGGCATCGGCTACGCCAACTTGCTGCACTTAAAACACCTCGAAGCCAGCGAGTTGAAAATCGACCGCGCCTTTATCAACAGTTTGCGCGCCGGCAGCGAAGACGCCACGGTAGTCACTGCGATGTTGACGCTGGCACAAACGCTTAACCTGCGCATGGTGGCGGAAGGGGTCGAAACCGAGGAGCAACAGCGTTTGCTCACCGGGTTAGGCTTCGACACGCTGCAAGGTTATCTGCTCGGCAAGCCCACGCCAGCCGATCGCATCGGTGAATTTACCGCTGCGCTTGCGGTGCCGCTGGCCTTTAGCGATAACGTGGTGCCGCTGGCGGGCGCGCAATAAACAATTTTTAGTTTCTTCCCCATCGGAAGGTTTCATCGTTCAAAAACTCATATCGGCAGTTACGCTGCCGATAATTCCTACAATAAAACCAATAGACCGCACTTTTTTAACAACAACACCACAGCTGACTTACACCGGCTTTTACTTGGGAAATCACTATGTTAGTGACTTCGTACGATTCGTTTACCGTCATCGTCTCGATTCTGGTAGCGATGCTGGCCTCGTTTACTGCGCTTGATATGGCAGGGCGCGTGGCTTCCTCAACTGGCAAGGTGGCGCTGGTTTGGTTATTCGGCGGTGGATTCGCTATGGGCGTGGGCATCTGGGCGATGCACTTCATTGGCATGCTGTCGATGAGCCTCGATATGGTCATGAGCTATGATCCCACGCTGACCGTCACCTCCATGGTGGTGGCGGTATTAGCCTCGGTTTTTGCGCTGTGGCTGGTGTGCTCAACGCCCACTTTGCCGTGGCTGCGACTGTGTGGAGGCGCTGTGGTGCTGGGTTCCGGCGTGGTCGCCATGCACTACACCGGCATGGCGGCGCTGATGTTTACGCCCGGCATCACCTGGAATTGGGGTTGGGTGGCGGCATCGGTGGCGATTGCGCTGGTGGCCTCAGGCGCCGCGCTCTGGCTGGCGTTTAACCTGCGCGAAGGCCATGGCCGCGTCACCGCGCTTCGGTTAGGCGCCTCGGTGGTGATGGGCTGTGCGATTGCCGGCATGCACTACACCGGCATGGCGGCGGCCAATTTCCCGATGCACAGCCATGCGACGCACATGGGCGTAAACAGCAACTGGCTGGCGGTGGTGGTGACGGTGGTGACGCTAGCGATCCTCGGCATTACTTTGCTGGTCTCAATGCTCGATGCACGTCTGCAAGCGCGCACCTCGATCCTCGCCCACTCGCTGGCGGAAGCCAACCGTGAGCTGGCACAGCTGGCGCTACACGATAACCTGACGCGTCTGCCCAACCGTATTTTGTTGGAAGATCGTCTGGAGCAAGCCCTCAATAAAGCCAACCGTGAGAAAACGCAGTTTGCGCTGATGTTTATGGATCTGGATGGCTTCAAAGCGGTAAATGACGCTTTTGGCCATCACGTGGGCGACAACCTGCTGATTGGCGTGACCGAGCGCATGACCGAACAGATGAAAGGGCACTACACGCTGGCGCGCATGGGCGGCGACGAGTTTGTGCTGCTGCTGGAAATTGATGAACCCAATGATGCCGCAGCGGTTGCTGATACGCTGGTGAAAGCGGTGGATCGCCCATTCGATATCTCGCGCTATGAGCTGGTGGTGTCGCTGAGTATTGGAATTGCGGTTTACCCCGGTGACGGCAAAGATGATCGCGAGCTGATGTTCAACGCCGATGCCGCCATGTATCACACCAAGAACAACGGCCGCAACGGTTACACCTTCTTCCAGCCGTCAATGAACACGCTGGCGCAGTCGCAATTGCAGCTGAACAACGATCTATGGCAAGCGCTGGATAACGAAGAGTTACGCCTGTTCTATCAGCCCAAATATTGCGCGCCGAGCGGCCCGATCCTTGGCTTTGAAGCGCTGCTGCGCTGGCAGCATCCTTCACGCGGTCTGCTGGCGCCGGACGCCTTCCTGCCTATGGCGGAAAAGACCGGCATGATCATTAACATCGGCAACTGGGTGATCAACGAAGCCTGTCGCCAGCTGCGTGCCTGGCATCTGCAGGGCCATCCGCACTGGTCGGTGGCGGTCAATTTGTCGGCTGTACAATTTGAGCAAAGCAATCTGGTGGAAACCGTTACCGAGGCGCTGACGCAGCACCAGATTCCGGCTGAACTTTTGACGCTGGAAGTGACCGAAACCACGGCGATGCGCGATCCGGAAGAGAGCGTGCGTATCCTCACCGAACTCACCAATATGGGCGTAAAAGCCTCGATTGATGATTTCGGCACCGGTTACTCCAGCTTGTTGTATCTCAAGCGGTTACCGGCCAGCGAGCTGAAAATCGATCGCGCTTTTGTTAATGAACTGCAGGCGCATTCGGAAGATGCCACCATCGTCTCCGCCATTGTCGCGCTGGCGCAGTCGTTGCATCTGAAAGTGGTCGCCGAAGGGGTAGAAACCCAGGATCAACAGGCGTTCCTCACTGGTTTAGGCTGCGATACCTTGCAGGGCTATTTACTGGGTAAACCGGTGCCGCCGGAACGCATTGGCGAGTTGCCGAATTTTTATCAAGAAGAGTTAGCGCTGGAGCAGGTGCCTTAACCGGGAAACGCTTTCCCTCATCCCAACCTTCTCCCGCCAGCGGGAGAAGGAGCCGATCGAGCACTTTGCACGCTCTAATCATTCCCTCTCCCGCTTGCGGGAGAGGGTTAGGGTGAGGGAAACTAGCCGCCAAATCCTCTACATCGGAGTTCGGGTGGCGAAATATCAGCAGTTGGTCGAGCAGCTTCGCACGCAAATCGAGGCGCGCATCTGGCCGCCGGGCGAAAAACTGCCGTCGCTACGCCAGCAGGCGGAGCAGAGCGGGTTGAGCCTGATGACGGTGATGCACGCCTATGAAGTGCTGGAGAGTCAGGGCTGGATCGTCTCAAAGCCGCAATCCGGCTATTACGTGGCGCCGCGCGCCGCCGAAAGCCGTCCGCGACTGCCCACGCAAGAGATCGGCAAAACCGATCAGGCGGATACCAACAGCTTCGTGTTCGACGTGCTGCAAGCCACGCGCAATCCCGCCATCATGCCGTTTGGCTCAGCCTTTCCCGATCCCGAACTCTTCCCGCAGCGCCAGCTGATGCGCTCGCTGGTAAAAGTCTCACACAACTTAAAGCCCACCGATGCGCTCAACAACCTGCCGCCAGGCAATGAAGCGCTGCGCAAAATTCTCGCCCAGCGCTACGCACAGCAGGGCATCACGCTGTCGCCGGATGACATCGTCATCACCAATGGCGCAATGGAGGCGCTCAACCTCAGCCTGCAAGCCGTCACCGAACCCGGTGATTGGGTGATCCTCGAAAACCCGTCGTTTTATGGTGCGCTCCAGGCGATTGAACGCCTCAAGCTGAACGCGATTGCCATCGCCAGCGATGTCGAACACGGTATGGATTTGCAGGAGCTGGAGCAGGCCTTGCAGCGCTGGCCGGTGAAAGCCTGCTGGCTGATGACCAACCGGCAAAATCCGCTCGGCTTTACCCTGAGCGCTGAGCGCAAGCAGCAGTTGGTGGAACTGCTGGCGCGCTACAACGTGGCGATGATTGAGGACGATGTGTACGGCGATCTGTATGAAGGCCATGACAAACCGCTGCCGGCTAAAGCTTTTGATCTTGATGGCAACGTGCTGCACTGCGGCAGTTTCTCGAAGAATCTGGTGGCGGGATTTCGTGTCGGTTGGGTCGCGGCCGGACGTCATGCGCAGCGCGTGCAGCGTATTCAGTTGATGAGCACGCTGTCGACCAGCGCGCCGATGCAGCTGGCACTGGCCGATTTCCTCAGCACGCGCAGCTACGATACGCATTTAAAGAAGCTAAGGCAGACGCTGGCTAAACGTAAGCAGCTGGCGCAACAGGCGCTGCGCCGGGTATTACCTGCTGAGGCCAGCATCAGCGATACGCCGGGCGGTTATTTTCTCTGGGTTGCGCTGCCGGCGCAGATCAATACCACTGAGCTGTATCATTTGGCCTTGCAGCAGGGCATCAGCATCGCGCCCGGCCAGCTGTTTTCCAGCCGCGAGGGCTTTAGCCACTGTTTCCGCTTCAACACCGCCTGGCCGTGGGATGAACGCGCCGAAGCGGCGGTAGAGACGTTGGGAAAACTGATTGCCGAGCTAAACGCTTAAACCTGGGCCGCCTGCTGGTGGCCCCAGGTGAGATAGTAGACGTCATAGAAATCCACTTCACCTTTCTGCTTCATCAGGCGATCAATGCCGCTGCGCACGCGATCCGGCGTGTGCGGATTATCGAGAATTTTGTCCAGCGCCTGCTGCGAAACCGGCTGCACGTAATACCATTCG
The DNA here is from genome assembly GCF_054823405.1 of Kluyvera sp. 1366. Classification (NCBI taxonomy): domain Bacteria; kingdom Pseudomonadati; phylum Pseudomonadota; class Gammaproteobacteria; order Enterobacterales; family Enterobacteriaceae; genus Kluyvera; species Kluyvera sp. 1366. The sequence continues at coordinate 253,114 of NZ_JBTRDW010000007.1, forward strand.
CCGTTGTAGCACACGCGCAAATCCAGCGTATCGATATCTTCGAAGCGATATTTCGGGTTGATATCCATCAGCATCAGCACGCTCATCACCACCACAAACACCGTGGCAAACCAGAACGCTGGCCAGCCGAGCATGTCGGTTGAAAAGATCAGCGCCACGCACAGCGCGTAGCACAGATACATGATGGCCCAGAGCCCCGGATGGGTTTTGAGGAAGGAAAAGCTAAAGCGCGGCAAATTATCACGCTGTCCTTCGCGGTTCAGCGTGGCGATTTCGTCGAGCAGGATTTGTTTGATCGCGTCCATTGTTCACCTCTAATTATCACTGCCTGCCAGTAAAGCACATAACAGTGAAGCGAATTAGAGACAGATTCGCTGTGTTTTTTTATAACAGTTGCGATGTGTTGCTCAAGATTGCACTGCATGCGTTGAGATTGAGCCATTGCGGAAACAAGATGCGCTTTTTCAGGATGAATAACATGCGACATCATGTGCTGCGCGCGAAGGAACTGAGAAATAACATGACGCCAGCAGAGCGAAAGCTATGGTCTGTGCTGCGTGCCAGACAATGTGGCGGTATGCGATTTCGCCGACAGTACCCTTTCGGCCTGTATATTTTGGATTTCGCCTGCCTGGAGAAGCGGCTAGCGATTGAACTCGATGGATCGCAACATGGTGAAACTATCAGATATGCCGATGAACGTACGCAACGGTTAAATAGACATGGCTGGCGGGTGCTGAGATTTTGGAATCATGAGGTGATGCTGCAGCCGGACGCGGTTTTTGCGGTGATTATGGCGGCGTTAATGGGATAGTGCTGGGTGTTTGAATTCGCTCGTGCTCGCTGTCCCCCTCCTCGGTTGGTGCTTGCTGTCCCCCTCCTCGGTCCTCCCCCATTAATGGGGGAGGAAGATGCTGCCACATGCAGTTTCATTACTGGCATGTGGCAGCGTCTCCTTCCCCCGCTGGCTGGGGAAGGCCGGGATGGGGGACAGCCAGCACAATCTGGGGACAGCCAGCACAATCTGTGACAGCCAGCACGATCTAACTCACCTGACCCACAATCTGCAAATTTGCATCATCGGGCACTTCGTTGTACGACAACACATTCAATCCATTGGCAAACAGACGGGCGTAGCGCGCAATCAGTGGGCGCAGTTGCGGCGTTACCAGCAGCACCTGTGTCAGGTTCTGCGCTTTCAACTGCTCCACCATCACCGGCAGCGTGCTCTGCAGCTGCGTCAGAATATTCGGATCAACCGGGAAGCTATCCAGCGCCACTTTACCGGCTTGCTGTGCCTGATTCAGCGCCGCCAGCAGCAGATTCTCCAGGCTGTTTTCCAGCGTATAAGCCGACAGCGGTTTGTTGTCCGGCGCAATCGCCGCCACCATGGCGCGACGCAGGGCATAGCGTACATCGGAAGTCAGCAGGATCGGATCTTTGGTGATCGCCGCGCTCTCCAGCAACGTCGTCGCGATGGTGGTGATGTCTTTCAGCGACACCTGATCGTTCAGCAGCAGACGATACACTTTCAGCTGCAAGCTGTAGTTCACCGCCGCATTCACATCTTCCGACAGCTTAGGCGCCACATTCGCCAGACGCTGATGCAGCTGGGTAATGTCATCGTAGTTAAACAGCTCCGGCAGATTCTCGCGCACCACTTTATTCACATGGGTGGCCACCACGCTGGCGCAATCCACCACTTGATAACCCAGGTTCAGCGCTTTGGCTTTCTGCTCGGGCAGAATCCACGTCACCGCCATGCCGTAGGCCGGATCGGTATCCAATACGCCATCGATTTCGCCGTACTGTTCCGGCGTCGGGATCGCCATCAGACGATCGGCATGCACTTCGCCGACGGCGGTGCGCACGCCATTGATCTTGATCGCGTACTGCGCCGGCTTGAGGTGGAAATCCTCGCGCAGCGCAATCTCCGGCAGCAGCACGCCGCTGGTTTCCGACACCACTTGCCGTACGCCACGCATACGCAGCGTCAGCGGCGCACCTTTGCCTTTATCCACCAGCGTCACCAGCTTGTAGCCGAGATTCAGCCCGATCGGCTCAACCATCGGGATAGTGTCCCAACCGATGGCGGGCTGATCGTCCGGCTGCGTCAGCGCCTGGCTGATCGCTTCCATAGCGTGATGATCTTGCGTCGGCGCTTTAATTTTCTGGCTTTGACGCCACGCAGCGAACAGCAGCAGGCCGGTAAATACCAGGAACACCAGATGCGGCATGCCCGGCACCACCGCCAGCACAAACATCACGGCCGCAGCGGTATACAGCGTACCTGGCTTAGCCAGCAGCTGAGACTTGATGTCATCGCCCATGTCCGCACCATCGCTGATGCGCGTCACGATAATCGCCGCCGCCGTTGAGAGCAGCAGTGAAGGAATTTGTCCGACTAAGCCATCACCGATGGTCAGCAGGACATATTGTTCGAACGCTTGTCCTGCCGGTAAACCGTACTTGAACACGCCAATCAAGATTCCGCCAACCACGTTAATCAGCAGGATCATGATGCCGGCGATGGCGTCGCCGCGTACGAATTTGGACGCGCCATCCATTGCACCGTAGAAGTCGGCTTCGTTTGCCACATCCTGGCGACGCGTGCGCGCCTGTTCCTGATTGATTAACCCGGCATTGAGATCGGCATCGATCGCCATCTGTTTGCCTGGCAACGCATCAAGCGTAAAGCGCGCCGAGACTTCAGATATACGTTCGGCACCTTTGGTGACCACCACAAAGTTGATCATCAAACGCGGCGGCAAAAAGGCACACCATGCGCATCATGGCGGCGCGTGGAAAGTGGCCTTTGCGGACTTCACGTTGGCGATGATGGCGCTGTTTATGGTGCTGTGGATCATGGGCGCGGTGAGTGAAGAGGAGCGTAAAGAGATCGTCGCGCAATTGAACGGCACGTCGGTTTTTGATGGCACCAATTTCAATCCTTTTGACGTTGAGAACTCCGGCGGATCGGCGATTATCGGCGAAACCATGGCAATTTCCCCGCCGACGCAAACAGCGACTGTCAGCCCAGGTAAGGCTGACATCAGTTTGAACGCCGGCAGCAAGCCACAGGAAGATTTAGACAGCGTGCTGTCACGCTCGGATGCGGAGTTGGTGTTGTTACACAACCAGCTGCAACGGATGATCAACAGCTATAACGCGCAAAATTACCTGATGCTGGAAACCTTGCCACAAGGGCTGCGCATTCTGATTCAGGACGATCAGGATCGCATGATGTTCCCACGCGGTAGCGCGGTACTAACGCCATTCTTCCAGAAACTGCTTACCGAGCTCGGCCCGGTGTTTAACCGCATCGACAACAAAATCATGATAAGCGGCCACACCGATGCCGCGCAGTACAGCGGCAACGCCGCCTACAACAACTGGAATCTGTCTGGCGATCGTGCGCTGGCGGCACGCCGCGCGCTGGAGCGTGGCGGGCTGGAGAGTGCGCGCGTATTGCAGGTTAATGCCATGGCGTCACGCATGCCGCGCGATCTTGACGATCCCATGAGTGCGCGTAATCGCCGCATCGAAATTCTGGTGTTAACCGATGCCGCTGCAGAAACCCTGTTCCAGTTTTATGGCCGCGAAGGGGAGAACGTTGTGAAACCTATCGCTGAGCGCCTGCGATAACCTGTCAGTGCCTTTGAATCGCTTTTTTTGATTCGGCCGGTGGCGAAATCCACCGGTTTTTTTTGCATTAAATTCATGCCGCTTTGCGGCCAGGTGCGCATAAATGCGCGCCAGTTATGGCGACCCTCATTCACCCGCACGAGATGTTAATTATGTTGCTAATAAATTTGGCTTTAGTTAGCTAAATCATTCTTTTTTGTGAATTTTGTTGGTGGGCGCACATTGCAATGCCACTTTGGTAAGCCACAATTAAGCATTGTGATTAACCGGAGAAAGAGTATGACTGCCAACCACTCCAGCCTGCTGTTACTGATGTCTTTCGCCGCCGGCACCTTTTCCGCTGGATCCTCCAGCAATCCGCAACATCTGATGTTGTCGCTGCCGTCGGGTGGCGTGCCCAACAGCCCGCTGCCGCTGATCATCTGGCCCGGCATTATGCCGTATGACGATGAAAACCCTACGGAAGACAGCGCCGCCTGGTTTGAAAAAACCTTTACCCGCAACGGCTGGCCCGCCGCATGGCGTGCGCCGATCTTCCCTTATACGCATTACCATCCGAACACCCATGAAGTGCTGGGTGTTGCGGCTGGCTGGGCGGAAGTGCTGTTCGGCGGCGACAGCGGTCGCATGGTGACGCTGCGTGAAGGCGATGCGGTACTGATCCCGGCGGGTGTCGGCCACAAACAGGTATTTGCCTCAGAGGATTTTTTCACCGTTGGCGCCTATCCTGAAGGCATGTCCCCGGAAACCGTGCGTGATGAGCCGTCGCGTTTACGTACGTCGAAGGAGAAGATCCAGCAGGTGCCGCTGCCATCCCGCGATCCTTTTACCGGTGGCGAAGGCGCGATGACGGAGATCTGGCTGCCAATCGCGCAGCAGCTAATGCACCAGTAAAGTGCAAAACAGCCATTTCCGTTGACGCGGCGCGTGTGCCTGCCGGGGCAAGCCTCTGGCACAGTTTGTGCAGGAGAGAGTGAGGTCCTCTGACAAGCGCCGGGTAAATCATGAAAGAAAGCTACCAGATAGCATCACAATTCTATGATGAGATGTGGCTGAGCGATGGCCAACACCGCGCTCACTACCAGCAATACTGGGAATGGTTACAACAGGCGGACAAAGAGGCCGTGGCGCGCAAACGTGAAGAAGCGGAACTGCTGTTTCATCGCGTCGGCATCACCTTCAACGTCTACGGTGATGACGGCGGCGCGGAACGTTTAATTCCTTTCGACAGCGTGCCGCGCATCATTCCTGCCAGCGAGTGGGCAATGCTCGATCGCGGCATTCGCCAGCGGGTACAAGCCCTCAACGCCTTCCTGCACGACATCTACCATCAGCAACTGATCCTCAAAGCCGGCATCGTGCCCGCTGAACAGGTGCTGGTGAACGATCAATATCAGCCCTGTATGCAAGGCGTCGATCTGCATCGCCACATCTACGCGCACATTGTTGGGGTAGACATGGTGCGCAATAACGACGGCGAATATTACGTTCTCGAGGACAATCTGCGCACGCCGTCTGGCGTCTCCTATATGCTGGAGAACCGCAAGATGATGATGCGCCTCTATCCGGAACTGTTCGCCGGGCAGCACATCGCGCCGGTAGAGCGTTATCCTTCGCATCTGCTGCAAACCCTGCGGGAAAGCTCGCCGGTCAACGATCCGGTGGTGGTGGTGCTGACGCCGGGCCGCTTTAACAGCGCCTACTTCGAGCACAGCTTCCTCGCGCAGCAGATGGGCGTTGAGCTGGTGGAGAGCGCCGATCTGTTCGTCAAAGATGGCGCGGTGATGATGCGTACCACCGCCGGGCCGTGCAAAGTCGATGTGATCTATCGTCGCGTTGATGATGCCTTCCTCGATCCACTGGCGTTCCGCCCGGATTCGATGCTCGGCGTGCCGGGCTTGTTGTCGGTGTATCGATCCGGCAACGTGGTGCTGGCGAACGCGATCGGCACCGGCGTCGCCGATGACAAATCGATCTATCCCTACGTACCGGACATGATCCGTTTCTATCTTGATGAGGATCCGATCCTCAATAACGTACCCACCTGGCAATGCCGCAAACCGCAGGATCTTACCTACGTGCTGGCCAACCTGGCGAAAATGGTGGTGAAAGAGGTGCACGGCGCAGGCGGTTACGGCATGTTGATTGGCCCGGTGGCGAGCCAGCAGGAGCTGAGTGATTTCCGCGATCGCCTCAAAGCGCGCCCGGAAAACTACATCGCGCAGGACACGCTATCGCTCTCCACGTGTCCAACCTTTATCGATAACGGCCTCGCGCCGCGCCACATTGATCTGCGCCCGTTTGCGCTGTGCGGCGTGGATATTCGTCTGGTGCCCGGCGGCTTAACCCGCGTGGCGCTGAACGAAGGTTCGCTGGTGGTGAACTCGTCGCAGGGCGGTGGCACCAAGGACACGTGGGTTCTGGAGGATGACGCATCATGCTAAGCCGCACGGCCAGTGGCCTTTATTGGATGGCGCGCTATCTTGAGCGCGCAGAACAACTTGCTCGCGTGTTGGATGTGACCAACCGTTTGTCGTTAATGCCGGTGCGCGGTGACCAGGGCGACGATCTGCTGCTGCCGCTTAATCTCACCGGCACGCGTGAACTGTTTGAAACCCTCAACGGCCGCTTCACCATGCCGCAGCTGTTCAACTTTTTCGCCCTCGACGATCGCAATCCGTGCAGCATTTTCAGCTGCTGGCAGGAGGCGTGGAACAATGCGCATGCGGTGCGCGGCAGTTTGTCGTCGGAAGTGTGGGAGAGCATCAACTCGACGTGGATTGAGATGCGCAATACGCGGCGGCGCGGTATTACCAGCGCCAACGCCGATAGCTTTTTCGATTGGGTAAAAGAGCGCTCGCACCTGTTTCGTGGCGCGATGTTCGGCACCTTGCTGCGCGGTGATGCCATGAGTTTTATCCGCATCGGCACACTGATGGAGCGCAGCGACGGCACCGCGCGTTTGCTGAGCGTCAATCAGCAACTGCTGGAACAACAGTCCGATTCGGTACGCGAATATTATCGCCTCGACACCTTGCTGCGCGCGGTGTCGGCGCGTGAAGCCTACAACGCCATCTTTAAGCAGCAGCTGTTACCGGATCTGGTGAATGAGATGCTGATCCTGCGCAGTGAAAGTCCGCGATCGCTGCACTCCTGTATTGATGAGATCGCTACCCAGCTCGAGCAGATCGGTAGCAGCGGCGAAGATCGTCCGCGTTATCTGATCACCGTGCTGCTGGCGGAAATCAGGTTTAGTACCTGGGAAAGCCTGACCCAGGAAGGGTTAACGCACTGGCTCAATGCATTCCTGACGCGCCTGAACGCGCTGGCAGACAGCATCAATCACACCTATCTGGAGGCGAAATGAGACTGAACATCGAGCACAAAACCCGTTACGCCTACGAGCAGCAGGTGACACTCAGCACCCAGTATCTGCGTTTGACGCCGCAAAATTCGGTGCATCAGCAAATTATTTCGTGGGATTTGGAGCTGCCCTGCGCAGCCACCTGCACGCAGGATGCTTACGGCAACGTGATGCATGTGCTAACGCTGGATACGCCGCATCAGCAACTCGATATCGCCGCGCGCGGTGTGGTGGAGATCCTTGATGCCGGCGAGTGGGCACCCGATCCGGAGTGCGCGTTGTCGCCGCTGGTGTTTCTGCGCGCCACGCCGCTGACGCTGCCCAATCCCGAGATCCGCGAGTTTGCCCAGCGCTACTGGCGGCCGGAAAAGCCGCTCGCCAGCCTGGAAAAGTTGATGGATGAATTGCTGCTGAAGATGCCGTATCGTCCCGGCAGCACCCAGGTAACTGATACCGCCGCGAAAGTATTTGCCGCAGGCAGCGGCGTTTGCCAGGATCACAGCCACGTGTTTCTCGCCTGCTGTCGCACTCTGGGAATTCCGGCGCGCTATGTAAGCGGCTATCTCTATACTGAAAACGTTGAGCACGTCGCCACTCACGCCTGGGTTGAAGCCTGGCTGGATGGCAGTTGGCACAGCTTTGATATCACCAATAATACTCGCAGCACGCGCCAGCATTTACGTCTGGCGGTTGGTGTGGATTATCTCGATGCCTGTCCGGTGCGCGGTATGCGGCTGGGCGGCGGCGGTGAAGATATGCTGGCGGTGGCTGCGGTGCTTCAGGTGCATGCGCAGCAGTAATCAGAACAGGCGTAACTATGACTTATTGTGTGGCAATGCGTTTATCGTCAGGGATGATTTTTGTCTCTGATTCGCGGACCAATGCGGGCGTCGATCATATTTCCTCATTCCGTAAACTGCATGTGTTTCAGGTCGATGATGAACGCACGCTGGTGCTGCAAAGCGCTGGCAATCTGGCTACCACGCAGAGCGTGCTGAGCCTGCTGCGACGGCATAACGGCGATAACGATCAACCTAATTTGCTGAATGGACGATCGCTGTATGACATTGCGCTGATGGTGGGTGAAACGCTGCGCGAGGTGATCAAGCGCGATGGCGAGGAGTTTGGCGGCACGCTGCTGCTGGGGGGACAAATTCGTGGCGAGGAGCCGCGTCTGTTCCAGATCTATCCGCAGGGCAACTTCATCGAAGCCAGCGTTGATACGCCTTATTTCCAGATTGGTGAGAGCAAGTACGGCAAACCGATTATTGACCGCGTGCTGCGCTATGAAACGCCGCTCAGTCAGGCGATGCAGTGTGCGTTGATTTCAATGGATTCCACGTTAGCGAGTAATATTTCGGTGGGATTACCGCTGGATGTGATGGTCTATCGCACCGACAGTTTCAGCGATAGCGAGCAATATCACATTACCGAACAGCATCCCTATTTTTCACAAATTCGTCAGCTGTGGAGCAAAGGATTGTTGAGCGTGTTTTCGCAGCTGCCACCGTTAAAACTCTAATTGAGTGGGGTCGCCATTCATGGCGACCAGGTTTTTCACACTAACTCATTCAATTTTGCTGTCATATTAATGCCACTAATCCCTTTTAAACCTAATTTACGCAGGATTTTTATTTTATAGGTACTCACGGTTTTACTACTGAGTTGCAATTGTGAGGCGATCTCTTTATTTGTCATTCCCGACGCCAGTTTCACCAACACCATCAGTTCCCGGCGCGTCAGGCTCATCAATTTTTCACTCTCAATTAACTCGTTTACCTCGGCCGCTTCCTCCGTTACCGGATAAAAACGCTTACCACATTCCACCTCTTTTATTGCGGTAAGGAGAGTGTCTAAATTGCCGCGTTTACACACATAGCCTTCCACGCCTAATTGCAAGCAACATCGTTGATAAAAAAGGCTTTCTGACGCGGTATAAACAATGATTTTGAGGTCTGGCAACGCGCGCTTAATGTCCGTAATCAACGGAATGCCAGCGCGCCCAGGCATGGTGAGATCGAGCAGCAAAACGTCCGGACGTGTCCTATGCAGCTCGGTAATTAACAGATCGCTTTTATTAGCAGTGCCAGCGATGGCGTAGTGATATGACTGCAGTAATGCCTGAATGCCCGTACAGATTAACGGATGGTCATCAACAATAAATACCGAATGAATCATATGTGTAGCCCAGAGGAAAAAATAAAAAATAAACGCAAAGTTAAAACACCCTTTAACAAACTATTTAACTGGTGTGACCAGATTAATTCACGCTGCTTAACAATAAGCTTTAAGTCATGTCTTGAATTTGGGGTTTTAAGGTCAGTTTTTGTTTTTTATGCGCAAGAACAATGCAAGTGGCTGCTTTTTAGGCTTTCACGACGCCGCAGTCATAAATCTGAAAACAAGCCGTTTTAACGTCGAAGCGATAAACCGCTGCGTGTAAAAGGTGAATGATGTTTTCCGTTGATCAGCTTCTCGATACCTACTGGCCAGGTCATCAACCGGCAAACTGGCAGAAAAGCGCCCTGAAATGGGCCGTTCGCGAACATGAATTCCAGGCGTTTGCCGCCCGCTATCGTCATCTGAAAGGCGTGGATATGGTGGAGCAGGTACTGGAGCATCTTGATGTGCGCTGTGAACTGAGCGAGCGCGATTTGGAGCAGATTCCCACGCGTGGCCCGGTGGTGATTGTTGCCAACCATCCGCTCGGTGCGCTGGATGGTTTAGCATTGCTGGCGGCGGTTTCGCAGGTGCGACGCGATGTGAAAATTGTCGCCAACCGCATGTTGATGATGCTGGAGCCGATCAACAACATGATGTTGCCGGTGGATAACATGGGCAACCGTACCAGCCGCGAACAGCTAACGCGCATGCAGCAGCATCTCGATAATCAGGGCGTGCTGATTATCTTCCCAGCGGGTGAAGTGTCGCGCCTTTCCAGCCGAGGCGTGCGCGATCGTCACTGGCATCACAGCTTCTTACGCCTCGCGGCCCGCGCTCGCGCGCCCATCGTGCCAGTGCACGTGGTGGGGCGCAACAGCCTGGCATTTTACGCCGCCGCAAAAATTGCCTCGCCGCTCGCGTTACTGATGCTGGTACGCGAAATGTTTCGTCAGCGCGGTTCGCGCATTAAGTTACACATCGGCGAACAGATCCCGTTTGCCAACTGGCATGATGGCCACACGCCGGGCAAAGAGCTGGCGAAGCGGCTGCGCAAACATCTGTATCGCATTGGTCAGGGACGACGCGGCTTGTTTCAGACCGAAGCGGCGATTGCGCGGCCGGAAGATCGCGCCGAACTGAAAAAAGCGTTGATGGAGAGCGAGCGACTCGGCACGCTGCCGGATGGCAAGCAGATCTACCTGTGGCGACGCAACGGTGCCAGCTGGGTGCCGCTGCTGCGTGAGCTCGGGCGCTTACGGGAAGTGGCATTCCGCGCGGTGGGTGAGGGCAGCGGGCGTCGTCGCGACCTCGATAAATACGATGACGATTACTATCACCTGATTCTGTGGGACGACGATGCGCTGGAGATCGTCGGCGCCTATCGCTTTATTCCGGGCGCCGAGCAGCTGGAGCGTCGTGGGCTGGAAGGCATCTACAGCGACAGCCTGTTCCACTACGACGAGCGCATGTTGCCGATCATCAATCAGGGGCTGGAGCTGGGCCGCAGTTTTATTCAGCCCGCCTATTGGGGCAAACGCGGCCTCGATTATCTGTGGATGGGCATTGGTGCCTACATCGCTAAATATCCCGAAACCCGCTACTTATTTGGTCCGGTCTCGATCTCGGGCGGCATGCCGCTGGCGGCGCGCGATCTGCTGGTGGCGTTCTATCGTCTCTATTTCCCTACCGAACTGCCGCTGGCGACTTCACGCCGCCCTTATCCTGCCTCGTTACCGGAAGTGCTGGCGCAGTTCACCGGCGATAACTACAGCGAAGATTTACGCCGGTTGAAACATCTGCTGGCGAATCTCGGCACCGCCATTCCCACGCTCTACAAGCAATATTCCGAGGTGTGCGAGCCGGGCGGCGTGCAGTTTATCGATTTCGGCAGCGATCCCGATTTCAATAACTGTATTGATGGCTTAGTGCTGGTGGATCTCACGCGGGTGAAGCCCGCACGTTATGAGCGCTATATCGGCATGCATCTGTGAATCGCGTCATGCCGCTTAGTTAAGCACGGAGCGGCTTTCGTTCGCCTTGAACCTGGGCAGTTGCAGCACTTCGGTGCGGCGACCGAGCAGAGGACGCCTGGCCGCGCCCTCTGCACTCCCGGGCCTTGCGCCAGCCCAACCCGCCGCTTCGCGGTGCCTTCACTCATTTACGATTCCTGACGGACCGGCGGCGATTCGCTCCTGCTCAGCGCCGCCTCTCGCCGCATCCCTGCGGCTCGCCCTGGAATCTCTCATTCGTTCAGCGGGTTAGGATGTCGCCCCAACACCCGCGCTGCAGCAGTGGTGCGTATCCTTAACTCAAAATCGCTATCCATCCGCTGGGATTGCCATTCATGGCAACCAGATGCGCATAAATGCAGACTCTCGAAAAACCAAGCCAGGCATTCTGAGACTGCTGGATGCTTAGCGGGCGGTACCCCTGCGATGTCAGCGCGCTGCTTATCAGACAAGCATTACGCCATTTAGGGCGACCAGCTTCAATGTCATGGAATCGTCATCACAGTGTCGTAGGGTCTTAGCCGGACGGTTAGCGAAAGGCCAGAAACATGGCATCAATCACACTGCGCGGGCTGCGCAAATCCTTTGCGGCGCAGCCGGTATTGCAAGACATCTCACTGCAGATTGCGCAGGGAGAATTTATCGCCGTATTGGGCCCGTCGGGCTGTGGCAAAACCACCTTGCTGCGCCTGCTGGCCGGTTTTGAAACCGCCGATGCCGGAGAGATCCACGTGGGCGAACGCTGCTTCGCTGCGCCGGGCGTGCATCTGCCGCCGGAAGATCGTCAGCTTGGCGTGGTGTTCCAGAGCTATGCACTATGGCCGCATATGACGGTGGCGGAAAATGTTTCCTACAGTCTGAAAGTGAACGGCGTCGCGCGTGCCGAGCGCGAGCGCCGCACGCAGCAGGCGCTGGAGCTGGTGGGATTGGAAGCGTTCGCCGCCCGTCGTCCCGCCGATCTCTCCGGCGGTCAGCGTCAGCGCGTGGCGCTGGCGCGCTGTTTAGTGGCGCAACCGACCTTAGTTCTGCTCGATGAGCCGCTCGCCAACCTCGATGTCCACCTGCGCGCCACCATGGAAGAGGAGTTCCGCCGCTTCCATCATCACAGTCACGCCACCTTGCTCTACATTACCCACGATCAGCATGAAGCGATGGCGCTGGCCGATCGCATCGTGGTGATGGATGCCGGCCGTGTGATGCAGTTCGCCACGCCGCAAACGCTGTGGCGCGAACCGGCGAACGCCATGGTCGCGCGCTTTATTGACGACGGCAAAGTGCTGCCGATCAGCGATATCGAACCGCTCGGCGAGGGCCGCGCTTATGCCACGCTGTGCGGTATGCGCGTGTCGTTACGCTGCGCGCCGCATCAGCGTCCGCAGCCGCAGGCGCAAGCCAGTTTTCACGCAGTCGATTTCCACTTAGCCGCGCCGGGCGAACCACAGTTTGCCGCGCGCGTGCAGCGGGTGATCTATCGCGGCGGCCACTATCAGCTCAACGTGACGCCGCTGGCCGCGCCCGAATGCAGCATCACGCTGCTGCTGGCCGATCAGCCTTTACCCGTTGTCGACGCCACCGTGGGTGTGGCGCTGCGTGACGGCTGGATTCTTCCTTCTTAATCTTCTAAACCTTCAGGGAAATGCTATGCGTACGACGTTAAACGTGTTGATGTTAGCCAGTGGATTCGTGATCTCTGCCGCCAGCTTTGCCGACGAGGCGCCAGCAGGGAAATTGGTGGTTTATACCTCGCAGGCACCCGAAATTGCCCAGCAAACCATGGATGCGTTTAAAGCCGTCTATCCCAATGTGCAGGTCGAGTGGACGCGCAACGGCACCACGCAGTTAATGAACGTGCTGCGCACCGAAATGATGAGCGGCGAAGCCAAGCCGGATGTGCTGCTGATTGCCGACGCCATCAACCTCGGCGCGCTGAAAAACGAAAACCATCTCTACAGCTACAGCGATGCGCCGCTTAGCCACATCAATCCATCGTTTTACGACAAAGACAAAACCTTCTTCGGCACCAAAATCATCGCCACGGTAATTGCCTACAACACCCAGCATGCGCAGCCGATTGATAGCTGGAACGCGCTGGCGGTGGAAGCCAACAAAGGGCAGATTGCGGTACCAAGCCCGCTTTACTCCGGCGCGGCGCTCTACAAGCTGCACACCGATATCAACACGCCGTCGATTGGCTGGAGCTTCTACCAAAAGTTGGCGGCCATCGGCATCGCGCCGCAGGGCGGCAACGGTCCGGCGCTTAAGGCGGTCGCCAGCGGGCTGGATAAATACGGCATCATCACCGACGCCGACGTGATTCTGGCGAAGAAAAAGGGTTCACCGGTGGATCTGGTCTATCCCAAAGAGGGCGTGTCATATGTCACCGAACCGGTTGCCATCATGAAAACCGCGCACAACCTGCCGGCCGCCAAAGCCTTCGTTAACTTTATGCTTTCCGAGCCAGGCCAGAAGCTGGTGGTCGAGCAGGGCAACCGTCCGGTGGATGATCGCGTCTCAGCACCGGTAGGTTTCACGCCGATCAATAAAATCAAGCTGCTGTCGCCGGACGTGGCGAAAGCGATCAAAGAAGATGCGGCAGTGCGCGATCGGTTCAGCGCGCTGTTTGGTGGCTAAGCATGAGCGTGTTGAGCAACGAATGGCGCAATGTGACGCGCAAAGCGCCGCGCGTTAACAGCGAACGGCTGATTCTGGCGCTGCTGGTGTTGCTGATTGGTTTGCTGTCGGTGGCGCCGCTGATGCGGCTGGTGTGGACCGCCATTGCGCCCAGCGGCGTGCCGGATATCGCACGCTTAACGCGCCTGCTGGCGAGCGATCGCGTGTTGATCGCCAGCGGCAATACGTTGCTCATCGCGCTCAGTTCTACTCTGATTTCCGTGGTGCTCGGCACCGCCGCTGCGTGGCTGGTGGCGCTTAGCGATCTGCGCGCCAAAACCGCGTGGGTGTTTGCGTTTATCCTGCCGCTGATGATTCCGCCGCAGGTGACGGCGCTGGCCTGGCTGCAGGCGCTGGCTCCGGGCAGTCCGCTGGCGCTGCTGTTCGCCACGCTGGAGTTGCCGTGGTTTGCGCCCGGCGAGCAGCCGCTCTACTCCTTAACCGGCATTGTGCTGCTGCTCGGCACGCACAATGCGCCGTTGGTGTTCCTCACCGTGCGCGCCGGTTTGCGCCGCTTGCCCGCCGATTTGGTGGAAGCGGCGCAGGCCAGCGGTGCGTCACGCGCGCGCATCCTGTTCACCATTGTGCTGCCGCTGGCGCGCCCGGCGATTTTTGCCGGTGCCGCGCTGACCTTCGTTGCGGCGGCGGGCAACTTCGGTATTCAGGCGATGCTGGGGATTCCGGCGCGCGTGCCAACGCTGATCACGCTGGTGTATCAGCAGTTGAACGGCATTGGTGCGAGCGCGCTGCCAAACACCGCGGTGTATGCGTTATTGATTGCGGTAATTACGCTGGCGGGCATGGCGGCCAGCGCCTGGTTGGGCGGACGCCATGATGTGCGCATCAACGGTGCGCCGCGCCTGTGGCAGCAATCGTTGGGGCGCGGGCGTATGGCGGTTGAGGGCGTCGCCTGGCTGTGGATGGCGCTGACCTTGCTGTTGCCGCTCAGCGCGCTGTTGATCACCGCGCTCACCAGCGGTTTTGGCCAGGCGCTGAGCTGGCAAACGCTGACGCTGGAGAACTTCCGCGCCGCGTTGTGGGGTTATCCGGCGGTGCGACAGGCGTTTCTCACCAGCCTCGGATTGACCACGCTGGCGGCGCTGATTTTAACGGTTTGCGCGCTGTTTCTCGCCTATTTCCTCAGCTGGCGGCGAACTCAATTAGTGCGCGGATTGTGGCTGGCGAGTGAACTGACCTACGCGCTGCCGGGCATTGTCACCGGCGTGGCGGCGATGCTGTTTTTCCTGCGTCCGCTGCCGATCGTTAATGTCTCGCTGTATGGCACGGTGTGGATCATCCTTGCCGCCTATCTGGCGAACTTCCTCGCGCTGGTGCTGCGCCCAACGCTGGCCGGATTCGCCCAGTTGGAACCGGCATTAGATGAAGCGGCACGTTTGTGCGGCGCCGGTTTTCTGCGCCGCATGCGCGACATCTTATTGCCACTGGCGGCACCGTCGGCGCTGGCGGGCAGCGTGCTGGTGTTTCTCACCGCGCTGAATGAAATCCAGGTTTCGGTGCTGCTGGTCACCTCGCAAACGCAAACCATCGGACCGACCATCGTATTCCTTGATGAAGGCGGATCCGCGTCGCTGGCGGCGGCGGTGGGCTGCCTGATGATTGTGGTGGTTTGCTTATTAATGGCGGTTGCCACACGCCTGACGCGACGCTTGCCGCACGGCATTTTACCGTGGCAAGCGTAACGCCAGCCTGCCGTCAACGTATGATGATTTGTGAAGTATCCTACTGAACATTTTCTCGCCACTGCCGATAACTTACCTACCAACATTTGTCTGCGGATGAATAGCGCTTGTCAGCGCTGCGTATTTGCGCTTAAGTCTGCTTGATAATTAAGAATTTTCTTAAGTTTCGACGATACCAGCCCAGCAATAGGCGAATAACAATGAATAATAACTCTGACGTCATGTACCGACTTTTGGTACAGAGCGTGGTGGATTACGCCATTTACATGCTCAAACCCGATGGCACGGTGGCGAACTGGAATAGCGGCGCGCAGCGCGCCAAAGGTTACACGCCCGATGAAATCGTAGGGAAGAATTTTGCGCTGTTCTACAGCGAAGACGATCGTAAAAACGGCGCGCCGCAGCGCGGACTGGCGACCGCAACAGCAACCGGGCGCTTTGAAACCGAAGGCTGGCGTTACCGTAAAGATGGCAGCGCGT
This sequence comes from Kluyvera sp. 1366, assembly GCF_054823405.1. Lineage (NCBI taxonomy): Bacteria > Pseudomonadati > Pseudomonadota > Gammaproteobacteria > Enterobacterales > Enterobacteriaceae > Kluyvera > Kluyvera sp. 1366. The sequence continues at coordinate 269,145 of NZ_JBTRDW010000007.1, forward strand.
TTTGGGCGCATGTGGTGATCGACGCCATCCGCGATGAGTTTGGTGAGCTGCTGGGTTTTGCCAAAATCACCCGCGACTGTACCGAGCAGCAAGAGCAGCAGCGTAAACAGCGCGAGCAGGAACAGCGCTTTCGCATGCTGGTGGAAGGCGTCAGTGATTACGCCATCTATATGCTCGACTTGGACGGCAACGTGGAAAACTGGAACGTAGGCGCACAGCGCGCGAAAGGCTACGTTGCCGAAGAGATTGTTGGACAGCACTTCTCACGCTTCTACAGCGCCCAGGATCGTAAAAACCATATCCCGGAAAAAAATCTCACCACCGCCTTCAAAACCGGTCGTTTCGAAGACGAAGGCTACCGGTACCGCAAAGATGGCAGCGCATTTTGGGCACATGTCATCATTGACGCGATTCGTGATGATGCCGGCAAGCTGATTGGCTACGCCAAAATCACCCGCGACTGCACCGAACAACAGGCGCTGCTGCGTAAACAACACGAGCAGGAGAAGAACTTCCGTCTGCTGGTGGAAGGCGTGCGCGATTACGCCATCTATATGCTGGATGTGCAGGGCCGCGTGGTGAACTGGAACAACGGTGCACAGCGCGCTAAAGGTTATCTGGCTGACGAGATTGTCGGTCAGCACTTCTCGGTGTTTTACAGTTCAGCGGAACGTCATGCCAATGCGCCCGAAGCTAACCTCGGCATTGCGTTGAAAACCGGGCGTTTTGAAGATGAAGGCTGGCGCTACCGCAAAGATGGCTCGGCATTTTGGGCCCACGTTGTTATCGAAGCGATTCATGATGAAAGCGGCAAACTGATCGGTTTCGCCAAAATTACCCGCGATATCACCGAACGGCGTGAGAACGAGCAGCAGCTGCTGCGCGCACGGGATCTGGCCCAGTCGCAGAGCGCGAAAATGTCGGAGCTGTCGGGTTTTCTCGACACCATCATCAGCAATATTCCCTCGTGCGTGATTGTTGAAGACGCCATCAGCCGTGAAATCCTGATGGTGAATGACAAAGCCGAGCAGCTGTTTGGCATTAATAAAGCGCTGATCATGCATAAGCGCCCGCACGAATGTATGTCGGCGGAGCTGGGGGATTACTTCAACAGCCTGGCGGATGTGGCGCTGCGCAGCGAAGGCATTCACTCGCGCGAACAGCTGCTGCTGACGGCGGGCGGCGAGCGCATTCTGCATACGCGCGCCACCACCATTAGCGGCAAAGATATGCGTCAGAACTACGTGATGCTGATTGTTGAGGATGTGACCGACCAGCGTGAAGCCGATGCGCGCATTCGTCACATGGCACATCACGACAATCTCACCAGCCTGCCGAACCGCGTGCTGTTCCGCCAGAAGCTGAGTGAAGCGCTGCGCGTCGACAGTCAGAACCACCAGGTCAGCGCCACGCTGTGTCTCGATCTTGATAACTTCAAAAACGTCAACGATGCACTCGGCCACCAGATTGGTGATGACCTGCTGCGCGTGGTCGCAAAACGCCTGCGCAGCGCGCTGCGCGATCACGATACGCTGGCGCGCATTGGCGGCGATGAGTTTGCCATTGTGTTACCCAATGTTCGTGCTGCCGATGAAGCGGCGGTGGTGGCGCAGCGGCTGATCGAGGCGATTCGTCCGCCGATCAACGTTGAAGGGCATAATCTGTCGGTGGGCTTGAGCGTTGGCATCGCGCTCACCTCGCAGGCCACCAACACGCCGGAGCATATGCTGCGCTGCGCCGATATGGCGCTGTACGAAGCCAAACGTAATGGCCGCAATCGCTTCGAACACTTCACCATTGAGATGGACAATCAGGCGCGCAGCCGTCGCGTGATTGAGAACGATCTGCGTGATGCGATTTCTGGTCGTCAGCTTAAGCTTTACTATCAGCCGATTACCAACGAGCAGGGCATCATCGGCTATGAAGCGCTGATGCGCTGGCATCACCCGATCAAAGGGCTGATCATGCCGAACGATTTCATCCCGATCGCTGAAGAGACCGGTTTGATTCACATGCTCGGCGCCTATGCGCTGTATGAAGCCTGCCGCGAAGCGCAGAGCTGGAACACCGAACAATCGGTGTCGGTGAACCTGTCGCCGCTGCAGTTTAAAAACAGCTCGCTGGTGTCGGTGGTGGAAGGTGCGCTGCGGGAATCCGGGCTGGCGCCGCATCGGCTGGAAGTGGAGATCACCGAATCAGTGCTGCTGGACGACACGCTCGGTAATATCCGCACCTTGCAGAGTTTGAAAACGCTTGGCGTGCAGATTGCGCTGGATGATTTCGGCACCGGCTACTCATCGCTCAGTTATCTGCGTTCATTCCCGTTCGACAAAATCAAAATCGATAAGTCGTTTATCAACGATATGGGCGACAGCCGCGAGGCGCTGGCGATTATCCGCGCCATTACCGGCATGAGCCGCAGCCTCGATATTCAAATTACCGCTGAAGGCGTGGAGAACGGCGAGCAGTTTGCGAAGCTGCGCGAAGAGGGGTGTACGCTATTCCAGGGCTATTTCTTTGGCCGTCCGCAGCCGTCGGAGTTGCGGTTGAAAGAGTTGGAATAGGCATAAAAAAACGCCCGACATGTCGGGCGTTCTCAATTTTTGCTGTGTGTAATCTTTATTATTATGCGCCGTGGCCGTCGACGGACATGTGGCCGAGATCTTTGTCCACCAGGAACAGGCCTTCGCCTTTGTTGCCGACCATCGCCAGTTTATCCAGCACGGTTTTGAACAGCTTCTCTTCTTCATGCTGCTCGGCAACGTACCACTGCAGGAAGTTGAAGGTTGAGTAATCCTGGGTGGTTAAGGCGGTGTGCACCAGCTCGTTGATTTTTTTGGTAATCAGCTGCTCATGCTTCAGCGCTTCTTCCAGCACGTCGTTCAGTGAAGTCCAGCTAATCGCTGGCGCCGCAATGCTGCCCAGCACCGGCAAAGCGCCGGCATCGCTGACGTAATCGAACAGCTTCTGCATGTGCTGCATCTCTTCGCGAGAATGCATTTTCAGGAATGAAGCGGCACCTTCATAGCCTTTATCGCTGCACCAGGCACTCATCTGCAGATAGAGGTTGGCAGAGAAGAATTCGAGGTTCAGTTGGTCGTTTAAACGCGAGGTCATTTCAGCAGTTAACATGGCTGAGTCCTTTTTAATTTGTCAGGTGAAGTACGGCGAATTATGCATCAATCTATACTTTTTTGTGAAGGGTTTTTCGCAAAAAGGTTGAATTTATCTTATTGATTGTAAATGGAATTATTCCACATGTTGAATGCGAGGAGTTCTCATTTTTGACTAATTTTCATTCACGCTGGATTGATTATAGCTGCGCATCGGGCGATGCTGAGGCTTGCCTTTACTTGTCAGGAGCTTAGCGGTGTCGAACGTCTTAGAGCATTACCATTTTCTGCATGAAATTCCCGAACTGGGTTTTCAGGAATTCAAGACCTCTGCTTATATTGCCGATCAGCTGGAGAGCGCCGGAATTAAGGTGACGCGCGGCATCAATAACACCACCGGCATGGTGGCGGAAATCGACAGCGGCGTGCCCGGTCCGGTGCTGGCGCTGCGTGCGGATATGGATGCGCTCGGCCACATCATTGATGGCGTAGCCTGTGCGCGTCACACCTGCGGCCACGATGGCCATTCGTCGGTGGTGCTGACGGCAGCGCAAGAGCTGATGAAAGAGGGCGCGATCAAGAAAGGGCGGCTCAGGCTGCTGTTCCAGCCGGCGGAAGAGCTCGGTGCGGGTGCGCTGGCGATGATTGAGGGCGGCGCGCTGGAGGATGTGGAGATGATTCTCGGCTTCCATGTGCGTCCGCTGGAAGAGTGTCATGTGGGACAGGCGACGCCAGCGGTGATTTACTCCGCCTGCAGCACGCTGGAAGCCACCATCAAAGGTGCACCGGCGCATGCGGCGCGTCCGCATTTGGGCGTCAACGCGCTGGATGCGGCGGTGCAAGCGGTACAGGCCGTCAACGCCATCCATCTGCCGCCGGGTTTGACCTGGAGCGTGAAAGCTACACGCTTTCTGTGCGATGCGGGCGTGACCAACTCGGTGCCGGATGAGGCGCGCGTGGTGTGGGATCTGCGTTCGCAGGAAAACGCGCCAATGGCGGTGCTGAAAGAGAAAGTCACGCTGGCGATTCAGCACAGCGTGGCGGCGCTGGGTGCTACAGCGGACGTGGTGGTGCTAAAAGAGATGCCGGCGGCAGAAATTCATGAGGAAGCCACGGCGGTGATTCGCGCGGCGATTATCGACGTGCTGGGCGAAGCCGGTTTGCTGGATACCAAAACCACGCCGGGCAGCGAAGATTTCTTCTATTACCCGGTGAAAAACCCGCAGGTTAAAGCCGGTTTCTGGGGATTGGGAACCAATCTGGTGCCGGGTTTACATCATCCTGAGATGCGCTTTGAGCTGAGCTCGCTGGAGATTGGCGTGAAGATCTTCAAGGCGGCAGTGGTGCGGGTGTTGGGGTGATTAGAGGGTCAGGGTGAGGGCTATTAGGGCACCGATTCCCCCTTTCTGCGAAATATTGTATGCTATGCCGCCTCAATGCTGACGGGATTCAGGACTGCCGCCAATGTAGATCGCACACCTCTTGCTGTGAACCGACGCCACTGCGTCGCCATTGGCCGCGTTATCCTGCGGAATGACCTCGAAACGATTTATTCGCAGCGCGCTGTCCGCGTGTTGCCCTTGAAGAAGAATTCACTCAATGTCTAATGCCTCCTTTTTAGAAGAAGTGGCGCGCCGCCGTACCTTTGCGATCATCTCGCATCCGGACGCCGGTAAAACCACAATCACCGAAAAAGTGCTGCTGTTCGGACAGGCGATTCAAACCGCCGGTACCGTCAAAGGCCGCGGCTCCAACCAGCATGCGAAATCGGACTGGATGGAGATGGAGAAACAACGTGGTATATCCATTACCACCTCGGTGATGCAGTTCCCGTATCGCGACAGCCTCGTGAACCTGCTGGATACGCCAGGACACGAAGACTTCTCTGAAGATACTTACCGTACGCTGACGGCGGTTGACTGCTGTTTGATGGTGATCGACGCCGCGAAAGGTGTTGAAGATCGCACCCGCAAGCTGATGGAAGTCACGCGCCTGCGCGATACGCCAATCATCACCTTTATGAACAAACTCGACCGTGACATCCGCGATCCCATGGAGCTGCTGGATGAAGTGGAGAGTGAGCTGAAAATCGCCTGCGCACCTATTACCTGGCCGATTGGCTGCGGCAAGTTGTTCAAAGGGGTTTATCACCTCTACAACGACGAAACTTACCTGTATCAAACCGGTAAGGGCCACACCATTCAGGAAGTGCGCATTGTTAAGGGGCTGGCGAATCCAGAACTGGATGCCGCAGTAGGCGAAGATCTGGCACAGCAGCTGCGCGATGAGCTGGAGCTGGTGCAGGGCGCTTCGCACGAGTTCGATCAGGAGCTGTTCCTGAGTGGCAAAATCACGCCGGTGTTCTTCGGCACCGCGCTGGGTAACTTCGGCGTTGATCATATGCTGGATGGCCTGGTTAGCTGGGCGCCGCGTCCAATGCCGCGCAACACCGACGCGCGTTTGGTGGAAGCAAAGGAAGAGAAATTTAGCGGCTTCGTGTTTAAGATCCAGGCAAACATGGACCCGAAGCACCGCGACCGCGTCGCCTTTATGCGTGTGGTATCCGGCAAGTACGAAAAAGGCATGAAGCTGCGTCAGGTGCGTACCGGTAAAGATGTGGTGATTTCCGATGCACTGACCTTTATGGCTGGCGACCGTTCGCACGTAGAAGAAGCCTATCCGGGCGACATCATTGGTCTGCACAACCACGGCACCATTCAGATTGGCGACACCTTTACGCAGGGTGAAAACATGAAGTTCACCGGCATTCCGAACTTCGCGCCAGAGCTGTTCCGCCGTATCCGTCTGCGCGATCCGCTGAAGCAGAAACAGCTGCTGAAAGGGCTGGTTCAGCTGTCGGAAGAGGGCGCGGTGCAGGTGTTCCGTCCGGTGCACAACAACGATTTGATCGTGGGCGCGGTCGGTGTGCTGCAGTTCGAAGTGGTGGTGGCGCGCCTGAAAAGCGAATATAACGTTGAAGCGATCTACGAAGCCATCAATGTCTCAACCGCTCGCTGGGTTGAGTGTGATGATGCGAAGAAATTCGACGATTTCCAGCGCAAAAACGAAGTGAACCTGGCGCTTGATGGCGGTGATAACCTCACGTATATCGCGCCAACCATGGTGAACCTCAACATCACTCAGGAACGCTATCCTGACGTGAGATTCCGCAAAACGCGCGAGCACTAATCGCCGCTACCAGCAGGGCCTGTGATTTTCACTGGCCCTGTTTTGTTTGTTACAGACTCCTCCTAATTCCGCTGTTTTTTTCTCTTTTTGGCGATATATCAACCACAAGAGCCAGCAAAAGCTGTAATCCCTACTACTATTATCCTGTCGGACGAGAAAAGAGACCTTTCGGGTTTCATTACGTCCAGTAACTCAGCAACGCCGTTCGTTGCTGGCGCATCCGCGATAACGGATGAGTTAACTGATAGAAGGATGATATCGATGAATAAGACTAAGATTGCTAAAACCCTGATTGCTGCCCTGGCTGGTTCTGCTCTGCTGAGCGGTGCGGCATTTGCAGATGAATCACTGTCGCAGAAAGCACAGCAAACCTCCGACAGCGCGGGTGCGAAGATCGATAGCTCTATGAAAAAAGTCGATGGTTATATGGATGACAGCGGCATCACGGCTAAAGCCAAAGCGGCGCTGGTGGATGATGACGCAATTAAAAGCACGGATATCTCCGTCAAAACGCACGATGGCGTGGTGACACTGAGCGGCTTCGTGGCTTCTCAGGATCAGGCTGAAAAAGCCGTCGCGCTGGTGCAGAAAGTCGAAGGTGTTAAATCCGTCAGCGACAAACTACACGTTAAAGACAGCAAAAATGCTTCTCTGAAAGGTTATGCGGGCGATACCGCAACCACCAGCGAAATTAAAGCTAAGCTTTTAGCAGATGATATCGTGCCATCACGCAACGTTAAGGTGGAAACCACCGACGGCGTGGTGCAGTTATCAGGGGAAGTGGCGAATCAGGCACAGTCCGATCGTGCTGAGAAGATCGCCAAAGCCATTGAAGGCGTGAAAAGCGTGAAGAATGACCTGAAGGTGAAATCTTAACGCGAGCGACTCGGCACCAGCAGGTGCCGTTTCGTAATAAAAACAAAGGTGTAAATAAGCAGTTCGATTTTCACAATGGTAAAGGAGAGGCTTATGTTTCGTTGGGGTATTATCTTTCTGGTCATCGCTCTGATTGCTGCGGCATTAGGTTTCGGCGGTCTGGCGGGTACGGCAGCATGGGCAGCTAAAATTGTCTTCATTGTCGGTATTATTCTGTTCCTCGTGAGCCTGTTTACCGGGCGCAAACGACCCTGACTACTTGCGTCTCAATAGACGCTAACCCGCGAGTCACCTAAAGCGGAGACCGGTCTTGTGCGGCATACTACGAATCCGCAACGATTGCAGAAGCAATTGGTCAGGGAACGACAATGACTGGTTCTCCGGGATGCTGCTTCGGCGACTCCCTCAGAGCAAGCAACACTGAGGGACATCCATTGGGCACACGTATACCGTTGACATTAGGTTCATTCGAACCGCTGGCTTTAACTCCTTTCAAATCAAATAAAATTGCCTTGGTGTGCGAAGGCGGCGGTCAGCGCGGCATCTTTACCGCAGGCGTGCTGGACGAATTTCAACGCGCAGGCTTCAATCCTTTTCAACTGTTACTCGGCACCTCGGCCGGGGCGCAAAACCTGTCGGCATTTGTCTGTGGCCAGCCTGGCTACGCGCGACGCGTGATCTCCCGTTACACCACCAGCAAACTGTTCTTTGATCCGCTACGATTCGTGCGCGGCGGGCACCTTATCGATCTCGATTGGCTGATCGATATCACCAAACAGGAATTCCCGCTGGCGCTCAACACCGCCGAAGGGCTGTTTGCCAAAGGCAGCGAATTCTATATGTGCGCCTGCCGCAGCGATGATTACCGCGCCGAGTACTTCAACCCGATCAGCACCAACTGGCACGACATCCTAAAAGCGTCCAGCGCGATCCCCGGTTTTTACCGCAGCGGCGTGCAGATGGATGGCGTGAGCTATCTTGACGGCGGCATCAGTGATGCCATTCCGGTACGAGAAGCTGCGCGCCGTGGCGCGGATACCATTGTGGTGATCCGCACCGTGCCGTCGCAGGTGTCCTACACGCCGAAGTGGTTTAAACGCATGGAGCGCTTTTTGTCCGACAGCGCATTGCAGCCGATGATCAACATCCTGCATCAGCATGAAGAGAGCTATCGCGAGATTCAGCAGTTCATCGAGCAGCCGCCGGATAATCTGCGCATCATCGAAATCTGTCCGCCGAAACCGCTGGCGAGCATGGCGCTTGGCAGCCGCTTGTCATCGCTGAATCAGGATTACCATTTAGGCCGACGCAGCGGGCGCTATTTCCTCGCCACGCTTGGTCAATGGTTGAGTGATGCTGAGCCGCTGGTGCGTTCAACCACGGTTACGCCGCCGGCAGCGGTGGCGAATGCGCCCGACAATCGCCCACTGATTACGCCCGCGCTGGCGGAAAACGATGCCGATTTTGATAAAGGTTCGCTGGCATGAAGTTTATCGACACGCATTGCCACTTCGATTTTCCGCCGTTCGTTGATGATGCGCACGCCAGCATTGCACGCGCTGCGCAGGCCGGGGTGGAACGCATCATTGTACCGAGCGTGGATGCCAGCCGTTTCGCGCTTGTGACGCAACTGGCTCAGCAGCATCCGGCGCTGTATGCCGCGCTGGGCCTGCATCCAATCAATATTGCTGAGCATCAGGAAGATGCGCACCTTGATGAATTAGCGCGCTGGCTGAAAAAGCCGGATAGCAAGCGTGTGGCGATCGGCGAGATCGGCCTCGATCTCTATATGGACGATGCGCAATTTGCCAAACAGACGCGGCTGCTCGATAAGCAGCTCAAGCTGGCGAAGCAGTATGATCTGCCAGTGATTCTGCACTCGCGCCGCACCCACGATCAATTAGCGCTGCATTTACGTCGTCACGATCTGCCGCGTCGCGGCGTGGTTCACGGTTTTGCGGGCAGCCAGCAGCAGGCGGAGCGCTTTATTCAGCTTGGCTATGCCATTGGCGTTGGCGGCACCATCACCTATGAACGCGCCAGTAAAACCCGCAACACCATCGCCAACCTGCCGCTCAAGGCGTTATTACTGGAAACCGACGCGCCCGATATGCCGCTGCACGGTTTTCAGGGCCAGCCCAATCGTCCGGAGCGGGCGCGCAACGTGTTTGACGTGCTGTGTCAGTTACGCAGCGAATCCCCTGAAGCGATCGCCGATGCGCTGTGGCATAACAGCCAGCAGCTGTTCGCCTTGCCTGCCTGATTCTCACCCGACAGATTCTGCATTTACGCTGCCTTACGCCTGATTAGCTACATTGATAAAGCTGAGAGTACACTTTTGCGTCCATTTTTGTGATAATAATAACAATGGCCATCACGGCGCATTCCCGCTTGGTTAGCAATTATTTGTGATAATCATCACTAAATGATTGTATTTAAATGACAGGTTTTCTTTTTCGTGTGACGTGAAGCGCAATTCATTGTCACGGTAGTTGTTAGAATTATCACATTCCCCGGTGGGTTGTGCCCGCCGATCTGAATTTTGGAGAGCATCATGACCGACCTGAAAGCAGCAGCACAGCGCGCATTGCAACTGATGGATTTAACCACCCTGAACGAAGACGACACCGACGAGAAGGTGATCGCGCTGTGCCGTCAGGCGAAATCCCCAGCCGGTAACACCGCTGCCATCTGCATCTATCCGCGTTTCATCCCGGCAGCGCGTAAAGCGCTGCGCGAGCAGGGCACGCCGGAAATCCGCATCGCCACCGTCACCAACTTCCCGCACGGCAACGATGACGTTGAGATCGCGCTGGCCGAAACTCGCGCGGCCATCGCCTACGGCGCTGACGAAGTGGATGTGGTGTTCCCGTATCGTGCGCTGATAGCCGGTAACCGTGATATCGGTTTCGAGCTGGTGAAAGCCTGTAAAGAAGCCTGCGCGGCGGCGAACGTGCTGCTGAAAGTGATCATCGAAAGCGGCGAGCTGAAAGACGAAGCGCTGATTCGTGCCGCTTCGGAAATCGCTATCGATGCGGGTGCCGATTTCATCAAAACCTCCACCGGTAAAGTGCCGGTCAACGCGACGCCAGAAGTGGCGGCGATCATGATGCAAGTGATCCGCGACAAAGGCGTGAAGCAGCAGGTTGGTTTCAAACCGGCGGGCGGCGTGCGCACTGCGGAAGACGCGGCGCTCTATCTGCAACTGGCGGACGACATTCTGGGTGAAGGCTGGGCGGATGCGCGTCATTTCCGCTTCGGTGCCTCCAGCCTGCTGGCAAGCCTGCTGAATACGCTGGGCCACGAAACCGCGACCAGCAAAGCCGGTTATTAAGTTCACATCATTCTTTGTAGGGTCGCCATTTATGGTGACCTCTTTTTTATTCCGGGAGGCCATTGTGTTCCTGCCACAAGAAATTATTCGTAAAAAACGCGACGGCCAGGCGCTGAGTGAAGCTGAGATTCGCTTCTTCATCAACGGCGTGCGCGACAACAGCGTTTCGGAAGGTCAAATTGCCGCATTGGCGATGACCATCTATTTCCATGATATGACGCTCGACGAGCGCGTGGCGCTGACTATGGCGATGCGCGACTCCGGCACGGTGCTGAACTGGAAATCGCTGAATCTCAACGGCCCGATTGTTGATAAACACTCCACCGGCGGCGTTGGCGATGTCACTTCGCTGATGCTCGGCCCAATGGTAGCGGCGTGCGGCGGTTATGTGCCGATGATCTCCGGGCGCGGCCTTGGCCACACTGGCGGTACGCTGGATAAACTTGAAGCGATTCCGGGCTTTGATATCTTCCCGAGCGACGATCGTTTCCGCCAGATCATTAAAGACGTCGGCATCGCGATCATTGGCCAGACCAACTCGCTGGCGCCGGCCGACAAACGTTTCTACGCCACGCGCGATATCACCGCCACCGTGGACTCCATTCCGCTGATCACCGCATCGATCCTCGCCAAAAAACTGGCGGAAGGATTGGATGCGCTGGTGATGGACGTGAAAGTGGGCTCCGGCGCCTTTATGCCGACCTTCGAAGCCTCAGAAAATCTGGCGCAGGCGATTGTTGGCGTCGCCAATGGCGCAGGTTGTAAAACCACCGCGCTGCTCACCGACATGAATCAGGTGCTGGCTTCCACCGCCGGTAATGCGCTGGAAGTGCGTGAAGCGGTGCAGTTCCTGACCGGCGAGGCGCGCAATCCGCGCCTGCTGGAAGTGACGATGGCGCTGTGCGCGGAAATGCTGGTCTCCGGCAAACTGGCTGAGAATGACGCCGATGCGCGCCAAAAGCTGCAGCAGGTGCTGGATAACGGCAAAGCCGCTGAAGTGTTTGCCCGCATGGTGGCGGCGCAAAAAGGTCCGGTGGATTTCATCGAGCGCATGGACAGCTATCTGCCAGCGCCAACCCTGAGCAAAGCGGTATACGCCGATGGCGCGGGTATCGTCAGCGCGATGGATACGCGTGCGCTCGGCATGGCGGTGGTTGCGCTCGGCGGGGGCCGCCAGCGCGCCAGCGACAGCATTGATTACAGCGTGGGCTTGAGCGACGTGACCACGCTCGGCACGCAAGTTGACCCACAGCGTCCGCTGGCAATTATCCACGCCGCGTCGGAAGCGCAGTGGCAGCAGGCCGCCGCCGCCGTTAAAGCAGCCATCACGCTGAGCGACACTGCGCCAGCGATCACGCCGGTAGTTTATCGTCGCATTAGCGAATAACTGGCGCTTCTTCGTGCCAGGCAGCGGCCGTTCGGGTATACTGATCTGATCGCTTTTTTTTGACTTGTCATCGCGCATTGCGCAGGAGACTTGCATGAAACGTGCTTTTATTATGGTTCTCGACTCCTTCGGGATCGGCTCCAGCAAAGACGCCGATAAATTCGGTGATGAAGGATCGGACACGCTCGGCCATATCGCCGAAGCCTGTTTCGAAGGCCGCGCCAATGAAGGTCGCGAAGGCCCGCTGCACTTACCTAACCTGACCAAACTGGGCCTCGGCAAAGCGGCTGAGCTCTCTACCGGTCGTTTCCCGCCAGGCCTCGATCCCAACGCGGAAATCATCGGTGCGTATGCTTACGCCAGCGAATTGTCGTCCGGTAAAGATACGCCGTCGGGCCACTGGGAAATCGCTGGCGTGCCGGTGCTGTTTGATTGGGGCTACTTCAGCGATAAAGAGAACAGCTTCCCGCAGGCGCTGCTGGATACTCTGGTGAAACGTGCCGATCTACCGGGATATCTCGGTAATTGTCACTCATCGGGCACGGTGATCCTCGACCAGCTCGGCGAAGAGCACATGAAAACCGGCAAGCCGATTTTCTACACCTCGGCGGATTCGGTTTTCCAGATTGCCTGCCATGAAGAGACCTTTGGCCTTGACCGTCTGTACGAACTGTGTGAAATCGCCCGTGAGGAGCTGACCAATGGTGGCTACAACATCGGTCGCGTGATTGCGCGTCCGTTCGTGGGCGACAAAGCGGGTAACTTCGAGCGTACCGGCAACCGTCATGATCTGGCGGTGGAGCCGCCTTCAGCGACCATGCTGAAAAAACTGGTTGATGAGAAGGGCGGTGAAGTGATTTCGGTGGGTAAAATTGCCGATATCTACGCCGAGCAGGGCATCACGCAGAAAGTCAAAGCCACCGGCTTAGACGCGCTGTTCAACGCTACCATCGAGCAGATGAAGAAAGCGCCAGATACTTCGATTGTGTTCACTAACTTCGTTGATTTTGACTCAACGTGGGGACATCGTCGCGATATCGCCGGTTATGCGGGCGGACTGGAGTTGTTCGATCGTCGTTTGCCAGAGCTGATGGAATTGGTGAAAGAGGGCGACATTCTGATCCTCACCGCCGATCACGGCTGCGATCCAAGCTGGAAAGGCACCGAGCACACGCGTGAGCACATTCCGATTCTGATCTACGGCCCGAATGTGAAGCCAGGATCGCTGGGATACCGCGATACCTTCGCGGATATCGGCCAGACCATCGCAAAATATTTTGGCCTGTCCAGCATGGACTACGGCAAGAGCATGCTGTAAAACAGCGCCCCAAATTTAATAAGGAAAATAACCATGGCAACGCCTCATATTAATGCAGAAATGGGTGATTTCGCGGACGTCGTGCTGATGCCAGGCGATCCGCTGCGCGCAAAGCACATTGCGGAAACCTTCCTCGAAGATGTGGTGGAAGTGAACAACGTGCGCGGCATGCTGGGTTACACCGGGACTTATAAAGGCCGCAAGATTTCGGTGATGGGTCACGGCATGGGCATTCCATCCTGCTCGATCTACACCAAAGAGCTGATCACCGATTTCGGCGTGAAGAAGATTATCCGTGTTGGTTCTTGCGGCGCAGTGCGCGCAGACGTGAAACTGCGTGACGTGGTGATTGGTATGGGTGCCTGCACCGATTCCAAAGTGAACCGCATGCGCTTCAAGGATCACGACTTCGCGGCGATTGCTGACTTCGACATGGTGCGTAACGCCGTTGATGCCGCGAAAGCGCTGGGCGTTGATGCGCGCGTGGGTAACATCTTCTCCGCCGATCTGTTCTATACGCCAGATCCGCAGATGTTCGACGTGATGGAGAAGTACGGCATTCTGGGTGTGGAGATGGAAGCGGCGGGTATTTACGGCGTGGCAGCAGAGTTTGGTGCGAAAGCGCTGACCATCTGTACCGTGTCGGACCACATCCGCACCCACGAGCAGACCACGGCGGCTGAGCGTCAGACCACCTTCAACGATATGATTAAGATCGCGCTGGAGTCAGTGCTGCTGGGCGATTGATTTTTTCCCTCACCCTAACCCTCTCCCGCACGCGGGAGAGGGGATTGATCGAGCTCACATATGGCAGCGTCTCCCTCTCCCCGGGGTGAGGGCACCATCCCGTAAACATCTGACACACTTTTACCCAGGCTTGTGCATCTTCGTGCTGGCTCTGAAACAATCTCTGCTTATCATTAGCGTGATAACAAAGAGATTAAGCCCACCTGATGAATTTCCGTAATTTCGAAGCAGAAGAAAAGCTGTTTGCCCGCCGTGCGATTGTCGCTTTTGCCCTGGTTGTCATCTGCTTTACCATTTTAGGCATCAACCTGTATCGCCTGCAGGTCGATCAGCACAGCTATTACCAGACGCGTTCCAACGAAAACGACATCAAAATGATCCCCATCGCGCCCACGCGTGGATTGATCTTCGATCGCAACGGCATTCCGCTGGTGCGCAACGTCAGCTGGTATGACATTCACATCACACCGTACAAAATCGACAATATGCAGGAAACGCTGAAAGAGCTGACGCCGATTGTCGATCTTACGCCGGAAGAGATTGAAACCTTCGAGCATGAACTCAAACAGAACAGCCGCTACAAGCCGGTTGAACTGAAAGCGGAACTGACTGACGAAGAAGTCGCGCGCTTCGCCGTCAATCAATTCCGCTTTAGCGGCGTCACCGTCGATACCTATCAGGACCGTGAATATCCTTACGGTGCCGACCTGGCGCACGTACTTGGCTATGTTTCGAAAATCAACGATAACGACTACAAACGCCTGAACGCAGAAGGCGTTGGCGAGAACTACGCGGCTGACCACAACATCGGTAAGCAGGGCATTGAAGGCTATTATGAATCGCTGCTGCACGGCAAAACCGGCTATCAGGAAGTGGAAGTGGATAACCACGGCCGCATCGTGCGCGTGCTAAAAGAGGTGCCGCCGGTGGCCGGTCAGAACATCACGCTGACGCTCGATCTGCATCTGCAGCAGTACGTCGAGAGCCAGCTAGCCGGGCAACGTGCGGCGGCGCTGATTGAAGATCCGCACGACGGCAGCGTGTTAGCGATGGTTTCCGCGCCGAGCTACGATCCCAATCCGTTCGTCAAAGGCATCAGCTACAAAGCCTATAAAGCCCTGCTGCAGGATAAAGACCTGCCGCTGATCAACCGCGTTACGCAAGGCTTGTATCCACCGGCGTCCACCGTGAAGCCTTATATGGCGATGTCGGCGCTGCTGACCAAAGTCATCACGCCGAGCTTTACCCTATTTGGCGCGCCGACCTGGACGCTGCCGGGCACCGATCGTAAATATCGCGACTGGAAAAAAACCGGTCACGGCATGCTGGACGTCACTAAAGCCATCGAAGAGTCGGCGGACAGCTTCTTCTATCAGGTGGCGTTTATGATGGGCATTGATCGCATCCACACCATGCTGAGCCAGTTTGGCTACGGCAAATCGACCGGCATCGATCTTAACGAAGAGTACGCTGGATTGCTGCCGAGCCGCGAATGGAAGCAGAAGGTGCACAAACACGTGTGGTATCAGGGCGATACCGTTTCAGTGGGCATTGGGCAAGGTTATTGGGTGGCGACGCCGATTCAGATGGTGAAAGCGATGGTGGCGCTTATCAACAACGGGCGTGTGATCAATCCCCATCTGCTGGAGAAATCACAACGCGGCAAGGAGGTGCAGCTCTACCAGGCAAAACTACCGCAGCCGCAGATTGGCGATGCTAAATCGCCGTATTGGTCGCTGGTGCGCCACGCCATGTTCGGTATGGCGAATGCGCCGAACGGCACCGGCTACAAATACTTTCACACCGCGCCGTACGGCATTGCGGCGAAATCCGGCACCTCGCAGGTATTCAGTCTGAAACAGAATCAGGTGTATAACGCCAAAATGACGCCGATGCGCCTGCGCGACCACATCTTCTACACCGCGTTTGCGCCGTTTAACGATCCCAAAGTGGCGGTGGCGTTGATACTGGAAAACGGCGGCAACGAAGGCGTCACGGCGGCGCCGCTGATGCGCAATATTCTCGACCACATTTTTATGCCGGAAGCCACACCGCCGCCGGTGGCGACGGCGGCGCACTAAACCATGCGGCCTTGGCAGGTTATTGTCATGCCGCCTGGTTTGTGGGGTCGCGGTGCATTGCGACCTGCAACGCATCACTCCTCTCGCAATGTCGCGGTAACATGCCCAATCGCGCGCACCACTTCGCTGGAACTGTCACGAATATCCGCCATCATGCCGCCAGCTTCTTTCGCCAACCCCACGCCCTGATCGGCGCGTTTCAGGTTGGAGGCGATACCTTTCAGCGCTTTCTCCGCCAGCGTATGGTTCTGCTGCACCATGTTCTCAATTTCGGTGGTGGCGCGGTTGATGTTGGCAGCCAGCGTGCGCACTTCATTGGCCACCACGGCAAAGCTGCGACCATGCTGACCGGCACGCGCCGCTTCCACCGCGGCGTTCAGCGCCAGCAGGTTGGTTTGATCGGCAATCCGGCGAATACTCTCAACAATGGCGCCAATGCGATCCGACGACTGACTCAGATCGTTGATATCACCAGAAATGCCGTGCAGCTCGCCCGCCAAATCATTCATGGTCTGCACGCTGTTCTCAATCACCGTGGCGCCAAGGCGCGTGCTTTCGCTGGTTTGCAGCGCGGTTTGATACGCCTGCTGCGCCGCGTCGCGCTCTTGCTGATTCTTCTCCACCTGCGCGGTGACATCGGTAGCGAACTTCACCACTTTGTACAGCTCGCCGGTTTCGTTAAACACCGGGTTGTAAGTGGCGCGCAGCCACACCGTTTGGCCGCGCTTATTCACGCGCTGGAACTGGCCGGAGATAAATTCGCCCTGATTCAGCTTGTGCCAGAAGCGGCGATATTCGTCGCTGTTGCGCATCTCCGGCGGGCAGAACTGGCTGTGATGCACGCCGATCACTTCTGACGCGTTATAGCCCATGGTTTTCAGGAAGTTGTCGTTGGTCATCAACACTTCGCCCTTGAGATTGAAGGCAATCACCGCCATCGAACGCTCAATCGCAGTGGTCATGGCGCGCTGCTCTTGCGCATCCATGATGCGCGCGGTGATATCGCTCGCCAGCTTGACGATTTTAATCACGCGGCCGCTGCGATCCTGCACCGGCACGTAATTCGCCTCCAGCCAGATAGGACGGCTGTGTTTTGCCACGCGCAGGAATTTATCGCTGAAGCCTTCGCCGCGATTTAGGCGTCGCCAGAAGTCGCGGTATTGCGGTGAGTTGAGCATATCGGCGGTGCAGAACATGCTGTGATGCTGACCAACAATCTCTTTGAGCGTGTAACCCATGCGCTCGAGAAACAGCTCATTGGCGGTAAGGATCTTACCTTCTGGGGTGAATTCGACCATGGCGATGGCATCTTGTAATGAACTGAGCGTTGCCTTGCTGTGACCGCGTTTTTGCCACGCAAGGCGTGACAGTATTCCTGATGTAATAGTGCTGAACATGGTGGACCTTATTATTGGTATCGGTTGTCAGCAAGGTTATCGGCACAAGCGACTAAAAATTCACCTATACCAGCGATAGGCGAATGAATTTTTACCGGTTGGTCTGAAGGTTGCTGTAAAAGGCATCAGTCAGCTGATTTTTGCCGAAAAGCGTTTGACGGTGCCGCGCGAGTAGGGTTTAATGCGCCCCGTTGCCCGGATAGCTCAGTCGGTAGAGCAGGGGATTGAAAATCCCCGTGTCCGTGGTTCGATTCCGCGTCCGGGCACCAACATTCTGAAAACCCAGCTTATGGCTGGGTTTTTGCTTTTCTGGGTTTCATCACTCTTCATACAACCTTGCGACGATTACGGCTCGATGCGGTGCTTGAGTCTCAGTATCTCAAAAGCAGGAAAGGTTGTTCTAAGCGGTTGGACGCTCGTTCCAAGCATCGGTGTACTGGATGTTGCCATCCACAATTCGCCACGTGATTTTTTCATACTGCAAACTGACGCTTTCCGTATGGTTTAGTTTGTCATTGCCTGCAAGCTTCACATTTGCCACGCCGCAGTTAACGCCGGTGACTTTCACGTATTCCATCAGCACTATGTAATAGCAAACCTCCTGGCCAGCATCGCTAATGTTATAGAAGCGAAGTTCAGCGCTTTTTAGCGTCTGCCCGGTGGCTGCTGCCTTGTACAGATAAGGCGTGGAGCTATCCACTTCTTTCTCAATCATCATTGATGAATGCTGGCGCGTACCGGTGATCCTACCGTTAGATCCGTCCACTGGCAGGTTGATGCCGTGGGTCATGCCGATAATTTCAATGCTGCCTTCACGGTCGTGAACATCGACAGATCCTCGAATATCTGCGCCACCATCATCTTTAAGCCACATATACGGAGGGATTGGCATTTTACTTGCTCCGTATTTTTTTGATCAACTTCATGGTTATTAAGTAAACAGCCGTGGTGATGGACACCACGATGACAACATCAATGTAGAAATAGGCGTCGTAGAGAGTTTCAATGTTGGATTCGCCGCTGATAAACACGGCAACCTTTCGTGCGAAATTCAGTGAGATGTAGGTTTCAGCGCCACCGAGCGATCTGCCCACAGCCAGCGTTATTAGTATGAAGAAAACGCATTTTGCGGCCCTACGGGCAAGTGTTTGAGCCATTGGCAACAACCTCAATTAATCCTCGGGCCATCAGCGAAGGCTTGCCTGGCACGGGCACCATTAATGTGTTCATAAACGCCTGGCGGATACGCGCATAATCGGAGTTGTGGGGGGATGGTGATGCAACCTTCTGACACGGTTCCTGGATGAAGCCGGAATAATTCGCGGCGCACGCCCTCATACCAGGTTTCGTCGTCAATGGCTGCATCCTCCCGATAGAGTGCAAACCATTCACTTCGGCCAAAAGCCACGCCTTTCGTGTACTTGTTCCAGGCGTCCTGTAATTCCGCCTTTCGCTTACCAAAGAAACCACCCGCGCCGCGGTCGACAACCCAGTATTTCCCGGGTGGCAATGGGCCGTCACCCGAAACTGCGCCGCATCCACCTCGATTTCGATAAGCGCCGTTACCAGAAAACGCCATGAAAACGCCGACGCCATAGATGTTTAATGGTGCGTAATCCGCGCCGTTCAGAATAAGTGTTCCATTCAATGCCATCGTTCCCTCATTAACCATGTAATAACCGTGGGTGATAGTAACAATGAATGGAATATAGTGCCAAAAATTGTTAGGGATTCTTATGGGTTGATCTAACGTTTTGAACTAATGTTTTTTTTGAATGGCGTAGTTTTTATTTTTTTTATTTAATATAAAACAGTTGGATATAAGTATTTATCTCTAAAATTTGTTTGATAAAATCAGCACTGCCAATTGAATTATTGATAAGCCTGTAAAAAGGTTAACTCCAGAAATCAGCCTTACCACAGCAGCTATGTCCAAATAAAGAATCGCTTGTCGCCCACAACAATCCTTCATAAATTCTTTCACACCCCAACAAAATTAACGTAGGCCGCAGAGATGAGTGAGTTCGTCGTAGAAGAGTGGAACAAAGAGGGTTATTTGATCAGCACGGACGAAAATAAACTGGACCTCGCCGCCATACACCGTTATCTCACCACTTCGACATGGGCAGCAGGCATTGATGAAGAGACGGTCAATGCTTCGATACAAAACAGTCTTAACTTTGGTCTTTACCATCAGGGCGAACAGATTGGCTTTGCGCGGTTAATCACGGATTACGCCACCTTCGCTTATCTGTGCGATGTTTACGTGCTCGACGCGTATCAGGGAAACGGCCTGGCACGCTGGTTGATGGCGTGCATTCATGCGCATCCGGTTTTTGCGCGGCTGCGCAGAATTACGCTGTTCACCAGCACGGCGCCGTGGCTGTATGAAAAGTTTGGCTATCAACCGGTTAACCAGCCGAATTACGCGTGGACGATTACCCGGCCTGAGATCTACAAAAACAAAGCGTGATAAATCTCACAGCGCCAGCTGAATCGCCTGCACCTCATCCTCCTGCTGCGCCGGCCGCGCGCAGCAGATCAGCACTTCATCATCCGCCACTTGCGCGCTCGGTGGCGTTGGGTAAGTCACCGCGCCTTGCAGCAGTTTGGTTTTACAGCTGCCGCAATGTCCGGCGCGACAGCTGTACGCTGGGCTCAGGCCACGCGCTTCAGCCAGCTCAAGCAGCGAACCGGTATCCGGCGTCCAACGCGCCTCTTTCAGTGAATCCATGAACTTCACCGGCACCGATTGGGTTGCTATCGGCAACAGCGGTTTTGCTTCTTTAACAATATCGTTGGTGCGCTGCAGCGACGATGGCCCAAAGGCTTCGGCGTGAATGCGATCGTCGGCGATATTCAAGGCGCGCAGCCCGTCGTACAGCGCCTGGGTAAATTGCGGCGGACCGCACAGATAGAAGTCGTAATCGTTAAACGGCAGCACCCGCGAGAGCAGCGCCATATCGATGCGGCCGGCAAAATCGTAATCAACATCCGGTTCTGCATCCGCCGTCTGGCTTAGCACGCGCACCAGTTTCACCGCGCCGTGCGCCGCCGCCAGCAACTGGTCGAGTTCGCGCACAAAAGGGCGCTCGGCTTTGCTGCGCGCCGACTGGAACAGAAACGTAGGGCGCAGGCGCTGTTTGCGCACTCCTTCGTATATCAGATGTCGCAGCATCGCCAGCATCGGCGTGATGCCCACGCCAGCGGCAAGCAGCACCGCCGGACGCGGTTCGCTGGCGTCGAGAGTAAAATCACCCGCCGGCGCACGCGCTTCCAGCGTATCTCCGGTGTGGAGATGATCGTGCAGGTAACGCGAAACCGCGCCATCGCGCTTGACGCTGATGCGGTAAAAATTCTCCGATGGCGCGACCGAAAGCGTGTAGGCGCGCATCAGCGGCTTATCCGTACCGGGCAACTGCAGGCGAATCGGCAGATGTTGACCGGCCAGATGCGGCAACAGACCCGCGCCATCATCCGGCACTAAATGAAACGAGCGGATCGTGGCGCTCTCATCCACCACCTTAATCACCTTGAACGGACGCCAGCGCGAAGCCAGATCTGCTGCACGCAGGCGTTCGGCGGCGGCTTGCCAGTCGCCGGTCATCAGCGAACTGGGTGCGACGCCATCCGGCGGCGTTAACCAGCGTAAGGCGAGGGCGGCACGACGACGCACGATACGGCGCGCACGAAACGTCCACAGCCGCTCGGCACCCTGAAAGGCGGCGATCTCGGGCGAGTCGAGAATCACTTCGGCATCGCCGCTCAGTTGCAGCGTGTCGCCGCTGGCGTAATCAACAAACAGCAATCCCGCTTTGCCATTCTGGTGAATGTTGCCCAGCGTGGAGAAAAACAGATTGCCGTTGAAGTCGGGAATGGTCAGCAGGCCATCTTCACTGACGCGCACGAAACCCGGTTTACCACCGCGATGCGAGGCATCAACCTGGCGTTCGGCATAGCTGGCGACGTAAAAGGTATCCGCCGCGCCGATGCTGGCGCGCGCGGCATCATCCAGCGCGCTCAGGGTTTCCACCTCACCGCGATAAGGTTCGGCGGGAGGATGTGCAAAGTGAAAGTCACGCAGCTGGATATAGCGCGGGCAGTTGCCAAAACTCTGTTCCACCTGCACGCGAAAACCAGCGCCAATCGCCTGCAGCACGCCGTTCATGCGGTTACGTCGCCGCGTATGCAGTTCGATGCCCAGCAGCCCAATCGGCGCGCCATCCTGCATGCCCGCCGCCGCGGGATCGCCTTGATGCGGACGCGCCTCGATATCCAGCGTGGTGGCATTCGGCGAGAAGATAAAACCGGGTTGGCCTTCCAGCAGCGTGGCCCACGCATCGCCGTGCGCATCCACGCTGCCCGCCACAATAAACGGCAGCTGCGCGTAGAAGTCGCGGTGTTGATCGGGCATGTGATCGCGGATCACGCGCTGGCCGACGTCCGCCATGCGCTCCGCCACACCCGCCTGTTGCTGAAGCGCAATTTCACCCTGATGCCAAACCGGTAGTTTCTTGCTCATGATGGTGGACTCAGGCGATGCTGCGCAGGCCAGCCGCAGTTTGAGGGAAGGGCACAAAGCCCGGCAGCGCTTCGATGCGACGCAACAGCGCGTTCACCGCCGGATAGCCGGAGAGATCGACATTGCCTTCTGGCGCACCCACGATATAGCTGTACTGCGCAACGTCGGCAATAGTCGGGCGATCGCCAACCAGCCATTCACGGCCTTCAAGATGCTGCTCAATGCGTGACAGCACCAGATGCGCGCGGGCAATCACCTCTTCAGGATTGAACGGGCGGCCAAACACGGTAATCAAACGCGCCGCGGCTGGACCAAAGGCGATATCACCGGCTGCCACGGTGAGCCAGCGCTGTACCGCCGCCGCGCCCTGCGCATCTTCCGGCAACCATTCGCTGCGACCGCTTTTCTTCGCCAGATAGACCAGAATGGCGTTGGAATCGGCAATAAACACGCCGTCATCTTCCAGCACCGGCACCTGACCAAACGGATTCATGGCGAGGAATTCCGGCGTTTTGTTTTCGCCAGATTTGAGATCAACATCGATGACTTCATGCGGTAAATCCAGCAGCGACAGGAACAGACGTGCGCGGTGAGCATGACCAGAAAGCGGGAAGTGATAGAGTTTCATGTTGCGGTTCCTTAGGTGTTGCTCGGGATAATCCCGAGCCTTGCCATAAGGTTCGCACAGACAATTTAGCGGCAGAATAGCCGGGTTAGCGAAGTCATTGTTGCGAAAAATGGAAGAATCGTGCCGGAGCTACTTCTTAGCTTCCACGCCTGGCGTAGCGGAGCGAATCAAATACTGTTCGGTCACGTCCGGCAAATGCGTCAAGGTCCAGTCGGCCATGGCGATTTCCTGCTCGCGGATGCGCGAGAAGATATCGGCACTTTCGTGATCGTTGAGATGCTGCGCCGCCGCAATCAGTGAGGTGTAGCTGGCAATCTCAAGGTGCTCAAACACGTGGCCGCTGATCGCGCCTTTCACCACTTCATCTTCCACCATCACGCCGCCAATCGACTGACCGAAAGCGGAGATTTTGCCGGCGAGATCTTTCAATACCGATTGAGAAGTGGAGTAGCGATCGATCACGCTCTGCACCAGCGTCTGATGTTCACGGGTCTCAACAATATGCTGTTCGATACGCAGTTTAAGGTCGGGATAGTGTTCAAGGCGCGAGGCCATTTTTTCCAGCATGCTTTCAGCCTGTTTTTCCATGGCATGGGCATCTTTTACCCAATCGAGAAAGTGCTCTTCGCTGTTGTGGCTCATAATATTTTCCTGACAAATAAATAAAAGGAGATTGCGGCTGTTGCCGAATTACCGGCCGTTATGCGGGAGATTTATCGACGACTCGACGGCTTTTTTTACCGCCTTTTCGTCCCGCTTCAATCGCACGCTCTGGATTATTACGAAAATTGCCGCCGCTTAATTGGCCGCCTTTTTTACCCGCTTCGCGGGCTCTTTCCGGGTCCATGGCAAAATTGCCAGAACCGCCACGTGGTGTTGTCATAATGAATACCTCAGATAAAGGGGATAACGCATATTTCATTTGCTACTTAAGGTTAGCCCTAAAAGCCAAACGTACAACCAATTGCAATTAGGAATTATCCTAAGATGGTTGAAATCGTTAAGTTATTTTACATACTTAAAATAATTTGATTTGGCAAAAAAGATAATTAAAGCTTCGCGATTAATGGGTGAGAGAAAATAATTGACCGCTGCGCTTATAACTTTTTTCTCTTCCAACGTGATGAAATAAATTAACATTCCTGATGCTTTTATTTATTTCTCAAACAGAGAGTGGCGACCAGATCATTAGCCATAATCTTAAAAGGGGTTTAATAAATATAAATGCTAATAAAAAAGGGATTATTTTAAGCGAAGCGCACTATTTCTGCTTTTTAACCATAAATAGTGCGTTGGGATTATTTTACCAGCACCTGCGCACCGGCGTTTTTCTCCAGTCGCATTACGTCAAACAGCGACAGCAGCACCAACAGCGCCACACCGGCGAAGGCGATATGAATATCGCTTTGCGCAATTTCGCTATGCTCCTGCCACAACATGGATGCGCGCAGGAACAGCGCCGCCAGCGCAATACCCGCGCTCATGCTGAACTGGAAGAAGATGCTGAACACCACCGAGGCATCGCTCATCTTGTTTTGCGGCACATCGGCGAAGCCCAGGCTGTTGTAGCAGCTGAACTGCAGCGAGCGCGACAGCCCGCCAACAAACAGAATCGCGGCAATCGCGAAGTAGCCCAGCGACGGATTGAGCAGCAAGCAGCCGAGCATCGCTGCAAGGCTGATCATGCCATTGAACATCAGCACGCGACGAAAGCCCCAGCGCTTCATCAACCAGGTTGTCGCTGGCTTCATCGCCAGGTTTCCGGCAAATACCCACAGCACCATCGCACCGGCCTGCGCCGCGCTCCAGCCAAAGCCAAGCTGAAACAGCAACGGCAGCAAATAGGGCACCGCGTTGATCGAGGCGCGGAACAACGAGCCGCCAATCACCGCATTACGGAAGGTGGCAATTTTCATCGCGCTAAACGGCAGCAGCGGCTGCGCATCGCGGAAGCTGTGGCGATACGCCAGCCAGCTGCACAGCATGCCCAGCAGCAGCAACGGAATGCCAAAACTGAGATGCATCTGTCCCAGCGCTTCCAGCGCGATAATTAATGAGGTGCAGGCGGTGGCGGTAAGCACAAAGCCGCGCACATCAAACGGCCGCCGCTGTTCGCTTTTAAACTGCGGCACCAGATAAGCGGTGGCGATAATGGCGAGGATGCCGAGCGGAATATTGAGCCAGAAAATCCACGGCCAATGCCCGTAAGTAACAATCAATCCGCCCAGCGGCGGGCCAAGCACCGGCGCAATCAAACCCGGCCAGGTAATAAAGGCGATGGTCTTCACCATGTCCTTTTTCTCCGTGACGCGCAGCACTACCATGCGACCGACCGGCACCATCATCGCGCCGCCAATCCCTTGCAGAATGCGACTCAGCGTGAACGTCGGCAGCGTGTCGCTCAAGCCGCAAAGGATCGAGGCGAGGGTGAAAATCAGGATGGCGCTGGCGAATATCGTGCGCGCGCCAAAGCGCTCCGCCAGCCAGCCGCTCATCGGAATGAACACCGCCACCGCCAGTAAATACGCGCTGACGCCAATGTTCAGCGCTACCGGGCTGGAGGCGAAGTCGCGCGCCATCTGCGGAATCGCGGTGGTGATCACCGTGGCATCGAGGTTTTCCATAAAGAAGGTCACGGCAACCAACAACGCTAACAGCAGGGTGCGATGGGAATTCGGTCGGGCTTCTCTGCCTGAGTCGATCATGCGAGGTCCTGCGAAAACAGAAGGATGCAAAGACTTTTAATGAAAAGCGCAGCAGGTGCAAATCAAAATCACAGAATGCATGAGTCGTAGCGGCGCAATTCATTGCGCGATAAATCGCGCCGCTAAGCAATGTGCGATGACAGGATGCGCACTGGATAAAATCAGATGGCTTCTGCCACAGTAGCTTTTGCCTCAATAAACTCCACCACCGCACGCGTTACCTCAGCGGTATTCGCCGTGCCGCCGACATCCGGTGTCAAAATGCCCTGAGCGCAGACATATTCAATACCTTGCATAATCAGCGCCGCAGCATCCCGCTCGCCGAGATGCTCCAGCATCTGCACCGCCGTCCAGAACGTGGCGATCGGGTTGGCGATGCCTTTGCCGGTGATATCAAACGCCGAGCCGTGAATCGGTTCGAACATCGACGGGAAGCGACGTTCAGGATCGATATTGGCGGTGGGCGCCACGCCCAAACTGCCCGCCAGCGCTCCGGCCAGATCCGACAAAATATCGGCGTGCAGATTGGTGGCGACAATGGTATCGAGGCTCTGCGGATGCAGCGTCATGCGATGCGTCATCGCATCCACCAGCATTTTGTCCCACTGCACATCCGGGAACTCCTGCGCCACTTCGGCGGCAATCTCATCCCACATCACCATGCCGTGACGCTGGGCGTTGGATTTGGTCACCACCGTCAGCAGCTTGCGTGGGCGTGACTGCGCCAGTTTGAAGGCATAACGCATTATGCGCGTCACGCCAACGCGGGTGAAGATCGCCACTTCGGTGCCGACTTCTTCCGGCAAACCACGATGCGCGCGCCCACCATTACCGGAATATTCGCCTTCTGAGTTTTCCCGCACAATCACCCAGTCGAGATCGCCGGGGCCGCGATTGCGCAGCGGCGAGGTGACGCCCGGCAGAATTTTGGTCGGACGCACGTTGGCGTACTGGTCAAAGCCCTGACAAATTGGCAAACGCAAACCCCACAGCGTGATGTGATCCGGCACGTCGGGCGCGCCGACCGCACCAAAGTAAATCGCATCAAACGTCTTCAGCGTTTGCAGGCCATCTTCCGGCATCATTACGCCGTGTTGCTTGTAGTAATCCGAGCCCCAGTCAAAGGTTTGCACCGTAAACGTCAGCTGCGGATCGCGGCGCGTCAAGGCGTGCAGCACGGCAACGCCAGCAGAGATCACTTCCGGGCCAATACCATCCGCAGGAATCGCGGCAATTGAGTAGTTACGCATGATGTTTCTCCAGTTAGGTCAATGTGTATGAGGATGAGCAAGCTCTGCGGGATGCGGTGTTTTGCCGCGGGCAGAGAGAATCAGAACTACAATCGCCGATAGCACCAGCAGCCCGGCAACAAAATAGAGTCCCCACGTATAGCTGCCCGTTTGCTGACGGATCACGCCAATCATCATCGGGCCGACAAAACCGCCAAGGTTGCCGATAGAGTTGATGGTGGCGATGCCCGCGGCCGCCGCGGGACCGCTCAGGAACAGCGTCGGCATGCTCCACAGCGGCGGTTTGGAGGCGCTGATGCCGACGGTGACCAGCGTCAGGGCGATAATCACCGTAAACAGCGTGCTGACGTTCCCGGCATAAATCAGTCCGGCAGCCGCCAGCAAACAGGCACCGATAACATGCCAGCTGCGCTCTTTGGTGCGGTCCGAATGGCGCGCCCACAGAATCATGCCGATCACGCCCAGTACCGCCGGGAAGGCGTTGAGGAAACCAATTTCTATTGAGGACGCGCCGAAGCTGCGGATGATTTGCGGTGACCAAATGCCCAACGTGTACAAGCCTGCGGATGTGCCGAAATAGACCAGCGCCAGCGCTAACACACGCTTATCGGCCAGTCCGCGCCAGGCGCTGCTGTGGCTTTGATTGGCCGCGCGCGCCTGTTCTTCGGCCTGCATGGTCTTTTCCAGCCACGCCCGTTCTTCATCGGTGAGCCACTTGGCTTTCGCCGGGCGATCGGTGAGGTAAAACAGCACCACGATGCCGAATATCAGTGCCGGTATCGCTTCCAGCACAAACATCCATTGCCAACCGGCGTAGCCAAGCAGGCCATGCATCTCCAGTAATGCGGCGGAAATGGGCGAACCTAACGCAGTGGAAAGTGGGGCCGCAGCCATAAAGATGGCGGTGACCTGCGCACGTTTTGCCGCCGGGAACCAGTAGCTGAGATAGAGGATGATGCCGGGGAAGAAACCGGCTTCTGCCACGCCAAGCAGAAAGCGCAGCAGGTAGAAGCTGGTGGTGCCCTGCACAAATGCCATGCAGCCGGAAACCAATCCCCATGTGATCATGACGCGCGCAATCCAGATGCGGGCGCCGACTTTATGCAGAATTAAATTCGACGGTACTTCAAACAGAAAATAACCGAGGAAAAAGATTCCAGCGCCAAAGCCAAATACCGTGGGCGAGAAACCTAAATCCTGATTCATAGTTAATGCAGCAAAACCAATATTGACGCGATCGAGAAAAGCGATGAAGTAGAGCAGCATGATGAAGGGCACAATGCGTAACGTCACTTTACGCATCACCCTTTTTTCGAGGTGAGAGTTCATATTAAAGTGCTCCAGATTGTGTAGGGTGGTGTTATTTTTTTGTAATCGAGTTCAGTATGCAGTTTTGCTTTGGCTTATCATCAGATGTGGATTATATAAACTATTTGCATAATCAGCGGGTGAGGGGAATGTGGATATAAATCAATTGCGTTGCTTTATTGCGGTCGGTAAAGAACTGCATTTTGGCCGCGCCGCACAAAAGATGGAAATGATGCCTGCGTCACTTTCTCGCTTCATTCGTTTACTGGAAGAGGACCTCGGCGTGCGTCTGTTAAATCGATCGACGCGTAATGTTTCATTAACTGCCGAAGGCGCGCTCTTTTTTGACGACGCCAGCAAATTAATCGATCAATTTGATGCGCTGGCGAAACGTTTTAAAGTGGGATTAAAAGATGAACGCCGCACATTACGTATTGGTGCGATTGATAGTGCCGCGCGTGGGTTAGTTCCGGCGTTACTTAATTTATTTGTTCCGCTGCATCCGCACAGCGATATTCATATTATTGAAGACAAAACCATTAATTTAATTCCGAAATTAAAGTCGGGTTGGCTGGATATGATTTTTATTCGCGAGCCGCAAAGTATTGATGCGTCATTAGCGGTGCGCTTTATCACGCGCGAAAGCTGCGTGCTGGCGGTGCCGATTCAGCATGCGCTGGCGGCTCGTGAACGGGTGGCGGTGGCTGATTTTCAACACGAAGCGATGATCATTCCAGACCGGCGCACACGCCCGCACAGTCACGATCTCACCATGAGCCTGTTTAAACTGGCGGGATTCACGCCGCACATCGCGCAGTTTGCCGAAGAGAAACAAACCATCCTGAGCCTGGTTGCTGCGGGGCTGGGATTGGCGGTGGTGCCCGCCTCGTATCGCACCATGAACAGCGACAGCGTTAGCTATATTGCGCTGGATCTGCCGGAGCAGATTAAAGGATTGCCATTGAGCATTGCCTGGCAGAAGGGCAACGAAGATAGTTTTCTACTGGATATGCTGCGTTTGTTGCGTGAGCATCATGGCGAGTTGACGGAGAATTTGTGATAAAAATATTTTTAAACTCAAATGTAATTTAAGAGAAACATAAGGTCTTATTAAGCAGCTTAAATTGAAGCATGCTTTTGAAAGAGTCGCTTAAACAATTCTCGAACAATTTTTTTCGACAACTTGAAAGTTAAAGTTAAATCTAAAGATAATGATTTTATCTTTAGATTTATGAGTTAATTTGAGCCTTCGATTTGTCTAATAATGCTTAATGCGTGTGCTTTTATAAAAGGTGGAGGCAAAGCATTACCAATCATCAATGAAATTGAACCTTTACCATGTTCAGGGATGAACTTGTAACTAATCGGAAACCCCTGTAAAAGCGCGGCTTCTCTTAATGATATTGCCCTATCCTTTTCAGGGTGAATAAAACGTCCCTTCGATGGATTATTGCATCCGCTAGTAATTGTAGGTGATGGATCATCCCATTGCATTCGACCATAAACATCATAGAATCCATTTGATTTTCTATGACATTCAAGTTGTAGGTGTGGAGGTAATGAAGTTCTGCTACCTCCATTTTTGGGGATGTTTTTAATTATCTCCATTACTTTTTGAGAACGTTTATCAGTTAAACTATGTATGTTATCATTCTCAGGAATTTCTTTTTTTCCAATCGCATCTCTTACAGTTTTAAATTTTGATGACTTAGCTGCTAAATTAGGAATGCAACTTATAGAAGCTAATAAGATTAATCTTTTCCTTCTTTGAGGGACTGAATAATCTTTTGCATCGAGTACGTCAAATTTATAAGAGTAGCCCAATGTGTCTAATGAAAGGCAAAACTCATGAAATCTATGGTCTTTAATCAGTGTTGGGACATTTTCAAGCATGATGTTTTTAGGCTTCATGACTTTAATATATTCAAGAAAATAAAATATAAGATCATTTCTGGTATCTTCTGATGCAAATCCTTTATTTTTTGTTCTTAGACGTGAAAAGCCTTGGCATGGCGGGCATCCAGCTAAAAGATCTAATTCCCCAGGGGAAATGTTTAATTTATCAAGTGCTTCTTCAGGTGGTAAAGAGATTATATCCATATTGAACATTTTAGTTTTGGGATGATTCAATGTGTATGTTGTTGCAGCTTTTTTATCTAACTCAATAGCTGCCAAAACCTTAAAGCCAGCTTGAACTAAACCTTGAGATAAACCACCACACCCACTGAAAAGGTCAATAGCAGTATGTTTTTTATTGATAGTCTTGGCTTTTGATTTATCCACGCTGAATCCACTCCTTAACTTTAGATGCAATTATAACCAAATCAGCCGAATTGTCATCCATTTTATTTAAGTAGTGTTTTGATAGAGTAATTATCTCAAGTGACGAAATATCCGGATCGTTGTAGATTTGTTTTAATGCATTTTTATATTCTTCTGATGAATTATAAGTCGCGCTTTCATCTATAGAATTTAAAACGATAGCATCCGGACATAATCTTGGTAGGTAACTGAGATTATTATAAATCCATGACAAGTATTTTAATTTCATATCTGTTTCAGCAACTTTATTACCAGCTTTGTCATTTCCTCCATTTAATAAAAGTTGTGGTTTGCATTTGACTGTTTCTTTGATTTTTTCATCCAGCGTAAAGTATTCAGATGGTGGAATGGTGCTTGGATCATGAAAAGTTTCAAGTAGTTTTTGGTCGCCGTCAAGGTATACGAAACTTTTGGATTCTTTTATTATTAGTGTTGGGATAATATATTTTAAAATAGTATCGGCGCCACCAGGCGCAACAATTATTTCAATACTCAACTTTTCACCGGGGTCTAACTGTCTGGTTGCTCTTTCGATAACAGCTTTTGCCATCAAGTCTTCAACATAGATTGTAGTTTTATCATTATTTAAGCTTCCAAGTCTATTTAATGCAATTAGAGATGAGCAGCTATTCATAATCCTTGTTTTACCCATTCCATTACCTTCTAAAACTTTAATAGCATTGTTAGGTAATTCAGAAATCATATCACTTGAATGTGTGGAAATTATTATTTGTAATTTTTTTATGATGATCATTTCCAGTAAAAACGAAAGGAGTTCCCTTTGGGCTCCAGGATGTAAAGAAGTTTCTGGTTCATCGAGTAATACTAAAGTATTTTCATTAGAAGCTAACAATTCAGTAACAATTTTCACAATGGAAAGCTCACCACTTCCAGCATATGCTTCTGAATACTTTATTCCTCGGTCAAAGATAACGCTAAGGTCACTTCCATTTTGGCTAGGATATAAAGAATGTTCAATATAACGGGCTGAAATATACTTTCTACCTAAGATCCTTGAAACTATCTCCAGTTCATTATCATTTAATAATCTATTGCAGAATACTCTATCCCTGCCTCCGCCTAACTTCCATTCCTGAATGTTGTTGCTGGCAACTCGACTAAGTCGCTTTGCGCCCTTAAGCATTTCTTCATGTTTCTCACTTTGGCCAGTTGGCCCTTTATGAATTGAATAATTAATTTTGTCATCGAAATTCATTGTCCTGTCAAATGCGCCAATAACCATTTTCATATTCATGTAAAGAACTTCACGTTGCACTGGATTCCAGCGATCAGCATCTTTTCTTTCGTAAGGCTCTTTAGGCATTTTTTTCATATTATCACGAATGCTGATCTTCGTTGGTTCCCAGTATTCATAATTTCTGTTAACACGTTTCATTCGAGCTTTTCTAGTCTCAACAATATTATTGTATTTTTGATGCCAATGACCATATATATAGCGAGCAGGGTTTTTATTAATATCGATGATAGGATCTATATCAGTTGAAAACCAAAAACGTGATGTACTATATCTTTCAGGCATACCGTACAAAGCATGAAGAATTGAGCTTTTACCGCTTCCATTTGCGCCAACTAATGCAGTTAAAGGAAAGTCAAACGTAATTTTTGCGTTTTCTTCTAATCCTTTAAAGTTAGGGAATCTTGCGTGATGAATATAATTTTTAAATGCTTTTCCATTCATCATTTTTTGAATGTTTTCAATTAAATTCGAAACCGGAGGTTGTTTTTTGATTTTTTGGTTCATCAGCATATCCTAATGCAAAAATAAAATAATGGATTGTTTTGAGTTGTAACAAAATTTACTACTTTAAGAACGTTTTGTCTAATTTTTTAGATGGTAAATATAAGATGTTTGTAGTGTCTAGAGTGGGTTTGTTAAGGTGTGATTTAATAAAAATTTTTAAATCGTAATTTTAAATTTTATCTCTTAAGGATGGTTGTAATTAGGTTGATGCTTTAGATTTCATAATTAAGTGAAATGTTTAATGCTTTAAGTGATTGTATATACTTTACTTCCAGTAGCTAATTCCCACCACTCTCTCTATGATGAAAACTTTCCCGCGCCAATGTCGGGAACGATCAATGAGTTAGGGAAAAATTGCGCGATGACCATTTTAAACGACCTGGATTTGCGGCAGCTGGAAGCCTTTTCGGCGGTGATCTCTGCCGGTAGCGTCACGGCGGCGGCGAAGGCGCTCAATCGCTCGCAGCCGGCGGTGTCGCGTTTGATTCAGGAGCTGGAACAATCGCTGGGTTATCCGCTGTTTATCCGCAACGGGCCGCGCATTCATCCTTCGGAAGAGGCGCTGCAGCTGCATCAATACGTGCAGAAAGCGCTGCTCTCGCTGCAGCAGATTCGCCTGCGCGCGCAGGAGATCGCCCATCAGCAGCATCGTCCGCTGAGCATCGCCGCCACGCCGGCATTGGCGGCGGGTTTGCTGCCGCAGGCGCTGGCCGCGCTGAATCTGCAGAACAAAGTGCAGATCATCAGCGAATCCGCCGTGCAGACGGCGCATGCGGTGATCACCGCCGAAGCCGATCTCGGTTTATGCAGTCTGCCGCTGGAGCATCACGCGGTGGAGTTGCACTGGATTGGGCAGTCGCAGTGCGTGGTGGCGCTGCCAGAGCATGACGAGCTGGCAGCGCAATCTCAGCTATCGTTGAGCAGCCTGGCGGGACGCCGTTTGATTGCGCCGTGGAGCCCGCAGCGGCTGCGCGGGCGCTACGAAAAGGCGCTGAAAATGGTCAAAACGCCGCTGCACGAAACCATCGAAACCAACTCCTCCGCCAATATTCTTGGCTGCGTGCGCGCCGGGCTGGGCGTGGCGATTCTCGAACCGGTCACCGGTTGGGGCATGCCGCTGGCCGGTGTGGCGATTCGTCCAATTGAGGAGGATATTCCCTACTACTTTGGCGTGATCACGCCGCAGGGAAGACAGATTTCAGCTGCCGCGCAGGCGCTGGTTGAGGCGTTAGCCAGCGCGGCCGCCGATTTGCTGCCGGGTTTTGAGCGTCTGCCCGCCAGCGAGCATCCGCGTATTATGCGGTTGATTAATCAGGATTAAATATCTCACCCCAATCGTATTTTGTAGCGGCGCAATGTTTTGCGCGATAAATCGCGCCGCTACGGAATGTACGTGATTTCAGTCATCAGCTTGCGTATGAAAATCTTCTTTTAAAAGCCTTATAACATTTCCGGCATAAGATATAAGAAATCCATTGGTCAAAAGCTGAGCGCGATTATTGACTCTGTTTTAGGGCAAGAGGATTATGCGAAACCTTAGCTCTTACTATGTGATTTAGTGATTAATGACCATTAACTATGTGTTATCAGGATAATGGAAATGCACAATCACTTACGCGATTTGGTGGTTTCGTCCGCACCCTGGCCGCCGCTTATTTCTGGGAAAACATGTATGACTTATGCCGCCGATGGCCTTGCCGCGCTGGAAGCTCAGCTTCAGCAGGATCTGGAATATCTTGAACTGCCCGCTAAATCCTGGGTGCCCGAGCGCACGCAGGATGGCGCACCCGTGCGTGACGTGGTGGTGATCGGCGCGGGCATGTGCGGGCTGGCGGCGGTGGCGAAATTGCAGTTCAGCGGCATCAGCAATGTGGTGGCGTATGACGCCGCACCCGCTGGGCTGGAAGGTCCGTGGGTGACCTTTGCGCGCATGGAAACGCTGCGTTCACCGAAATCTCTACAAGGCCCGGCGCTCGGCATGGCGCAACTGACGTTCCGCGCGTGGTTCACCGCGCAGTGGGGCAAAGAAGCCTGGCAAGCGCTGGATAAAATTCCCAAAGCGCAGTGGATGGATTATCTGATTTGGTATCGCAAGGTGCTGAATCTGCCGGTGCGCAACAATGTGCGCGTCACCCACATTGGCTTTGCTGGCGATCTGATTGCGCTCGATGTAAGCGGTGCCGAAACCGGCCGCATATACACTCGCCGCTTGGTGCTGGCCACCGGACGTTCTGGTCTTGGCGGCTTCGCCGTGCCGGATTTCCTGCAAGGTATTAGCCGCCAGTTCTGGGCGCACTCCGCCGACGACATTGATTTCGCTGCCCTGCAGGGCAAACGCATCGCGGTGATTGGCGCAGGTGCATCGTCAATGGATAACGCCGCCACCGCGCTGGAAAACGGCGCGGGCGCGGTGGATCTGCTGATTCGTCGTAAGCAGATGCCGCGCATCAACAAAATGACCGGCATCGGCAGTCAGGGCGTGGTGCACGGCATGCATCAGCTGCCGGACGCGTGGAAGTGGAAGTTTGTCGATTACACCGCCACCACGCAAACGCCGCCGCCGCGCTCCTCGACGCTGCGCGTATCGCGTCATGCCAATGCTCGCTTCTTGCTTAATTGCGGCATCAAAGCGGTTAAGCAAGAGGCCGATGGGCTGCTGATCGAAACCACGCAAGGCGCGCTGCGCTACGACTACCTCATTGCGGCTACCGGCTTTAGTAACGATTTCCACGACCGCCCGGAGTTTGCCGCGCTCGCGCCACATATCCGCAGCTGGCGCGACGGACGTTATCAGCCCGAAATGGGCGCGCCGCGAGCCAATCTGCTGGAAGCGCCGGATCTCGGCCCCGCCTTTGAATTCCGCGAACTGACACCAGGCGCATGCCCGCTGTTGGCGCACATTCACTGCTTCAACGATGCCGCGATGCTGACGCACGGCAAAGTCTCCGGCGATATCCCGGCGGTGAGCGCCGGTGCCGATCGTCTGGTGCGCGGCATTACCGCTTCGCTGTTTGCCGAAGACGTCGAGCAGCATTACGCCAACTTACAGGCTTTTGACACCCCTGAATTGCAGGGCGATGAATGGGTGGATTCTACGCCCTTACTCAACCAGGAGAACGCGCAGTGAGTGACGCAATTGATCACGCAGTCGGTTTAAACGCTGAAGATGCGCTGTACGGCACGCGCCGCCTGCGCCCGGAATTTGTTGACGGCGCGGAGCAGTGCCGCATCTCGGTGCTGGCACCCAACGACGATCAGGGCTTAGCGCCGGATGTGCGTTTAGCGCTGGCGCAGCGCATGGCGCAGCTGAATAACGATGCCGCGCTGCAACAGGATTATCAGACGCAGCTGGCGGCGTTGCAGCCGTCAGAGGCGCTGCTGGCGCTGGCGGCAGGCGCCGCCGATCTGCCAGAACCGCTGGCGACCATCGCGCGCCACGCCGATCTCATTACCCAGCAGCCAATGCACGCCACCGAGCAGCACATTCGCCTGCTGGAGCAAGCCGGATTGAGCAATCCGCAGATTGTGGCGCTCTCCGAGCTGATCGCTTTTATTAACTTCCAGACGCGCGTCGCGGCCGGATTACGCTTGTTGAGGTCTGCATGATTCCATCGGTTAATCTCAAGCCGCTGCACTGGCATCCGTATATCGCGCCGGTCGAGGTAGAAGAGGCCACGCCCGCGCAGCTCGATGCGATGAAAGTGACGCCATCCAATAAGAAGATCTCCGAATATGTGCGCACGTTAGCACACGATCCCGACAGCTACGTGGCGCGTACCGTGCTGTTCAACGCCATCATGTATGTCGATGGCGGGCTGGATCGCGCGGATCGTGAACTCGGCGCGCTGGGCGCGTCGATCGTCAATGGCTGCAAATATTGCGCGGTGGTGCACGCGCGTCGCCATGCGCAGCTGGCCGAAAGTGATGCGGTGGTGAGCGCCATCTATTTTAATCGTGCGGATGTGCTCGGCGAGCGTGATGCGGCGATCTACCGTTTTGCCCGCCGCCTGTCGGTGACGCCGTCAGAAGCCAGCGTCGAAGATATGGCGACACTGCGCGCAGTCGGCATGAACGATCAGGAGATTATCGATCTGATCCACGCCATCGCCATTTTTGGCTGGGCCAACCGTCTGATGCATGTGCTTGGCCATGCTGACCTGCACAAATAAGGGCTGCTGCATGTTAGAACTCAACGATATTACGCTCTCTTACGGCAGCACGCCGATTCTGAAAGGTGTCGATCTGTCGGTGAAACGCGGCGATGTGGTGTCGATCATCGGGCCAAGCGGCACCGGCAAAACCACGCTGCTGCGCTGCATTAACTATCTGGCGAAACCGGCGTCGGGCACCATTCAGCTCGATCAGATCCGCATGGATTATCAGTCACCGGATAAAGCGGCGATCCAGGCGATCCGCCTGCGCACCGCGATGGTGTTCCAGCAGTTCAACGTGTTCAAAAACATGACGGTGCTGGAAAACGTGATGGATCCGCTGATCGTCATTCAACGCAAAAGCAAACAGCAAGCGCGCGATATCGCCGTGCAGGAGCTGGAGCGAGTGGGATTGGGCGCCAAACTCGATCACTATCCGTCGCAGCTTTCCGGCGGTCAGCTGCAGCGTACCGGCATCGCGCGCGCGCTGGCGGTGCGTCCTGATGTGATGTTGTTTGATGAACCGACCTCATCGCTCGATCCGGAGCTGGTGGGCGAGGTGCTGAAAGTGATTAAAGATGTGGCGTCCTCCGGCATTACCTCGCTGCTGGTGACACACGAAATGCAGTTCGCCAAAAGTATCTCGAACCGCATCGTCTTTATGGATCAGGGCGTGGTGGCCGCGCAGGGCAGCCCGACTGAGATGTTTGATAATCCAACCCTGCCGCGACTTGCTCAGTTCCTCAATTCAGAACGCGTATTCTAATAATTAAAGGAATCAACGACATGCCTGCAATCAAAACCACTTTACGTCGCCTGGCCGCGCCTGGCATCATCGCGCTGGCACTCATCAGCGGTAACAGCTTCGCCGACGCGGTGCGCACTATCAAAATCGCCACTGCGGCGGAGTCTAAACCGCTGTCGTGGGGCGCGATTGGTCACGAGCCGCAGGGCTACGAGCCGGACGTGCTGAAAGCCATCAACGCTAAACTGCCGCAGTACAAATTTGTGATGGAAGGTGCGGCGGATATCGCCCAGGAAACCGGCCTCGCCACCGGCAAATATGACATGGCGACCGGCGGTTATTACAAAGCGCCAACGCGCAGCAAACAGTTCCTGATTCCGGATGCACCGATCGGTGCCAGCCTGATGAAAATCTACAGCCGCAGCGATAGCACCATCAACAGCATGAAAGATCTGGTCGGCAAGAAGATTGTGCCGGTTACCGCCGGCGGCGGCGTGTACAAATTCGTGACGCAGTGGCAGCAGGACAACCCGAACGACAAAGTTGAGATCAAAGCTTCGAGCGCTGGCGTGCCTTATCCGGATCGTCTGAAAGAGGTGCAGCGTGGCAAATATGATGCGCTGATCCTGCCTTCGAACCTCGGCGAGCAAACGGTGATCGACAACCAGAAACTGGCGATCAAAGCCAGCGAGCCGGTTGCCATCAACAACACTTACGTGCTGATTCACCGTTCAGCCGAGAACCAGGCGCTGAACGATGACATCAACAAAACGCTGCAACAGCTGAAAGCGGACGGCACGCTGGATAAGCTGGCGCAGAAGTGGTTTGGCGAAGACGTCACGAAGTACATGAAGTAAGGATTCACTAAAGCTGCACCCGGTGCTGAGCCGGGCGTTGCTTCATTGTTAGCAGGAGTGTTTCACCGTGAATCTGACTTCGATGATTCCCGAGCTGCTCTCGGCGCTGCCGTTGACGCTTGGCATAATGTTTGTCGCGATGATCGTCGGGTTCTTCCTGGCGCTGATCGCCACCGTGTTCCGCGTGCGCCGCATCCCGGTTATCAGCCAGTTTGTGGATTTATACGTCTCATACGCGCGCAGCGTGCCGGTGGTGCTGCAGCTGTTTGTCGCGTTTTATGGCTTGCCGCTGGTGGCCGAGCAGTTTGGCTTCAGCGATTTTGTCACTGCCAACATCGCGGCGATGATTGGCCTGAGCCTGTATCACGGCGGTTATCTGTCGGAAGTGATGCGCCCGGCGTTTCTCGCCGTGGAGAGCGGCCAGCATGACGCCGCCGACAGCATGGGCTACAGCTTCCGCCAGAAAATGCTGCGTATTGTCGGTCCGCAAGCGGTGCACTATGCGCTGCCGGGTTACGGCAATGCGATTATCTATCTGATTCATAACGTGGCGCTGGTGATGTACATCGGTGCGGCGGATGTAATGGCGACTGCGCATCTGATCATGGAACGCGACTACAACCAATATCAGTTCGGCACTTATCTGGTGCTGGCGGTGCTCTATTCGCTGCTGTGCGGCGTGGCCTGGTTGATTATCCGTTTCTTCGAACAACGTCACGCGAAGTACAGCTCGAAAACTGCTGCACGCGTCAAATTCACCAGCGTCTGATAAGGGAGAGAAACCATGTTTGATCTTGAGGTTTTACTGCCGGACTTCTGGAGCATTCTCGATGCGGTGCCGGTGACGCTGCTGATGGCGGTGACGGTGTTTATCTGTTCAACGCTGCTCGGCGGGCTGTTTGCCTTTATTGAACATCGCCGCATTCCTGTGCTGCGCCAGTTGGTGATCGCTTACAAGATCGCCTTCAAAGGCGTGCCGATGGTGGTGGTGATTTTCCTCGCCTATTACGGTTTGCCGCCGGCGCTGGATTTCGTCGCCACGCTGATTGGCGTGAAAGTGAATGCGCACTCGCTGCCGAACTGGGTGATCATCATCGTCGCCCTGAGCGCCTGCGTCGCGGCGTTTCAGGCGGAAGTGTGGAAGGGCGCGCTCAACTCCTTTGATAGCGGACAATCGGATGCGGCGCTGTCGCTCGGTTACAGCGGCGGCCAGCTGTTCCGCCGCGTGATGTTCCCGCAGATTATCGTGGCGGCGATTCCCGATCTGGCCAACGCCTTTATGGTGATCATGAAAGCGCTGTCGCTGGCGTTTGCCATCGAAGTGGTGGATATCTTCGCCCAGGCGCAACTGACCGCGGCGCTGAATTTCTACTACCTCGAAGCCTTCCTGGTGGCGGTGGTGTTTTACATGGTGATTGCCTATGTGGTGACCAAGATCGCCGATAAGATTGAGGCGAGATTGCGGGTACGGACCTGACCCAATCCGCGCGATAAATCGCGCCGCTACGATCAAGTGCGCCCAACCGTAGCGGCGCACTTTGTTGTGCAAAGAAGCCACCGCCAAATCACTTTCATTCTGCAAGTTACTTGCAAAATGAAAGTCACTCTGCAACAGTATCCGCCATCAAACCGATGTGGGATAGCCAACCTTGAAAAACCAAACGCTCCACAACATGCCTTGTCCCATCGCGCGCAGCCTTGGGCGCATTGGCGATGGCTGGAGCATACTGATTATGCGCGATGCGCTGGCCGGTTTTACGCGCTTCGATGAGTTCCAGAAAAGCAGCGGTGTAGCGCCCAACATATTGTCGCGGCGGCTGAAAGAGCTGGTGGACGATGGCTTGCTGGAGAAGGTGTGTTACAGCACCAGCCCGGCGCGCTTCGAATATCACCTGACGGCCGTCGGTCGCGATTTTCGCGGCGTAATTCTGGCGCTCACCGAGTGGGGCAGCACGCATTTCTCGCCGGAAGGTCGCCAGATGCAGCTGGTGGAAAGCGCTACGCAGCGTCCGGTGAAGATGCAGCTGGTCGATAGCGAAAACGGCCAGCCGCTGACGCTGGATAACTATCAGATGGTGCCCGGTCCGGCAGCGGAGCCGATGATGCACTATCGCCATGATTATCTGCAGAAAAAACGCGCTGGAGATAACACCCAGAAATTTGCGCCGCCGCCGCTGCACCAGCCGCAGTCATAACGCTAACGCGCAAGTAAGCATCCGCAGATTAAGGAATGAAAAATGAAACGAATTGTCATTACCGGCATGGGGCTGGTATCGCCGCTGGGCTGCGGCACGGTAGCGGTTTGGCAGTCGCTGCTGGCGGGAAAATCGGGCATCAGCGCCTTGCCGCCAGAGATGGTGCAGGACATCGCCTGCAAAGTGGCGGGACAGGTGCCGACGCTGGAGCAGGATCGCCAGCACGGTTTTAATCCCGACGGCATTATCGCCGCCAAAGATCGCAAGAAAATGGATCGCTTTATTGAGTTCGCGCTGGTGGCGGCGCATGAAGCGCTGACGCAGGCCAGCTGGTTCCCGCAGGACAGTGCGCAACAGCAGCGCACCGCCACGGTGATCGCCACCGGCATCGGCGGCTTTAACGAAATCGCCAACGCGGTTGAAACCACCGCCGAGCGTGGGCCGCGTCGCTTGTCGCCGTTTACCATTCCTTCGTTTCTCGCCAATCTGGCCGCCGGACACGTTTCGATTGCACACGGTTTTCGTGGGCCAATTGGCGCGCCGGTAACCGCGTGCGCGGCGGGTGCGCAGGCGATTGGTGATGCGGCGCGCTTGATTCGCAGCGGCGAAGCGGATATTGCGCTGTGCGGCGGCACCGAAGCGGCGATCCATCGCGTGAGCCTGGCCGGATTTGCCGCAGCGAAAGCGATGTCGGGCGGCTTTAACGATCGTCCAGAGCAGGCTTCGCGTCCGTTTGATCGCGACCGCGACGGTTTTGTGATGGGCGAGGGCGCGGGATTGCTGGTGATTGAATCGCTGGAACATGCGCAGGCGCGCGGCGCGGCACCGCTGGCGGAGCTGGTGGGTTACGGCACCAGCGCAGATGCTTACCATCTCACCGCCGGTCCGGAAAATGGTGAAGGGGCACGCCGGGCAATGGAAACCGCGCTGGCGCAGGCGGGCATTACGGCGAGCGAGGTGCAGCATATCAATGCGCATGCCACGTCGACGCCGGTCGGCGACAAGGGCGAATTGGCAGCAATTAGCTCGCTGTTTGCTGGCAGCAAGGTGGCAATCACTTCCACCAAATCGGCCACCGGACATCTGCTCGGTGCGGCGGGTGGCGTGGAAGCGATCTTCTCGATTCTGGCGCTGCGCGATCAGGTTGCTCCGCCGACGCTCAATCTGCAGCATCCGGATGAAGCGGCTGTTGGGCTGAATCTGGTGGCACTCAAGCCACAGCCGACGGCAATGACCTATGCGCTTTCCAACGGTTTTGGCTTTGGCGGCGTGAATGCCAGTTTGTTGTTTAAAGCCTGGCAATAGGTTTCCTAATGCTCGTCAGTCAAGACATGAAAACCCTTAATCACTGAGAGCACACATTGTAGCGGCGCAATTCATTGCGCGATAAATCGCGCCGCTACGAAATGTGCGGTGATTTGATAGGGTGCTTAACTGAGGCATTAGGCAATAGGTTTCCTATAATGGACCGACGATAGCGCGCAGGAATCGCCCCTTTGAGCACTGAAAATGAAACCCAGCAGCTGGCGGAAGAGCTCCGTAAGATAGTCAGCCATTTGGTACGTAACGTCCGCGTCAGCACCGCGACCGTGCGCACCTCGCAATATGAAACCTTAGATCTGCTCGACAGCCATGACGCGCTTTCTATCGCCGATCTCGCGCGGCTGCGCGGCGTGAAGCATCAAAGCATGCGATTAGTGATTAACGAACTCGAGGCGCAAGATTTGGTGCTGCGACAAAAAAGCGCGCAGGACGCGCGGGCGCAGGTGATTGTGCTGAGCGATCAGGCGCGCGCTGCGTTGGCGGCCGCACGTCAACAGCGTGCCGACTGGCTTGCGGCGCGCATCAATGAAACACTCGACCAGCAGGATCGCGACGATCTGCAAAAAGGGCTGGCTGCGTTACGCAAACTGCTTTAACTGCGTTATCACCGCCGCCAGCGTGTTCATGCCCCAATGTTCCGCGTATTTTCCCTCTTCAATTCGCACCATATCGATCACCGCGATCGTTACGGGTAAACCGGTGGGCGCGATGCCCATCAGCGATCCGCTGTGAACGCCGGTTATTGTTTTGCGCGTGGTGACCCAATCGCGCTCGGCGATTTGATCTTCAACGTGCACCTGAAGATGGGAGAAAGCGGGGCGCAGGATCTGATCGAAGGTGTGCCAAAGACTTTCGCGATCGCTGGGCGCGCCGGCTGGCGCTGAGCGGTTAATGAAGTTTTCGCCGACGAGTTGATCGAAAGCCTGGCGATCGCCTTCGGCAATCACCTGCTGATTGAATCGACGCACAACGGCTTTGTTATGTTCTGACATGGTGATTCCCCGCTGAATATGTACAGTTTGACTGTATATATTTAACGGCAAGTGGGGAAGGCGAGTTTGTCAGGTTGTGCGGTGATTATGGTGCGCGCTGATGCCCTCACCCCGGCCCTCTCCCACGGGGAGAGGGAGCAAAAAGTTCCTCTCCCGCTTGCGGGAGAGGGCTAGGGTGAGGGACAAAGCGCACCCAACTCAGCGCTTACCCAGCGCTTCCCACAATCCCAGCAGATAGGTGGTGCCCAGCGCGCGGTCGTACAAACCGTAGCCCGGACGGCCGGTTTCACCCCAGATAAAGCGGCCGTGATCTGAACGGATGTAGCCATCGAAGCCGTTGTCATACATCGATTGCAGCACTTTATACATATCCAGCGAACCGTATTCGGTTGGGTGCGCGCATTCGTAGAAATCTTTATCCCGAATAA
Source organism: Kluyvera sp. 1366 (assembly GCF_054823405.1). NCBI lineage: Bacteria > Pseudomonadati > Pseudomonadota > Gammaproteobacteria > Enterobacterales > Enterobacteriaceae > Kluyvera > Kluyvera sp. 1366. Next base: position 311,775 of record NZ_JBTRDW010000007.1, read on the forward strand.
TCTTGATGTTACGCACATGGGCGAACGGAATACGTTTGCGGCGCGAGAACTCCGCCAGAATGGCGTACACATCATTACTCGGATCTTCGGCAATCGATCCGGTACATAGCGTGATGCCGTTGGCCTCGGAATCGACAACGTTACAGATCCAGTCGAGATCGTCGCGGTTCTTCACCACGCGCGGCAGGCCAAAAATCGAATACGGTGGATCGTCCGGGTGGATCGCCATCTTCACGCCCACTTCTTCACATACCGGGATCACCGCTTTCAGAAAGTAAGCGAGGTTTTCACGCAGCTTAGCGTCATCAACATCTTTGTATTGGGCAAACAGATCCTGCACTTTTGCCAGACGCTCCGGTTCCCAGCCCGGCAGGGCGAAACCATTGGCGTTGCCCAGCACTTCCTGCACCACTTCGTCGAGGCTCTTATCAATGCCTTTCTTCTCGAACGCCATGGTGAGCGAGCCGTCTGGCAGCACGTAGTTCATGTCGGTCTTCATCCAGTCAAACACCGGCATGAAGTTGTAGCAAATCACTTTCACACCCGCTTCGGCCAGGTTACGGATGCTCTGCTGATAATTTTCGATGTAGCGATCGCGGCTTGGCAGACCAATTTTGATGTCGTCGTGGATGTTGACGCTTTCGATCACTTCCACGGTCAGCCCGGCGGCATGCACCTGCTCAACCAGCGCGTTAATTTTCTCTTTCGGCCAGGTTTCACCTACCGGCACGTCATACAGCGCGCCCACGACGCCGCGCACGCCCGGCACCTGACGAATATATTCCAGCGAAACTTTATCTTCTTTCGGACCAAACCAACGCATTGTCAGCTGCATAATGTCATCCACCGTTATCGTGTCTGTGATAACTGATAAACTACCATTCTAGTAAACATCATGACAGCGCAGCGCGGCCAATAAGCCTTGATCCGCGTCACAGAACACAATTTATGCATCAGTGATGCAGCACAATTTCACCGAAATGCTCTTTGTATTTAAATAATTCCAAATCAGATCGCAGACCCAATTTACGCAGTGCAGTCTGTTTTTGCCCGCTGATGGTTTTACGGCTGCGCGCATATTTTCCGGCGATTTGCGTAATACTTAATCCATCCAGATAGCAACGGATCACCTCGATCTCACGTGGGCTGAGATTGCGCAGCAGCAGCGTGATATCTTCGCCAGTTTGACGCGGCAATAAATAGTCATGCATTTCCCGATCGCTTTCCTGAAACTTATCCATCTCCAGCAGCATATCGGCGGTGAGAAAACGCTTGTTACGGCATACCTGATGCAGGGCGGTAATCAGCACTTCCTGATCTTCACTTTTACCCACAAAGCCATGCACACCCGCTTTTAACAGCAGTTGCACTATTGCCGGTTTTTCTACTGCCGAGGAGATCAGGATTTTCAAATCGGGATAACGCGCGCGCAGCTGTTTCACCATCTGCAGGCCGTCGAGTTCGTCTTCGCCAAGCATGTAGTCCAGCACCAGCACGTCCACTGAATGACGCTGCAAAAATGCCATCAGCTGCTGGCGTTGCGAAAAGGCGCCAGCCAGCTCCAGCAGCGCTTCCTGCGCCAGACGATACTGAATTGCTTTGCCGATCAGGGGATGATCGTCTAATACGGCAACCTGCCAGATTGCATCTTGTTTCATGGTTTCACCTCATTATCAGGATTATTTTTTAGTGCGTGGAGGAAGATCGCTTCCAGTTCGGCCACTGCTGTAGCGACTGCGGGAATCAGCTGCTGCAGGAACGCACTCTCTCGTTGTTCGGCTGCCTGCTCGGCGGCGAGGCAACTCTGTTGTAGGCTTTCAGCGCGCAGTAATTTGGCGCTGCCAAGTAATTGATGTGCAGCGTGGTGTGCACCAGGGAAGTCCTCCGCCATGGCAGCTTGCTCCAGTTGTGCAAGATCGCGCGCATTTTGCTGCTGAGCGGTGGTGACCAGATCGCGCCAGGCTTGCGGATCATTGGCTGCGAGGTTTTCCAGGGTAAGCAGGGTTTCATTGCGCACACTGCTGGCAGCGCTGCCAGTGACCACTCGCAGCAGCTGGGTGCGCTCCAGCGGTTTAAACAGGCAACCATCCATGCCAGCCTGCGTCGCGAGTTGTGCAACACGCTCTTCTGCCATCGCCGTCAGGCCATAAATCGGGACTGCGCGGCGATTCATTAGCTTCTCCTCAATACGTAACTGGCGGGTAAATTCAAAGCCATCCATGCCTGGCATATTGCAATCGGTGATCACACGATCAACGTCATGTTCGCGCCACAGTGCCAGCGCCGTTTCACCGTCTTCTGCCACCAACACATGATGCCCGGCGTAACGCAACTGTTGTGCCAGCAGCAGGCGATTGGTGGCGTTGTCATCCACAACCAGCATTCTTAAGGATGCGTGCACAACGTCATCAACTGGCTCAGCTTCTGCTTCAGTCAGCGTGGCGGGCTGGGCGATGAAGCGCAGCATAAACACGCTGCCCTCATCGGGCTCGCTCTCTACATGCAGCTCGGTTCCCAGCATCACCGCCAGACGGCGACAGATATTGAGACCCAGTCCGGTGCCACTGACGCGATTAGTGCCCTGATCCACCTGAACAAAGGGCTCGAAAATCGCCTTTTGCTGTTCTGGTGTGAGACCAACCCCACTGTCGCAGACTTCCAGTACGTATTCGGGTTTAGTGATATCTGCCTGGTAAAGCGCCACTTCAACTTCACCCCGCGCGGTAAACTTAATGGCATTGCTGACCAGGTTCGCCAGGATCTGCTTCAACGCCACGGGATCAAACAGCACGCTGTCCTGATCGATATCCAGCATGACATTGAGCGCCAGCCCTTTATTTAGCGCCACCTGACGGAATAGCGCTTCAGTGTCGTAAACCACATCGCTCAGTGACATCGGCATGTGGCGAATGCTGAAATGACCGGATTCGATTTTCGCCAGGTCGAGAATATCGCCGACCAGCGAGAGCAGTGAACGGGAAGATTCCCACGCCAAATCGATATTCTTTTGCCGCTGCGCTTCGTCGCTCTGACCTAAATGTTCAATCTCCAACAGGCCAATCAGTGCCGCCAACGGCGTGCGGATTTCATGGCTCATATGTGAAAGGAAAGTACTTTTCGCCTCGCTGGAGCGCAGTGCCGCACGCTTCGCTTTACGCACGTCCTCTAACAAGGTTTCGATCGTGTGCAGTTGGTTGCTGATTTCGCGCTCGTGCTGGCGCTGCCTCGCCAGCGACGATTTCAGCAGATGGTTGCGCCACAGGAAAAACAGCAGGCAAATGCCGGCCACCGCAGCAATACGCAGCACGTAACTGCGATAGCTCTGCCAGGACGTGCTGGTGGCGGGCGGCGTGTACTTGATCCAGCGCTCCATCAGTGACTGCATGGTTGGCTGCGGAATATCTGACAGCGCTTTATTCAGGATTGAATTCAGATGCTCATCCGCCAAATTGGTGGCCATCGCCATGCGAAACATCGGCAACGGTGCGACAAACGCCACTTTGAAGCGATCGTTGAAGTGGTTATTCAGCAAATATTGCGCCGATTCGTAGGGCACGATAAAGCCGTCAACCTCTTTGTCCTGCAGCTGCCCGAGGGAGTCGAGCGAAACCGCATTTTCACTAAAATCGATGGTTGGCCAGCGGCGACGCAGATCAAAGCGATAATAAGAACGCTCGTAGATGCCGATGCGTTTCCCTGTCATCTCATCGAAACTGTGCCAGTTACTGTCGCTGCGGGTCATCACCACCCAAGGCGAATAGACATAAGATCGCGTGTATTGAATCTGCGGGCTCTGCTTTGACGCGCCGTCACTCACCACAATCAGGGAATCGCGTTGATTAACCAGCGCATCGCGCATATTGCTCAAGCCCCGCATTGGGTTGTAATGAAAACGAATACCGGTGCGTTGCGAGATGAGATTTAACAAATCGACGCTGAGTCCGGCGACACGCTGTTTGCTGTCCAGAAAGGTGAAAGGCAGATGTGTAGGGTCGTAATTCACCGTGATGTCGCGGTGCTCCGCCAGCCATTTTGCTTCGGCTTCGCTAAGGTCCAAAGGATGATTCTTCACCACCGACCGGTAATCAAGCCCCCAGGCTTCGGCAATTTGTACGGCATTACGTAGCGGGATATTTTTAAGAATTTCATTAATGGCGTCGATCAGCTCAGCATTGTCCGCGCGGGCGGCAAAGCGTGCATCCACATCGTTCATGTAAGGCGTGCTATGGCCTTCAATGATGTTCTGCAAGCCGCGCTGCGACAAATAACGCTGCGTGGCGGAGTTGCTCCAGAACACCATGTCCTCTTTGAAAGCGGTATCGGTATAGGCCCAGAGCGGCGGTGAGGCGGGCGCTAATGTGGCTTCGGGATAGCGTTTATGCAGCAGCGCTTTCAGTTCGTCGTCACCGTAGTACATCAGGCGATAGCGGCTGTCATTCAGCTGACGATCAAATTTTGCCTGGCGGCGGCTAATCAACACGCTTTGCGCCAGCGAATAGGGAATACTCAGTGCCAGTTTGGTTTCATGATTAGCAGCCTGCGGGTAGTAAGGAATTAAATCGACTTGCTTGTTATTGAGCGCGTTAACCAGATCGAGACGGGTGTTATAGCGCTTAACTTCGACCGCGCGATTCAGTGTTTTCGCGATGATGGCCAGATAATCGGCGGACAGTCCTTCAAAGGTGTCCTCTTCGAATTCAACCGAATAGGGCGGTAACGTATGGCTCCAAACGCCGACGCGCAGCACCGGATGACGTTTTAGCCACTGTTGTCCCTCTGCATTCAGCGTCACTTCAGGGGAAACCAGACCGTAACGCGGCGTGAATTTTAACGTGGTGGCGCTCCAGGCCGACAGGCAAAAGCCCAACAAAAAAATCATGCTAAAAATGCGTTTGCCCACGAATTGATTCTCAGTTTTCTTTGCTGCTTTAGGCACTGCCGTGCGGCGGTGCGGCCCTCTGGCTGCGCTTTAATGCGCCAGTGACCCTTCACAGCGGCACGAAACTCAACGGTTATTAAATGCTTTTTAAGAAATTTCTTACGTATGTAGGCGGGGCTTACTACAGACTGGTACTTAAGTAAGTTAAGTCAGCTGTTTTGACAGGAAACTTTCGACGTAACTCCTGAAGTTTCTCCAATTTGCCGCTGCTAATCGGCTTTTCATTTGTTTTATTTACAGAAACTTCCCGGCAGGCAAAATAGCGCTTATTTCCTCTCCTTCAGCCAACCATGTCAGAAGAAGCGCTGCGTCAGCAGATTCAGAACCTGAAAAAGCATAATGCGCGGTTAAAGCGTATAGCGCATGACGCGCGTAATAAGCTGAGTGCAGCGCTGGATGGAACCGGTTTATGTTTGTGGCAGCTGGATATTCCCAGCGGCAAGCTGGTGATTTTTAATCGTCGCTGGGGTGCGATGCTGGGTTTTCAGCCGAAAGAGACCAAAGCGCAGTTCGATGTGTGGCGCGAACGCCTGCATCCGGATGACGCCGACGAAGTGCTCAAAGCCTTTTACGATCACATTGAAGGGCGCGCGCCTTATTACGAAGCGCTGCACCGCATGCTGGGCAAAAACGACAACATTAAATGGGTGCTGGATCGCGGACGCGTTACAGAATGGGACGCAGCGGGCAATCCGCTCAAAGTCACCGGTACGCACATTGATATGACCAAAGAGAAGCAGTACGAAGCGCAGCTCTCATCGCTGGCGCATCACGATCCGCTAACCGGACTGACTAATCGCCATGCGCTAAATACGCAGTTCAGCAGGATGAAAGCGCTCGGCCCACTGTGCGTGGCGTTTATCGATCTCGATAACTTCAAACACGTCAACGATACCTTGGGACATCGCAGTGGTGATGAGGTGTTGATTCAACTGAGCCAGCGCATCATTGACGTGGTGCCGCCAAACGTGGTGATTGGCCGACTCGGCGGCGACGAGTTTGTGCTGCTGATGCCGTTCCTGATCGACTATCCGAAAGTGCGCATTATGATGCAGGCGGTGCTGGATGCCGCGCTGACGCCGTTTGATATTGATAATGGACATGCGCAGATTGGTGCGTCGATTGGCATTGCGCAGGTGCAGGAACGCGACAGCTTCGATGAAGCGCTGACGCGGGCCGATGAGGCGATGTATCAGATTAAGAAAAATGGTAAGCAGGGTTTTGGGTTGGCGGGGTAGCTTTTACCCTCACCCTAACCCTCTCCCGCAGGCGGGAGAGGGGACCGATCGAGCGAATACGTGTGGATAAGTGGCAGCGTTTCCCTCTCCCTGGGCCGATCGAGCTTACATATGGCAGCGTTTCCCTCTCCCTGTGGGAGAGGGTCAGGGTGAGGGCATCAAGCCGCACCAATCTCAATCCGCCAGCAAATGCCCATACATGGTCATCAATCTGCGGGTGACGCCATTAGTCCAGCCGAAGCCGTCCTGCAGCGGATATTCGCCGCCGCCACCCGGACGGGCGCGATCGCCGCTGATGTCATACTTCTCCACCAGCTTATGATGCAGTGAATAGAAATTATTTACCGTATTCAGCCAGTTAACGGCAATTTCTGTCGCCAGCGTCTCTTCACCGTAGTGATTCAAACCGACCACCGCCATCCACTGCAACGGCGCCCAGGCATTGGGTTTATCCCATTGTTCGCCGCTCTCCACCATTGAGGTTAACAAGCCGCCTTGCGTCAGTAACAGATGACGCAGCGCAACGGCCTGCAGGTGCGCCTGCTCGGGCGAGGCGAGGCCGAGGAACAGCGGCACCACCGCAGCAGCGGTGAAGGCGCCAAAGCGTTCGCGACGCCAGTCGTAATCGCGGTACACCCCGGCGGTGTTATCCCATAGATAGCGATGAATCGCCTGCTTACGCGCATCGGCTTTTTTTTGCCACGCCAGCGCCGTGAGCTCTTCACCTTTGGCATGTGACAGCGTCGAAATCATCAGCTCCAGCTTGTAGAGGAACGCGTTGAGATCGATCGGAATAAATTGCGTGGTGCGGATACTCGCCAGACGCTGCGGATCGCGCAGCCAGCGTGAAGAGTAATCCCAGCCCGATGCGGCACCGGCACGCAGATCGCGATAAACCTCGTTGGCCGGACGACCTGATTTCTTCGCGGTTTCAATATCTTCCAGCCACGACTCATCGCGCGGCGTGTCGCGATCGTCCCAGTAACGGTTGAGCAGCGAACCATCTGGCATGCGCACCACGTGGCGATAGGCCTGATGCGGCATCAGCTCACCCGCGCCGTCCATCCAGAACTGGTACTCTTTCATCAGCTGATCGAGATAGCGTTTCGCGCCGCGAATGCCATCTTCTTCAAACAGTTCCACCATCAGCGCAAACACCGGCGGCTGCGAACGGCTGAGGTAGTAAGTACGGTTGCCGTTCGGCACGTGACCGTAGTTATCAATCAGCCAGGCGAAGTTATCCGCCATATGACGCAGCAGATCGTCGCGGCCGGCATCGGCGAGGCCGAGCATGCTGAAGTAGGAGTCCCAGTAATAGGTTTCTCCAAATCGGCCGCCGGGCACCACATAAGGTTTCGGCAACGGCAGCAGCGATGAGTGCGCTAAATGTTGCTGTGGCATTTTGGTTAACACCGGCCACAGATCGTCAATATGTTCGGTTAAGGTTTTATCTGGATTGGAAACATAAAAACTCTCATTCACCTGAGGTGAATAAAAATGTTCGTGCACGAATGCTTCCAGATCAAAATCCGCTGCGCGTTTACGGCGACGAAAACGGATTAAAATATCCAGCGGATCGAATTTTGGTGCGCAGTCCGGAAACGTTTTACTGTCAGCAAATATGTGCGATGTCTGTACCTGCTCAAACAGTTCCATGTAGCGATCGGCAGGCGTCAGCGCATCCGGCGCGGGCAAACCTTCAATCAGCTCGGGTTCCGGCTCCGAATCCTGCATACCTTCGCGAACGAACTCGTGAGGATTATATTGATACTCCAGTTCAGCATCAGCGCGTCGATCCTCGAAAGCGTTATATTGCTGTTGGTTAGTATTAATAGCAGCCTCCTGGTAAATTCTTGAATGCGTAAAGAACAAATTATAGAGCTCTGAACGGGCGAAACAACAATGCGATTTATCTATGAACGTAATAAATCATGTCGATGGATCCGGTGTTTTTATGATTTTTCAGTGATTACAACGGACTATATTTCAGGAAATGAAAGCGGCTTTTAGGATGGATGTTTAAATAGCTGCACAGAAATATCTGTATTTAAGAAAATCGCTAAAATTTGCGCAAAAAAGCGTGGAATGGCTTGATCAATTTATGGCAAACGCAGCGGAGATTGAGCTGTATTTCCCTCACCCTAACCCTCTCCCGCAGGCGGGAGAGGGAACCGATAGAGCTAAAATGTGGCAGCGACTCCCTCTCCCCCTGGGAGAGGGTCGGAGTGAGGGCATCAGACCGCACCTTACTTCTGCAACGCCGCCTTTATCACGTCCGCATACGGCGTGGTGGGGCGGCCAATCAGTTTGCTTAGCGTATGGCTCTCGTCAAACAAACCGCCTTTTTCGGCGCCGGCATCTGAATCTGCCAGCATCTCTGACAAGCCCTCTGGCAAACCGGCACCTTTCAGCGCGGCGGCAAATTCGGCTTGTGGCAGATTGATGTAATCCACTTGCTCGCCAGACTGTTTAGCAATCTCGGCGCTGAACTGCGCCAGCGTGTAGCTGTCGTCGCCAGCCAGTTCATACACCTTGCCCGCCTGATCGTCACGGCTGATCACTTCGGCCGCTGCCGCCGCATAGTCAGCGCGCGCCGCGGAAGCGATGCGACCTTCGCCGACCGCACCAATAAAGGCATGATGCGCCAGCGCGGGTGCAATACTCGCGGCATAGTTTTCGGTGTACCAGCCGTTACGCAGCAGCGCGAAAGGAATGCCCGAGGCTTTCAACTGAGCTTCAGTCGCACGATGCTCAACGCCTAATCCCAACGGCGAGGTATCGGCATGCAGTAAGCTGGTGTAGGCGATAAAGCCAACGCCAGCGGCTTTTGCCGCATCGATCACCGCCTTGTGCTGCACTTCACGCTGGCCGACTTCACTGGAAGAGATCAGCAGCAGCTTATCGACACCGGCGAAGGCGCTTTGCAGCGTTTCCGGTTGGCTGTAATCCGCCGCACGCAGTGTTACGCCCAGCGCCTGCAGATCGGCTGCTTTCTCGGGCGAACGCACCGCCGCAATGATTTCGCTAGTCGGCACTTTTTTCAATAACGCGTTAATCACCAGACGGCCCAGTTGGCCTGTGGCACCTGTAATCGCAATCATGTTGTTCTCCTGTTGAACTGGTATGAAAACAGCCTAAGCGATAAACTTACTTTTAGTAAGTACTTACAGATTGGTTAGTTTGGAGAAACTGAGTTAAATGTCTGAAAAGTTGAGTGAAAAGTTTACGCGCGGTGAGTTGCTTAACGTGAATTGCCCGTCACGCGACGTGTTGAAGCGCATTACCAGCCGCTGGAGCGTACTGATTTTGCTGGCGCTGCGCGAAGAAACTCTGCGTTTTAGCGAGCTGCGCCGCAAGATTGGCGGCGTCAGCGAACGTATGCTGGCGCAGACGCTGCGCTATATGGAAGAGGATGGTTTTGTTGAACGCATTGCCTATGACGTGGTGCCACCGCACGTTGAGTATCGTTTGACGTCGTTAGGCCGCGAAGTAGAAGGGCAGGTGACCGGACTGGCGGATTGGCTGGAGAGCAATGTGCATCGGATTTTGAAGGCGCGTTGAGAAGGGCCGCCATTTATGGCGACCGCCGCACGCTCAAGCGCGTAAATACTTCTCAAACCAACCCAGCGTGCGGCTCCACGCTAATTCGGCGGCGGCTTTGTCATAACGCGGCGTCGAATCATTGTGGAAGCCATGATTCACACCGGGATAAACATAGCCTTCATAGATTTTGTGATTGGCTTTCAACGCCTCTTCATAGGCTGGCCAACCTTCGTTGATGCCTTTATCCAGCGCGGCGTAGTGCAGCAACAGCGGCGCTTTGATGCGCGGCACATCTTCCGCTTTAGGCTGACGGCCGTAGAACGGTACCGCGCAGGCCAAATCAGGGAACGCGACTGCCGCCGCATTGGCTACGCCGCCGCCGTAGCAGAAGCCGGTGATACCCACTTTGCCGGTGCCCTCTTCGTGGTGCATCAGGAAATCAATCGCGGCGAAGAAGTCATTCATCAACTTGGTGGGGTCGACTTTGGCCTGCATCACTTTGCCTTCGTCATCGTTGCCCGGATAACCGCCCAGCGAGCTCAAACCATCTGGCGCCAGCGCGATGTAACCGGCTTTCGCTACCCGTCGCGCCACGTCTTCGATATAGGGATTGAGGCCACGATTCTCGTGCACCACTACCACCGCAGGCACTTTGCCGGATGCATTGGCCGGTCGCACCAGATAGCCGCGCACCTCGCCGTGACCTTGCGGTGACGGATAGTGAATGTATTCCGGTTTGATCGCCGGATCGGTAAATTCCACCTGCTGCGCCAGCGCATAATTGGGGCTCATGGCGCTGAGCAGCGTGGCGCCGGTCATGCCGGCGATGGTGAATTTCGCCGCCATCGCGATAAATTCGCGTTTGCTGATTTTGCCGTGCGCGTAGTAATCGTAAAGCTCGAGCAGTTCCTGAGGGAAATCCTGTGCAGTAAGACGGGCCATAACCTCTCCTTCGCTGTTTAACTGGTTGATTACTGCTCTAAAAAAGCACAGCTTGTCGCCGCTGGCAAATATCATGCCGCAGTAGGTTAACGTCACTGCGTTTACATCACCTGTTTAATAAACAGCAGAAATATATCTTTTTGTTCTAAAAATATTAGCTTTTAATTAACAATCCTGATCATCCTGCGCTGTCCGGAAATATTTACATGCTCAACGTATTTACCGTAAATAACGCCATTTTTCTTCGCACTAAAAAATAAATAAATGAAGTGCTTACCTGATAAGCACAGCGGGAATAGGCGGAAAACAATAACAATATTGTCACAATGAATGAGGGTGATTAACCTTAACGTCGTGATTTTTAAAGTATTAGTTTCTGCTGAAAACAATGATCGAAATCAAAAAACACTGTTATAGTTTTACCGACTTCCCCTGTATCTTTTTGTTCGCACCACTTCCTTTTACATTGGCGCGACATTTCTTTAAGCACGGCGAAATAACCGCTGCGCTCTGCTTGTTAATTATAAGTAAAAATTCGGTGTAATTTGTGGCAATGAGGTAAGCAATGTTTGGATTAGACGCCTTTCATCTGGCCAGGATTCAGTTCGCATTTACTGTTTCCTTCCATATTATCTTTCCAGCCATCACCATCGGTCTCGCCAGTTTCCTGGCGGTGCTTGAAGGGATGTGGCTGAAAACCCGTAACGAGACCTATCGCGATCTCTACCATTTCTGGTCAAAAGCGTTTGCCGTTAACTTCGGCATGGGCGTGGTATCCGGATTGGTGATGGCGTACCAGTTCGGTACTAACTGGAGCGGTTTCTCACAGTTTGCTGGCAGTATCACCGGCCCGCTGCTCACCTACGAAGTGTTAACCGCCTTTTTCCTTGAAGCGGGCTTCCTTGGCGTGATGCTGTTTGGCTGGAACCGCGTCGGTCCAGGCTTGCACTTCTTTGCAACCTGCATGGTCGCGCTCGGCACCATCTTCTCCACCTTCTGGATTCTGGCGTCAAACAGCTGGATGCATACGCCGCAGGGCTACATCATCCAGAACGGCATCGTGGTACCGGAAGATTGGCTGAAAATCATCTTCAACCCCTCGTTCCCTTATCGCTTGTTCCACATGTCGGTCGGTGCCTTCCTGGCCAGCGCCTTCTTTGTCGGCGCGTCGGGAGCATGGCATTTACTGCGCGGTAACGACAATCCAGCGATTCGTAAGATGTTCTCGATGGCGCTGTGGATGGCGCTGATCGTGGCACCGATTCAGGCGATGATCGGTGATGCGCACGGCCTGAACACCCTTGAGCATCAGCCTGCGAAAATCGCGGCAATTGAAGGACACTGGGAAAACAAGCCGGGTGAAGCCACGCCGCTGATTCTGTTCGGTGTGCCGGATATGGAGCAGGAGCGCACCAAGTACGCGCTGGAAATCCCGTACCTCGGCAGCCTGATTCTGACGCACAGCCTGGAGAAGCAAATTCCTGCGCTGAAGAGCTTCCCGAAAGAGGACCGTCCAAACTCCACCATCATCTTCTGGTCATTCCGCGTGATGGTGGCGCTGGGCCTGCTGATGATTACGCTCGGCGTGGTGTCTTTGTGGCTGCGTTTCAAAGGCCGTTTGTATCACTCGCGTCCGTTCCTGTGGTTCACGCTGCTGATGGGTCCATCGGGTTTGATCGCCATTCTGGCCGGTTGGTTTACCACCGAGATTGGGCGTCAGCCGTGGGTGGTATATGGCGTGCAGCGCACCATTGATGCGGTCTCGGCACATGGCGATATGCACATGAGCATCAGCCTGCTGGCGTTCATTCTGGTCTACTCGTCGGTGTTTGGTGTCGGTTACCTCTACATGATGCGTCTGATCAAAGAGGGTCCGGTGACCGGCGAAGGTAAAGAGGTTGATCACGGTGGTCCGGGTCAGCATCACACGCCAGCGCGTCCGTTGTCGGCGGCCAAAACCCATAGCGAAAAGAGTGGGGAGCACTAAGATGATCGACTTTTCAATTATCTGGTTTGCCATCATCGTGTTTGGCACCTTGATGTACATCGTGATGGATGGTTTCGATCTCGGCATTGGCCTGCTGTTACCGTTCAATAAAGATCCCATCGAACGCGACATGATGGTTAATACCGTTGCCCCGGTTTGGGATGGCAACGAAACCTGGCTGGTGTTGGGCGGCGCGGCGCTGTATGGCGCGTTCCCGCTGGCCTACTCGGTGCTGCTGGATGCATTGTCGATTCCTTTGACGGCGATGCTGATTGGCCTGATCTTCCGTGGCGTCGCGTTTGAGTTCCGCTTTAAAGCCACGCTAGAACACCGTGCGTTCTGGGATAAGTCATTCATTGCCGGTTCACTGCTGGCCACCTTCAGTCAGGGCGTCGCCGTGGGCGCTATCCTGAATGGTTTCCCGGTGGTGGGCCGTGAATATGCGGGTTCAGCGATGAGCTGGTTAGCGCCGTTCCCGCTGTTCTGCGGCGTCGGTCTGGTCATCGCCTATGCACTGCTGGGTTGTACCTGGCTGATCATGAAAACCGAACACGATCTGCACCGTAAAATGTCTGCGCTGGCGACGCCGCTGACGCTGACGTTGCTGCTGGTGGTGGGCATTATCAGTATCTGGACGCCGCTGACGCACGCGGATATCGCGCAGCGCTGGTTCTCGCGTCCGAACCTGTTCTGGTTCCTGCCGGTTCCGGTACTGGTGGTGCTGTGTTCGTGGGGGATTGTGCGCGCCATCAAACGTGAAGCGCATTACTCGCCGTTCATCCTGACATTGGCGCTGATTTTCCTTGGCTTCTCGGGCCTCGGTATCAGCATCTGGCCGAACATCATTCCACCGTCAATCACCATCTGGCAGGCGGCGTCTCCGGCGAGCAGCCAGGCGTTTATGCTGGTGGGCGGCCTGCTGATTATTCCGGTAATTTTGGGTTACACCTTCTGGAGTTACTACGTGTTCCGCGGAAAAATCAAAGCCGACGAAGGATACCATTGATATGAAAACCGAGGTCAGCAACATGAAAACTCACTCTGAAACGAAGATTCCGTGGTGGAAGCAGGTGATGTGGCTGGTAGTCATTTACGGCGCAAGCGTGCTGGCACTCGGTGTGGTGGCATCACTGTTTCGTATGATGATGACGGCAGCAGGCATGCGTTCGCACTGAGCCCGCGCACCGCTTCAAGCAGTTGATATCACCGCAAGGTCGTCATTCGTGACGACCTTTTTCTTTTCGTGCGCGATAAAAACGTTAGTAACCTAAGCAATTAATGCTTTTCCCGCTGCGCTACCTTTACTCTTCCTTACGTTGGTAATATGTTTTTGTTATATTTATGTGACGAATAACGCAAATTCATGACGTTAACCACCTCATTCGACTATCAAAATCATGCTCAGCCTGAATGTAAAAAAACAGTACATCAACGATCTGGTGGACTGGATAGAAGCGAACCTGACCGACGAGCTCAACATCGATCTGATTACCCTGAAATCCGGTTACTCCAAATGGCACATGCAGCGCATGTTCAAAGAGATGACCGGACAAACGCTGGCGTCCTACACGCGCAAACGTCGTCTGACCATGGCGGCGATGGCGCTGCGTCTGACCAGCATGCCGCTGATCGATATTGCGGTGCGCTTTGGTTTTGATAATCAGCAGAATTTTACCCGTGTGTTCAAAAGTCACTTCTCAATGACGCCGGGTGCTTATCGTCGCATTCCGGAAATGCTGATGAAGGATTTCCACAGCCGCATCTCCACGCAGCGTGAGTGGGTCAATGCGCGTCTGGCGCAGAAGCCGGAGATTCAGCTGTGTGGCGAAGTGATTGAGTGGGAATGCCGCTTCGGGGAATACATCGATCATCAAAATCATGTGGTGGCGCAGCATACGCGCGATTTCATCGCTTTTGCCGGTCAGCATGTGAACCGCGGCTGGCTGGGCTTTCAGTTCAGTCCGGGCGTGCATTCTGCCGACCAGCAACACATCAGCCTGTTCCAGGCGCTGGAGAGTCAATACGCCGACGTGCTGCCGCGTAACGTGCAGAACTGGACCGGCGAGAGGGGTTTGTGTGCGGAGATTGACTGGCACGGCGCGCCGGAAGAGATCAACGCATTCACCGCGGAGATTTACTACAACCATTTGCCAGCGCTGGGCGTGGCACGCCGTGCGGGCAAAGATTTGCTTAAGCTGGATTTGAAATACAGCACGCCCGATCTGCTGCAAGGCACCTTCTATATTCCGGTGACGGATAAGTAATGCATAATTCGTGCGGTAAACCGTGACAAACCGCACGATTTTATAAACTCACTGGCGTAATAAGCGTAAAATTCTTCATCGAAACCTGATTGGCCGCGTAAATCACCAGCCGCCACACATCAGGCTGGATAATCACCTGCATTTCTGGTCCATTCCGGGCCGCTATAGTGAACAGACAAAAAAATTATGCGACTTCTACCGTTGTTCCTCATGACAGCGCTTGTAGCGTTTTCTTCGCTGGCAAGTGCACAAATGGCTGAGCCTTTTTCACCGCCGGGCGGACTGCATCCGCATCAGCCGCATTGTGCGCAGCATGAAATTCTGGGCGACAATGTGCTGCCGAAACATAGCCAGGATGATGGCAGTTTCGTGACCTGCGGCAATCACCAGGCGTAATCCGCTTTTAAAATCCGTGACCGCTGCAATCTAAGCGCGGTCTCGGCAGTCAAACGCATTTATGTATTGCGCAATACATTGCGCCGCTACACTTTCTGCTTGTCATTTGCACCTTATCCCTAACTGCTCTTCATCGTAGCGGCGCGATTTATCGCGCTGTTTTAACGTGCCAATTTTCCAATAGCATTTTTCGGCATTGCGTCGAAGATATATCATAACTATTCTCTCCCCATCAGATGAGAATGACTTTCACTATCTTTTAGGGAGACACCACTTGCAAACTCACCCTTCCGAACGCGTGCCACGTCGTGTGCGCAATGAACTGCGTTTCCGCCACATCAGCGTGGTCAGCAAGACGCTGATTGCCGGTGAATTCTGGCGCATTGTTTTCAACGGCAGCGATCTGGCCGGCTTCAACTCGCCATCGTTTGACGATCACATCAAAGTGTTCTTCCCGGAACATGCTGGTGCAGAGCTGGCGCTGCCGCAGATCACCGACGAAGGCATCGTTTGGCCGAATGGTGTGCGTCCTGCCGCGCGTGATTACACGCCGCTGGAATTTAACGGCGTCGATTCTCTGACCATCGATTTCTACATCCACGATGGCGGCGTTGCCAGCAGCTGGGCAAACCAAGCCAAAGTGGGCGATCAAATCGCGATGGGCGGTCCGCGCGGTTCGTTGGTGATCCCGGCGGATTACGCCTGCCAGATTTACGTCTGTGATGAGACCGGTCTGCCCGCCTTTAAACGTCGTTACAGCGAAATCCAGGCGCAGGAAATTCACCTGCTGGCCTATGCCGATGAAGCCACCGGCCGCGATTATCTCGGTGATCTGCCAAATGTGCAGGTGAGTTGGTTGGGCAGCGGCACCATGCAGGCCGATAACCTAACACCGATTAAGGCGCAGCTGGATAGGATTGCGCTGCCTGCCACTGAATACTTCATCTGGCTGACGGGCGAGGGCGAAGCGGTGAAACTGCTGAGCGATTACTTCACCCAGGGACGCGGTGCACATACCGATTTCGTGCGCGCCGTAGCCTATTGGCATCAAAAATAACGCCAACGCCGCGCGCGCTGCCGCCTGTGTTGAATTTTGCCAGGCGGCAGACTACTATCAACCTCCCTTAATTAGCGCTCAGGAAGGCAATGAAACAGCAGCGGGATTTTCCATGGCAGTCCGATCACGCACAGCGCACCGTCTGTGCAGGCGCACGCAAGAAGCGTCGGGAGCGGATGCTGGATGCCAGCGATATCCGCCTGTTAATGCTGCACTTTCTCGCCATGAGCTCTGCGCACGGTTATGAGTTGATCAAATCGGTTGAAGAGCTCTCCAAAGGGGAATATTCACCCAGCCCCGGCATTATCTATCCCAACCTGACGCTGCTCGAAGAGATGGATGCGATTCGCGTGGTCGATGCGCAGGCATCGCGTAAAGCCTATGCGCTGAATGAAGGCGGCGAGGCGCTGCTGGCGGAGAATCGTGACAACGTGAATGCGATTATCGAGCGATTAACCTCGCTGGCGATTCTGGTGAATAACCGCAGCATTCCGCAGGTTGAACAGGCGATTCATCTGATCAAATACACCTTGAATCATCGTCTGGCGCAGGAAGATATTTCGGATGAGGCGCTGGAGATAGTGATCAGCGCGCTGAAGGAAGCGGCGGAAAAAATCGCTAAAAGTTAGCAGGTCGCCATGAATGACGACCTTAGGTGCGCGTACATCCGTTTATTCCGATAATGCACGAACCCCAAATCAACTCTTCTTCTTATCCACATGCCCCAACGCGCGATCCGGCCAGCAGACGTCGCGCACGCGCTGCTTCAGCGCTGCCGCATCCGGGAATCCGCCTTCCTGCTTACGCTCCCAAATCACCTGACCATCAATGGTAATCTCAAACACGCCGCCGGTTCCCGGCTGTAGCGTTACCGCGCTTAAATCCTCGGCAAAGGTATGCAGCAACTCCTGCGCCATCCAGGCGGAACGCAGCAGCCAGTTACATTGTGTGCAGTAATGAATGGTAATCGCTGGTTTCTGTGACATAACGTGTCTCATTTAGATAATGAAGTTAACAAAATGTGCGGTCCAAGATACATCTTAGCTTACTGCTAGTTGATAATGATTACCACTTGCATTACATTCCTTTCGACATCATTTATTACAAAAAATAAGTCCATAATTTTTACGGTCTTTTAACCAAGGTCCGTACTTTCCGGCAGCAAGCAAGTGAGCGAATACTAACAATTAACCAGGTATTTCGCGCATGTCTTCACTCTTTCAGGGAACAGCCCAGCAACGTCTTTCCAAAGTTGCCATCTTATCTTCAGCTATTCATGCCGCTTGCAGCTTTGCCGCCAGCGATAGCACCAGCAATGAACCGGTTCTCACCGTCACCGCGCCAAAACAGCAGGCCGGCAATAAAACCACCATCACAGCACAAGAGCTGCAAAAACGCGGTGCGAACGATTTCGGTTCGATCATGCGTTATGAGCCGCTGATCAGCGCCACCGGATCCAGCGGCGGATCCTCTGCCGGTAAAAGCGGTTTCGACCGCGCGGGTTACACCGGTTACAACATTCGTGGTCTGGAGAGTAATCGCGTCGGCATGGATATCGACGGCATTCCGATTCCGGATGCCACCGGCCGCCCTTACGTCAGCCGCACCGGCAACAACACCTTTGGTATTGGCCGCGATTACATCGATCCCTACCTGTTCGGCAGCGTTGATATTGAGAAGGGCGCCACGGCGGTGGATCAGCCGAATACCTCGATTGGCGGTAACGTCTCGTTCCACAATAAAACCGCTGACGATTACCTTAGCAGCGACAAAAATAGTTATTTCGGTTACCAGAGCGATTACGACTCATCGAATCGCAGCTGGCACAACGGCATCACCGCCGCTGCTGGCGATGATGAGCTGCGCGGCCTGTTTGTTTACAGCCGTCGCGATGGCCAGGAAACCCGCAACAACAGCGACGCGAAACAGGCTTATCCGGCCAACTGGCACTCTGACGCCTTTATGACGTCCGGTATCTGGCAGCCGAACGATCAGCACAAGCTGAGCGCTACCTTTGATTACTACCACAAAACCAACCACAGCCATTACGATACCTGGGACACCAGCGGCAACACCGTTTGGGGCACCGCGCAGCAGCAGAGCGATACGCGCCGCTGGGGCATCAATCTGGCGGATGAGTGGACGCCGTACAACGACTTTATCGATACGCTGACCACGCGCCTTTACTGGCAGCAAACTCAGGCGCACGACAATACCTATCTGCCGACCAGCGCCAGCCAGTACGGCTTTGTCTATTCCGATTTCAACGTCGATAGCTATGGCTTCGACACGCGCGGCACCAAAACGCTGGGCCGCCACGAGCTGAGTGCCGGTGTCAATGCGCGCCTCGACAACAGCGAGCGTCCGTTCCGCCAGGAGCCAGCGCCGAGCGCCTTTAGCGCCATCACCCAACCGCAGTCTGACAGCCGCACTTTCGCGGTGGCAGGATACCTGCAAGATAAGATCAATTTCGATCTTGATAGCCACAACTTCGCGGTCACTCCCGGCGTGCGCGTAATGTATCAAAGCACCAAGCCGAAAAATCTCGGCGATCTCACTACCGGCAGCACGGTGCTGACCGAAGAGCAGGTTGATGCGCTGTATGGCAAAACTAACTCCGATACGCAGGTGCTGCCATCGCTGACTTTCCAGTACGATTTAACGCCAGCGCTGACCACCTATCTGCAATACAAACACGGCGTGCAGTTCCCCACCACCAGCCAGCTGTATGGCTCATGGAACCTGGGTTCCAGCTATGCGGGTAGCGCGCAATATGCGCTGATTGGTAACACCGATCTGAAAACCGAAACCAGCAACAACTTTGAGTGGGGCCTGAAAGGCCAGGCGACAGAAGGTGTAACGGTCAACACCTCGGTGTTCTATAACCAGTACAAAAACTTCATCGCCTACACCCGCTATCGCCGCGCCACCAATCCGGAGATGTTCGTCAACGTTCCGAGCAACATCTACACCAGCTATCAGGCTGAAAACCGCGATAAGGCCTACATTTATGGTGCTGAGATATCCACCAAAGTGAATTACGGCACCTGGTTCCCGCAGGTCGATGGCCTGAGCAGCACCTTTGCGCTGGGCTATAACGAAGGTAAATCCAAGTCCAGCTACGCCGGTGACAAGTACATCGATCTCGATAGCGTCGCGCCATTGAAAGCGATTGTTGGCCTGGCGTGGGATGACAAAGCGCGCGGCTACGGCGCAGCGCTGACCGCCACCTTCGTGAAAGGCAAGCAGGCCACGGCGACCAACCGCGAAAGCTACACCAACACCGGCACGGCGATCACTGATTCCACCACGGAATATATGCGCGTGCCGGGTTACGGCATGGTGGATGCAACGGCTTACTGGCAGGCGACGAAAAACGTCAAGCTGAGCGGCGGTATCTACAACATTACCGATCGCAAATACTGGGATTACACCAGCAGCCGCACGCTGACCAGCAGCAACGCCCAGGAACGCAACGACATCAACCTGGCGGTGATGCCAGGCCGCACCTTCCAGTTGGGTGTGAACGTCGATTTCTAATCCCTTTTCGCCCTGCGGCAGCGCAGGGCATTTTCATGGAGCAAGGCAATGAACTCACGTTACGATCACTATCTGGCGCTGAAAGGCGAGCATCCGAAAAAGTACGCGCGCGATCTCGCCGCGCTGATGGGCATTGGCGAAGCGCAGCTGTGTGAAGCGCGTGTCGGCCAGGATGCAAAGGCGTTAAAAGCCGATTTCCCTGCGCTGCTGGCAGCACTGGCGGCGGTAGGTGAAACCAAAAGCATCACCCGCAATGCATATGCGGTTCACGAGCAGGTGGGCAAATATGAAAACCTGCACCTCGGCGAACACGCCGGACTGATTCTCAACCCGCGCGCGCTCGATCAGCGTCTGTTCCCGCATCAGTGGCACAGCGCGTTCTTCCTGCGTGAGCAGAGCGCCCACGGTGAACGTCAAAGCATCCAGATTTTTGATCGCCACGCTGATGCGGTGCTGAAAATCTACACCACCGACAACACCGATTTCGCCGCGTGGGATGCGCTGATTGCGGCGTTTGTGCTGGAGAACGCAGCGGCGCTAGATCCGCAGCCCGCCAGTGCGCCGCAATACAGCAGTACGGTTGATGCCAGCAAAGTGGAAGCCGAATGGCGCGCCATCACCGATGTGCATCAGTTCTTTGGTCTGCTGAAGCGCCACAACATCTCGCGCCCGCAGGCGTTCCGCGCGGTGGCGGACGATCTGGCGCGTCAGGTGAGTAATGACTCGCTGGCGCAGCTGCTGGATCTGGCGCAGCAGGATGGCAATGAAATCATGATTTTTATCGGCAACCGTGGCTGCACGCAGATCTTCACCGGCGCAGTGCAGAAGCTGATGCCGATGGATAACTGGATCAACATCTTCAATCCCACCTTCACGCTGCATTTGATGGCGGATCACATCAGCGAAAGCTGGGTGACGCGCAAACCGAGCGGCGATGGCTTCGTCACCAGCCTGGAACTGTTTGCCGCCGACGGCACGCAGATCGCGCAGCTGTATGGTCAGCGCAGCGAAGGCACGCCGGAGCAGGCGCGCTGGCGCGAGCAGGTGATGTCGCTGGAGGCATCAGCATGAGAAAACTTCTGTTGCTGCTGACTGCGCTGGCGCTGCCCGCTGTTGCGGCCGAGCGGGTGATCTCGATTGGCGGTGACGTCACGCAAATTATCTATGCCTTGGATGCGCAGCAGGATCTGGTAGCGCGTGACAGCACCAGTCAGCATCCGGCGCAGGCCAACAAGCTGCCGAATGTCGGTTATATGCGGCAGTTGAATGCCGAAGGGATTCTGGCGCTGAAACCGACGCTGGTGCTAAGCAGCGAGCTGGCAAAACCGTCGCTGGTGCTGCAGCAAGTGGCGCAAGCTGGCGTAAAAGTGGTGGATGTCACCGGCAAAAACAGCCTCGACGCCATCGCGGAAAAAATCGCTACCATCGGCAAGGCGCTGCATCGTGAAGAGGAAGCCAACGCGCTGATCGAGAAGGTCAACAAGCAGCGCGCGCAGATCCCACAAAAACCGTTGCCGATCAAAGTGCTGTTTATCATGGCGCACGGCGGTATGCGCACTCAGGCGGCGGGCGCACAAACTGGCGCGGACGGCGCGATTCGCAGCGCGGGTCTGATCAATGCGATGGCGGCGGTGCCGCACTATCAGCAGCTGTCGCAGGAAGGTGTGATTGCGGCGGCACCGGATTTGATCGTGGTGGGTGAAGATGGCCTGCGTACGCTGGGCGGCGAAGAGAAAGTGTGGTCGCTGCCAGGTTTGGCACTGACGCCAGCCGGTCAGCATCGCGCGTTGCTGGTGGTGGATGAGATGGCGCTGCTGAGCTTTGGCCTTGATACGCCGGGCGCGATTATCAAACTGCGCCACGCAGCCGAAGCGGCTTCCCCGTCATACTTCAAGCCGCAGGCGCGTTAGCTGCGTGTTCTCACCCCAGTCACTTACTTGTGTAAGCTCCTGGGGATTCGAACACTTGCTGCCTTCCTGC
Source organism: Kluyvera sp. 1366 (assembly GCF_054823405.1). Taxonomy (NCBI): domain Bacteria; kingdom Pseudomonadati; phylum Pseudomonadota; class Gammaproteobacteria; order Enterobacterales; family Enterobacteriaceae; genus Kluyvera; species Kluyvera sp. 1366. The sequence continues at coordinate 333,661 of NZ_JBTRDW010000007.1, forward strand.
ACCTTGAATTATTTAGGGGAAAAATATGGCGAATACATCCGTGATGCGCTGGCTCGGTTTGATGGCCATCAGCACGCTGATATTAATGCTGATGGCGGCCAACTTCGGCGCGATGCCGCTTTCAATGCGCACTTTGTTGCGTGCGCCGCTCAGCGATATGGCGTGGCAAATCTGGATCAACATCCGCCTGCCGCGCGTGCTGCTGGCGGTGCTGCTCGGCATGGCGCTGGCGGTATCCGGCGCGGTGATGCAGGGATTGTTTCGCAATCCGCTGGCCGATCCCGGTTTGCTAGGCATTAGCAGCGGAGCGGGTTTAGCGGTGGCGATATCGATCGTTATCCCGCTCGGCTTGCCGCCGCTGCTGGCGCTGTGGCTGCCAACACTCGCCGCCTTTATGGGTAGTTTGGTGGTGACGCTGCTGATCTTCAGCTTTAGCCGTATGGCGCTGGGCAATTTGTCGCGCTTGCTGCTGGTCGGGATCGCCATCAACGCCTTATGCGGTGCGGCGGTCGGCGTGCTGTCGTGGCTGAGTAACGATCAGCAGTTGCGCCAGTTGGCGTTGTGGGGCATGGGCAGTTTGAGCGCGGCGCAGTGGCCGAGCCTGGCGGTGTGCGCGGTGCTGATTCTGCCGGCGCTGATAGCGATTCAGCTGCGCGCGCGTCGTCTCAATTTGCTGCAACTCGGCGAAGAGGATGCACATTACATGGGCATCGACGTTAAGCGTACGCAGCGTCAGCTGCTGGTGCTGAGCGCGTTGCTGGTTGGCACCGCCGTGGCGGTGAGTGGCATTATCGGCTTTGTCGGTTTAGTGGTGCCGCACCTGATGCGTTTCTGTCACGGCAGCGATCATCGCTGGATGCTGCCCGGTTCGGCGCTGGCGGGCGCGATTTTGCTGCTGCTGGCCGATACGCTGGCGCGCACCGTGGTGGTGCCAGCGGAAATGCCGGTTGGCCTGTTAACCAGCCTACTGGGCGGCCCGTGGTTTCTCTGGCTGATTCTGCGTGAGCAAAGGGGGATGAATGAGTGACTGCATGCAGGCGCGCGGGTTGCGATTTAGCCACGGCTCACGCGCGTTGATCGACGACGTTTCCCTGACTTTGCAGCCTGGCGAAATGATCGCGCTGATCGGCCCCAACGGCGCGGGGAAATCCACGCTGCTGCGCTTGCTGACCGGCTTTCTCACGCCGCAAGCGGGCGAGTGCTGGCTCGGCGATCGTCCGCTAAACAGTTGGCCGCGCGAACCGCTGGCGCAGCGCCGCGCGGTGATGCGTCAGCAAAATAGCGTGAGTTTTCCGCTGCCCGCCGCCGATGTGGTGGCGATGGGCCGCGCGCCCTGGCCGCGCGCTCAATCCAGGGCGGTGATTGACGAGGTGATGCACATTACCGGCAGCCTTGAGCTGGCACAGCGCGATTATCGATCGCTTTCCGGTGGTGAACAGCAGCGCGTGCAGCTGGCGCGCGTGCTGGCTCAGCTGTGGCACGATGATGGCCCGCGCGGCTGGCTGTTTCTCGACGAACCCACTTCCGCGCTGGATCTGTTCTGGCAGCAGCACAGTTTGCGTTTGCTGCATCGCCTGACGCGCAACGGACGCTTCAGCGTTTGCACCGTGCTGCACGATCTTAACCTCGCGTCGCTGTGGTCGGATCGCGTGCTGTTGCTGCATCAGGGCAAGCTGGTGGCGGAAGGCGCACCCAATGAGGTGATGACCGAACACACGCTGACGCGCTGGTATCAGGCGGAGTTGGATGTGGTGATGCAGGATGAGAAGGGCAGGCCGCGGATTCAACTGCGAGCCTGAAACCGTAGCGGCGCGATTTATCGCGCTCTGTGAAAAGACGCGCCATAAATTGCGCCGCTACGTGATGTGCGATTATCTGCAATCGACGATCAGTCTGCCGCGTACTTTACCGGCCAGCAGCTGCTCGGCACCTTCGCGCGCTTCGCTCAGCGGAATCACTTTGGTTAACTGCTGCAACAGGTCGCCATCCACCAGTTCCGCCAGGCGCTGCCACGCCTGCTGCCGCAGCGGTTTTGCACACATCACGCTATCCACGCCCGCCAGCACCACGCCGCGCAGGATGAACGGCGCGACGCTGGTCGGCAAATCCAAACCTTGCGCCATGCCGCACGCCGCCACCACGCCATCGCGCTTGATGCCCGCTAACACATTGGCCAGCGTGTGGCTGCCGACGCTATCAATCGCCGCCGCCCAGCGCTCTTTCGCCAGCGGTTTGCCCGGCTCGCTCAGCTCTGCGCGATCAATAATCGACGTCGCGCCCAGCGTGTTAATCAGGTAATCGCTGTCGCTGGCGCGACCGCTGGAAGCAATAACCTCATAGCCGAGACGTGCCAATAGGCTAACGGCAAAGCTGCCAACGCCGCCACTCGCGCCAGTGACTAAAACCGGGCCGTGCTGCGGCGTGATGCCCTGTTTTTCCAGCGCCAGCACGCACAACATGGCGGTGAAGCCCGCGGTGCCAATTGCCATGGTTTGTAGCGGGCTGAGTGCGGCCGGCACTTTTACCAGCCAGTCGCCCGAGACGCTGGCTTTCTGCGCCAGTCCGCCCCAATGCTTTTCGCCTACGCCCCAGCCGGTGAGCAGCGCCACATCGTCCTGCTGCCATTCGGCATGGCGGCTGCTGATCACCCGACCAACAAAGTCGATGCCCGGCACCATCGGGAATTGCCGCACAATCGGGCCTTTGTTGCAGATGGCGAGCGCGTCTTTGTAGTTGAGCGTGGAGTAGCTTACTTCGAGGGTGACATCCTGATCGGGCAGTTGTTTTTCTGACAGATCTTTCAGGGATGTGCGATATCCCTGTTCATCATTTTCAATGACCAATGCCTTGAACATGCAGCCTCCGGCTGGTTGAGGAAAGTGGGGGTATAGTACTCCTTTTTTGCCCTCACCCTAACCCTCTCCCACAGGTGGGGCAGGGAACTGATCCAGCATACCTTAACTCTCGCTCGGACGGCGCCCTCGCCCGCTTGTGGGAGAGGGCTGGGGTGAGGGGCCAGCGCAGCGGTTGTTCCGGCAAAAAAAAGATGACATGATTGCGCCCCAGTTAGTGTTCAACTCCCAGATTGACTTCGCCGAGGAAACCTCCTCATTGCTGTGCCATCGGCACCCACTCATCCTCTCTCAGGGATTTGTGTTATGAACCCATTGAAAATTGCTGCCAGCGTTGCTGTAGCGCCAACCCTTAGTCTTAACACTGCGCGCGACGTGGTGACGCTGGACAATACCGACTTTACCGATGTCGCTGCGGTCGTGATCACCTTGTCGGACACGCGCAGTGGCGTGCTGACGCTATTGCGCAAGGTCGGCTTTAATCTGCCGGTGTTTGTCGCCAATGCGTTCGATGAAGAAGTGCTGAAGCTGCCGGGCGTCACTGGCGAAATCAACGGCGCGCCAGAAGAGTGGGACGCGCTGGAGGACGCCGCGCAGGCGTATGAAGCCGAGTTGCTGCCGCCATTTTTCGACACGCTCACGCGCTACGTCGATATGCAGAACAGCACGTTTGCCTGCCCGGGACATCAGGGTGGTGCCTTCTTCCGCAAACATCCGGCGGGACGTCAGTTCTATGAGTTCTACGGCGAGAACGTCTTCCGTTCGGATATGTGCAACGCCGACGTCAAGCTCGGCGATCTGCTGATCCACGAAGGCTCAGCCAAAGATGCGCAGAAGTTCGCGGCGAAAGTGTTTAACGCCGACAAAACCTACTTCGTGCTTAACGGCACCTCCAGCGCCAATAAAGTGGTCACCAATGCGCTGCTGACGCGCGGCGATCTGGTGCTGTTTGACCGCAACAATCACAAATCCAACCATCATGGCGCACTGATTCAGGCGGGCGCCACGCCGGTGTATCTGGAAGCGGCGCGTAATCCGTTTGGCTTTATCGGCGGCATTGATGCGCACTGTTTTGACGATGCTTATCTGCGTGATCAAATTGCCAAAGTGGCGCCCGATCGTGCCAACGATCAACGTCCATTCCGCCTGGCGATTATTCAGCTCGGCACTTACGACGGCACGGTGTACAACGCGCGTCAGGTGGTCGATCGCATCGGACATCTGTGCGATTACATCCTGTTTGATTCGGCGTGGGTTGGCTACGAGCAGTTTATTCCGCTGATGGCCGGCTGTTCGCCGCTGACGCTGGAGTTGAACGAGAACGATCCGGGCATTTTTGTCACGCAGTCGGTACACAAGCAGCTGGCCGGTTTCTCACAGACGTCGCAAATCCATAAGAAAGACAATCACATCCGTGGGCAGCAGCGTTTCTGTCCGCACAAACGCCTCAACAATGCGTTTATGCTGCACGCCTCAACCAGCCCGTTCTATCCGCTGTTTGCCGCGCTGGATATCAACGCCCGCATGCATAAAGGCGAGGCCGGACGCAGCATGTGGCACGAGTGCGTCACCATCGGCATTGATGCGCGTAAAGCGATTCTTGAACGTTGCGAAATGATTCAGCCGTTCCTGCCGGAGAAAGTGCACGGCAAGCTGTGGCAAGCTGCGGAAACGGAAGCCATCGCCATCGATCCGGCATACTTCAGCCTTGAGCCGGGCGCAAAGTGGCACGGTTTTGAAGGCTATGCGCAGGAGCAGTATCTGGTGGATCCCTGCAAGCTGCTGCTCACCACCACGGGGATTGATGCCGCCAGCGGTGAGTACACCAGCTTCGGCATTCCAGCGACCATTCTGGCCAACTATCTGCGCGAGAACGGCATCGTGCCGGAGAAGTGCGACCTCAACTCGATTCTGTTCCTGCTGACGCCAGCAGAAACGCCTGAGAAGATGGCGCATCTGGTGGCGATGCTGGTGCAGTTTGAGCAGCACGTGCGCGAGGATACGCTGCTGGCGGAAGTGCTGCCGAGCGTGTATCGCAAGAATATTGAGCGTTACAAAGGCTACACGCTGCGCCGCTTGTGTCAGGAGATGCACGATCTCTACGTCAGTTTTGACGTTAAGGATCTGCAGAAAGCGATGTTCCGTTCAGCCTGCTTCCCGCCGGTGCAAGTGAATCCGCAGGATGCACATCAGGCTTATATTCGTGGCGAAGTGGAGCTGGTAAAGATTGCCGATGCTGAAGGGCGCATAGCGGCCGAAGGCGCGTTGCCATATCCGCCCGGCGTGTTGTGCGTGGTGCCAGGCGAAGTGTGGGGCGGCGCGGTACAGCGCTATTTCCTCGCGCTGGAAGAGGGCATCAATCTGCTGCCGGGCTTCTCGCCAGAGCTGCAAGGGGTTTACACCGAAGAAGATGAGCACGGGCGTAAGCATCTGGTGGCGAATATGATGGTGAGCTGATTGCACTTGCCCTCACCCTAACCCTCACCCGCTGTACAGTCCGGGGACATGGTAGACAGGTGTTCGGGGACATGGTGAACACTTTTTAACATCCTTTACCCATGGTGATCGACTTTTTCTTCAGGT
>NZ_JBTRDW010000008.1:0-281574 GCF_054823405.1 Kluyvera sp. 1366
TTGTTAAAGAGCGTTGCGAACAGCGGCTGAACCGTCTGTCGCGAGGTGGCGTATACTACGCTACTCTCCTTCGGAGTCAAACACTTTTTTCAGCGTTTTTATCCGGCGGGATGAATTTCGTCACTCCCTGCCAAGCAGTCTGCGTTGCCGCTTTGCCGTCTCAGTGGTGGCGCATTATAGGGAGTTATTTGGGGCTGACAAGGGTTAATTGCAAATAAATTACTGTTCGACCTAAATTTCGCCACAACGCTGTATTTCACAACGATTTGCCTGGTAACTGCGCAAAACCCTGGGCAAAAAGCGCCACTTTATTCCAATCGGTGTATTCAACTTCTTTCGATGTGTCGGTTTCCCCGCCGGTCATACGCATAATGAATTGAATCATGACGCGATCAAACCAGCGATAACGCGGATAACGCAACGCCCCAGCGAAAACCGCACAGCAATCGGGTTGCCACGGTGACTGCTCCAGGAACTTGCGCGTATACGCATTGGTCTCTGGCGTACACTTATCTGCTTTACGCGCCGTCAGGTTGACACTAAAGAAGCCGCTCACCCGCTGCTGCAGTTTTGCTTTGTGCTGGGTGACAAATTTCAGCAACGCCGGATTGAAATGGCCATAGCGGATCGAAGCACCAATCAGCACGCGATCATACTGCAACCAATCAATCTGCTGCGCCTGCAGTAAATCGATCACGTCACACAGTTGATGCGGCACTAACGTCTGTGCAATGCGCGCGGCAATGTCACGGGTTTGCCCATCGCGGCTGGAATACAGAATCAACGCTTTCATTACTCAATCCTATTTTATTATTCGCGCCAGAAGGTCGGCGTGAACAGCACCAGCAGCGTGAACACTTCAAGGCGTCCAAACAGCATGGTTAAAATCAAAATCCACTTCGCGACATCATTCATTGAAGTGAAGTTGTCTGCTACCACACCCAAACCGGGCCCGAGGTTATTCAGGGTCGCGGCCACGGCAGCAAAAGCCGAGAAGTCATCCACGCCGGTGGCGATGATCGCCAACATGCTGAGCAGGAACACCAGCGCATAAGCTGAGAAGAAACCCCACACCGCTTCGAGGATACGTTCCGGCAGCGCGCGATTACCCAACTTGATGGTGTAAACCGCATTCGGGTGCACCAATCGCTTCAGTTCACGCGAACCCTGTTTGAACAGCAGAAGAATGCGAATCACCTTCAAACCGCCGCCGGTTGAACCCGCCATGCCGCCGATAAAAGCCGAGCACAGTAGCAGCACCGGCAGGAACAGCGGCCAGCGCGCAATGCTGTCGGTGGTAAAACCGGCCGTGGTCGCCATTGATACCACCTGGAAAAACGCCTGATTCAGCGTTTGCCAGCCGCTGGCGTACACATTGTGGAACCACAACACTATGGTACAGATCAGCACTAAGGTCAGTTGTACGCCAATAAACATGCGGAATTCGGGATCGCGCCAGTACACTTTCAGGTTGCGACCACTTAATAAAGAGAAGTGCAGGCCATAGTTACAGCCCGAGATCAGCAGAAATACCGCGACAATGGTGTTGATAGTTGGGCTATTAAAGTAGCCGATGCTGGCATCATGGGTTGAGAACCCGCCAATCGCGATCGTCGAGAAGCTATGGCCGATAGCATCAAACATCGGCATGCCCGCCAGCCACAGCGCCACCGCGCACGCCACGGTGAGCAATACGTAGATCAGCCACAACGTTTTAGCTGTTTCCGCGATACGCGGACGCATCTTGTTATCTTTCAACGGTCCCGGCATTTCGGCGCGATAGAGCTGCATGCCACCCACGCCCAGAATGGGCAGAATCGCCACCGCCAGCACAATGATCCCCATCCCGCCGAGCCACTGCAGCATCTGACGATAGAACAAAATCGCTTTAGGCAACGTATCCAGTCCCACCAGCGTGGTGGCGCCGGTGGTAGTGAGGCCAGAGAAGGACTCAAAGAAGGCATCAGTGATTGAGAGATGCGGCTGCTCGGCGAAGATAAACGGCATCGCACCGACGCTGCCCAACACGGTCCAGAACAGCACCACAATAAGGAAACCTTCCCGCGGCTTGAGTTCGGTTTTCTGCTTGCGGTTTGGCCACCACAGCAGTGAACCGATAACGATCGCCATCATAAAGGTCTGACTGAACGCGCGCCCGGCACCATCACGGTAAATCAAGGCGACGAGGCCCGGTAAAATCATGGTCACCGAGAACAGAATCACCAGCAGGCCCACGATGCGGGTAATGGCGCGAAAATGCATTCAGCCGTTTCCTTTAAACAGAAGCTTTTAGTTTGTCAGCGGGATGAGCGTCAGCGCGCCCCGGCTGTAATCAGAGAGGTTTTGGCGAAAGCCATCAATCTGCGCATGTGGCAACGCTAAACGCAGCGCAATACGATCCTGATAATGGCTCTCTTCTATAATGCCGTCAAAACGTTGCAGCAGGCGTTCAATGTCGCTGAGTTGGGCGTAATCGCACTGCAGAGTAAAAGATTCCATCGGCACTTTACGCTGACGCGCCAGTTGCTTCAGCCCTTGCTGCACGCCGCCGCCATAAGCTTTTACCAGTCCGCCGGTGCCCAGCATGATGCCGCCATAATAACGCACTACCACCGCGGTGATCTCACCGACACCGCTGCCCATCAGCTGGGCCAGCATCGGTTTACCCGCGGTGCCAGAAGGTTCGCCATCATCGGAGAAACCCAGCTGCTGCGAATCATCCGGCGCACCCGCCACCCACGCCCAGCAGTGATGCCGCGCGGTAGGATGTTCCTGCTTCACCTGCTGCACAAACGCGCGCGCCGCTTCCACGCCGGCCGTGTGCGCCAGCAAGGTGATGAAGCGGCTTTTCTTGATGGTTTCCTCGCTGAGACTTACGGCCTGAGCGGGAATGTCGTAAGCATCCATCAGGCAAGGTGCAGATCGCGCGTCATGTTTTCAATGCGATTAGCGTGAACCACCACGTTATCCTCGATACGAATACCGCCGTAAGGTTTCAGTGCATCAATTGCCGCCCAGTCAAAGTATTGGCTGAACTTGCCGCCGCGCAGCTTCGTCAGCAGCGAATCGATAATATAGAAGCCCGGTTCGATAGTCAGCACCATGCCAGGTTCCAGCACGCGCGTACAACGCAAATACGGATACTGCGACGGTGCCGCCAGATGCGTACCGTTGTCATCCTGCATAAAGCCAGCCACATCGTGCACCTGCAGGCCGAGCGGATGTCCAAGGCCGTGCGGCATAAACGGACCGGTTAAATCTTCCGCCACCAGCGTCTCTTCAGTCAGGCCTTTCACCAACTCGAACTTCAGCAGCAGACGCGCAATGCGCTGATGCATCTGCAGATGATAATCGGTATAGCGCACGCCGGCTTTCAAGGTGGCGATCAGCGCCAGCTCTTCCTTGTTCATCGCCGCAACCATGTCGGCATAGCGCGATTTGCTCTGCGCCGCGTAGCTGCGCGTCAGGTCAGCGGCGTAACCGAGGTATTCCGCACCGGCGTCAATCAGGAAGCTGTGGCGTTTGGCCGGCGGCTGATGATCCAGTTTGGTGTAGTGCAGCACCGCGGCATGTTCATTGAGCGCAATGATGTTGCCATAAGGCACATCGGTATCGCGATGGCCGGTTGCGGTCAGATAGGCGATATTGATATCGAACTCGCTCATGCCAGAGAAGAACGCCTCTTTGGCAGCGCGATGGCCCGCCACCGCCAGCTTCTGCGCTTCGCGCATACACGCCAGTTCATAGTCGGTTTTGATACTGCGATGATAATGCAGGAAATCGATCACGCCTTTCGGGTTCACCTGCTCGCTGTTAATACCGAGCTGGGAAGCACGTGACGGCACCGGACCGATATAGGCTACGTTTTCACGCTGTGCTGGCAGCAGCTGCGCGATCTCATCGGCACTCTTCAGGCCAATCACCTCCACATCGTTAGTCCAGAAGCTGTTTGGCAGCGGCTCAACGTTGTGCCAGTAATCAACCGGCGAATAGAACCACAGCTTGGGTTTATTCACGCCATCAATCCATAACCAGCAGTTTGGCACCTGCGTCACCGGCACCCACGCTTTGAACTGAGGATTCACCTTAAACGGATAGTCGTGATCGTCGAGAAAAACGGTCAACAGCTCGCCGGAATGAATCAGCATGGCATCAAGCTTAAAGCGAGCCAGCACCTGCTGCGCTCGCTGCTGCAGCGTATTGATGTGCGCGTGATACAGGGTTTTCAGTGAATCCATGGACTAGTCTCCGATGTCGCGAAAGTGGCCGCAGTGTAGCACAGCCGTGTTAGCGATGCCGTGCTGCGCACGCTGTGATCGTTGTATCAAATAATCAAACTCTCGTTTGCAAATAATTAACATCACACTCACACTCCAACTCATCTGGTATGACCAGATCAACTTTCGCGGTTTCAGGAGACGGACATGCTCTACCAAGGCGATACCCTTTCAGTTCACTGGCTTGACGACGGCATCGCCGAGCTGGTTTTCGATGCGCCCGGTTCGGTGAACAAACTCGATACCAAAACCGTTGCCTCGTTGGGCGAGGCATTAAGCGTATTGGAACAGCAACCCGCGCTGCGCGGCCTGTTGCTCTCGTCGGCCAAACCGGCATTTATCGTTGGTGCCGACATCACAGAATTCCTGTCGCTGTTTGATGCGCCAGAAGAGAAGCTGAGCCAATGGCTGGCGTTTGCCAACAGCATCTTCAATCGTTTAGAGGATTTGCCGGTGCCCACCGTGGCCGCCATCGACGGCTATGCGCTGGGCGGCGGCTGTGAATGCATACTGGCGACCGACTTCCGCATTGCCACGCCGACCGCACGCATCGGCCTGCCGGAAACCAAACTGGGCATTATGCCGGGCTTCGGCGGCAGCGTGCGCTTGCCGCGCCTGCTTGGCGCCGATAGCGCGATGGAGATTATCGCCGCCGGTAAAGATGTTGATGGCAGCAGCGCCCTGAAACTCGGTTTGGTGGATGCGGTAGTCAGCAGCGACAAACTACGTGCCGCTGCGCTGACCGTATTGCAGGACGCCATCGTGCAGGGCAACTGGCAGACACGCCGCGCGCCGAAGCTGGCACCGCTGAAACTCAGCCCGATTGAAGCCGCCATGAGCTTCACCATCGCCAAAAGCATGGTGCTGCAAACCGCGGGCAAACACTATCCGGCACCGATCACCGCCATCAAAACCATTGAAGCTGCCGCCAGCCTCGGACGTGATGATGCGCTGAAGCTGGAAACCGCCGCGTTTGTGCCGCTGGCGCAGAGCGATGTGGCACGCGCGCTGGTCGGTATCTTCCTGAACGATCAGTACGTCAAAGGCCTGGCGAAAAAGCACAGCAGTGCGGCCGGTGCGCCGCAGCAAGCAGCAGTATTAGGCGCAGGCATTATGGGCGGCGGCATTGCTTATCAATCGGCATGGAAAGGCGTGCCGGTGATGATGAAAGATATCAATCCGCAGGCGTTAACGCTGGGCATGACCGAAGCCAGCAAGCTGCTGAACAAACAGCTGGAGCGCGGCAAAATTGACGGCGCGAAACTGGCGAGCGTACTCACCACCATTCAGCCCACGCTGGATTACGCCGGATTTGAACGCACCGACGTGGTGGTAGAAGCGGTAGTAGAGAATCCGCAGATCAAAGCCAAAGTGCTGGCAGAGACCGAACAGCATCTGCGCGAGGACGCCATTCTCGCCTCCAACACCTCAACCATTCCGATTAGCCAGCTGGCGCAAGCCCTGAAACGTCCGGAAAACTTCTGCGGCATGCACTTCTTCAATCCGGTACCGCGTATGCCGCTGGTTGAAGTGATTCGCGGTGAGAAAACCTCAGAAGCGACCCTCAGTAAAGTGGTGGCCTGGGCGAGCAAAATGGGCAAGACGCCGATTGTGGTGAATGACTGTCCCGGCTTCTTTGTGAATCGCGTGCTGTTCCCCTACTTCGCCGCCTTCAGCCTGCTGCTGCGCGACGGCGCGGATTTCCGTCAGATCGATAAAGTAATGGAAAAACAGTTCGGCTGGCCGATGGGCCCCGCGTGGCTGCTGGATGTGGTCGGCATTGATACCGCGCATCACGCTCAACAGGTGATGGCGCAAGGTTTCCCGTCTCGCATGCAAAAAGATTATCGCGACGCGATCGACGTGCTGTTTGACGCCAAACGTTACGGCCAGAAAAACGGTCAGGGCTTTTACCGCTGGGAGCAGGATAAAAAAGGCAAAGCGCAGAAGAGAGCCGATGCGGCTGTCGATGCGCTGCTGGAACCGATTTGCCAGCCGAAGCGCGTGTTCAGCGATGACGAGATCGCCAACCGCATGATGCTGCCGATGCTCAACGAAGTGGTGCGCTGCCTTGAAGAGAAGATCATCGCTTCACCGGCCGAAGCTGATATGGCGCTGGTGTACGGTTTAGGCTTCCCGCCGTTCCGTGGCGGCGCGTTCCGCTACATGGATACGCTGGGCAACAGCAACGTGGTCGATCAGGCCAAACGTTATACCGCGCTCGGCCCGCTGTACGCGCTGCCGGAGCTGCTGTTGCAAAAAGCCCATCAGCATCAGAGCTGGTATCCCGCGGTGCAACCGATTGACGAAGCGGCGCTGCAAAGTGCCTGAGGTAATGAAAATGGAAAAAGTGGTAATTGTTGATGCGGTCCGCACGCCGATGGGCCGCTCCAAAGGCGGTGCGTTTCGTCAGGTGCGGGCGGAAGATCTCTCGGCGCATTTGATGCACGAGCTGCTGAGCCGCAACCCGGCGGTTGATCCCGCCACGCTGGACGACATTATCTGGGGCTGCGTGCAGCAGACGCTGGAGCAAGGCTTCAACATTGCACGTAACGCCGCGCTGCTGGCGGAGATCCCGCATCGCGTACCTGCCAGCACCGTCAACCGCCTGTGCGGTTCGTCGATGCAGGCGCTGCACGACGCGGCACGCGCGATCATGGTTGGCGATGCGCACAGCTGCCTGATTGGCGGCGTAGAACATATGGGCCACGTGCCGATGAGCCACGGCGTGGATTTCCATCCGGGCCTGGGTCGCACGGTGGCGAAAGCGGCGGGCATGATGGGGTTAACCGCCGAGATGCTGGCGCGCATGCATCACATTACGCGTGAGCAGCAGGATGCTTTTGCGCTGCGTTCGCACCAGCGCGCCTGGGCAGCAACCCAGCGCGGCGACTTCAAGCGTGAAATTGTGGCGACCTACGGCCACGACGCCGACGGCGTGTTGAAGCGCTTTGAGAGCGACGAAGTGATCCGCGAAGAGACCAGCCTCGAAGGATTGGCTGCGCTGCGACCGGCATTCGACCCGGTCAACGGCACCGTGACCGCAGGCAGCTCATCCGCGCTTTCCGACGGCGCAGCCGCGATGTTGATCATGAGTGAAAGCCGCGCACGCGAACTCGGTCTGACAGCGCGCGCGCGCATTCGCAGCATGGCGGTGGTGGGCTGCGATCCGTCGATTATGGGTTACGGCCCGGTTCCCGCCAGCAAGCTGGCGCTCAAGCGCGCGGGATTGAGCGTGCAGGATATCGACCTGTTCGAGTTCAACGAGGCTTTTGCCGCACAGGCGCTGCCATGCATTAAAGACATGGGCTTGCTGGAACAGCTGGATGAGAAAGTGAATTTGAATGGCGGCGCGATTGCGCTCGGTCATCCGCTGGGATGTTCCGGTGCGCGTATCAGTACTACGCTGCTGAACCTGATGGAACGTCGCGATGCGCAATTTGGTCTGGCGACCATGTGCATTGGCTTAGGCCAGGGCATCGCCACGGTGTTCGAACGAGTTTAATACGTTAATGTTGCACGTGTTCCCGCCCTTTCGGGCGGGCTTTTTTGCGCAATAAATTGCGCCGCGACGAATCCGTGCACATTATCGTAGCGACGCGATTTATCGCGTTCTATTGACCTTAGATAAACGCAAACGCATCGCCAAACATCTGCGCTTCCAGCGCACCGCGCTCGGCGCAGAAACGCTCACGCGCAATCTTCGCCATCTCAAAACGACCGGCAATATAGATATCGTGCTCGCTGAGCGACGCGAAATCCTGCATCACTGCCGTCAGCACCGTGCCGCTGCGTCCGGTCCAGTCATCCGCCGGTTGTTCAACCACCGGGATCACTTTCAGGTTCGGATGCTTCACCGCCAGCGCATTCAGCTCATCCAGATCGTACAGATGCATCAGCTCACGGCCGCCCCAGTAAATCGCAATCTCGCGATCGGGTTGCTGTGCCAGCGCGGTCAGCAGAATAGAACGCGCATAGGAGAAGCCGGTACCGCCCGCGATCAGAATGATCGGACGCTCGCTATCTTCACGCAGCCAGGCATCGCCGTGCGGCATATCAACCGTAATCTGGCGATCGTTCTTGATGCGGTCCATCACCGCCATCGCGTAGAGATTGAGATCCGACGCGCCGATGTGCAGCTCAATGATGTCCTTTTCCATTGGCGTAGAAGCCAGCGAAAACGGGCGCTTATCGCGCTCATCCATCACCACCATCAAATACTGTCCGGCGCGGAAGTTAAAATCCGCCGCCGGAATTAAACGAACGCGGTAAACCGTGTCCGTAATCGCTTCAACCGAAGTCACTTTGCAGCTTAACGTTGTCATGCGTTCCCTTTTTCTTCGGGTCTAATTGGTCTGCCGCCGTTAGCGCTGCAGCGGCTCGGCAAAGATAGCTAACTCATCCCAAATGGCGTCAATGCGCGCGGTCACCGCCGGATCTTTCACAATCGGCGTGCCCCACTCGCGCGTGGTTTCACCCGGCCACTTATTGGTCGCATCAAGTCCCATCTTCGAGCCTAAGCCGGAAACCGGCGAGGCGAAGTCGAGATAATCGATGGGCGTGTTCTCAACCAGCACCGTATCGCGCGCCGGATCCATGCGTGTGGTAATCGCCCAAATCACATCATTCCAGTCGCGCGCGTTGACGTCGTCATCGCACACAATCACGAACTTGGTGTACATGAACTGCCGCAGGAACGACCACACGCCGAACATCACGCGCTTGGCGTGACCCGCGTACTGTTTCTTGATCGTCACTACCGCGAGGCGATATGAGCAGCCTTCTGGCGGCAGATAGAAATCAACGATCTCCGGGAACTGCTTGATCAGAATCGGCACCAGCACTTCATTGAGCGCCACACCCAGCACCGCCGGTTCATCCGGTGGACGTCCGGTGTAGGTTGAATGATAAATCGGGTTGCGACGTTGCGTTACGTGCGTCACGGTAAACACCGGGAAGCTATCTACTTCATTGTAGTAGCCTGTGTGGTCGCCGTACGGGCCTTCCGGCGCGACATCGCCCGGCTCGATATAACCTTCCAGCACGATTTCCGCGCTGGCCGGCACTTCGAGTTCGTTTGAAACGCACTTCACCACTTCGGTTTTATTCCCGCGCAGCAAACCGGCAAAGGCGTATTCGGAGAGTGTATCCGGCACCGGCGTTACCGCGCCGAGAATGGTGGCAGGATCGGCGCCCAGCGCCACCGACACCGGGAAACGTTCGCCCGGATGCGCTTTGCACCACTCCTGGAAATCCAGCGCGCCGCCGCGATGCGATAGCCAGCGCATAATCACGCGGTTCTTGCCGATCACCTGCTGGCGATAGATACCCAGATTTTGTCGCTCTTTATGCGGGCCGCGCGTGACGGTCAATCCCCACGTAATCAGCGGCGCAGCATCGCCCGGCCAGCATTTCATCACCGGAATGCGCGACAGATCGACGTCATCGCCGCTGAAAATCTCTTCCTGGCACGGCGCATTGCGCAGACGCTTGGTTGGCATGTTCAGCACTTGCTTGAACTGCGGCATCTTATCAAACAGATCGCGGAAGCCTTTTGGCGGCTCCGGCTCTTTCAGGAACGCCAGCAGCTTGCCCACTTCACGCAGCGCACTGACCTCTTCCTGGCCCATGCCCATCGCCACGCGTTTTGGTGTGCCAAACAGATTACACAGCACCGGCATGTCGTACCCTTTCGGGTTTTCGAACAGCAGCGCCGGGCCGCCGGCGCGCAGCGTGCGGTCGGCAATTTCCGTCATCTCTAACTCAGGATCGATCTCCTGAGTGATGCGCTTTAACTCGCCACGCTGTTCCAGCAATGCGAGGAAGTCTCGTAAATCCTGATATTTCATGCGGCTTTAGCTTTCCGGCCAGAGTGAAACGCCATTATAGAGGCGTTTTACGCTGACATGTTGAGGTTTTGCGTCAGGCAGGCTGACAGGAAAACGGCACCAGCGACTGAATCGCCAATACATCGTGATAAGCAGTAATCGGCTCGCCGTGACGGAACACTTTGAAGTCTTCACCGCGTGCGCTGTAGTAACGCAGGCGATTTTCGCTCACGTGCAGGAAGCTGGCTTCACGCAGCGCAATCACCGATTCATGCGGGTTAACGGCACAGAACTCGGCCAGTCGTTCGTCACGCGTTTCGCCCATATGGCCGTTTACGTGCGCATCAAGATAATGCGGATTGATCTGCACCGGGAACAAACCCAGCGCGGGCAACACTACGCTGCTGCGCACCGGCATATCATTGGTGGTGCGAATGGAAGGCGTTGCCACATTGCAACCGGCGCTCCAGCCGACGTACGGCACATCACGCTCGCGCACCGCGCGTTGTATAGCGACGATCAAGCCGTGCTCGTGCAGCATTTGATTGAGGAACCAGGTATTTCCGCCGCTCACCAGAATCAGCTCAGCTTGTTCAATCGCCGCAACGGGCGATGCAAACTCGTGCACGGTGCGCACGTCAATGCCTAACGACGCGGATAACTCCTGCGCGCGCTGCGCGTGATCGCCACGAATAATCGCGTACGGCACCAGCACCGCCGAAGTGATGCCGCGCTGGGCGATCATCGCATGCAGCTGCAGGTGGGCGTAACTTAACAGCGGCGCATCGTCAGCCACTTTACCGTTACTCAACAGGAACAGTTCCATCAGCCACTCCTTTTCAATCGAAAGATGGGGAGGGAGTCTGATACAGATGGTCGCCGGCCGTCAATTTTCTTGCAAGAAAGCGTAAATAAGCCGCATCAATCGGATAAATCGTAGTGAAATTGTTTTCAGCGCCCGGTTTCCACCCGCCGATGCGCTATAACTCTGACAACTGATTTGATATTCTTAGCGTCCATTATTTGGGAGCGGTTATGGAATCCTGGTACTTACTCTATTGCAAACGTGGACAACTGTTGCGCGCGAAAGAGCATCTTGAGCGGCAAGAGGTGAATTGCCTCAGCCCGATGATCGCTCTGGAGAAGATTGTGCGCGGTAAACGCACCACCGTGAGTGAGCCGCTGTTTCCCAACTATCTGTTTATCGAATTCGATCCCGAAGCGATTCACACCACCACCATCAGCAGCACGCGCGGCGTCAGCCACTTCGTGCGCTTTGGCACCATGCCGGCCACCGTATCAAATGATGTGATCGAAGCGCTGCAAACCGACGTGCCGCAGATCGTGCTCGATGCGGAAACCCCGCAAAGCGGTGATGAAGTGATCATCACCGATGGCACGTTCGAAGGATTGCGCGCCATTTTTGCCGAGCCGGATGGTGAAACGCGCTCCGTTTTGCTGCTCAACATGCTGAACAAACAGGTGATGCGCAGCGTGGATAACAAACAGTTCCGTAAACTCTAAGCGAGTTTAAACAGCTGACGCGCGTTGAGATTAACCTGCGCGCCCAGCGCTTCCGCCTCCTCGCCACGCCAGTTCGCCACCTGCTGCACAATATGCGGCAGGAAGCATGGCTCATTGCGGCGCGAAGTGGGACGCGGATGCATATCGCGCGGCAGTAAATACGGTGCGTCGGTTTCCAGTAACAGGCGCTCAGCCGGAATCAGCGGCAGCAATTCACGCAGTTCCATACCGCGACGCTCGTCGCACACCCAACCGGTAATGCCCACCGACAATCCCAGCGCCAGACACGCTTGCAGCTCGTCACGCGTACCAGTAAAGCAGTGCACGACTGCACCAATCAGCTTCGGTAGCCACGGCTCAAGTACTGCAACAAAACGATCGTGCGCTTCACGGCAATGCAAAAACACCGGCAGCTGCAGCTCAGCGGCCAACGCCAGCTGCGCATCGAAAGCGTATTCCTGCTGATCGTGGGCCGAAAGATTGCGATTGAAATCCAGGCCACATTCGCCAATCGCGACCACCTGCTCACTTTCCGCCAGGCGACGCAAGGTATTCGCGGTTTCCGCCGACCATTCACTGGCATGGTGCGGATGGACGCCGGCGGTTGACCAGCAATAGCCCGCGTGCAATGCCGCCAGCTGCCGCGCCTGCTGGCTCTCCAGCGCGTTGGTGCCGGTAATTAACAGGCCGGTGACGCCTGCTTCGCGCGCACGTTTTACCACCTGCTCGCGATCTTTTGCGAATTGCGTGCTGGTCAGGTTTACACCGATATCAAACATGTCTTCTCCCCAAAAAAAAACCGCCCAACGGGGCGGTTTAGATTCATCTTCCCGCGCGCTGCGGGATGCCCTGCATTAAGGACATCAGGATTCGGTGTTGTGTTCCTCATCCGAAGACTGATGTCCTTTACCCACATAGTAGCGGGAGAAGAATACGCCGACTTCAAACAGGCAGTACATCGGAATAGCGAGCAAAGTTTGCGAGAAAACATCCGGCGGTGTGAGCAACATCCCAACCACGAACGCGCCAACCAACATGTAAGGACGTTTCTTTTTCAAATCTTCTGGTGAAGTTATGCCGGTCCAGCACAGCAGCACAATCGCAATCGGCACCTCAAACGCCACGCCGAAGGCCATGAAAATCGTCATGACGAAGTCGAGGTAGTTGGTGATATCCGTTGCGATGGTCACGCCTTGCGGCGCGGTTTTGGCGAAGAAGCCAAACGCCAGCGGGAACACGATGAAGTAAGCAAACGCCACGCCGACGTAAAACAGCAGCGTACTGGAGAACAGCAGCGGCATCACCAGTTTGCGTTCGTGGCGATAGAGCGCGGGCGCCACAAAGGCCCACACCTGATACAAAATCACCGGCACGGCCAGAAACACCGAAACGATGATAGTCAGCTTGATCGGCGTGAAGAATGGCGATGCGACGTCGGTAGCGATCATGCTCGCCCCGGCTGGCATCTGGCTGATCAGCGGCGACGCGACCAGATGGTAAATATCATTCGCGAAATAGACCAGACACAAAAAGATGACTAAAACAGCGATGATGCAATTCAACAAACGCTTGCGCAGCTCAATCAAATGGCTAATGAGCGGTTGGGTATCTTCAACGGCCATGTTTATCGTTCATCTTTTACGAGAGAAGTCTTCGCGGTGCTTTCAGGAGCACTGGCGACGGGAGGGGTTTCTGCGGCAGAGATTTCGTCAGTAGGCTGCGGAGTCTGTGCAGGCGCACTGGTTTGATGCTCTGCTGCTGCGGGCGTGACCGCAGGTGAAGTCACGGGCTGCACGGCGGCTGGCGGAGTCTGATGAATAGTGTTGGCTTCATCTTCCTCTTTTTCGAGATCGATACTCTGCTGCACCGAACGCTTCATGGAGTCGGCGGTTTTACGCAGTTCTTCCATCGACTCTTTCAGCTCGGGTGACAACGTGCCACGGCCCGCTTCTTCCACCTTTTTCAGGCTGTCCTGCAATTCCTGCAGTTTCAACTCTTGCGCCAGTTCGTTTTGTACATTCGCGGCCAGCGAGCGAATGGCTCTGATCCAGCCGACGACGGTTTTCACCGCAACCGGTAACCGCTGCGGGCCAAGCACAATCAGCCCGATCACGAACACTAATACCAGTTCACTAAAACCAATGTCGAACACAGTTATACCTGCTTGTCGTTCCGGGCGTCGTCTTTAGTCGCCGTGGTTTGCTGTTTGTCTGCCAGAGTTTTGGCGTTGAAGTCAGCGTCCTGCTCTTTCGGTTGATCCTTTTTATCGTCTTCATCGCCCATAGCTTTTTTGAAGCCACGAATGGAAGATCCTAAATCCGAACCCAGGTTACGAAGTTTGTTGGTACCGAACAGAAGAACAACAATGACGGCAATGATTAACAATTGCCAAATACTGATACCGCCCATGAGATATGCCTCTAATATTCTGTGAAAAACTGTTGACTGTAACGCACAGAAAGCCCGTATGATTTCGGGCTTTAGCTTGCGACATTACGCGATTTGCACCAGGCAGACAATCAGTTTGTCTTGCGCCAGCCAATAAGCCAGGTGACGATGCCAGCGGCCATTAATAGCGCCGGGAAGAAATCCCAATCCGGTCGACTTAACAGCACGGCGGTGCCACTTAATAACAGTGTAGCGCCTACACCAAACAGATAGCGCGCCTGATGATTGCGTGTTCGCTGTACGTTTAAATCGGTGACGAGTTTATCGACGCTGTGCTTCAATAATTTGTGCTGGCGCATGCTGTCGTAAAATAGCTCCGGCAACTCCGGCAGTTTTTCCGCCCAGTATGGCGCTTTCTCTTTCACCGCCCGCAAAATCGCCGGGATACCAATCTGATCTTTGATCCAATCTTCGAGGAACGGCTTAGCCGTTTTCCACAGGTCAAGCTGCGGATAGAGCTGGCGGCCAATCCCTTCAATATACAGCAGCGTCTTCTGCAACAGCACCAGCTGCGGCTGCACTTCCATATTAAAGCGACGCGCGGTGTTGAACAGGTTCAGCAGCACGTGGCCAAACGAAATCTCAGCCAGCGGCTTTTCGAAAATCGGCTCACATACGGTACGAATGGCAAACTCAAAGTCTTCGACGTTGGTATCGGCCGGTACCCAGCCAGAATCCACATGCAGCTCGGCCACTTTGCGGTAATCGCGGTTAAAGAAGGCGATGAAGTTCTCGGCCAGATAGCGCTTATCTTCTTTGTTCAGCGAACCGACGATACCGCAGTCGATGCCGATATATTGCGGATCTTCCGGGTGATCGTAGCTGACGAAGATATTGCCAGGATGCATATCGGCATGGAAGAAGCTGTCGCGGAACACCTGAGTGAAGAATACCTGCACACCGCGCTCGGCCAGCAGTTTCATGTTAACGCCGTGCTGCTCCAGCGTGGCGATATCTGAGATCGGAATGCCGTAAATGCGCTCCATCACCATCATCGATTCGCTGCAATAATCAGAGAACACTTCCGGCACATACAGCATGCGGCTTTGGTCAAAGTTACGACGCAGTTGGATGGCATTCGCCGCTTCACGCAGCAGATTCAGCTCATCAATTAAGGTCTTTTCGTAATCGCGCACCACTTCTACCGGACGCAGACGACGACCATCCGGCAACAAACGCGGCACCCAACGCGCCAGACGGTAAATCAGTCGCATATCGGCTCTGATCACCGGCAGGATGTCGGGACGAATCACTTTAATTACCACCGCGCGGCCGTTGGATTTCAGCGTTGCGGTATGCACCTGCGCGATAGAAGCCGAGGCCAGCGGTTTGATATCGAAGTCTTCAAACCAGGTTTCCACCGGGCCGCCAATCGACTTTTCAATCTGCTGTTTGGCTTTCACGCCATCAAATGGCGCAACGCGGTCCTGCAGCACCGCCAGTTCATCGGCAATCGCCGGTGGGAACAGATCGCGACGCGTCGAGAGCATTTGACCGAATTTGATCCACACCGGCCCCAACTGCTCCATCGCTAAACGGATGCGCACGCCGGCGGAAGCATCTTTATGTTGGTTAGGGATCCAGAAGATGCAGCGCCGCCACAAGCGTAAAAGCAGTGTGAAGCGCATGCGGGGAATCAGTTCATCAAGGCCGTAAGTCAGAAAGATCTTGATGATGAAGTATAAGCGCCGAATTTCTCCCAGCGTCATTTCGCCTCCAGCTGTGCCAAACGCGTTTCAAACGCATTGAGCGAACGTTCTGTCGCTTCCACTTCCTCGCAAAACCATGCCAGTTCCAGTGCACCCGGCGCAACGCGCCACTCTTCTGTCAGCACCTGACCAAGATAATCCTGACGGCGGATGAACTGCTGCTGCACGAACTTCAGCGCCTGCTGTGCGGCCTGGCTTACGCCTTGCGCAGCGATATCGCCAATCCACGGTGCAAGATATTCCGCCGGATCCAGCTCGGCGAGATCCATCAGCGCGGAGAATTGCTGTACCACCTGCAAATCGCCGTCCACCTCCAGTTCACCGCTACGAATCAGGCTGGTGAGCTGCTGGCGATCGCGCAGTTTCGGCAAAGTACTGACACGCAAACTCACCGTGCAGTCGCTGTTGTCTTGCCAATCACTCAGCACATCGAGTTGCGATTCGCTAAATACCAGCACCAAAGGAAAATCGAGCTCTTGCAGACGCAGCATCAATACCTTACCAGCCAAACGCTGGCGTGCGGCTCTCAGGCTGCGATCGCGATAGAGAACACGGTTCAGGGCGGTCTCAAGACCGCCGGTGATGAGAGGAGTTAAAGTCATGATGGATTAGAATTTAAATCCGCGATGCAGCGCGACAATACCGCCAGTCATGTTGAAGTAGGTGGTATTTTCAAAGCCCGCATCGTTCATCATCGCTTTCAGGGTTTCCTGATCGGGATGCATACGAATCGACTCCGCCAGATAGCGATAGCTTTCAGCGTCTTGCGCCACCAGCTGACCAATACGCGGCAGAATATGGAATGAATAGGTATCGTAAGCTTTGCTGAGCGGCTCCAGCAGCGGCTTCGAGAACTCCAGCACCAGCAGACGTCCGCCTGGCTTCAGCACGCGGAACATTGATGCCAGCGCTTTCTCTTTTTCGGTCACGTTACGCAAGCCGAATGAGATGGTGATGCAATCGAAGTAGTTATCCGGGAACGGCAGCGCTTCGGCATTCGCCTGCACATAGCTGACATTGCCCGACACGCCGAGATTACGCAGCTTTTCGCGGCCCATCTTCAGCATCGAGCTGTTGATGTCTGCCAGCACAACCTGGCCGGTTTCGCCCACCAGACGTGAGAATTTTGCCGTGAGATCGCCGGTACCACCCGCCAGATCCAACACGCGCTGACCGCGGCGCACGCCGCTGCTGTCAATGGTAAAACGCTTCCAGACACGATGGATGCCAAACGACATCAAATCGTTCATCAGGTCATATTTTGCCGCGACGGAGTGAAACACGTCCGCAACTTTATCGGCCTTTTCGCTTTTCGCGACGGTCTGGAAGCCAAAATGGGTAGTTTCCTGCTGTGATTCATCTGCCATCGGTTTTACCTGTTCCACAAACAATTCTTGCCGAAGTGTATCAGAGTCGCGCTACACGAGCACGCGACCACCGTGCTATTCGTTGATGCGGCGCAGCGAGTCTGTTGTTGGTTCTGCAACGTTTTCATCCTCGGTGCGATCGTCTGCCCAATCTTCATCCGCTTCTTCCGGCTGCGCTTGTTCAACCAGTTGCGGATTAATCGGACGTTTGATCTCCACGCCAAGCGAACGGAACGCTTCACTTTGTGCGATCAGATTGCCGCGCCCTTCAGACAGCTTTTTCATCGCCTGATGATAGCTTTGCTGCGCTTTGTCGAGATTGTGCCCGATGCCACTCATGTCATCGACAAACAGCCGCATTTTGTCGTACAGCCGCGTTGCCCGGTCGGCGATGCGCTGTGCGTTGCGGCTTTGATGCTCATAACGCCAGAGATTATTGATAGTACGCAGCGCCACCAGCAAAGTGGTGGGACTAACCAGCATAATGTTCTGCTGTAACGCTTCGCTAATCAGCTCGGGCTGACGATCAATCGCCAGCAGAAACGCCGGTTCCACCGGGATAAACATCAACACATAATCCAGAGAGCGTAAACCGGGCAATTGTTGGTAATCTTTACGGCTCAGCAGGCGAATGTGTCCGCGCATGGCGCTAATGTGTTCATGAATCGCCTGCTCACGCGTGGCTTCATCGTCGGCATTGAAGTAGCGTTCGTAGGCAACCAGCGTCATTTTGGCGTCAATCACCACATCTTTACCCTGCGGCAAACGCACGATCACATCCGGTTGCATCCTGCCCTGCTGTTCCAGTTGCACGCTCACCTGCGTTTGGTATTCGTAACCTTCACGCAGGCCAGACGCTTCCAGCACACGGGCCAACACCACTTCGCCCCAGTTTCCCTGAATTTTATTGTCGCCTTTCAGCGCTTTAGTAAGATTGACCGCTTCCTGCGCCATCTGTGCGTTGAGTTGCTGTAACTGGCGAATTTCGTGGGTCAGCGTGTGACGTTCACGCGCTTCCAGGCCAAAGCTGTCGGTGACCTGACGGCGGAAACCGTCCAGCTGTTCGCGCAGCGGACCAATCAGGCTATTCAGGCTTTGACGGTTTTGTTCATCGACGCGCCGCCCGCTGTTTTCGAAGATGCGATTGGCGAGATTTTCAAACTGCGCGCTGAGGCGCTGTTCGCTGTTGGTCAGTAGTCGCTGCTTCTCTTCTGCACCGTAGCGCGTCTCTTCAAGACGAATGGTCACTTCGCGCAGTTCGGCTTCCTGCGCGCTGTTCACTTCCAGCTGATTTCGCAGTTCACGGCTGAGTTGTTCACTTTCGCCGCGCCAGTAATCAAGCTGCTGCAAACGTTCCTGCGCACCGCTCAGTGCACCGTGTAGCTGGCGCATCTCCTGCTCGCGTTGCTGGATTTGCTGCTGTAACTGTTCGAGCTGCTGCTGCTGACGCTGCTGCGCCTCTTCCAGCAGGCGACGCTCGGTGGTGAAGCTGGCGTGCTGATGACCGGCGCGCAGTTGAGCAATGATCCAGCCAATGCCCAAACCGGCCAGCGCCAGCGCGCCGCTAATAATAAGTTGCTGATCCATAATCCCCCCGCGGATCGACTTGCTGAGGGAAAAGGTAGAGCTCTACTGTATGAATGTCCAGAAGAATGTTAAAGGGCTTTCACGGTGAGATCGCCGGCTTTCCATGCATCAATCAGGAAGAAGGGCATCGGCAACACCCATTCGGTTTCACCCTGGATTTTGGCCGGATAGGTCCAGCTTTTCCCGTCGTAAGTGATCTCAACCTGCTGCCAGCCGTTCTCAGCGTTTTCGACCTGGCCCGCCATGCTGGCAAAACCGGCGTTACTACCGACGTGGAAGCTGTCGGTTTGCCAGCGAATCGGCTGATGCGCCGGCCACGGTTGCGCCTGGTGGAAGCGGAAAATATCGTCATGATTCAGGATGCTTTCACGTACCGTTGGCCACAGCGCCACTTTAAGGAAGTACTGATCGGTAAAGCGTTCGCTGCCTTCATATTGCGCAATAAAGTCACGCATCTGCTGCTCAACGTTATGGAACACGCCGTGGCAGCCGCCCCACATGCCCGCCAGCAGCAGCTCGGTATGCGAGAAGTAATCGCGCATATGATGGAACCAGTAAGGCGAAGTCAGCCAGGCTTCTACCGCCACGACTTCGCGCTCGGACAGCAACGAATCCGCATCACGCATGATATAGCGTTTGACGCTGGTATCATCCATCACCAGGAAACGCCACAGCGTTGGGAAGATGGTTTTCTCGTGCGACATATCCACCAGCTGGGTGTTTGGCTGCGCCAGGCGCTGCCAGACGTGCTGCGGCACGCTGTCGTCGAGATAGATGCGGCAGATCCAGTCGGGATAAAGCTCGCGCGCCACTTCGATGTTTTTAATCAAGGTTTCGCAGTAGCGTGGCTGACCGCCATACAGGCTAAAGGAGATGATATTTTCTGCCGGATTACTGCGGTTGATCGGCGGTGGTGCCTCAGAAGGGAAGGCGACTTTCGCCCCTTTACTGAAGGTCACATCGGATTTCTGCAGCGATTCGAGGCCGTACCGCGCCACCTCATCTTCTTTATTCAACCAGCCGCACACTTCAGTTAATCCATCCAGCCAGGTTTCCGATGCCTGCGCACGCTGCGCGGCCGGAGCCTGGTAGATCTTCTGGTAAATTTTATAAGATTTTTTGTATTCGCCGACGCGCATCAGGGTGAGCGCGTAGTCGCTGAGCACCTGCATATGATTGGGCAAGACGCGCAGTACTTCTTCACAGCATTGACGCGCAAGAGGATAGTTATTCGCCGCCATCGCCTGGCGAAATCTCGCTGCTGCACCTTCAACGCGTGATTGTGCAGTAGCGGGATTATTCATGAAATTGGGACGTGAGACAGAAACCATTTTGCGCATAAGAAATTTCTCAGTAGCTGCTGAAATTGCGCGCATTCTAATCAGGAAATAGCGGGATTCCTTATAAGCCTGGTCTCGAATTCATCCCTGACTGGCGCACTAAATTAAGCGACGCGCGGCTTCAACCACAATTTTCACCGCATCACTTTCGGTCTGCTTCATGGTCGCGGCATCCGGGATCTCTTTTTGCGTACGGTTCACGATGACGCCAGCCACCATGCCGGCACGCAGTCCCTGACTGGCGCACATGGTTAACAGTGTAGCGGATTCCATCTCATAGTTGAGGACGCCCATTTGCTGCCACTCTTCCATTGAACCCTGGAAGCGATTCACCACACGACCGGAGAAAGTGTCGTAGCGTTCCTGGCCTGGATAGAAGGTGTCAGATGAGGCGGTAATCCCAATGTGGGTTTTCGCGCCGCACGCTTCTGCCGCTGCCACCAGCGCGGTGGTGCAGGTGAAATCAGCCACGGCCGGGAACTCCATCGGCGCAAAGTGCAGGCTGGCACCGTCGAGGCGTACCGAAGCGGTAGTGACCAGCACATCGCCCACATTAATATGCGGCTGGATAGCGCCGGTGGTGCCAACGCGCAGGAAGGTGCGCACACCCAGTTGCGCCAGCTCTTCAACCGCAATTGAGGTAGAAGGTCCGCCGATACCAGTGGAGCACACCACAACCGGTTTGCCATCCACTTCAGCCAGATAGGTAGTGAATTCACGGTGTGAAGCCAGATGCTGTGGATTGTCCATCAACGCGGCGATTTTCTTTACGCGCTCAGGATCGCCAGGCACGATGGCCAACGTGGCTCCTTTCAAATCAGCTTTAGTAATGCCAAGGTGGAAAACGTCAGACTGGGCCATAACAGACTCCTGATAATTGGGGATGAGCGCGCCACTCTACGTGAGCAGGCGGCATAAATATGTGACTCAATTCACCATCGATAATGAAACTTACATTATCAGAAAAACATTATGTGACATAAATCACACATTCACGCTGTGCAATTCTGAATTGCTACAAGCGGTGCTGTGTAAGTGTTGTTGGCAATGTTAATAGAGAAGCAGCACACGTGAAAAAATTCCTCTGCACCCTACGCCAGCCTTGCTTCACTTCGCCAGGCTATAGTTACGTGATTGCGCATTTGCTAGCACGGAGAGAACAATGAAAACCGAAGACAATATGGCACAAAAAACGGCACCCGGCGGCTTTGCACCGGCCGTTCAGCCCACCGCAAGCAGCACCATTATTACCGGCAGCGACGCGATTCATGCTGGCGAGACCTCAGTTCCGAGCCAGGGCGAAAACCTGCCTGCCTATTACGCCCGACCAAAAGAGTATCAAGGCACCTTGCCGGTGGTGTTGGTAGTGCAGGAAATTTTCGGAGTGCACGAGCATATCCGCGATGTCTGCCGCCGTCTGGCGCTGGAAGGTTATCTGGCCATCGCGCCCGAACTCTATTTCCGCGAGGGCGATCCCAACGATTACCACGATATTCCCACGCTGTTCAAAGAGCTGGTGAGCAAAGTTCCAGATTCGCAGGTGTTGTCCGATCTCGATCATGTGGCCAACTGGGCCACGCGCCACGATGGTGATATCCGTCGCCTGGCGATTACCGGTTTCTGCTGGGGCGGACGTATTAGCTGGCTGTTTGCCGCGCACAATCCGCAGGTGCGTGCAGCGGTGGCGTGGTATGGACGCTTAGACGGTGAGAAGACGCTGAAGCAGCAGAAGCATCCGATCGATATCGCGGTGGATCTCAACGCACCGGTGCTGGGCCTTTACGGTGGTCAGGATGAGAGCATCCCGCTGGAGAGCATTGATAAGATGCGTCAGGCGCTGCACGCCGCCAATGCTAAAGCGGAGATCGTGGTGTATCCGGATGCGGGACATGCTTTCAACGCGGATTATCGTGCGAGCTATCACGCCGATTCCGCCAAAGATGGCTGGCAACGCATGCTGGCGTGGTTCGCGCAGTATGGCGTGGCGCCAAACGCGTAATAATAAGGGGCGCATTTGCGCCCCAATCTCATTTACAGCGACTAAGCCGTTTCACCCCGCAGGTTTTGCGCCGCTTTTACCATGTTCGCCAGCGCCTGACGGGTTTCCGCCCAGCCACGCGTTTTTAGGCCACAATCCGGGTTAACCCACAGACGCTCTGCCGGGATGCTCTGCGCCGCTTTACGCAGCAACTCTTCCATCCACTCCACGCTCGGCACGTTTGGTGAGTGAATGTCATACACGCCCGGACCGATTTCGTTGGGATAGTCGAACTCCTTAAAGGTATCCAGCAGATCCATATCGGAACGTGAGGTTTCGATGGTGATAACGTCCGCATCCAGCGCGGCAATCGAGTCCATGATGTCATTGAACTCGCAGTAACACATGTGGGTATGGATCTGGGTTTCATTCCGCGCCACGGCGGCATTGAGACGGAACGCATCCACCGCCCAGGTCAGGTACGCCGCCCAATCGGACTGATGCAGCGGCAGGCCTTCGCGCAGTGCCGGTTCATCAATCTGAATAATGCCAATACCGGCTTTTTCCAGATCTTCCACTTCGTCACGCAGCGCCAGTGCAATCTGTTTGGCGATGGTTTCACGGCTTACATCTTCACGCGGGAACGACCAGCAGAGAATCGTCACTGGACCGGTCAGCATGCCTTTCACCGGTTTATCGGTCAGCGACTGCGCGTACTTCGCCCACTCAACGGTGATAGCTTGCGGACGGCTTACGTCGCCGATGATGATCGGCGGTTTAACGCAGCGCGAGCCGTAGCTCTGTACCCAGCCGTTTTGGGTGAACACGAAGCCGTCGAGGTTTTCGCCGAAGTATTCCACCATGTCGTTACGTTCTGCTTCGCCATGCACCAGCACGTCGAGGCCCAACCGTTCCTGCTCCACAATTGCCTGTTTGATGTGCTCGGCGATGCCAGTGCGGTAGTTTCCACCATCAATGTTGCCTTTTTTAAAGTCGAGGCGCAGGCCGCGAATTTCGGTGGTTTGCGGGAATGAACCTATGGTGGTGGTCGGCCACGCTGGCAGGTTAAAGCGGTGACGCTGCGCTTTGGCACGCTCGGAGTAGCTGCTGGCACGTTCAACGTCTCTGGCCTGAATTTTCGCCAGACGCTCGCCGACTGCGGCGTTGTGAACGCGCGTGGAGTTGGCACGCGCACGAATCGGTGCGCTCCACTCAACCAGCGAAGCGGCATCGTTGTTGTTCAGTGCATGACTCAGCAGTGCAAGCTCAGTGCACTTCTGCAGAGCAAAGGCGAACCAGCTTTTCACTTCCTCATCGAGGCGCGTTTCCACGCTGAGGTCGATTGGGCTGTGCAGCAGTGAGCAGGATGATCCAATCCACAATTGTTGACGCTGCCCCACCAGCGGCTGCAGGCGCGTAAACCAGCTGCTGAGATCGGCACGCCAGACGTTACGGCCATTGATTACGCCGACGGAGAGCAGCCAATCCGCGGGAATCTGCTGGTTCACCTGTTGGATGTCGTCTTTGCCGTGGACCAGGTCAACATGCAGACCTTGCACCGGCAGCGCTTTGATCACGTCGAGATTCTGACCGATGCTGTCGAAATAGGTGGTGAGCAGCAATTTGCTTTCGCCCTGCAGCGCGTCGTAAGCCGGTTTGAAGGCATCGCGCCACGCTTGCGGCAGTTCCAGCGCCAGTGCTGGCTCATCGATTTGTACCCATTCGATGCCGCGTTTTTTCAGTTCAGCCAGCACCTGTTGGTAAACCGGCAGAATGTCTTTGAGCAGTGACAGGCGCTCGAACGACGTACCTTTCACTTTACCCAGCCACAAATAGGTAACCGGACCCAGCAGCACCGGTTTAATCTTGTGCCCGAGCGCCAGCGCTTCATCAACCTCATCCAGCAACTGAGTCCAGGTCAGTTTGAACTGCTGCCCTTGGGTGAATTCCGGCACCATGTAGTGATAATTGGTGTTGAACCATTTGGTCATTTCCGCCGCTGCCGCCGGTTCACCGCTTGGTGCGCGGCCACGGCCAAGGCGGAACAGCGTGTCGAGATCGACCGAGCCATCCTGATTTTGGTGACGAGCTGGCACGTTACCCAGCAGCAGGCTGGTGGTGAGCACGTGATCGTACCAAGCGAAATCGCCGACTGGCAGCAGATCCACGCCCGCCTCTTTCTGCTGTTGCCAGTGACGGGCGCGCAGTTCACGCCCCACCGCCAGTAGCTCTTCCTGTGAGCTTTTACCTGCCCAATAGCTTTCCTGTGCTTTTTTCAATTCACGACGCAATCCAACGCGAGGGAAACCGAGAGTGTGGTTCAGAATGGTCATTTTCTGTTCTCCAGATATTCTTAACTGAATAGGGGGCAGAGATGTTTAGCCGTCCAGATGTTTACACCGCCATAATCTGCGGGTACTGTATGTTCCTCAAGCGCAATTTGTTCAATCTCGATGTGAAGGATTCTCATGATCGAACTCAAACACCTGCGGACGCTGCAGGCGTTACGGAACACCGGCTCGTTAGCTGCCGCCGCCTCCCAGCTTCATCAGACGCAATCGGCGTTATCCCACCAGTTCAGCGATCTGGAGCAGCGGCTGGGTTTTCGCCTGTTTGTGCGTAAAAGCCAGCCGCTGCGTTTTACGCCGCAGGGAGAGATTTTGCTGCAGTTGGCTGAGCAGGTTTTACCGCAGATTCAGCAGGCTTTGCAGGCGTGTCATGAGCCGCATCAGGCCACGTTACGTATCGCCATTGAGTGTCACAGCTGTATTCAGTGGCTGACGCCCGCGCTGAATAATTTCCGCCAGAGCTGGCCGCAGGTGATGATGGATTTCAAATCCGGCGTGACCTTTGATCCGCAACCCGCGTTGCAACAGGGCGAGCTGGATGTGGTGTTGACCTCCGATATTTTGCCGCGCAGTGGATTGTTTTATTCACCGATGTTCGATTTTGAAGTGCGTTTGGTGATGGCACCGGATCATCCTTTGGCGCAGCTTGAGCACATTGCTCCGGAAGATATGGCCGATGAAGTGCTGATGATTTATCCGGTGCAGCGTCAGCGTTTGGATGTGTGGCGCCATTTCCTGCAGCCTGCGGGCGTCAGTCCAGCCTTGAAGAGCGTCGATAACACGCTGCTGCTGATTCAGATGGTGTCGGCGCGCATGGGCATCGCCGCGCTGCCACATTGGGTAGTAGAGAATTTTGAGCAGCAGGGTTTAGTGGTGACCAAGACCCTAGGCGATGGTTTGTGGAGCCGCTTGTATGCCGCCGTACGCGAAGGCGAGCAGCGTCAGCCGGTAATGGAAGCCTTTGTGCGGTTTGCCCGTCAGCACGCCTGTGAACATCTGCCCTTCGTGCGCGATGCCGCGCGTCCCGGCTCACTGCAAATCACCTCATCCTGATGTTGTTGGGCGGCGAAGGTCGCCCGCGCTGTTATCCCTGCCCCGCCTGCTCTATAATGCGCCGCCTCAACCCGCGACCAAGAGAGTTTCACCATGATGAGTAACGATGTTCTGCGCAGCGTGCGCTATATGCTGGATTTGAGCGATAGCAAAGTGGTGGAGATTTTTGCCCTGGCGGGAAGTGAAGTGCCGCTGGAAGACGTGCAGGCGTGGATGAAGAAAGATGACGATGCCGCGTTTCGCAAGCTGCCAGATGTATTGATGGGATATTTCCTTAACGGTCTGATTTTTTACCGTCGCGGTAAGAGTGAAGATGCGCCCGCGCCTTCGATTGAGCGCCGCATGAATAACAACATTTTCATGAAGAAATTGCGTATCGCCTTTGAGCTGAAGACCACCGATATTCCGGATGTGCTGCTGAAAGCGAACTTTAAGATCTCACAGGCTGAAGTTGGCGCGATTTTCCGCAACCCAGATCATAAGAATTTCCGCGAATGCGGCGATCAGATTCTGCGTAATTTCCTGAAAGGGTTGACGATGATTCATCGTCCGGGGCCGGCTAAGAAGGGTTAATCGCTTCTTTGTTCGAGCCGGGTCAGGGATAGCGCAGCAGATCGCAAAGGGAAACCACTTCCTTGTGGATCAGCCTCGCCATCCATGGCTCGGATGCTTTGCTCCACTGCCGCGCTATCCCTTCCCTTTTAGCCTATGCGTTGCTTTTCTTACCTAATACCCAGCGTTTGTGCACATAAAGGGATGCGAAAATCACGGCGGCACCGGCGAGAAAACTTGGCCAATGCGGTTTCTCCTGCCAGATCGCCAGATTCACCAGCAAGCCCGCTGGCACATGCATGTTGTTCATAATACCCAGCGTGCCAGCATCCACCTGCGTAGCGCCATAGTTCCACATGAAATAGCCCAAACCTGAAGCCGCCACGCCCAGCCACACCAGAATGCCCCACTGCAGCGACGTGGTCGGCAGTTTGTTCGGATTGCCCCACAAGCTCCAGGCGATCACCGCGATCATCACCGCGCCCAGATAGAACCACGAAAATGCGGTGTGCTGCGGCATCGGGCGAGTTTCCTGCAGGCGTTTGTAGCCCACCATGCCGATGGCGAAGCAGATGTTTGCCGCCTGTACCAGCAGCAAGCCAAACCAGAAATGGTCGCTGACTTTGTCGTAACGAATAATCGCCGCACCGATTACCGCCAGTAGCGCGCTGAAGGCATAGCCGATACGCAGCGGACGTCGGCTGAGCAAATCGTAGATCAGCGTGACATACAGCGGCGTCATCACGGTGAACAGCAGGAACTCGGTCACGCTGAGATACAGATAAGCCTCAAAGCTTAATAAATACATGATGCCAAGCTGCAGCATGCCCACCAGCATATACAGCAGGATGGTGGAAGCACGGTAACCGCGCCAGCGCAGGAACGGCAGGAAAACGATGGCGGCGAGCGCCAGACGCATCAAAACAGAGAACCAGGAATCCACCTGACCTGCGAGGTATTCCCCGATCAAACTGAAGGAAAAGGCCCACAGAATGGTGGTAACGATCAGTAACAGCACGGTAACGATCTCAAAATGAACAGTGGCGCTAGTGTAAACAAACTGTCGAAATCGGGGTGAACTATCTGGTTTACAAGTGGATAAAATAACGACGAATAATTTTCATTTCTCATTTTAACGTCCGGGTAAAAATGCGCGAAATACAACATTTCCTGGTTTTTTTCGCTCTCAATTGTCATAAAACTGTAACATATGTGTCACATGTCACAGTAACTGCGCGTGACCATCACTATCCTTTGCGCGAAATGGAAACTTCGCTTTGCCATTTTTACTGCCTGTTTTTGCCCCAACCTGCTGGGAACTCATAACTATATCGCGCCCTGGAGGGCCACACTCATGTTGAGTATTTTCAAACCTGCACCGCATCGCCCACAAGTGGCCGATGATCGTGTTGATCCGCTTTATCGTCGTCTGCGCTGGCAGATTTTCCTGGGAATATTTTTTGGCTATGCCGCCTACTATTTGGTGCGTAAAAACTTTGCGCTGGCAATGCCTTATCTGGTGGAACAAGGCTTCTCGCGCGGCGATCTCGGCTTTGCGCTATCGGGCATTTCCATCGCTTACGGCTTCTCGAAATTCATTATGGGCTCGGTCTCAGACCGCTCGAATCCGCGCGTGTTTTTGCCCGCCGGATTGATCCTTGCCGCAGCGGTGATGCTGGTGATGGGGTTCGTGCCGTGGGCCACCTCCAGCATCATGGTGATGTTTGTGCTGCTGTTCCTGTGCGGCTGGTTCCAGGGCATGGGCTGGCCGCCGTGCGGGCGCACCATGGTGCACTGGTGGTCGCAGAAAGAGCGCGGCGGAATTGTGTCGGTGTGGAACTGCGCGCATAACGTCGGTGGCGGTATTCCTCCGCTGCTGTTCCTGCTCGGCATGGCGTGGTTTAACGACTGGAAAGCCGCGCTGTATATGCCGGCGTTTGGCGCCATCCTCATCGCGATTATTGCCTTCGCCTTGATGCGTGACACACCACAATCTTGCGGTTTACCGCCGATTGAAGCGTGGAAAAATGATTATCCGCCGGATTACAACGAGGATCACGAGCAGGAGCTGACGGCGAAGCAGATTTTCATGCAGTACATTCTGCCCAACAAGCTGCTGTGGTACATCGCACTGGCGAACGTGTTTGTATACCTGCTGCGTTACGGCATTCTCGACTGGTCGCCGACCTACCTGAAAGAGGTGAAGCACTTCACGCTGGATAAATCCTCGTGGGCCTACTTCTTTTACGAATATGCCGGTATTCCCGGCACGCTGCTGTGCGGCTGGATGTCGGACAAAGTGTTCCGCGGCAACCGTGGCGCAACCGGCGTGTTCTTTATGACGCTGGTGACCATCGCCACCGTGGTGTACTGGCTGAATCCTCCAGGCAATCCAGGCATCGACATGCTGTGCATGATTGTGATCGGCTTCCTGATTTACGGTCCTGTGATGCTGATTGGCTTGCACGCGCTGGAACTGGCACCGAAAAAAGCGGCCGGAACGGCAGCCGGCTTTACCGGGCTGTTTGGCTATCTCGGCGGATCGGTTGCGGCGAGTGCGATTGTCGGTTACACCGTGGATTATTTCGGCTGGGACGGCGGATTCATTGTGATGATTGGCGGATCGGTGCTGGCAGTGATTCTGCTGCTGCTCACCATGGTCAGTGAGCACAAGCACAAGAAACAGCTGGCATAACGAAAAAGGGCCGGTGGTGACCGGCCCTTTTTTCTAGGCGAGGAACAGTTTACGCAGCGTATGCGGCACGGCGTCATCCGCGTTGCTGCCAATCACTTCCAGCGTCGGCAAGGTATCTTTCAAACGCTGCTGCGCATTGCGCATGATGCAGCCTTTACCCGACATGCTGAGCATCTCCACATCATTCATGCCGTCGCCGAAGGCGATGCACGCTTTCAGCGAGTGGCCGAGCTGTTTCGCTACCGCTTCCAGCGCGTGGCCTTTGGAAACGCCGCCCGCCATCACTTCCAGACACGTTGGCAGCGAGAAGCTGACATTCACGCGATCGCCCCAGCGCGCTTCAATCGCCTGCTCCATGGGAATTAAACGCTCCGGATCTTCGCAGGTGAAGAACACTTTGCTGATGCCATCAGTCGGCAGCATGCCCGGCTGGTAAACCTGATAGTTAAACACCGATTCACGGAAATAGTCCTGCTCATCCGGACGATGACGGCTCATGAACCACTCATCGTCGCGATAGACGTGCGTCAGGATATGCTCGTCATGATATTGCAGGCCATACAGATCGCTGGCGATGTCGGCGTCAAGATTGTGGCTGAACACCAGTTCACCTGCGGCGTTGTGCACGCGTGCGCCATTAGACGTGATCATGTAAGCCGGAATGCCGAGCTTATCGCGCATCTGTCCGACGTCGATATAGTGACGGCCGGTGGCAAAGACAAAG
The DNA here is from genome assembly GCF_054823405.1 of Kluyvera sp. 1366. Classification (NCBI taxonomy): domain Bacteria; kingdom Pseudomonadati; phylum Pseudomonadota; class Gammaproteobacteria; order Enterobacterales; family Enterobacteriaceae; genus Kluyvera; species Kluyvera sp. 1366. The sequence goes on from NZ_JBTRDW010000008.1 coordinate 29,431, forward strand.
TGGATATCACGCGCCACCAGTTCCTGCAGCGTGGTGCGCGCGAACGGCGTCAGGCGATGGTCCGGAGAGAGCAGCGTGCCATCCAGGTCGGATGCGACGATGTGATACATGTAAACCTCGGGTGTTGATATCGGAAAGTAAAATTGATTAAGCGTGGCGTTCAAAGAAATCGACCACCGCGTTTAGCGCTTCGGCACGCATCGCGTCTGTTTCAAACAAGATCTCATGACGCGCTCCTTTGATCACATACGGCGCGTTGCCCGCGCAGGGATGTCCTGCTGCGGCCATCGCCGTACAAAATAGATTTTGTGAGCGGTTATCCACCACATCATCTTCACTGGCCTGCAGCAGCAAGGTCGGCGTGGTGATGTTCGCTACCTGATTGAAGATGTCCCGCCCGGCCTGCACGCCTTCGCGCACCCAGTGATAAGTGGGGCCACCGACGCGAATTGCCGGATCGTCGGCGTAAAAACGCAGGTTACGGCGATAGCGTTCGCGGCTATGCGTCAGGCGGTTGATGCCAAACGGATTGGCGCGCCAGCGCCCGGTGCCCAGCGCGTAACCTTCACGCAGCGCCGGCAGTTTCTCGGTCCAGTCCAGAATGCGGTGCGCCATCCAGTCGGGCAGCGGCAGCACAATGCCAAACATCGGCGCGGAGAACACCGCAGCATGAAACGCCTGCGGCTGACGCGCCAGAAACAGCGCTAAAATCGCGCCGCCCATCGAGTGGGCCAGCACGTAGCGCTGCTGATAATGTGGACTCACGATCTCTTTCAGATACAGCGTTTCCAGGTCGTCAACGTAGTCGCCAAATTCCACCACATGGCCGCGATGCGAATCTTCCAGCAGACGTTCAGAGCGTCCCTGACCGCGATGGTCGAGAATCACCACATCGTAGCCGCACATGAACAGGTCGTAAGCCAGTTCGGGATACTTGATGTAGCTCTCAATGCGGCCAGGCACGACCAGAATGACACGGCGATGTTGCGGTGAGGTGAAACGGACGTAGCGAATCTTCAGGTTGCCGACGCCGGTAAATTCACACTCTTCACGGCGACGCCAGAAGTCGAGCAGCGGACCGGTGGCAAAGGCCGAAAAGCCTCGCTCACGTCCGAGCCAACTCTGTTTATGCTGCTGCATCCGTCCCCCTGAAAAAAACGTGATTTGCGCGCCTGTGCTGCGTAGCGTGCGGCGATTTTCTGTCGTATTGTGTCACACTTCGCTAACTTCAGGGAATGTCACACATGACCATTGAATGGTGGTTAACCTATCTGCTGACCACAACCATCCTCAGCCTTTCACCCGGCTCCGGCGCGATCAACACCATGAGCACCGGCATCAGTCACGGCTATCGCGGCGCAGCGGCATCGATTACCGGCTTGCAGCTGGGTCTGGCCATTCATATTGTGCTGGTCGGCGCCGGTTTAGGTGCGCTGTTTTCCCAATCGATTCTGGCGTTTGAAGTCCTGAAGTGGGCCGGTGCAGCCTATCTGGTATGGCTGGGCATTCAGCAGTGGCGCTCGGCGGGTGGCATCGACCTCGACGCCGTTGCCAAAGCCATGCCGCGTCGCCGCCTGTTTAAGCGTGCCGTGTTGGTAAACCTCACCAACCCGAAAAGCATCGTGTTTCTCGCTGCGCTGTTCCCGCAGTTTATTCAGCCGCACCAGCCGCAGCTCATGCAATATCTGGTGCTGGGCGTGACCACCATTGTGGTCGATATCATCGTAATGATTGGTTACGCCACGCTGGCAACGCGTATCGCCGGCTGGATTAAAGGCCCGAAGCAGATGAAGCTGCTGAACCGCACCTTTGGTGGATTGTTTATGGCAGTAGGCGCGCTGCTAGCCAGCGCACGCAGAATGGCGTAAAAGAAAATCGCACCCACTTCAAAGCCGTTGGTGGCGCAGCCAGTTCGGTGCCGGCCAGCGCGCAGCCCCCGGAGCGTACACGTCGTACGTGAGGAGGGCGAGCACTGCCCGGTACCGAAATGGCAAGTAAACCAGGCTTAACGTGAAATGATGAGGTGAATGCCAAAACCGGCGAACAACACGCCCGCCATACCATCCACCCACTTCGCCATTCGCTGATACTTATCACGCATCCACGGCATAGCGAAAATCGCCGCCACCAGCGTAAACCACGCGAACGTCTCTCCGATAATCAGCAGGAACAACCCCCAGCGCTCCATCGCGCCAACGTCGTTGCCAACAAACAATGAGAATACGCTACCGAAGTAGATGATCGCTTTTGGGTTCGACAGGTTAGTCAGGAAACCTTTCAGGAAGCTCATGCCCTTTTTCGGCAGCTCAACCACCGGCGCTTCCGATTGTGGCTGCTTATGACGTTGACGCGCTGAGCGCATCAGCTGCCAGCCCATCCACAGCAGATACAATCCGCCGCCGACCATAATGATTTCATGCAGCCAGGCCATTTTTTCCAGGATCAGATGCAGGCCCATCAGCGCCACTCCGGCCCAGATCACAATACCCAGCGTAATGCCCAGAACGCCCATCATCGCCTCTTTGCGCGAGCGGCTCGCCGCCGTTTGCGACACAAAGAAGAAGTCCGGGCCGGGACTCATCAGCGCAACCAGATGCACCAGCGCGACGGTGGCGAATAACATCAGCATGAATTTTTTCCTTTAACCTTCATCAACATGTTCTTTGATCATCACCAGGAACGGCTTACCAAAACGCTCCAGTTTGCGATGACCGACGCCGTTCACGCTGAGCATTTCTGACGCGCTAATCGGCATTTGTTCTGCCATTTCAATTAGCGTGGCATCATTAAACACCACGTACGGCGGAATATTCTCTTCATCGGCAATCGCTTTGCGCAGCTTACGCAGCTTGGCAAACAGCTGGCGATCGTAATTGCCGCTGTGCACTTTCGGCGAACTGCTGCCGCGCGTTTTCACCGTCACGATACGCGGCACCGCCAGCATCAGCGGCACTTCCGCACGTAATACCGGACGCGCCGCTTCGGTGAGTTGCAGCGCCGAATGCATGGCGATGTTTTGCGTTACCATCCCGAGGTGGATCAGCTGACGCAGCACACTGATCCAGTGTTCGTGGCTGTGCTCGCGGCCTAAGCCGTACACCGGCAGTTTGTCGTGGCCGTTGTCGCGAATGCGCTGATTACTGGCGCCGCGCAAAACTTCAACAATATAGCCCATTCCAAAGCGTTGGCCGGTACGATAGATGCTCGACAGCGCCTTTTGCGCCTCCAGCAAACCGTCGTAGCGACGCGGCGGATCGAGGCAGATATCGCAGTTATCGCACTGCTGCTGGCGACCTTCGCCGAAATAGTTCAGCAACACCAGACGACGACAGGTTTGCGCTTCAGCAAACGCGCCCATCGCATTGAGCTTGTGGCGTTCAATATCCTGCAACGGGCCAGGCACTTTCTCTTCCAGACATTTACGCAACCACGCCATGTCGGCCGGATCGTAAAGCATCATCGCTTCGGCAGGCAGGCCATCGCGCCCGGCGCGGCCGGTTTCCTGATAATAGGATTCGATGTTGCGCGGAATATCGAAGTGCACCACAAAGCGCACGTTGGGTTTGTTAATGCCCATCCCGAACGCCACGGTAGCGACCACAATTTGCAGATCGTCACGCTGGAAGGCTTCCTGCACGCTGGCACGCTGCGCGCTATCAATGCCGGCGTGATACGCGCCAACGCTCAAACCACGGCTCTGCAGGCGCGCGGCGGTGTCTTCCACTTTGGCGCGGCTGTTACAGTAAATGATGCCGCTTTTGCCGCGCTGATCCTGCACATAACGCAGAAGTTGCTCAGTGGGTTTGAATTTCTCCACCAGCGTGTAGCGAATATTGGGGCGGTCAAAGCTGCTGATTTGAATCAGCGGATCGTCCATCTGCAGCAGATGGACGATATCGTTACGCGTAGTTTCATCGGCGGTGGCGGTCAATGCCATGACCGGCAAATCAGGGAAGTGCTGACGCAACTGGCCGATCGAGCCATATTCCGGACGGAAATCGTGGCCCCACTGCGAAATACAGTGCGCTTCATCCACCGCCAGCATCACCGGATTCCACTGGTGCAGGCTGTCGAGGAAATTGTCCATCATCAGACGTTCAGGCGCGATATACAGCAGCTTGAGCTTGCCGGTACGACAATCCGCAAACACCTGCTGCTGCTGCTCACGCGTCTGCGTCGAGTTGAGGCACGCTGCAGCCACGCCGTTGGCCAGCAGCTGATCGACCTGATCTTTCATCAGTGAAATCAGCGGTGAAACCACCAGCGTCAGCCCTTCGCGCACCAGCGCCGGGATTTGATAGCACAGCGATTTGCCGCCGCCAGTCGGCATCACCACCAGACAATCGCGTCCTGACAGGGCGGTTTCGATGATGTTTTGCTGACCTGGGCGGAACTGCTGATAGCCGAAGGTATCTTGTAATACCTGCTGCGCCAGCATTTCCTGATTAAGCACTGCCGATGTTGCCACGGTAATCCTGTCTTTGTTGCGGGTTAGAACAGATCGTTGAGCGTCACGCCCACGCCGAAGCGCGTCTGGCGATGGTTATAGTCGATCAATGATTCACCATAACCGCTGAAGACCTGCGTGTAAAAGCGCACGTGTTCAGAGATCGGGTAGCTCCAGGCGAAGGTTGCACCGCCAAAGCCGCTGTTCCAGTTGTAGTTACCTTCCACGCTGAAAATGTTCTCGCCCATCATGTAGCCGAGCTTGGCGCGGTAGTAACCCATGTATTTGGTGATGTCCGGGTTATCGTCATTGCTTTCACTTTCAGGCAGACGATACCAGGGTTTGATCTCTGCGAGCAGATTGCCGTTCTGCGCCATGAAGCGCGCGTAAACGCGGTTCCAGCTGCGTGAGGTCGGCTCGCTGCGGCCGTTCGACTGATGCACTAAGCCGGTTTCCACATCGCGTAAGGTCCAGCCTGCGAAGGTGTAATCGGTGGCCCAGCCGAGGAAAATTTGTGGCTCATAATCGGTTTCACGGAACGGTGATGACGCACCACGGTTCGAGAGCTGCCACCACGAGCGCTGAGTATAAGACGCCGCCAGCACCGAGTTATCGCCTAAAATGCCGCGCCACAGCGGAAACGCCAGGCTGAGCTGGAATTTTACTTCATCATTTTTAGCTTTGTCTGCCCAGTTGTACGAAGAGATCGCCTCTTTGTTCATGTCGCTGGTGTAGGTGTAGAGCAGATAGTTGTTTTCGTAAGGATAGAGCACGAACGGGTTATCGTGTTTCTCCAGCAGGTTAGCGATAATGCTGCCCTTCACTGCCGGTGCATCATGAACCTCTTTTATCGTGGCTTCTTCAGCCTGCGCCAGGCCAGGAAGGATCAGCGCCGCGGCCAGCAAGGCGTAATGCTTACGCATAGAATTCTCCAGAGAACTGCGTGTCGTAATCGTCAAGTGACGGTTCAAAAAGCAGGCCATTCTACACGCAAAACCTGCGGTTGATCAGCGCCGATTTCCGAAACTGGAAAGCGGCTCGAACGCGGCATAATATACACAACTCGTTAACATTTTAAGGCAGGCATTATGTCATCCCCGTTGCTGACACAGCAGGAAGCGCGTCGTCTGATTGGCGAAATCTTTGTTTATCACATGCCCTTCAATCAGGCGCTCGGATTAGAGCTGGATCGACTGGAAGCGGATTACGCCGAACTCGGCTTCGCCAATAAAACCATGCTGGTCGGCAACGCGGCGCAGCAGATTCTGCACGGCGGCGTGATCGCTTCAGTGCTCGATGTCGCCGCCGGGCTGGTGTGTGTCAGCTATGCGCTGACGCGTCAGGAGAGCATTACCGAGGAAGAGCTGCGTCAGCGCCTGTCACGCATGGGCACCATCGATATGCGCGTGGATTATCTGCGCCCTGGCCGCGGCGAGCGCTTTGTCGCCACCAGCAGCCTGCTGCGCGGCGGCAACAAAGTCGCTGTGGCGCGCGTGGAGTTACATAACCAGCAAGGCGATTACATCGCCACCGCTACCGCCACCTACATGATTGGCTAATCAGTATTTTTGGAATGACATGATGGATTCGCAACAAACTCGCCAGGGTATTGGCTATGCGCTCGGCGCTTACTTCATTTGGGGCATTGCCCCCGCCTACTTCAAACTGGTCAAAGAGGTGCCCGCTACCGAGATCATGACGCATCGCGTGATTTGGTCCGCACTGTTTATGCTGTTGTTGATCACATTGACGCGCAGCTGGGCGCAGGTACGTAGCGTACTGGCTCAGCCGAAAAAGGTGCTGCTGCTGGCGCTGACCGCCACCACCATTGGCGGCAACTGGCTGCTGTTTATCTGGGCAGTGAACAATCAGCACATGCTGGAAGCCAGCCTCGGCTACTTTATCAACCCGCTGATTAATGTGGTGTTTGGCATGCTGTTCCTGCGCGAACGCTTCCGCCGCTTGCAGTGGCTGGCGGTACTGCTGGCGACCACCGGCGTGCTGGTGCAGCTGTGGCAGTTTGGATCGCTGCCGATTATCGGCCTTGGCCTGGCGTTGAGTTTTGCTTTGTACGGTTTGGTGCGCAAAAAAATTCAGGTCGATGCGCAAAGTGGCATGTTGATCGAAACGCTGTGGCTATTCCCGCTGGCGGCGATTTACCTGTTTGGTTTTGCCGATAGCGCCACCAGCCATCTCAGCGCCAACGCCATGAGCCTCAATCTCAAGCTGGTCGCGGCGGGCATTATCACCACCATTCCGCTGATGTTTTTTGCTGCCGCCTGCGCGCGTCTGCGCTTATCGACCGTCGGTTTCTTCCAGTATCTGGGTCCGACGCTGATGTTCCTGCTGGCGGTGCTGTTCTACGGCGAGCGCCTGACGCCGGATAAAATGGTGACCTTCGGCTTTATCTGGCTGGCGCTCGCCGTGTTCATTATTGATGCGGTTGCGTTCTCAGCTCGGGCGCGCATGCGCGTAGCGTGAAATAAAACGCGCCAGCGCCGGACCGGTAAGCAGAATGGTGAACAGACGCAGCGTCTGCAGCGCCATGACAAAAGCCATATCGACGCGCGTGCCGGCCGCAATAATCGCCACGGTATCCAGCCCACCCGGGCTGGTTGCCAGATAGGCGGTCATCAGATCGACGTGTAGCACGCGCGTTAGCATCCAGGCTAATCCGCCGCACAATAGCATCAAACCAAAAATCGACAGCAACATTTGCGGCAGCGTTCGCAGCGCAAGTTTGAAAATCGGTCGGGTGAAACGCAATCCCACGCTCCAGCCAATCAGTGCGTAGGCTAGCGCCAGCAGCCATTCCGGAACCTGCAAAGTCGCCACATCGGTGCCGTGCAATATCGCACCGATCAGCGCGGGTAGCAGCAAGGCACCAGAGGGAATTCGCAGCCTCTGGCCGAGCCACGCACCGGCGACCATCACCAGCAGCGTCAGCAGAAAGCTGCTGTGCAGCGCGGGAAACCACACCAGTTCAGCTGCACCGCCGTGGGTGCCGAGGCCAATGCGCGCCACCACGGCCGCAGCGGTGGCGACAAACAGCACGCGCAGATACTGCATAAACGCCACCAGCCGCACATCCGCCCCGAAATCACCGGCCATCGCCACCATCGCCGAAGCGCCGCCGGGCGACGATCCCCATGCGCCGGTTGGGCCGGGCAAACTACTGAAGCGTACCAGGAGAAAACCGGACAGGCCGCTGGCCGCCAACGTCAGCACCAGCACCGCCAACACCACCGGCCAATCCTGAATCAGCGGTGTGAGAATGCCCGGCGATAAGCTCTGGCCAATCATGCAGCCAAGCACCGCTTGTGCCAGCACGAAGAAACGTTTATCGATGCGAACAGTCGCGCCGGACAAGCCCATAAAGGTGCCGACGATCATCGGGCCAAGCAGCAAGGCCGCAGGAAGATGGAACAGCTGGAGGATAATCCCCAGCACTAACGAAGCAATCAGCAGCAGTGTCCACTGAAGTCGCAATGAGAAGCGCGCCATAGGGTGGAAATCATTGATTTAAGAAGAGAGCCAACAGATTACGCTCCCCTCGTCATAATTCAAGTCGCAGCTACGTTGGCTGCCTTTATTCACCCCAGTCACTTACTTTAGTAAGCTCCTGGGATTCACAAACTTGCCGCCTTGCTGCAACTCGAATTGTTTAGAGGGGAGTAAGAAGGGTTAAAGCCAGTTCTTGCGTTTGAAATAGAGGTACGGCGCCAGGCCAGCGAGAATCATCAGGCTAATCGCGCCCGGATAACCAAAGCTCCATTTCAACTCCGGCATAAACTCGAAGTTCATGCCGTAGCTGGATGCCACCAGCGTGGGCGGCAGGAATACCACCGAAACCACTGAGAAGATCTTGATGATGCGGTTCTGCTCAATATTGATGAAGCCCATTGCCGCCTGCATCAGGAAGTTGACCTTCTGGAACAGCGATTCGTTATGCGGCAACAGCGATTCGATATCGCGCAGGATTTCACGCGCCTGCTCCAGCTGGTTGCCCGGCAGACGCGCTTTGCGCACCAGGAAGTTGAGGGCACGCTGGGTATCCATCAGACATAACCGCACTTTCCAGCCGATATCTTCCAGCTCCGCCAGACGTGACAGCGCCTGATCGTACTCTTCGCCCTGCTGGCCTTCCATGATCACGCGGCTGAGTTTCTCCAGCGCGCTATAGATGTTCTCGATCTCATCCGCCAGCTGTTCGATTTTGGTCTCAAACAAATCCAGCAGCAGCTCATAGGCGTTGCCATCGGTCAGCATCTGATTGCGCGCACGCATGCGATAGAGACGGAAAGCTGGCAGTTCGCGTTCGCGCAGCGTATACAGGCGATCTTCGCGGATGGTGAATGCCACGGTGGAGTTGCCAGCGTGGTCTTCGGCATCTTCAAAGAAGAAGAAGGAGTGAATGTGCAGGCCGTCTTCGTCTTCGAAGAAACGCGCCGAGGCTTCGATGTCTTCCAGTTCCGGACGCGTCGCCAGGCTCTGGCCGAGCTCGCATTGCACGCGATCGCGTTCGCTGTCGTCAGGTTCGATCAGATCGACCCAAACAGACGTGTTGAGTTTGTCGTTATCTTCTTCCAGCTCGATGCGCGTCAGGCGATTACGATCGAGTTTAAATGCGCTCAGCATAGCAATAACTCCCCATTTTTTCGGAATGGGACAAGGCGGTGACCACTGTAAATTACGGGCACGGCGAAGCCTGAACACGGAAACTTTCGCTTCAAGGGTAAATCAGTGCTAACTCACGCGACGAGAGTAAAAAAGGGAGGTCGCTGTTAACCGCTAAGGCTACCAGCTAAAAGAGGTAACCTTAGGAGTTCCTGTTAAACAGGTGATTGAGCCAGCATCGACTGGGCGCGTCCAAGGCATTGTCCTCTCATGATAATAGTGCGCGCATGTTACGCTGAGACGAAAAAGTCGTCAAGGTAGCGCAACCGCGCTACACCGTTTCCAGACGGGCGTAAGCCGCCACCAGCCACTTGATGCCCTGGCCCTGAAACGCCACTTGCAAACGGCTGTGTTCACCGCTGCCTTCGAGATTGATGATGGTGCCTTCACCGAACTTGGCATGACGCACGCGCTGGCCGAGCGTGAAGCCGCTGTCATTTTGCGCGATGGGCGTGCCCATGCGCTGATGGCTCACCGGACGGCTGACGCTGGCGCGCAAACGCACCTCTTCCACGCACTCTTCCGGCAGCTCACCGATGAAGCGTGATGGACGGTGATACACTTCCTTACCATAAAGACGACGGCTTTCAGCATAGGTGAGCGTCAGCTTGACCATGGCACGCGTCACGCCAACGTAAGCCAGACGGCGCTCCTCTTCCAGACGACCGCCTTCATCCAGCGACATCTGGCTCGGGAACATGCCCTCTTCCATGCCGACGATAAATACCTGGCTGAACTCCAGCCCTTTCGCCGAGTGCATGGTCATCAGCTGCACCGCGTCCTGCCATTTGTCGGCCTGGCCTTCGCCTGCCTCCAGCGCCGCATGCGACAAGAACGCCTGCAGCGGCATCAAATCTTCGTCTTCGTCCTGATAGCTGAACTGGCGCGTTGCCGTGACCAGTTCCTCAAGGTTTTCTATACGCGCCTGGCCTTTCTCGCCCTTCTCCTGCTCGTACATCACCCATAAACCGGAGTCTTTAATTACGCGATCGGTTTGCACATGCAGCGGCATCTCGGCGGTTTCGCTGGCCAGTGAATCGACCAACTCGCAGAAGCGTTGTAACGCCGACGCGGCGCGTCCGGCTAAGGCTTTGTTCTGCAACAGCTCGCGCGTGGCCTGCCACAAGGTGAGTTGCTGATCGCGCGCGGTCTGGCGCACCACATCGAGGGTACGATCGCCGACGCCGCGCACCGGCGTGTTCACCACACGCTCAAAGGCTGCATCGTCGTTGCGATTGGCCATTAAACGCAGATAGGCCAGCGCATCTTTAATCTCCTGACGCTCGAAGAAGCGCATGCCGCCATAAATGCGATACGGCATGCTGCCTTGCAGCAGCGCCTCTTCCAGCACGCGCGATTGGGCGTTGCTGCGGTAGAGAATGGCGCAATCCTGCAGCGCATTGCCGTTCTCGTGCCAGCTTTTGATGCGATTGACCACAAAGCGCGCTTCATCCAGCTCGTTGAATGCGCAGTAGAGTGAGATCTTTTCACCATCGCTGCCGTCGGTCCACAGCTCTTTACCGAGGCGGCCATTGTTGTTGGCGATCAGCGTGTTCGCCGCTTTCAGAATGTTGTTGGTCGAGCGATAGTTCTGCTCCAGGCGAATGGTTTCCGCGCCGGGAAAATCCTGCAGGAAGCGCTGGATGTTCTCCACCTGCGCACCGCGCCAGCCGTAAATCGACTGATCGTCATCGCCAACAATAATCACGCGGCCGCTATCACCCGCCAGCATGCGAATCCATGCGTACTGAATATTGTTGGTATCCTGGAACTCATCCACCAGCACGTTGCTGAAACGCTCACGGTAATGGTTCAGGATATGCGGCTTGTTAAGCCAGAGTTCGTGGGCGCGCAGCAGCAGCTCGGCGAAATCCACTAATCCGGCGCGATCGCAGGCTTCCTGATACGCCTGATAGATGCGCAGCCAGGTTTGTTCAACCGGATTGCCGTAGCTTTCGATGTGTTTTGGCCGCAGGCCTTCATCTTTTTTACCGTTGATGTACCACATGCCCTGACGCGCAGGCCACTGTTTCTCATCAAGGTTCATCGCTTTGATCAGGCGCTTCAGCAGACGCAGCTGATCGTCGCTGTCGAGGATCTGGAAATCCTGCGGCAAGCCGGCATCAAGGTGATGCGCGCGCAGTAAACGGTGCGCCAGGCCGTGGAAAGTGCCAATCCACATGCCGCCCTGGCTGGTGCCGATCAGCTGATCGATACGATGGCGCATTTCCGCCGCCGCTTTGTTGGTGAAGGTCACCGCCATAATCGAATACGGCGAGCAGTTCTCTACCGACAGCAGCCAGGCGATGCGATGCACCAGCACACGGGTTTTGCCACTGCCTGCTCCGGCCAGCACCAGCAGGTTGCTGCGCGGTGCGGCGACCGCCTCGCGCTGTTTGTCATTCAAGCCGTCAAGCAGATCAGAAACGTCCATAAGCACCGTTCGCGAAAGAAAATGAACTCAAATCCACACTGCTGCGGATAGAGCTGTATATATTTACATGTGTGGATTATAGCAGCGAGGTCAGAGATGCCAACCGATCAATTTCAACGTGCGGCAGCAAACGCGCATCGTCGATCTTCATCAGATTGCCTTCACGCAAATTGATCCAGCAGGCTTGCATACCGGCACGCAGCGAACCGGCCACATCAGTGGTGAGATCGTCGCCGACGTGCAGAATGTGCTGCGGCGCAATGCTCAAACGCTCAGCGGCCAGATGATACATATCCTGCCACGGCTTGGCGCGACCGTGCGGACCGGCACGCAGCGCGAACTGGAAGTGATGATGGATGCCGAGCTTTTCCGGACAGGCATTGCCGTTGGTGATCGCCACCAGCGGCACACGCTCGCCCAGCCACGTCAGCGTTTGATGCGTCTCTTCCGGCATATCGACTTCACTACGCCACTGATGGAAGACGCTCATCACGTCGCTGGCACCGGCGGTGGCTTCCGCTTTGGATAAGCCGACATTGAGCAGCGCCAGCTCCACCGAGCGACGACGCCATTCAGACACGTCGTGATAAATTTCCGGCTCGCGCGCCAGCAACTCATTGCGCAGCGTCTGATAATCCGCCGGGGTGAATTCTCGCAGCGCCGGATGATACGCCTGCAGCGCAGCGTGCGATTCTGCAGTGGTTTTGCGGATGACGGGATGGTTGTCATACAGCGTGTCGTCGAGATCAAAGGTGATTGCTTTGATTGGGCCGAGCGGACGATAAAACTTCATTAAGACTTTCCTCGTTTGGCACGCGGATGGGCCGCATCGTAAACCGTCGCCAGATGCTGGAAATCCAGATGAGTGTAGATTTGCGTGGTCGCCAGATTGGCGTGACCGAGCAGTTCCTGTACCGCGCGCAGATCGCCGCTTGATTCCAGCAAATGCGTGGCAAAAGAGTGGCGCAGTTTATGCGGATGAATATGGCTGGCAACGCCTTGCTTGATGCCCCATTCGGCAAAACGCTTCTGCACGTTGCGCGTCGAAATCCGGCTGCCGCGGCTGGAGACAAACAGCGCATCATCCTGCGGCGCAAAGCTAGCACGCAGCGGTAACCAGTGCTGAATCCAGGTCACCGCCGTGCCGCCAATCGGTACGCGGCGCTCTTTGCTGCCTTTACCCAGCACCCGCACTTCACCGGCCTCCAAATCCATGTGGCGACAATCCATATTCACCAGCTCAGACAGACGCAAACCGCCGCCGTACATGGTTTCCAGCATCGCGCGGTCGCGTACTGCCAGCGGATCGTTGAGATCGATCTCCAGCAGTTGGTTAACTTCGTCGACATCCATGTTTTTCGGCAGATGGCGCGCATTACGCGGCGTGGATATGCCTTTGGCGGGATTGGCGCTCAGCATGCCCTGATGCACTTGCCAGTCGAGAAAACTGCGCAGCGCCGACATACGCAGCGCCAGACTGCTGGCGCCTAAACCGCCCCGCCGGCTGCGTGCCGCCAGGCTGCGCACCTGCGCCGGTTCCAGCTGCGACCAGCTCGTCAGCTTCATCTCATCGGCCATTGCCATAATCGCCTGCAATTGCCGTTGGTAATTCTTTTGCGTCAGCGGACTCAGCTGGCGTTCGACCTTGAGATAACGCAGAAAGTCATCCACGGCCGGCAGCAGCGGACTGACGTGACTCATGCGCGTTCAATCCAGCGTGACAGCAGATCCGGCAACATTTGCGCCAGATGCTGCAGCAGCAGCGTACCCATGCCCGCCTGATAATGCTGATTATCGCGGCTGGTGAACATTAATATGCCCAGCTCGCCGCGTTCGCCCATCAGCGACATCGCTACCGAGCCAATCGCTTTGGCCTGCGGCAACAGCAGTAGCAATTCCGGACCGTTCAGGCTGCCGAGATAGTGATGTTCATTGCCGAAGCGCTGAATGCGCAGCGGTTCGAATGCCTGACGTGACAAGCCGAGCTGGGTGAAATCAGAGGGTGCGCCGATGTGCCACTTGTCATTGAACACGCGTACGTGTGCGCCGGCCAGACCCAGTTCGCGCGCCCAGCGGTGCAGACGCGTTAGCATCTCTTGCAAGCTGTCGGCGGCGGCGAGATGACCTTGCAGCGCCAGCAGGCGATCAAACAGCTGATGGTTGGCGGTAGCCTGCTCCATCAGCAGCGTGATCTCCTCTTCTAACTGCTGGATGTGGTTGCGCTGCCGCGCCATATGCCACTCCACCAGCGAAACACTGCCGCGTACCGGATGCGGCACCATCATCTGTTCAACCTGGCGCGCATTGCGAATAAAAAAATCGGGGTTTTGACGCAGAAATGCGCTTACCGATTGATCGTCCAGCAAAACCTCGCTTTCGGTTTGCTCTTCGACATTTTTCATAGATGAATAAACCCATCGTAGACGTGTGTGGCTGGACCGGTCATAAACAGCGGCTGCCCTTCCCCTTTCCAGGCAATGTGCAGCGTTCCGCCCGGCAAATCGACGCGGACATTTTCCGCCAGAATGCCCTGCTGAACGCCGCAGGCGACCGCCGCGCAGGCGCCGCTGCCGCATGCCTGGGTTTCGCCTGCACCACGTTCATACACGCGCAGACGGATGTGTTCACGATTGACCACTTCCATAAAGCCGACATTGACGCGCTCCGGGAATCGCTCGTGGCTTTCCAGCTCTGGGCCCAGCGTTTCCACCGGCGCGGTTTTCACGCTTTCTACCTGAATCACGCAGTGCGGATTGCCCATCGATACCGCACCAAACATCACGGTTTGCTCGGCCACCCGCTGCAAATAAAGGTTCTCTGCTTTATTCGCGCGGAGCGGCACGCTTTGCGGTTCGAAGTTGGGTTGACCCATATTGACGCGCACCAGCTCATCATTGGTAACGCTGAGCACCATGCGGCCGGTTTGCGTGCTGACACGAATGTCGCTTTTATTGGTCAAACCTTTCAGACGCACAAAGCGGGCAAAGCAGCGTGCGCCGTTGCCGCACTGCGCGACTTCGCTGCCATCGGCGTTGAAAATGCGGTAATGGAAATCGAGATCCGGATCGTAAGGCGGTTCAACGATCAGTAGCTGATCAAAACCGATCCCCAGATTTCTGTCCGCCAGGCGGCGAATCAGTTCCGGCGAAAAAAAGACGTTTTGCGTCACAGCATCCACAACCATAAAGTCGTTGCCGAGACCGTGCATTTTTGAGAACTGCATTTTCTGCTCCGCCGGATTACTCATTGAGTTTAGTTGGCCTGCGAACCAGGCTTGCTGGTGACCAAACCACCGACATCAGCATCCTGAGCCGCTTTTTGCTGCTGCGCGGTGACCTGCTGTTTCGGCTTGTTTGGCTGATCTTTCGGCGGGAAATACAGCGGTCCTTTTAGGCCACAGCCTACCAGGCTGACCAGTGCCAGCGCCATACCCAGCTGACTCATCACTCGTATCATTCTGTCTGCTCTTCTGTCCTAAAGCCATGGTTGCTTATCATCGCAGTTGACGTTGTAAAAGCAACAGGAAATAGCCGCATTTCCTGCGGCAGGTCAGAGTAACAGCGCATCCCGCCGCGCGAACGCGGGCGGGATCAATGCATTTGGTAGCGCGGCTGGAAGTCGCCGTTGTCGTTGTCAGGCTGGGTAGCGCAGAGCTGCGTCAGCGTTTGGCTGCGGAAAGGAATCACCTGGAAACGTTCGCCAGTGTTCACAATCTGGTAGAACTGCGGCAGGTTAAAATTGATAAAGCTGGAACCGTAGGTAAAACGGTCATGCGACGATGAGTAGAATCGACTCACGTCGCGTACCAGCTCTTCTTTACTGCCTTCGCAATGGTGATAAACCTCAACGCGATTGGTTTCGTCGAGGATATAGATGTTGAAACCGCGATCGTCATTAGTATCTTCAAAGAAGAACTGAATGATGCCTTCGCTGGCGTAGCCGTTCACCACCGGCGGCAACGGCGTCTGGTTCGATTCCACTTTAATCGACAAACCATGCAGCTTGTTGTTAGAAATCGCGCCATAAAATTCCACGGCGTTTTCCAGCTTCTGCACCGACACGCTCATGCGTTCGAAGAATAAGCCCCAGGTTTGGCCCGCCATGCGTAACGCTTTAAAGCGGCCCGGTTCCTGACGCGTGCTCGACAGACGCAGCTCAATGCATTCCGAAACCAGCTGCTGCACGCGAGTACGAATTAAACCGCGCAGATGCTGGCTGTAGCAGAATACTTCTACCGTATCCGGCGGCGCTGCATCCTGATGCATTTTGCCGAGAATGGTTTTTAGCGCCTCAATCATCGCCTGCTCACCATTGAAGTGCAGCGTACGCACTTCATTCCACGAGTTGCGATAGAGCAGATCGATGCTGCCAATCAGACATTGCTGCTGCTGACCGAAGCTGAACACATCCAGCTTACGGAAATCAAAATGCACCACCTGATTGCGGAATGCGGAGGTAGGATCGTGTTCCAGGTTAACGATAATCGCTAAGTGACGAATTTCGCACGGGCTGTAGAGCGCTTTCGGCGTCGGTGCTGGCACGCGCAGCGGGAAGTGGCTCGACACATCGTTAACCAGTTCCTGCAGACGCGGCAGATCGCACAGATCGTTGCCCTTCATATGCAGACGCGTTTTGCTGGTCAGCAAACCGTTAAACCACGCCCACGCCACCAGCTTGTTCAGATAGCGATTATATTCCAGCGGCTGATGGCTGATGATGGAACTCATGTCCGGCGATTGGTTATACAGATACCAACCGGCGCGATTAGCGCGGCCCGCCGGGACATGAATAAAGGTAAGATTCTCTTCCGAGAGATCGGGCGAAATCTGCGGGTTCACTAAAGTGACTTTACCCGGCAGCGCCTCGAACGCGGCATACAGTTTACGCGTCAGCACGCCGATATCCTGCGGGCTGGCGCTGACGCTTAAATTGTTGCGACGCGCAAAGCGAATCAGGTTGCGATAGCTCTGCATCATCGCATCCAGCAGCTCGTTGTGCGCTTCGCGTACCCGTTCGATTTTCCACTGCGCGCGGTTATCCAGTACCGCTAACTTCTCTTCATCCCAGCCCCACTCTTTAACCAGCTGCGATAAGATCTCGCGCCGCCAGCCGGTGCGCTGATGATGGTGATCTTCGCTCGAGAGCTTTTCACACACTTTTAAATAGAAACATCGACGCACTAAATCGAGGCGCGCCATGTCATCAACGCTGGTGAGATAGCGCGTCACGCGCTCCAGCATCATGCAGTAAGGATCGAGACCGAAGGAGACAATTTCGCCGTCGTGCAGGCGCTGCTTGATGTCCATCGACAAGAGCTGCGTGTCGGGATATTCCCAGCTGTAGGCTTCCAGCAGCAGGGTTTTCAGCACCGCTTTATACGGCGAGTCGATACTTTTATACAGCTGCCACAAGCTGGCACCGAAGTACTCTTCCGCCGACAGCGTGCCAAGGCCGCCGAGATCCAGCCACTCATTCGGCGTCAGTACGCCTTGTGAATAGAGCGACATGACGTAATCGTCGTAATGGTGCTCCTCTTCGCCAGGCACCATATTCCACAGGATGCGTTTACCCGCCATACGCACGGCGGTACGGTAGAACTCATCCAGCAGCAAAATATGTTGGGTAGAACCGCAGTCTTCACCGCCGAGGCTACCGCTTTCGTTATGGCGGAAACGGTTCTCGTCAATCAGGAAGAAGCTGACTTCCACACCCATCGACACACACCATTTCTGCAACAGCGTACACTTACGCTGCAGATTGAGGCGCTCATCATTATCCAGCCACGATTGGTGGCATACCCAGATGTCGAGGTCGGAAATGCTGTTTTGCCCAACCGACGAGGTGCTGCCCATTGAGTAAATGCCGGTAATTGGACGTTCGCCCGCGACGGCGGCGGTGAGATCGAGTGGTTGTCCGCCCGCTAGGTTCTGCAGCAGCTGGAATTGATTTTCATCGGGCGTGTAAAGGCAGACGCCATGCGGAACGCTACCTTCGAGGTAGCCCGGCATCAGCGGATGATGGTAATGCAATAATGTTGGCAGCAGACTGTAGACTTGCTGGAAAGCAGGCCCCATGGCAGCCAGTGCGCGATCTACACGCAACTGGTTAATCGCATCCAGTCTCTGTTTCAGTGTCTCAATGTAGAGGTACAAGACGTTTCGCCTGATTGTCCCAGTGTTAAGCACCCTGTTTCCGCATTCTGCCGCTTAATAATAAAGATATCGGGCAAATAATTGCTGGAAACGTGATCAATCTAACACCCGGAGGATTGACCGTAAAGAAAGTTGCGCTACTTAACAGTTTAGCATGTTCCGACCGTAGCCCTGCTTTTTTCAGACTTCGACATAAAACTGCGACCCGCAAGATCCAGGCGCAGTCTGACATCGCGGCCTTTTCAATCCGTTGAAACTGACAGCATTCCCCTATCAATGATAGGATATTCGATGAACGATCAAAATGGTTAACAGCATGTTAAACAAAATTTTCAGAATTGCTACCAGACAAAGTCCCCTTGCTTTGTGGCAGGCACAATATGTCCAACAGCGTCTGATGGCGGCTCATCCGGGTCTGCAAGTTGAGTTGCTGCCGATGGTCACCAAAGGTGATGTCATCCTTGATACGCCATTGGCAAAGGTTGGCGGCAAAGGGCTATTCGTTAAAGAGCTTGAGCTGGCAATGCTGGAAGGCCGCGCCGATCTCGCCGTGCACTCAATGAAAGATGTGCCGATCGATTTTCCACAAGGCCTCGGTCTGGTGACCATTTGCGAGCGTGAAGATCCGCGCGATGCTTTCGTCTCCAATCGTTACAACAGTGTTGATGAGCTGCCACAAGGCGCGGTTGTTGGGACGTCCAGCCTGCGTCGCCAGTGCCAGCTTAGCGCCCGTCGTCCGGATTTAGTGATTCGCTCACTGCGCGGCAACGTCGGCACGCGTCTTGGCAAACTTGATGCCGGTGAATATGACGCCATCATTCTGGCGGCGGCCGGTTTGAAGCGTTTAGGTCTGGAAGATCGCATCCGTCAGGCAATGCCTGCCGAGATCTCCCTGCCCGCCGTGGGTCAGGGCGCCGTCGGCATTGAATGCCGCGCAGATGATGAGCAATTGATTACGCTGCTACAGGCGTTGAATCACGACGATACCGCCGTGTGCGTGCGCGCCGAACGCGCAATGAACACGCGGCTGGAAGGCGGTTGTCAGGTGCCTATCGGCAGCTTCGCGGTGCTGGAAGACGATCAGCTGTGGCTGCGCGGATTAGTTGGCTCACCGGACGGCAGTCAAATGGTGGTCGGCGAGCGTCGCGGTCCACGCGATCACGCCGAAAGAATGGGGGTTTCGCTGGCCGAAGAGCTGTTGGATGGCGGCGCGCGCGACATTCTGCGTGAAGTGTATCAAGGTCAACCGCCAGTATGACCATCCTCGTGACCCGCCCGGAACCGGCCGCCACTGAACTGGTCTCGCGTTTGCGCAGCCTGGGCAAGCTGGCATGGGGCTTCCCGCTGATTGAATTTACGCCGGGTCGCGATCTTATCCATTTGCCAAGCCAACTTGCGGCGTTACAGCCAGGCGATCTGGTGTTTTTACTGTCGCAGCAGGTCGTTACTTTCGCCGAGCCCGCTTTACAGCAAAGCGCGACAACATGGCCTGAAGCCCTCAACTATTATGCTATTGGTCGCAGCACCGCTTTAGCCCTGCATACCGTCAGTAATCTCAAAGTAGACTATCCTCATGCGCGGGAGACCAGCGAAGAGCTGGTGCGCCTGAACCGTCTGCAGCAGGTGAATGGCAAACGCGCGCTGATTCTGCGCGGCAGTCCGGGGCGCGAGTTGCTGGCAGAAACGCTGATTGAACGCGGCGTTGAGGTGCAATACTGCGAGTGCTATCAGCGCTGTGAAAAGCACTACAACGGCGCGACTGAAGGCCGACGCTGGCGCGATCGCGGCATTACAACGCTGGTGGTAACCAGCGGCGAAATGTTACAACAACTCTTTTCTCTGTTTCCGCCAATTGATCGTCGGGAATGGTTACTGCACTGTCGGCTTGTGGTCGTCAGTGAACGTTTGGCTACGCAAGCCGCTGAATTAGGCTGGCAGGACATTGATGTAGCCGATGGTGCCGATAACGATGCGCTGCTGCGCGCGTTACGCTGAACTTAACAATGGGATGAGCCATAATGACGGAACAAAAAGCCTCCTCCGCCATGGTTGAAGAAACCACCCCAGCGGACAATTCTCCCTCGCCAGCAACCAAACCACCTCGCGATAAAAAAGGCGATGGCAAGGTGCTGAGTGCCGTGGCGATTGTGATTGCGCTGGCGATTGGGGCGGGACTTTACCTTAATGGGAAACACCAGGCCGATTTACAGGCTCAAACTAACCAGAATCTCAGTGAGCAGCTGAGCGCCTTGCAGCAGCAACTAGGCAGCGACAAACAGCAGCTGACGCAACAGCTGGATAGCGCCAACAGCGCCTTGCAGCAGGCGCGCACGCAGCAGGATAACAGCGCAAAAGAGCTGGAAACCCTGCGTGATAAAGTCGCTACCATCTCTGGAAACGACACGCGTACCTGGCTACTGGCGCAAGCGGACTACCTCGTCAAACTGGCGGGCCGCAAACTGTGGAGCGATCAGGATGTCACCACCGCGGCAGCGTTATTGAAAAGTGCTGATTCCAGCCTGGCCGACATGAACGATCCGAGTGTGATGAACGTGCGTCGCGCCTTAACGCAGGACATCAGTTCACTCTCCGCCGTCAGCCAGGTTGATTATGACGGCACCATCCTCAAGCTTAATCAGCTGTCGAACGGCGTCGATAATCTACGCCTGGCCGACAACGACAGCGATGATTCGCCTATGGACGCCGATGGCGGTGAACTCTCCAGTTCGCTGCACGAATGGCGTCAAAATCTGGTGAAAAGCTGGCATAACTTTATGGATGATTTCATCACCATCCGCCGCCGCGACAACACCGCGCAGCCGCTGCTGGCACCGAATCAGGACGTTTACCTGCGCGAAAACATTCGTTCGCGCCTGCTGATTGCGGCTCAGGCCGTACCGCGTCATCAGGATGAGATCTACAAACAGTCTATCGATGCGGTATCAACCTGGGTTCGCGCCTGGTACGACACCAACGATGCCGCCACCAAAGCCTTCCTTGCACAGCTGGATGAATTGAGCCAGCAAAGCATTTCAATGGATGTGCCGGATACGCTGGAAAGCCAGCCGCTGCTGGAAAAACTGATGCAAACCCGCGTACGTAATTTGCTGGCTCAGCCATCGGTTGCTGCTGATCAACAAGGAGGCTAACCATGCTGAAAGTATTGGTGCTTTTCCTGCTGCTGATTGCGGGCATTGTGGTTGGACCGATGGTAGCCGGCCATCAGGGCTACGTGCTGATCCAAACCGACAACTGGAACATTGAAACCAGCGTAACCGGCCTGGCGATCATCTTGATTCTCAGCCTGCTGGTGATTTTATTGGTGGAATGGATTCTGCGTCGCCTGTTCCGTACCGGCGCACGCACACGCGGCTGGTTCACCGGCCGCAAGCGCCGTAGCGCGCAGCGCCACACGCAAAGCGCGCTGATGAAACTGGCGGAAGGTGACTTTAAACAGGCCGAAAAACTGCTGTCGAAAAATGCCGACCACGCCGATCAGCCAGTAGCAAACTACTTGCTGGCTGCCGAAGCGGCACAGCAACGCGGTGACGAAATCCGTGCTAATCAGCATCTGGAGCGTGCTTCTGAGTTGTCGGTGAATGACACGATTCCGGTTGAAATCACACGCGTACGTCTGCAACTGGCGCGCAACGAAGATCACGCTGCACGCCATGGCGTTGATCGCCTGCTGGAAGTCGCACCGCGCCATCCGGAAGTGTTGCGTCTGGCAGAACAAGCCTATGTTCGTACCGGCGCATGGGGCGCATTGCTCGACATTCTGCCTGCGATGCAGAAAGTGCAGATCAATGATGAAGCACAGCGCGATGCCTTGCAGCAGCAAGCCTGGCTGGGCCTGATGAACCAGGCGATGGCCGATCAAGGCAGCGACGGTTTGAAGAAATGGTGGCAAAACCAGAGCCGCAAAACGCGTCAGGAAACCGCCTTGCAGGTGGCTATGGCAGAACATCTGATTGAGTGTGACGACCCGGATACCGCACAGAGCATCGTGCTGGAAGGTCTGAAACGCCAATATGACGATCGTCTGGTATTGCTGATGCCGCGTATCAAAAGTGGCGATCCGCAATCTCTGGAAAAAGCGCTGCGTCAGCAGATTAAACAGCATGGCGCCACGCCGCTGCTCCATAGCACGCTGGGTCAGCTGCTGATGCGTCATGGGGAATGGCAGCAGGCAGCAGAAGCGTTCCAGCAAGCGCTGGCGCAGCGTCCGGATGCGTTTGATTATGCCTGGCTGGCCGATGTTTACGACCGCCTGCATCGTCCGGAAGACGCTGCCAAAATGCGTCGTGAAGGCCTGCTACTTACGCTGAAGACCAATCCCAGCGCCTGATTTTACGATTGTTACTTTTGTGCACGCCGGGCTTGTCCCGGCTTTTTTTTGCCTGCAATTTATCGCTAATCAATATCCTGATCTGTTTCGATCATTACCGTGTGGGTCTGATGAAATTTTACACAGCAACATTGATTTGTTATGATCGGGTCATAAGTATATGGATGATGAAGACTACGGATTAAATACGCTGATCGACATGGATGGATATCGATTTACTTATGAGAGCGGATATTGGTGGAAAATTGAGGTTCGTAAAGAAGCACCGTCGAAGTTCAGGCCGCATGGCATAAGGTACAATCTTACCTTCCATAACAATTACAACACCCGCATCTTCGGCATAGATAACGCTCATGCCATTAAGCCGCCGAAGAGAGGTTTTTCAGGTAAATGGACGGTTTATGACCATTTGCATAAAACCTCTGTTGATTCTGGGCAGCCCTATTTCTTCGTTTCGGCCAGCCAACTGCTCGAAGACTTTCTGGGAAATGTAGACAAAATCATTGGTGAAAAAGAGGGTAGATCATGAAAGCGCTCATCGGCATTATTTCTCCAGAGAATATGCGTAATCGAATAATGAGCATTGCGAGTGGGCAGTACAAACCGGAGGCTGACGAACCCAAAGTTTGGTTTGCGTCCGTAAACGCGATTGCGCAGGTGCTGAGCAATGAGAACATCCTACTTCTCAAGCTCATGCACGAGCGCAAACCTCAGACCGTTACAGAGCTGGCGGAGCTTTCGGGACGTCGAGTCAGTAATCTGTCTGCGACGCTGAAAACGTTGGAAGGTCACGGCTTTGTGAGCCTGAAGAAGATAGGCAATAAAAAAATTCCTACCGCGCTTTTCACTGAGTTCGATATACGCGTGACCAGTGAACTCATCGCAAAACCCAAAGCGGCTTAACTGAACCTTGCGTTCCGAAGCCGAATCTACCCTTCGCCATACTGCAGACAAAAAAACACCTGCCATAAGCAGGTGTAAGATCAGGTCGTTAAGACAACTGATGGCATCCGACTCAACGTAATGTCCTTCTTACTGCAGTAAAGCGTGCGCAAATACTGCCAGGCTGGACAACGGATGCCGTAAGGGGCTCTGCATCATTCCCAGGTTTATGTAGCATCAGCAAACATAAGAGGTGGAATGAGCATCTACAGGTAGATTATTGCACAAGACGTGCCAAAGTTGCAGCACGTGCAATAAGTTAATTAATATCAACAGGATATAGTTCCTGCCACAATCCCGGTGTTAGCCACTGTCGGTAAAACGCGACGATCACTTAATAAGCTGTCTCCGCAGAACGACAAGCTATGCAAGGAATTTTCATGCCTATATAAATCAATGAGTTATATGTATCTAAATAGCGACAATGTGCGGAATTACGCTCAAAGGAAATGATGGGAAGAGTTGAGAATATGAATGGCGGATACAAACGAAAAAAGCCTGCTTTTTCAAGCAGGCTTTTCGAATATGGTCGGCGAGAGAGGATTCGAACCTCCGACCCACTGGTCCCAAACCAGTTGCGCTACCAAGCTGCGCTACTCGCCGATTTTTTACTTCTTTAACGCTACAGCGTAATTTTGCCTGGTGCGAAGGGAGGGACTTGAACCCTCACGTCCGTAAGAACACTAACACCTGAAGCTAGCGCGTCTACCAATTCCGCCACCATCGCGTGACCGAGCAAAATCTGGGGTGGCTAATGGGACTCGAACCCACGACAACTGGAATCACAATCCAGGGCTCTACCAACTGAGCTATAGCCACCATAATTCTGGTGCGTAAGCGTGTTTCACTTACTAATTCACTGCATAACGCGGTCTAACCAACCACCGAAGCTCTTGCGCACAAACTAAATGGCGCGCCCGACAGGATTCGAACCTGAGACCTCTGCCTCCGGAGGGCAGCGCTCTATCCAGCTGAGCTACGGGCGCGTAGCGCCGTTGCGGATGGGCATACTACGGGCTTGACCTCATACTGTCCAGCCCTTTTTTAGAAAAAAAACGCGTTTGATTACGCTTTGTGCATTCCATCGATAATTACAGCAGTTTGAGGCGCTTACCCTCTCATTTTCGCTGGAAAAACCAGCAATTTCAGAGGTCGCCCCGCCAATGATAGCGTAAGTATTTCAGCAGCTTTAATTGGCGACGCAGACGCGAAGGCTGACGAATAAGGCGATAAAGCCATTCCAGTCCGGACTTTTGCCACCAAACGGGCGCGCGCTTAACGTGCCCGGTAAACACATCGTAAGTGCCACCAACGCCCATATAGAGCGCATGCGGCCAATGGGCGCGGCAATCACGCATCAACAGCTCCTGGCGCGGCGAACCTTGCGCCACCGTGACAATCTGCGCACCACTCGCGGCGATGCGGGCAAACAGCGCGTCGCGCGCTTCAGGCGCAAAGTAACCATCCTGACTGCCAACGATATTCACATTCCACTGTCGGCGCAGCTTGTCGCAGGTTTCCTGCAGCACCGCCTGACGTCCACCAATCAGAAACACCGGAATGCCGCTACGCCCTGCACTCTCCATCAACGCTTCCCATAAATCCGCGCCTGCAATGCGGTTCACCTGCAGCTGAGGATACTTCTTACGTAGCGAACGGACGATGCTGATGCCATCCGGATATTTGAACTCAGCCTCAGCGATCAGTGCGCGTAGCTGCGCATCTTCTTGCAGCGTGAGCATTTTCTCGGCATTCATCGCCACCAGCGTGCCGCAACGCGGTTTACCCTCGGGCAGCAGAAAGCGCAGAAAGCTCGCCATATCGTTGAAGGCGTGAAGATCGACTCCGCGCAGGCTATAGCGCGGCTTATCGGTTTCCATGGTATGAATTTCCCGTTGTGCCCAAAGGTTAAGAAGGGCTGTGTAAAACCGGCTCGCTGCGCGGACGAATCAACCCCGCGCGCGCCAACAGCCAATAAAGCAATTTAGCCGCCCACATACAGGCCGCAAAAATCAGACAAAAGAACACCACGCGCGAGCCGAAAGCATCCAATCCTTCACGCGCCAGCACGATCATATTAAACACCGCGCCGAAGCAGAAACTCTGCAAAATCGCCCCGCTGTAACGGTTGCTGGTATCGCGGCCATACAGATAAAGGTTATCGAAGCCTTTCATCAGCAGGCCGACAGCCACCGCACCGATTGGGATAAACCACACGCCGCCCATCACCACCAGCGAGCCCAACAGCGTGGGCGAGATCGCCAAGCCGGAATGGTTATTCAGCACTTCCCAGGTAAAGTAGTTAGCGCTGTTAAGAATGGCTGTTGGACGTCCCGGCCACATCCAGCTGGGAATGAACACGTAGAAATCGCGCCAAATCGGTGCCAGCCCCTGAAAATCGATCTTGTCGTAGTTTTGCAGTAACAGCGCCAGATTTTCCCACGGCGAGAAGGTATCGCGCGTCAGATAAAGGAAGGTATAAAACGCTTCATCGCCCACCACGTCGAGGTTATAGCGACGCAACGCCAGCCAGAACATACCGCCAATCGCCATCACACCGGCGCCAACCAGCATCCACAGCGTGATCCAGCCGCGCGTTATACCAATAAACAAGAACAGCGCGAACGCGATAATGATATTGGCGCGCGTGCCGCCCACCAGCGCGTAGGTCAGCAAGCCAAATGCCACCGACACCAGCAAAAACCACAGCCACTGACGCTGGGTTGGCTTGAGGAAGTAGCGAATCAGCATCGCCGGAATAAAGAAGTAGAAGAAGCGTTTAAGCGCCACGCCGGACACTTCGCTGGAGAAGATCTGGTTATAAGCCGAAAGCCGGAACAGCAGCAGGCCGTTGTGCATAAAGAACACCGTCACGGTGCCAATCGCCACCAGCGCCAGCAGCAGACAGGTCAGATGGGTTTCAACCCGGTTCATCTGCAGCCAGGGTTTGCGCGCAGGCGCATTGGCCGGCCGCAGCCGCACCTTGTAGCTAACGTAATAGATGGCATAAAAGCTGGTAGCGGCCAGCAGCGCCTGCAGCAGATATTCCGGCGGCACCACCGCCACGTTAAAGCGGAATACCAGCACGCTGGTCAGCGGGAAGCCGAAATAGAAGGTCAACAAAAACAGAATGGTGAAGAACAGGTGGAAGTTGAAGCGCACCCGTTTAAATTCCCGCCAGGTTAGGGTCAGAATGAAACCCAGCGAACACAGATAAACCACCAGCAGACCACTAAACTGCATCAGGCTCATGTTCTCTCCCTTTCACTCAGGGTTAGCGCGTCGCGCCAGCCTGCCAGATAGCCGGGGGCAAAAAAGGCGATCGAAGAGTGATCGCACTGCGCTAATTGCCGTTGCGCTTCGGCCACGCTGGCGCTATCCAGCGCATCTTCGCTAAACAGCACCGGCAAACCTTGCTCGCTAAGATCGCGCCAGAACGGATTTTTGCGGTTCAGCACAAACGGAATATTGGCCTGAATCAGCAAGCAAAGCGTACCAATGCCTTGCTGGCGCTCGAACATAAAATAGCCGAGCTGGCAGCGGCTAAGCAATGTCAGATAGGCATCAAAGTCGATCTTGTCGCGCAGCAGCGTCACTTGCCCCGCCGGGAACAGGCGCTGTGCGGCGGCGGCAATCTCATCGATATAAGCGTGATTATTCTGCGGATAACCGAGCGGCACGACGATTTTCACCTGTTCACCAAACTGGGCTCGAATCGCCTCTAAACCGGCAATGTGACGATTACTGCGATCGCCGGAGTTACCGAGCAGAATAGTGAAATCGGGGCTTTCCATTGGCGCAGGCAGCGCCACATCCGGCATGCGCGTCGGGAAATAGAGCAGCGAGGCGGGAACGCGCGGATGACGCTGCTGGAAATGGTGCAAATCACCGCGCGTCGCAAACACGCGCGCCACGCGTCCTTGCGCCATTCTGCGCAGCAGATAAAACAGCTGATACTTAAGACCGCGCCCTTCTTCGTAGAGATCCGCGCCCCATACATGCCAGAACGCCTGCTGACGACGCAGTTTGCCGCTCAGCAAGGCCAACCAAATGCTGGGATTAAACTGGCCGTGAAAGAAGAAGCGCTGCGAGCGATCGGCAGCACGCGTCACCACCGCTTGCGCCAGCGCATGCTTGCTGGCAAAGGTTTCAATCTGCAATGAAGCATACGCTTGCAGCGTTTCGGGCGCGCTGGATACTACCATAAACTGACGCGGGGCAGCGCCTGGCAGCTCGGCGCTCATTACGTCATTAAAGAAGCGCAGCACCGTATGATTGTGATGCGGGATATCCGATCCCAATACGTGAAAAGTCGTCATTTTTTCCGGCAATAAATCATGAAGGCGCCACAACAAAGGGCGAAATAGAGAACGTAGGTTGCCATGTAAGCCTGCGCGGCCCCGGCGGTCCCGTGCAGCGGAATCAGCCAATGGGAAAAACCGGTCAGCAGGGCAAACTGGCTGATTTCCGTCAGAATATAGAAGCGCAGTGACGCTTTGGCGATCACCAGATATCCGAAAACATAGGCGCCGACTTTAAACACATCACCGCACAACTGCCAGACGAAAAGGTCACGCATCGCGCTGAACTGCGGCGAAAACAGCAGCCAGATAGCGACATCGCGCAGCAGCCATACGCAGAAACTGGCCGCTGCGACGGCAGGTAACACAAAGCGCAGCGCACGCCCAATCTCACGGGCGATTTGCGGTTTCTGCTCCAGCCGCGCCAGCGTGGGCAACAGCCAGACGCTAAAGGTGGCGGTGATAAACTGCAGGTAGGCATCGGAAATACTGGTCACGCCCTGCCATAAACCAACCTGCGCCCAGCCTTGCTGCTCGGCCAGCAGATTTCGCATCATCACCCACGCCACCGGCAGGGTGAATGAGGTGATCAGCGCCATCAGCGTAAACTTCGCCAGATTGCGCGCCAGGTCAGGATGCCAGCCTGGCATCAGCCAGCTCAGCGGCAGCCGATCGCGATGGCGACGTAGCATCAGCAACGCCGGAAACACCAGCAGCGCCGGCACCAGCGCCAATCCCACTAACGCACCAGCATAGCCGCCCAGCCACCAGCACAGCACATAACCCAGCACGCCGACGATACTTCCGGCAATCAGCGCCAGCGCATTGCCGCGCGCATCGCGGAAGCCCTTCAGCAACGCCAGCGTCAGATTGGCCCAGGCAATACCGAGCTGTAGAAAGGCAACAATGCGCACCACGTTGGCATATTCAGCATGACCAAACAGCGCCGTGCTGATGGGCGTTGCCGCCAGCAAAAACACCAGCGCCAGCAGCGTTGAAAAACCGAGCACAATCGCCGAAGCCGTGCCGGTCACCGCGCGCAGTTGTTGTGGCTGTTGCTGATGTTGCGCGACTAACGTAGTGACGCCGTTAAAGATGCCCGCGCCCGCCAATACGCCGAGTACAGTAATCAACTGGCGGAAGTTACCGGCTTGCCCGATCCCTTCGGGTCCGAAGCTTATCGCTAACAGTTTCACCACCAGCAGGCCAGCAACGATTTTTACCAGCGTGGAAGACGCGGTCCAGACTGATGCTTTTGCTAATGACATCAGGCAAAGAAACTCAGCAGCGAACTGATCACCGTACGCTGGTTGTTATCCGATAAGTTGTAGAACAGCGGCAGGCGCAGCAGGCGCTCGCTTTCACGCGTGGTAAAGGCATCATCACCGTGGAAGCGGCCAAAACGTTCACCCGCTGGCGACGAGTGCAGCGGGATGTAATGGAACACCGTGAGGATTTCCGCCTCTTTCATCCAGTTGATCAGCGCCTGACGATCGTCGCTGTCGCGCAGCTTGATGTAGAACATATGTGCATTGTGGCGGCAATTTTTCGGCACCACCGGCAGCTCAATACGGCCGGCAGCAGCTAGCGGCCGCAGCGCATCGTAGTAGCGTTGCCACAAACGCAAACGCTGCTGATTAATTTGCTCCGCCGCTTCCAGCTGCGCCCACAAATAGGCCGCCTGCAAATCCGCCATCAAATAGCTGGAGCCAATATCGCGCCAGGTATATTTATCTACCTGACCACGGAAAAACTGGCTGCGGTTGGTGCCTTTTTCACGAATGATCTCGGCACGATCCACCAGCTTCGCGTCATTGATCAGCGTTGCGCCACCTTCACCGCCGGCGGTGTAATTTTTAGTTTCGTGAAAGCTAAAGCAGCCAATGTGACCAATGGTGCCGAGCGCGCGTCCTTTGTACTGCGACATCACGCCTTGCGCGGCATCCTCGATAACATAGAGTTTATGCTTCGCCGCCAGCGCCATGATGCTGTCCATCTCGCAGGCCACGCCCGCGTAATGCACTGGCACGATGGCGCGGGTTTTCGGCGTGATCGCCGCTTCAATCAGCGTTTCATCGATATTTAGCGTATCGGGGCGCACATCGACAAACACAATGGTCGCGCCGCGCAGCACAAAGGCGTTGGCGGTGGAGACGAAGGTGTAGCTCGGCATGATCACCTCATCGCCAGGCTGCAGGTCAATCAGCAGCGCCGCCATCTCCAGCGATGCGGTGCAGGATGGCGTCAGCAGCACTTTTTTGCTGCCGAAATGCTGTTCCATCCACTGCTGGCAGCGGCGAGTAAAGCCGCCATCGCCGCACAGCTTGCCGCTGGCCATCGCCGACTGCATATATTCAACTTCGCTGCCGACAATCGGCGGCGCATTAAATGGGATCATGAGGCTTTCCTGTAGAACCAGTAAGCGGTGCTTTCCAGCCGCGCACCGCTGCGTAAATAGAGGCGCAACGCCGTGAGATTGCTGAGCTGGGTCGCCACGCGCAGATGCGTTAGCTGACGCACACGGCCCCAGTCGGCGGCGGCGAGCAGCAGGCGCTGGCCGACGCCGCAACCTTGTGCGGCGGGCAATACCGCCAGCAGACCGATGCGCATGTCGCCGTCCACTTCGCGCATCGAGACGAAACCTTGCAGCGCGCCCTGCTCATCGCAGGCCACCAGACATTGATTATCAAAGGTGCCGCGCACCGCATTTTCAATCCACTGCGCGTAGAAACGTCCGCTGTCTGCTGCAGCAAACCACGGCGCGCGGAAGCGACTTTGGCTAAACGCCTGCGCAGCCGCTTCACGCAGTGCCGGGATTTGTGCTTCCCGCGCAATGCGCACGCCAACTTGCCGCTCGGTATGTTTGATGCTGAGGGAAAGGTCAGCTTCGCCTTCCACTAACTGAAAACCATGCTGGCTCAGCGCATCGATGGCATCAACGCGTTCAGCGGGCACCTTCACTTGCCACAGCGCATACGGCTGCTGAAGGGCCTCGGCCAGCGTCAAATCGCCATCCAGCGATAAGCGCGCGCTGTTCTGACCGAAGAACTCATTTTCCCACGTAAGGGAATCAATATTGACGCGGACGGGCATTGTGAACATCCAGCAGATACTGGCCGTAGCCGGTTTTGGTTAGCGCCTGAGCCGCGGCTAAAAGCTGGGCATCGCTCAGCCAGCCGTTACGCCATGCAATCTCTTCCAGGCAGGCAATTTTAAAGCCCTGCCGTTTTTCCACCGTCTGCACAAACATACTCGCCTCAATCAGGCTGTCGTGCGTGCCGGTATCCAGCCAGGCAAATCCGCGCCCCAGCAACTCCACCGCAAGCTCGCCCTGATCGAGATACATCTGGTTGATGGCGGTGATTTCCAGCTCACCGCGCTCGGAAGGTTTCACCTGTTTGGCGAACTCCACCACGCGGTTGTCGTAAAAATAGAGGCCGGTGACCGCCCAGCGCGATTTCGGCTGCTGCGGTTTTTCCTCAATGGAGAGCGCGTTAAAGTCGTCATCAAACTCCACCACGCCAAAACGCTCCGGATCCATCACCTGATAAGCAAAGACGGTCGCGCCGCTGCTGCGCGCGGCCACTTTCTTCAGCTTGGGGCTGAAACCCTGGCCGAAATAGAGATTGTCGCCCAGCACCAGACAACAGTGATCGTCACCAATAAAACTTTCGCCAATAATAAATGCCTGCGCCAGCCCATCAGGACTGGGTTGTTCTGCATAGGTTAGCTGAATCCCAAATTCACTGCCGTCGCCCAGTAAGCGTTCAAAATGGGCGCGATCTTCTGGCGTGGTGATGATCAAAATTTCGCGAATCCCTGCCAGCATCAGTACCGACAGCGGATAGTAAATCATGGGTTTGTCATATACCGGCAACAGCTGTTTCGAGATGGCGCGGGTAATCGGATGCAAACGCGTGCCCGAACCTCCGGCTAAAATAATGCCTTTCATCGCTGCTCCTTCTGAAGTGCGTTTAACGCGGCGTGGCTAATCCCAGACGCTCACCGCGATAGCTGCCGTTAAGAATCGCCTGCCACCATTGCGGGTTTGCCAGATACCATTGCACGGTTTTACGAATGCCGCTCTCAAAGGTTTCCTGCGGCGTCCAACCCAGCTCACGCTCAATTTTACTGGCGTCGATGGCGTAGCGCTGGTCGTGGCCGGGACGATCGCTAACAAAGGTAATCAGGTCACGGTAGTGGCTCAGGTGCGGTGCACGCTGCTGCGGCGCCAACTCATCCAGCAGATCGCACAGCGTTTCCACCACTTCAAGATTACGTCGCTCGTTATGACCACCAATATTGTAGGTTTCCCCTACTTTGCCGCTGCTCACCACGCTATACAGCGCCCGCGCGTGATCCTCTACATATAGCCAGTCGCGTATCTGGCTGCCGTTGCCATACACTGGCAGCGGTTTGCCCGCCAGCGCATTAATGATGGTGAGTGGGATCAGCTTCTCCGGGAAATGATACGGTCCGTAATTGTTGGAGCAGTTAGTGATGATGACCGGCAAACCGTAGGTGCGCAGCCAGGCGCGCACCAGATGATCGCTGCTGGCTTTGGTCGCCGAATAGGGGCTGCTCGGCGCATACGGCGTGGTTTCGGTAAAGAAGTCGTCGCTACCGTGCAGGTCACCAAACACTTCATCAGTGGAGATATGGTGCAGAATGAAGCCTTTTTTACGTTCATCTGCCATGCCATTCCAGTAATGACGCGCCGCTTCCAGCAGCTGATAGGTGCCGACAATATTGGTTTCGACGAAGGCGATAGGTCCATCGATCGAGCGGTCAACATGACTTTCTGCCGCCAGATGCATAATGCAATCCGGTTGATAGTGCGCCATGACGCGATCCAGCTCAGCGCGATGGCAAATATCCACCTGTTCGAAGGCGAAACGTGCATTCTGTTGCACCGGCGCCAGCGACGCCAGATTGCCGGCATAGCTCAGCTTATCGACCACCACCACGCGGTGTTCGGTGTTTTCAAGCAGAAAACGTACCAGCGCAGAACCGATAAATCCTGCCCCGCCGGTCACCAAAAACTGTTTCATCGCCACACGCCTTTGGTATCAACAATCCACGGCTGGGCAAGCTGGGCCGCATCAATCGCGCGGAACTGTGCGTGATCAACCAGCATCACCAGAATATCCGCCTGCTGCAGCGCTACATCCGTAGCAACCAGCGTGGCTTCGTGCGCCAGACGTTGCGGAATGTCTTCCACATGCGGTTCAACCACCCAGGTTGCGCCGCTGTGCCACTCGGCAATACGATGGGCGACGCTCATCGCCGGACTTTCGCGCAAATCGTCAATATTCGGTTTGAAGGCCAGACCAAAGCAGGCAATGGTGACATCGCTGGCGCGTTTGCCGCTGGCGGTGAGGCACTCTGCTAACGCCTGCTTTACCTGATCCAGCACCCAGCCCGGTTTGGCATCATTCACTTCACGTGCGGTGCGAATCAGTCGCGCCTGTTCTGGATTCTGCGCCACGATAAACCACGGATCGACGGCGATACAGTGCCCGCCGACGCCCGGTCCGGGTTGCAGGATGTTGACGCGCGGATGGCGATTCGCCAGCGCTATCAGCTCCCACACGTTGATGCCCTGCTCGGCGCAAATCAGCGACAGCTCATTGGCAAAGGCGATATTCACATCGCGGAAGCTGTTTTCTGTCAATTTGCACATCTCGGCGGTACGCGCATTGGTTTCCACACACGCGCCGCGCAGGAAAATGCGGTACAGCTCGCTGGCGCGTGCGGAACAGGCTGGCGTCATGCCACCAATGACGCGATCGTTTTCCAGCAGTTCAACCATCACTTTGCCGGGCAACACGCGCTCCGGGCAGTAAGCGATAAACACATCGCACGCATCACCGTGCTGCGGGAAACGCAAATCGGGACGCGCCGCCGCCAGCCATTCCACCATTTGCTCGGTGGCGCCCACCGGCGACGTCGATTCGAGGATCACCAGATCGCCCGCTTTTAACACGGGTGCAATCGACAGCGCCGCGGCCTGCACATAGCTGAGATCCGGCTGATGGTCGCCGATAAACGGCGTGGGCACGGCGATCAGGAATGCATCGGCGGCTTCGGCCTGTGTAGTCGCACGTAGATGACCGGCACGCACGGCTTCGCGCACCACATCACCCAACTCGGGTTCCACGATATGGATATCGCCACGATTGATGGTTTCAACGGCGCGGACATTAATATCCACGCCAACGACTTTCTTTCCCTTTGAGGCAAAAACGGCCGCCGTTGGCAGCCCAATGTAGCCCAGTCCGATAACGGAAATGGTTTCAAAACGCATGGTTACACTCTGTGTTGTTTTAGGGCCTGCAAGATGCGCGCGCAGGCATGGCCATCGCCATACGGATTGTGCGCGCGACTCATTGCCTGCCAGGCTTCATCGTCCTGCAACAGCAGGCTGACTTCAGCGACAATTTTACTGATATCGGTGCCGACCAGTTTCACCGTGCCTGCCTCCACCGCTTCCGGACGCTCGGTGGTATCGCGCATCACCAGCACCGGTTTGCCTAATGACGGCGCTTCTTCCTGAATGCCACCGGAGTCGGTGAGAATCAGCCATGAGCGATTCATCAGCCAGACAAACGGCAGATACTCTTGCGGCTCAATCAGGATGATATTCTCGATGCCGCTGAGAATGCGGTTAACCGGCTCGCTGACGTTGGGATTGAGGTGCACGGGATAGACAATTTGCACCTGCGGATGCTGGCGCGCGATTTGCGCCAGCGCACTGCAAATGCGTTCAAAGCCGTCGCCAAAACTTTCGCGGCGATGACCCGTAACCAGAATGAGTTTTTTGTCAGCGTCGAGGAACGGATAGCGCGCGGCGAGGCGGGCATTGAGATCGGCATCGTCCAGCACGCGATCACGCACCCACAGCAGCGCATCAATCACCGTGTTGCCCGTCACGAAAATGCGCGCATCTGGCAGATTCTCGCGCAGCAAATTTTGTCGCGAATTTTGCGTGGGCGTGAAGTGATAACTGGCGAGATGGCCGGTGAGCGTGCGATTGGCCTCTTCC
This sequence comes from Kluyvera sp. 1366, assembly GCF_054823405.1. Taxonomy (NCBI): domain Bacteria; kingdom Pseudomonadati; phylum Pseudomonadota; class Gammaproteobacteria; order Enterobacterales; family Enterobacteriaceae; genus Kluyvera; species Kluyvera sp. 1366. Next base: position 63,777 of record NZ_JBTRDW010000008.1, read on the forward strand.
GGCCACGGCGACATCAGGTTGCCGGTACGCAATCCCGCTTCTACGTGACCCACCGGAATCTGGTGATAAAACGCCGCCAGGCTGGCCGCAAACGTGGTGGTGGTATCGCCGTGCACTAACACCACATCCGGCTGGAAATCGGCGAGTACGGTTTTCATGCCCTGCAGTATGCGGCTGGTGATCTCCGTCAGCCCTTGCTCCGGGCGCATGATATTCAGATCATAATCAGGCTGCAGCTGGAACAAACGCAGCACCTGGTCGAGCATTTCACGATGTTGTGCGGTGACGCATAGGCGTGACTCGAACGCAGCATCCTGCGCCAGCGCCTGCACCAGCGGAGCCATTTTGATCGCTTCAGGACGCGTGCCAAATACCGTCAGAACTTTCACGTGGCTTCTCTTAATGGCTCGTTGCTAACGTTGAACGCGGACGACGCATCAGCGCCACTCCCGCACCGACCAGCGCGCCAATTACGCCCCACATGATCATCATAAACAGGCGGCGCGGACTATCGCGCGACACCGGCTCTTCCGGGGTGCGCAAATAGCGGTAAGTCTGGAATTGTTTATCCAGACGCGGACCGGCCTGCAGCGTACTCAGCATCGCTTTGTTTTGATCATAGCTTAAATCGTAAGCAGGCCCGCTGGCTTGTAAAGTGTCGAGTTGCGCCTGCAGCATTTGCTGACCCAGCAGGAAACGATCGCTGTCTGGCAGCGCTTCGCCGGTTGCCGGCGCGCGGTTCTCTTTAATCCCCTGCTCGCTCGCCACTTTCAGCGCCTGTTCGATGCGCTGACGTTGACGTTCAAATACCGCCTGCGCCACTTCCTGCTGGCGGTTGACCTGCGACGCCAGCTGCACGCTGCGCGCCTGCCAGGCGCCTTTCAGCTCCGCATTAAGATGACGCGCCGCACGCTCGCTGGCGTAGGCGATATATTGACGCAGCAGATTGTTAGCATCGCTGGCGGTTTCGGCCACCAGCTTAATGTTATCTAAGATATTGCGCGCCGGGTCGGCAGCGGTGAACTGAATGTTGGTGATCAGGTCGTCGAGCAGCGCCGCATCGTTGTGCGCGTTACCGCTTTTGCGGCTTTTGAAGTATTCGGTCTGCTGCCAGAAATCACGGCGCGTATCCCATGATGCCAGCTGCATGGTGAACTCCTGATAAACCTCATCCATCACGGTCGGCGCTGGCGAACTGAGATTGAGCGTATTGGTGCGCACATCCAGATTATTGAGGAATTGCTGCTGTACGAAGAAATCACCCAGCATATTGACCGTTGGACGATCGGTCACCGCCGTGGTGCTCCACGCCTGCTTCATTAACATCGATGCTAACCAGGCAACCAGCGCAAACAGCAGCGCCAGACCGATAATCCAGCGTTTACCACGCCAGAGTGTGCAGCCAAGGCCACGTATATCCAGTTCGTTCTCCACAACGACAGAGGTCATAACAAAATCCTTATCAGGGTACTTTCTGGGTAATTTATTTTTTATCTTCGCTGCTTTGCCAGCGACGTTTAATGCGACGGATTTTGCGCGCCACGCGCCATGCGTGTTTCAGGCAATAGCCATAAAGGAGGAATGCCATCATGAACAGCACCAGCATCACCCATTCCGGGATGAAAGCCAGATACTCGCCGAGCACACCAATACCCGCCAGAAGCGCGGCGGCGACGGTAATCAGCAGGAACGCCTGACGTGACGTGAATCCGGCGCGCATAATTAAATGGTGGATGTGCTGGCGGTCAGCGGAAAACGGGCTCATGCCTTTGCGCAAACGGCGATACATAATCGCCACCATATCCATCAGCGGAATCGCGATCAGCCACAGCGCGGTGACGGGCGTGATCGGATGGCTCAGGCCTTGGGTGGTTTCCAGCAGAATCCAGATGATGGTGAAACCGATCATGGTGCTGCCGGCATCGCCCATAAACACTTTGTAGCGACGGCCAATCAAGCCGAGATTAAGCAGGATATAAGGAATGGTGGCGGCGATCATCGCGAAGCACCACATGGCGAGGCTGGTCTGGCCGTCAAAATAGAGAATGATGCCGATGGCGGCGAAAGTGACGCTGGAGAGGCCGCCAAGCAGGCCATCAATCCCATCCACCATATTGAACGCGTTAATGGCGGCCCATACGGCGAATAGCGTCAATACGTAGCCAAAGGGACCGACAATTAACTCAACCGGCCCGATAATGAAGCCCAGACTGAGCAAATAGAGTTTGGCGCCGACCATCATCACGATGGCAACCGCCGCCTGCACCAGCGCACGAATTTTAACGCTGATATCGAAGCGATCGTCCAGTGCGCCAACCAGCACCAATACGCCCGCACAACTCAGATACAGCATCGCGTGCGGCAAATAATAATTTGAGATGGCAAAAGCGAAGCAGATTCCCGCGTACACGGAAATGCCGCCAACTAACGGAATGGCGCCATGGTGCCTTTTTCTGGAGTTTGGTGTGTCCACAAGCCCAATTTTTTTAGCTGCTTTGCGAGCAAAAAACAGGAACACTAAAGTAAAAAGAAAAACTAAACCAAGCTCAGTACTCATAGTGAGTAAATTCACGTTAATGCTCTCAGCTAAAATCGTGGACAACAATATGCAAAACACCCGCCATTGCCGTATATCCCTATTCCGAATTCTGCTACAGAAAAGTCTGATTGCTGAAAAAACAAACGAATCTCTGTCACAGTCAATATAAAAGCTTCCTGACTGCGCTAATCCTAATGCCCATAAATAAAAAACGCCACGTTAAGACGTGGCGTTAGCAATATTTCCTGGCATATTGTGCGAATCACCGCTTGGCTTAGCGACTCGCCGATCGCAACTTAGGAACGCTTCATCATATCGAAGAATTCGTCGTTGGTTTTCGTCATGGCCAGTTTGTTGATGAGGAACTCCATCGCGTCGATTTCACCCATTGGATGGATGATTTTGCGCAGAATCCACATCTTCTGCAGCTCTTCCTGCGTAGTGAGCAGCTCTTCTTTACGGGTACCGGAACGATTGTAGTCAATCGCTGGGAATACACGCTTCTCGGCGATTTTGCGCGAGAGGTGCAATTCCATGTTACCTGTACCTTTAAACTCTTCGTAAATCACTTCGTCCATCTTCGAACCGGTATCAACCAGCGCGGTCGCGATGATGGTCAGGCTGCCGCCCTCTTCCACGTTACGTGCCGCACCGAAGAAACGCTTCGGACGATGCAGGGCGTTAGCATCCACACCACCGGTCAGCACTTTACCTGATGCTGGAACCACGGTGTTGTAGGCACGCGCCAGACGCGTGATGGAGTCAAGCAGGATGATCACATCTTTCTTGTGCTCAACCAGGCGCTTGGCCTTCTCGATCACCATCTCAGCAACCTGCACGTGACGTGACGCTGGCTCATCAAAGGTCGAAGCGATCACTTCACCTTTAACCAGACGCTGCATCTCGGTCACTTCTTCCGGACGTTCGTCAATCAGCAGCACCATCAGCAGGCAATCTGGATAGTTGTAGGCGATGCTCTGCGCGATGTTCTGCAGCAGCATGGTTTTACCCGCTTTCGGCGGCGCCACAATCAGACCACGTTGACCACGACCAATCGGAGAAGCCAGATCCAGCACGCGTGCGGTCAGATCTTCAGTCGAGCCATTACCGCGTTCCATACGCATACGCTTGCTGGCGTGCAGCGGCGTAAGGTTTTCGAACAGAATCTTGTTACGCGCGTTTTCCGGCTTGTCGTAGTTAACTTCATTAACTTTCAACAGCGCAAAGTAGCGTTCACCCTCTTTTGGCGGGCGAATCTTGCCAGAAATGGTGTCACCAGTGCGGAGGTTGAAGCGGCGGATTTGGCTAGGAGAGACGTAGATATCATCGGGACCGGCGAGGTAGGAGCTATCTCCAGAACGGAGGAAACCAAATCCATCCTGTAATATCTCCAGCACACCATCACCAAAGATGTCTTCGCCGCTTTTTGCGTGCTGTTTCAGGATAGAGAAAATAATATCCTGCTTGCGCATACGCGCCTGGTTTTCCAGCCCCATATTTTCGCCGAGGGTAATCAGCTCAGAAACCGGCGTATTCTTTAATTCGGTAAGATTCATAGTGATGGGTTCTTAAACTCGGGGTAATTCTCGAAATGATTGTCGTGAGTGGTATGGCAAAAATTCCATGCCTGTTAATGGCTCTTTTTCAACTCAGCTCGACGATTATCGTCAGATGTGGCGATAGGAAACGAGGAGACAGTCGAAAGATGATGCCGAATGTGCTAGTCATCAGATTGCCAAACCACGATAACGTTCATTGCGAGTAGGGTCTGACAAGGGAAAACTTAGATGCAAACTACAAGGTAAGAGCGTAATGCAGTGAAATTAACTTAACACGCTTAAAGTGAGACGTCCAGCAGTGGCGAAAAAATTCACCACTGCCGAACAAACACCGCGCCGGGCTTAGGCCAGGTTGGCGTTCAGGAACTCTTTCAACTGTCCTTTAGACAGTGCGCCAACCTTGGTTGCCGCCACTTCACCGTTCTTGAACAGCAGCAGAGTTGGGATACCGCGGATGCCATATTTTGGCGCTGTACCCGGGTTGTCATCAATGTTCAACTTAGCGATGGTAAGTTTACCTTCGTACTCTTCTGCGACTTCGTCGAGAATTGGGGCGATCATTTTGCAAGGACCACACCATTCAGCCCAGAAATCTACCAGAGTGACACCGTCTGCTTTCAGTACGTCTGTGTCGAAACTGTCATCGGTCAAGTGAACGATCTTATCGCTGCTCATGTTTAACTCCAAAAGATTGCGCCTGGCGAATTGGCGGAAATGATACCAACGTAGGTTGACTTTATTTCATCGGATACGCTTTCGTAAAGCGCTAGTAAGCTGATATTCTACCACACTATGAGCAAAACACACTTAACTGAACAGAAGTTTTCCGACTTCGCCCTGCACCCTCAGGTGGTAGAAGCCCTTGATACCAAAGGCTTTTCTAACTGCACGCCTATCCAGGCGCTCGCATTGCCTTTTACGCTTTCAGGGCGTGATGTTGCGGGTCAGGCGCAAACCGGTACCGGCAAAACGATGGCGTTCCTGACGTCAACGTTTCATTATCTTCTTTCTCATCCTGCCGCAGAAGGTCGCCAGATCAATCAGCCACGTGCGCTGATCATGGCCCCGACGCGTGAGCTCGCCGTACAAATTCATGCCGATGCAGAACCATTAGCGAAAGTCACTGGCTTAAAGCTGGGCCTGGCTTATGGTGGCGACGGCTACGATAAACAGCTGAAAGTGCTGGCTGATGGTGTCGATATTCTGGTGGGCACCACCGGACGTCTGATCGACTACGCCAAGCAGAACCATGTCAACCTGGGCGCGATTCAGGTTGTTGTGCTGGATGAAGCCGATCGCATGTTCGATCTCGGCTTTATTAAAGACATTCGTTGGCTGTTCCGCCGCATGCCGCCGGCCACCCAACGCCTGAGTATGCTGTTCTCTGCAACCTTGTCTTACCGCGTGCGTGAACTGGCGTTTGAGCACATGAACAACGCCGAATACGTGGAAGTGGAACCCGAGCAGAAAACCGGCCACCGTATTAAAGAAGAGCTTTTCTACCCTTCAAATGAAGAGAAAATGCGCTTGCTGCAGACGCTGGTAGAAGAAGAGTGGCCAGATCGCGCCATCATCTTCGCCAACACCAAGCACCGCTGTGAAGACATTTGGGGCCATCTGGCTGCCGATGGTCATCGCGTGGGTCTGCTGACCGGCGATGTAGCGCAGAAAAAACGTCTGCGTATCCTCGATGACTTCACCAAAGGCGATGTGGATATCCTGGTTGCCACCGACGTCGCGGCACGGGGTTTGCACATTCCTGCCGTCACGCATGTGTTCAACTACGATCTGCCTGACGATCGTGAAGACTACGTTCACCGTATTGGTCGTACTGGCCGCGCGGGTGCCAGCGGTCACTCCATCAGCCTGGCGTGCGAAGAGTACGCGCTGAACCTGCCGGCAATCGAAGAGTATATTGGTCACGGTATTCCGGTCAGCAAGTACAACAGCGATGCGCTGATGAGCGAACTGCCACCGCCGAAACGTCTGCAACGCAGCCGCTCGGGTAACGGCCCACGCCGTGGCGGGAACAACAGTAACCGTCGGAGCGGCGCGCCGCGCAATAGCAACCGTAAACGTTCGGGTTAAGCACACCATGCTAAGCGCATCGTCACTTTATGCAGCGATTGATTTAGGTTCTAACAGCTTTCATATGTTGGTGGTGCGCGAGGTGTCTGGCAGCATTCAGACCGTCGCGCGGATAAAGCGCAAAGTGCGTCTGGCGGCTGGCCTCGACAAAGCGAATCACCTCTCCGCTGAGGCGATGCAACGCGGCTGGCAGTGCCTGAAGTTGTTCTCCGAACAGCTGCAGGATATTCCTCCGGAACAAATCCGCGTGGTGGCAACCGCCACGCTGCGCCTTGCCGAAAATGCGCAGGATTTCCTCACAACGGCTGAACACATTCTTGGCTGCGCGGTGAATGTCATCAGCGGCGAAGAGGAAGCACGCCTGATTTATCAGGGTGTAGCGCATACCACCGGCGGTTCCGATCAGCGTTTAGTGGTCGACATCGGCGGTGGCAGCACCGAACTGGTGACTGGCGAAGGTTCACATGCCACCACGCTGTTCAGCTTGTCGATGGGTTGCGTAACCTGGCTTGAACGCTACTTCAGCGATCGTCATCTGGCCCAGGAGAATTTCGAGCTGGCCGAACTGGCCGCGCGCGAGATGATCCGTCCGGTGGCCGCAGCGCTGCGCGAGAAAGGCTGGCAAATTTGCGTCGGAGCGTCGGGCACCGTACAAGCGTTGCAGGAAATTATGATGGCGCAGGGCATGGATGAGCGCATCACCTTAAGCAAACTGCAACAGCTGAAACAGCGCGCGATTCAGTGCGGCAAGTTGGAAGAGCTGGAAATTGAAGGATTGACGCTGGAGCGCGCCTTAGTGTTCCCGAGCGGTTTATCGATTCTCATCGCTATCTTCCAGGAACTCAGCATTGAAGGTATGACGCTGGCCGGCGGCGCACTGCGCGAAGGTTTAGTGTATGGCATGCTGCATCTGCCGGTGGATCGTGATATCCGCAGCCGCACATTGCAGAACGTGCAGCGTCGTTTTGCCATTGATATTGACCAGGCCGGTCGCGTACGTCAGTTGGCGGAAAGTTTCTTCCGTCAGGTGAGCAGCCGTTGGAAGCTGGATAACCGATGTCGCGATCTACTCCTTAGCGCCTGTTCTATCCACGAAATTGGCCTGAGCGTCGATTTCCGCCAGGCACCGCAACACGCCGCTTACCTGATTCGTCATCTCGATCTTCCTGGCTTCACTCCCGCGCAGAAAAAAATGCTGGCTTGCCTGCTGCAGAACCAAAGCGGCAGCATCGATTTAGCCTTGCTGACCCAGCAAAACGCCGTACCGCCGCGCATGGCGGAGCGTTTAAGTCGTTTGCTACGCTTAGCGATTATCTTCTCAAGTCGTCGTCGCGATGACACTTTGCCTGCCGTGCGTTTACAGGCGGATGATGATGCACTGCATTTGACGTTGCCGGCCGGTTGGCGCGAAGCGCATCCGCTGCGTTCTGAGCTGTTAGAGCAGGAGAGTCATTATCAGTCCTACGTGCACTGGTTACTGACGATTTCCTGATTGGGATTGCGCTGGCTGTCCTCCATCCCGACCTTCCCCCGCCCGCGGGGGAAGGAGATGCTGCCACATGCATTTTCCGACTCACATATAGCAGCATCTTCCTCCCCCATTCATGGGGGAGGACCGAGGAGGGGGACTGCGAGCACGGACCGAGGAGGGGGACTGCGAGCACGGACCGGGAACTCAACCCTTCTTCGCATTCTCCAGCATCGCTCTCAATCCAGCGACGCGCGTCTGCCCGGTCTTCACGCGCTCTTCGGCGCTCACCACTTTTTTCTCGCGTTCCCACACCACATCGTCCTGCGGCAACTCCAGCAGGAAGCGACTCGGTTCCGGGCGCATCAGCTCGCCGTACTGGCGGCGTTCCCGGCACAACGTAAAGGTCAGCTCTTTCTGCGCTCGCGTAATCCCCACGTAAGCCAGACGCCGCTCTTCCTCGATGTTGTTCTCATCGATACTGCTCTGGTGCGGCAATAACCCCTCTTCCATGCCAACCAGATAGACATACGGGAACTCCAGACCTTTCGAGGCGTGCAACGTCATCAGCTGCACCTGATCGAGCTCTTCGTCGCTCTCACCGCGCTCCATCATGTCGCGCAGCGTAAAGCGCGTCACCACCTGCGCCAGCGTCATCGGCTCGTTCAGCTCATCGCCTTCCAGCATCTCGGTCATCCACTGGAACAGCAGGTTAACGTTCTTCATGCGCATCTCAGCGGCTTTCGGGCTGGGCGAGGTTTCAAACAGCCAGCTTTCGTAGTCGATGCCGCGAATCAGGTCGCGCACCGCATTCACTGGCTCGCGTTCGGTCAGTTGGACGATTTCACTCAGCCAGTGCGTAAAGCGCTGCAGATGCTCCAGCCCGCGCCCGCTCAGCGTTTGCTCCAGCCCCATATCGAAGCTGGCGTTATACAGGCTTTTATTGCGCAGGTTGGCCCATTCGCCCAGCTTCTGCAGCGTTGCCGGACCAATCTCCCGGCGCGGCGTATTCACGATACGCAGAAACGCGCTGTCATCTTCCTGATTGGTCAGCACGCGCAGATAAGCCAGCAAATCTTTGATTTCCGGACGAGAAAAGAACGACGTGCCGCCCGAGATACGATACGGAATACGGTTCTGCATCAGCTGCTTCTCGAACACGCGTGACTGATGATTGCCGCGATAAAGAATGGCGTAATCTTTATAGGCGGTTTTGTTGATGAAGTGATGCGCGATCAATTCGCCCGCCACGCGTTCCGCTTCGTGGTCTTCGTTATTCGCGCTCAGCACCTTCAGCTCGCTGCCCTGCCCCAACTCTGAGAACAGGCGCTTCTCAAATACGTGCGGATTGTTGGCGATAAGGATGTTGGCCGATTTCAGGATGCGCTGCGTCGAGCGATAATTTTGCTCCAGCTTCACCACTTCCAGCGCCGGGAAATCCTGCTGCAGCAGCACCAGGTTTTGCGGACGCGCGCCACGCCACGAGTAAATTGACTGATCGTCATCGCCCACCACGGTAAAGCGCGCGCGCGCACCCACCAGCAGCTTCACCAGCTCATATTGGCTGGTGTTGGTGTCCTGATACTCATCCACCAGCAGATAGCGAATGCGCTGCTGCCAGCGTTCGCGCACTTCCTGATTGCGCTGCAGCAGCAGCGTGGGCAGCGCGATTAAGTCGTCGAAATCCAGCACGTTGCAGGACTTCAGGTGTTGGTCATACAGCTGATAACAGTGAGCAAAAATCTGGTCACGCTGCGATTGCGCCAAACCCGCTGCGCCCTGCGGATCGACCAGATCGTTCTTCCAGTTGGAGATGGTGGAAATCAGCTGCTGTAACAGCGTCTTGTCCTCTTCCAACCACTGTTTGGTCAGGTCTTTAAGCAAGGCCAGCTGATCCTGATCGTCGAACAGCGAGAAGCTGGCTTTCATTCCCAGCGCCTTGTATTCGCGTTTAATGATCTCCAGTCCCAGCGTATGAAAGGTGGAAATCATTAGGCCGCGTGCCTCTTTACGCCCCAACGTCTGCGCCACGCGCTCTTTCATCTCGCGCGAGGCTTTATTGGTAAAGGTTACGGCGGCGATATGGCGCGCCTGATAGCCACATTCGCGGATCAGGTGGGCGATTTTGTTGGTGATCACGCGGGTTTTACCCGAGCCAGCACCGGCCAGCACCAGACAAGGACCGGTGACAAATTCGACAGCTCGTTGTTGGCCGGGGTTTAAACGCATAACGGAATTCGCTCAGTTGAATCAAAAGAAAGGAGGTTATAATGGCCGGATTATACACATTAGGACTTCATCATGGCGAAAACCGCGGCGGCTTTACATATCCTCGTGAAAGAGGAAGCGCAGGCCAAATCCCTGCTGGCGCAACTTGCGAAAGGGGCGAACTTCCAGCAGCTGGCAAAGAAACACTCTACCTGCCCATCCGGACGCAACGGCGGTGATTTGGGTGAGTTCCGTAAAGGACAAATGGTACCGGCATTTGATAAGGCGGTCTTCTCCTGTCCGCTGCTACAGCCTTACGGACCGGTGAAAACCGCCTTTGGTTACCACATCATCAAAGTGCTGTGGCGTAACTGATCACTTCTGATTCTTCATCTGCTGCAGCACATTACTGCACTGATTGTCGTCAGTATCGCTAGGCGAAATCAGTGCGATCAACGCAGCGGCGGGAGCAACCACCGCACCGAGCGCCACCGCTGCGGCACCGCGTGCAATCAGCGGTCCGGCTTTCACTCCGGCATCCGGATTTTTAAAGGTGCCGCGCACATACAGCGGCGAACGCAGCGTGATGATGCGAATCCCTTTACTCTCCGGATTGATCGACAGGTCCATGCGTTCATTCGCGAAATTAACGTTGCCGGTCACGTTGATCACCGCGTTCTCGGTATCCAGCAGGAACAGTTTCGGCGTCGCTAAGCCCTGACGAATATTCATATCGGTCGCCGCGCAGTTGATCTTCACTTCATCATCGCCGAACAGCTTACCCACCACATAGTTACCGACGTTCAGTCCGGCAATCTCCATCAGGCTGCGACTGATCAGGCCATCATTCATCAATAGCTTCAGTTCGCCATTGCTGGTGCCGAGCAGATCCGCCACCGAATTGCCGGTGCCGCTCAGCGAGGCATCGCCGTTGAGCTGGCCCAAACTGTTCTGCATCGCCGTGACATCCGGGAACAGCTGACGCAGACGCAGCTTACGCGCGTGCAAATCGGCGCGTCCGCGCATCGGGCTGCGATCGCCTTCCAGATGAATGGTGGAGTTGATGCTGCCGCCGGCCATACCGAAGCGCAACGGATCGAGCAGCAGGTCGCCGTTTTTTAGCTGCAGATGCGTATAGAGATCGCTGAGCGGCAGCTTGCTGCTGTGTTCGATGCGTTTGCCGCTGAACTTCACATCCGCATCCATCACGTCCCAGCTCTTGGTATCAAACTTGTCGTGTGGCAACACGCGGTCGGCGGGCTGCGATGAGGCTTCGCCGCGCTGCGCTTTGGCCTGCTGCGTTTTCTCGCTGCCTTTGCCGGAGTTGACGCCAATCAGCGGCCCCAAATCTTCCATCCGCAGCTGGTTCGAGGTCAATTCACCGGTCAGCGTTGGACGCGGTTTGCCCTGACGATAGGTGAGCGAGCCGTGAATATCGCTGTCGCCGATGTGGCCGTTAAACTTCTCGTAGCGGAATAGCGGCCCTTTCGCCTCATTGAAACGCGCAATCAAATGGCCGTCAGTTTCATAGGGCGGCGTATCGGGCAGCAGCACGCCGGTCAGGCCATACAGATTGGCCAGCGTATCGCCCGCGAAGCGCAGACGCACATCAAGTCCGCCAAGATTAAGCGGATCCTGCAAGGTACCGTCAATACGTACACGCGTGGTGCCATTACGCACATCCACCTGCAGCGGGAACGGCGTGGTTTTACTGCGCAGCGATAGCATGCCGCCAATTTTGCCGTCGCCATCCAGCTTCTGATTGTTGTAGGTGCCGTTCGCCTGCCAGCCAAAGACAAAATCACCCGCGCCTTTCTGCTGATCGTCACCGCCCGCCACTTGGGCGTACGGCACCGGTTTGCCCAGCGGATTGATGGTCACTGTGACATCGGCTTTATTGACGGCGTCGCGATAGCGCACTTGTCCCTGATCGAACAGGATGTTGTCGAGGCGGAAGGACCAGGCAGAAGGCGCGGCGTTAGCATCGCTGTTCTGGCTGCTGGCGAGATCAAAGGTCCAGTTATTCTTTTTGTCTGCGGTTTGCACCAGCCGCGCATCCGGCTTTTGCATCTTGATCCACGGCAGGTAGATCTGCTGATGCAGCATCGCCAGCGGCGCAATGGTGGCTTCAACCCGCTGCAGATGCACCATGGTGACATCAGGAATAGAGGGCGGATTGCCGAGCATCACATCATCGGCATGCACCTGCGGCCACGGCACCCAACTTCGCCAGCCAGGTTCCTCACGGTTGCGAACCCAGGCCACGCCGAGATCGCCGCGAATCGCGAAAGGTCGGTTCAGTTCGGCTGAAACTTTTTGATTAATCGTTGGTTTCAAGCGGTTCCAGTCAAAGGTGGCGATGAGCACCACAATCACTACAACCAATAACAAAAAAATCCCGAACACCCAGCTCAGGATCTTTCGAGTACGTGACATATTGCTTCCTCCTTGCCCTTCCACGTCTGACTAAGGATAGTCGAGACGCCGCGGAACGGGATCAGGGAAGCTCAAGAGCCATACGTTCCAGCTCGCTAAACGGCACCGGGCGCGAGAAGAAGTAGCCCTGCGCCGCCATCGCTGGCGAGCTACGCACCTGTTGCCACTCCTCTTCGGTTTCCACGCCTTCAACGATGACGCCGTTGCAGTAACGGTTAATCAACGCCAGCAGCATCGAGAACATCGAGCGGCCTTCATCGCTGGCGCGCAGCAGCATAAACAGCTCGCGCGAGAGTTTGATGTAGTCGTAACGCAGTTCGGTCAGCGCGGAGAAGTTCGCCATGCCAGAGCCAAAATCATCCAGCCACAGCGGCCCGAGTTCCGGCATCTTCGCCACCATCTCTTCCTGTGGCAGCGCATGATGCTCCGTTAGCTCGAAGCGCACCCACGGCAGCTGCGCAATCAGCGTGCGAATCGACTCATGCTTCTCAATCTCCATCAGCGTTGGACCGTCGATATTAACCGACGCCACCAGCTGACGCTGATTGAAAAACGCTGACCATGTTATCAGCAGCTCGAGTTGTTCCTGGACGACACCAAGCCGCTGCGCGATAGTCAGTGCTTCAAAATAGTCTTCGGGCGACAGCCTTTTTTCTGGCGCGGAGGGATGGGTAACCGCCGTCAGTAATTCAATAGCCAGCATGCGGCCTGAGACCTGGTAAATCGGCTGGAAAGTATAGAATCGTTGGCACTGCTGCCAGAAGAGACGCGTTTCCTGTTGTTGCTCCAATTCATTTGAAACAGGCAGCCGATGACTCAAATTCTTCATCACCATGGTTTTTTCCTGGTTGGTGTTGAGTGCCTGCAAATAGCATCTCAGCGGCAAGTATCGGCGATCGCCGGGATAACTTTATCAATCTCGTTAGTCCCATGAAGAGTTGAGTGTAACAGCGTGCTTCGCACTTAATCGGCAAAACAAAACGCGCTTTGGCCGCTAAATCACCGTGGCGCAGGCGGTTTGCTGCCTTAAGTTAAATCAAAACATCGTTTTAAAAACCATTGACGACTGCCATACCAGACGCGAGACTAAGGCAGAATTCACTACAGGCTGAAGACCATGACGCAGAAGAAAATCGCTATTATTGGCGAATGCATGATTGAGCTGTCCGAGAAAGGTGAGAACATCAAACGCGGTTTTGGCGGCGATACGCTGAACACGGCGGTGTATCTGGCGCGTCAGTCAGATAAACAGCTGCGTGTCGATTATGTCACCGCACTCGGCACCGACAGTTTCAGTGACCAGATGATCGCCGCCTGGCAGCAGGAAAATGTCGAAACCGCGCTGGTTCAGCGCCTCGACAATAAAATGCCGGGTTTGTACTTCATCGAAACCGACGACCACGGCGAGCGGACCTTCTGGTACTGGCGCAACGACGCCGCCGCCCGTTTCTGGCTGGACAGCGCGCAAGCGGACGCGATTTGCCAGCAGCTGGCGCACTATGATTATCTCTATTTGAGCGGCATCAGCCTGGCGATTCTGCCTGCGACCAGTCGCGAAAAACTGATGACGCTGCTTAGCGCCTGTCGTCAGAACGGTGGCAAGGTGATTTTCGATAACAACTATCGTCCGCGTCTGTGGGCCGATAAAGCCAGCGCTCAGCAGGCGTATGCCGAGATGCTGCGTCATACCGACATGGCATTTCTGACGCTCGACGACGAAGATTTGCTGTGGGGCGAGCAGCCGCTGGATGCGGTGATTGCTCGCACACGCGCTGCGGGCGTGCAGGAAATTGCCATCAAACGCGGTGCGGACTCCTGTCTGGTGGCGGTTGGCGATGAGCCGCTGCGCGAGGTCGCCGCCATCAAGCTGGCGAAAGAGAAAGTGATCGATACCACCGCGGCTGGCGACTCCTTCAGCGCTGGTTATCTGGCGGTGCGTTTAGCCGGAGGAAGCGCCGAAGATGCCGCCGCACGCGGTCATCTCACCGCCAGCACGGTGATCCAGTATCGCGGGGCGATTATCCCGCTCAGCGCGATGCCGAAATGACTTAACCACCTGCACCAACCGTAGCGGCGCAATTGATTGCGCGATGAATCGCGCCGCTACAAATCTCTGCGCCATTCATTACCTGTGCTAACCAACCCGCCCGCGCAGTTTGCCTTAACGCAGCATTTTTCCCTGCCAATTTCCGCTAACGACCTGACTCATCCACTTCTGTAACAAAAACGGTATTACTTCTTCACTCGCGCTAATCAGATCGATTTAAATTCAATGTGTTATGGCAGAAAATCTGGCCGCCAGGCATAGTCCGAAACTGGCGCAATCGGCGGTTTTCGGCTGGACGCCAGCAGCAAAAAAGACCATGTTTTAATCAACAACAGCAGGACGCTGTTACTCCGGCCGCGAAAAAAATAACGACAACATGACTCGCTCAGGACTGACTTATGCACACAGAAATCATCAATATCTGGCCACACGGTGATGCGCCAGGCGCGAGCGATTCGCGCGCTCAGCCGCAGATCGTCGATCTCGCCAAAGAGTATGAACCTTATGACCGCGCCGCCACCGGCGTGCGCTGCCCGGAGATTGCCATCTGGCATCCGGAAACCTCGAACGGCATCACGCTGCTGGTCGCACCGGGCGGCGGTTATCAGCGGGTGTTGATCGACCGCGAAGGCAGCGCGCTTGCCACTTTCTTCACGTCAATGGGCTACACGCTGGCGGTGATGACGTATCGCCTGCCGTATGACGGTCACCATGAAGGTCCAGACGCGCCGCTGGCCGATGCGCAGCGTGCGGTGCGCGTGCTGCGTGAACGTGCGCAGCGCGGGCTGAACGGCAAATATATCGTGATGATGGGCTTCTCGGCAGGCGGACACGTTGCCGCCAGTCTTGGCACCCGCTTTGGCGAGAAACTCTATCCGGTGCAGGATCAAGCCGACAGCTTCACACCGCGCCCGGATGCGATGGTGCTGCTCTATCCGGTGATCAGCATGCGTGAAGGTCTGGCGCATGAAGGTGCGCGCACCCGCTTGCTCGGCGCATGGCCGGATCAGAAGATGGTTGATGCTTATTCGCTGGAGACGCGCGTGCACGCACAAACGCCACCGACGCTGCTGATTCACGCTTCCGATGATGAATCGGTTTCGGTGAACAACAGCATGGTGTTCTTCAGCGCGCTGCGTGAGCACAAGGTGCCGGTGGAGATTCACTTCTACCAGAAAGGCGGCCACGGATTTGGTATCCGTGGCGTGGCAGATTTACCGCTCGCCAGTTGGCCGATGCTGGTAACCGAATGGCTACGTGCTAAGACCTAATGTTTAGGATGATGGCGCGGTCTGATCCGCCGCGCCTGCGCTGTTATCCGGTTTCACTTCTTCCGGACTCGCGGGTACCGCTGGCGGTTCGGGTAGCTTCATCACTTTATCCCAGCTTTCCTGCAGCATCTTCACGTTGGTCTCAGCTTCACCCTGCGGCTGAATCAGCACCATGGTCAGCTCCTGCGACAGTTGCTGGCGCAGTTCCTGATTTAGCTGGTCGCGCGTCATTTCGCTGAGGAAGGTTTGACGCAGCTTCTGATACTGCTCAGGCGCAATGTCCACCACCGCGTTTTGCTGCGAGCGCAGACGCTGGCCCATCAGAATATCGGTGTCGGTGCGGGCGTATGTGGCAAACAGCTTGTTGAGCTCCAGCAGCTTCTGCGCCATCAGCGCATCGAACTCCTCCTGCGGTAACCCTTTGTCGCGCACCGCCGCCAGCTCTTTCGCCACCTGATTCATATTCTGCGGCAAAGAGGCATTCGGGCTGTCCATGTTGATCGAGCACTGCGCACGTTGATAGAGCACGCGGCAATCGAAGCCAACCTGCACGCTTTGCGCTTTGCTGTCAGCCAGCGCGCGCTGCACATGCCAGAACAGCGCTTCACGCGCTAAATCGCTCTGCCAGTAGCGCTGCAAGTTCTGCGAATCACGAATCGGCTGCCATGCGGTGTCCCACACCAGCGACAGGCGATCCTGATTCATGCCGCCATTCACCAGATTCACCGGCTGATGCGGCAGCGGTGACAGCGTCGGTAGCGCGGCAGGTGCAACACGCTTACCTTTCAGCGGCGCAAAAGCTTTGTTGATCTGCTCCGCCATGCTGCGGCTATCGACGTTACCTACTACGTACAGCGTCATGCCGTCGGGCGTGTACCACTGCTGATAGAAGCTGTTGAGCTGTGCGATATCCACCGGCGCGCGCGGTTGCTCGCCGGGATCGTGCGCCAGCATCGCCGAGCCTTTCAGGCGATAGCGCCACCACACATCCTGCGTATTGGCAGGCCAGGTGGCAATCGGATCGGTCGCCATTAATGCGGTAGAAACCACCTGCTCATTAATCGTCATTTTCCCGGCGGTCGCCGCCAGCCAGCTGAGCGCTTCTTTCAGCAGATCAGGGCGGTTGTTCGGCAAGCTCAGGTTGTATTGGGTGTAATCGTACGACGAAATAGCGGGTGGCAGCGGACGTTGCGGATCCATGGCTTGCTGCCACAGCGCACGTTGCTGATTGGTGTCCAGCGTGGCGTTGTGCACCATCGCTAAACGCGGTAAAAGATGGCTATAGCCGGTTTGTTGCGCACTCTCCACCAGCGAACCGGTGTTAACAATCAGGCGCAGCTCAATACGATCGCTTGGACGTTGTGGTGTGGTTAGCAGCTGCCAGCTAAAACCATTGTCCAGTTTGCCTTCCTGCCAGGCGGGATCGGGTTGGAGCGTCTCGGCGTGCACGCCAAAACCGGACGCTGCCAGTAGCAATCCGCCAACCAAAAGCCGAATTCTGGTGCCCTGCATGTGAACCCCTACTCAAACAGATCAACGCTCGTTAGCGCGGCATGTTCGGTCACATCTGGGGTGACCGGCGCGGCATTGTGCCGCCACGTTTATTTAATAACAGACTCTTTGACCACGAGAAGGTCAGGATGTCGCGCAACGAGGCAAAAAATCGGGAAAAAAATCAATGGGGTTTATTATGCAAATGCCCGCTGTCAGGGCAAGCGACAGCGGGCATTTCTCGGCAAATTAACGCAAATAGCAGGTTATGCGGCGGTTTCTGGTGCGTTATTCACCTTTTTCCCGGCAGAAAGCGTCGCATTCAGTTGTTTCTCATCCAGCTGGCCGACCCACTTCGCCACCACGATGGTCGCCACGCCGTTGCCCACCAGATTGGTCAGCGCACGCGCTTCGGACATAAAGCGGTCGATACCGAGAATCAGCGCCAGGCCCGCAACCGGTAAATGTCCCACCGCTGACAAGGTCGCCGCCAGCACGATAAAGCCACTGCCGGTTACACCCGCTGCGCCTTTTGAGGAGAGCAGCAGCACCACTAACAGCGTGATTTGGTGGAACACATCCATATGCGCGTTGGTCGCCTGAGCAATAAACACCGCCGCCATGGTGAGGTAAATCGAGGTGCCATCCAGGTTGAAGGAGTAGCCGGTTGGAATCACCAGCCCCACCACCGATTTCTTACAGCCCAGCTTCTCCATCTTATCCAGCATGCGCGGCAGCGCAGACTCGGAAGATGACGTGCCCAGCACAATCAGCAGCTCTTCTTTGATGTAGGCGACAAATTTAAAGATGTTGAAGCCAGCGAAGCGTGCAATCAGCCCCAACACCACCACCACGAACAGCACGCAGGTGATATAGAAGCAGATGATCAGCTGCCCCAACTGCACCAGCGAGCCGACGCCATATTTACCGATGGTGAAGGCCATCGCCCCGAAGGCACCGATTGGCGCGAGACGCATAATCATGTTGATCACGCCGAAGATCACTTTCGAGAAGCTCTCAATGACGTTGAACATCACGGTGCCGGCGCTGCCCAGGCGATGCAGAGCGAAGCCGAACAGGATAGCGAACAGCAGCACTTGCAGAATGTTGCCGCTGGCAAAGGCACCAATGACGCTATTCGGGATCACATCCAGCAGGAAGGCGACCACACCTTGCTGCTCCGCCTGCTGCGCGTATACCGCGACTGCTTTAGCATCCAGCGTGGCTGGATCAACGTTCATGCCCACGCCAGGCTGCACCACGTTAACCACCACCAAACCGATGATCAGCGCGATGGTACTGACCACTTCAAAGTACAGCAGCGCCACTGCGCCCGTACGTCCAACGGCTTTCATGCTCTCCATGCCGGCAATACCGGTCACCACCGTACAGAAAATCACGGGGGCGATGATCATCTTGATCAACTTAACGAAACCATCGCCAAGCGGCTTCATTTGCGCGCCTAACTCAGGATAGAAGTGGCCCAACAGGACGCCGATGCCGATGGCAACCAGTACCTGAAAATAGAGGCTTTTTAAGATTTTCATAACAGGTGTCCAGTAAGACGGTTCGCACCGCCATTGTTGTGGAGAACGCATGCGGCAAGCCGCCAGAAGCGTAAAACCTTACCGATGGCGAGGAAAATAACACCCTGTTAACAAGATTAATATCCCCTACTATTCCTTACAAAAGTTACAAAACTCTAACTATGAACTGAAACGCTTCAGCACAGCGCTTCGCTACAATTTTGTAAGGAAAATCAATAACCAAGGTGATTATTCAGGGAGTTGCGAGCTATTGAGCCAGCGTTGGTTAAAGATGTGGAGCGGCAGCGCTTCAGCGTATAAGTAGCCTTGCCCTATAGTAATTCCGCGCGCCAGCAGCCAGTCGCGCTGCTCGGCGGTTTCCACACCTTCGGCGATGACGTCGAGGTGAATGATGTCGGCAATCGCCGCCACAATGCGCACCATGGTGTCGTCATCCGGCAGCGCGGCGACGAAGCTGCGATCCATTTTCAGCTTATTTACCGGCAGCGCTTTGAACTGATGCAGATAGTTGAGGTTGGAGTAGCCCATCCCGAAATCATCGAGCGCTACCGCCACGCCGGTTTGCTGCAGCAAGCGCAGCAGCGCAATCGCCTGTTCGGCATCGCCAATCTGCGCGGTTTCGGTGATTTCCAATACGAAGTTGCCCGGTGCGATGCGATGGCGCTCCAGCAAGCCCTGCAAATGGCTGACCATGCTGGCATCACGCAGCTGCACCGCCGAGATATTGACGCTGAGCGGGATGTTAATGCCCTGCTTCTGCCAGCCAGCCAGAATGCGGCAGGCTTCTTCAAACACCCAGCGGCCAATGGCCGAGATCACGCCAATCTCTTCAGCGCTGGCAATAAACTCTTCCGATAATCCATAGCTGCCATCCGGCATGCGCATGCGCAGCAGCGCTTCGGCACCGGCCAGCTCGCCGGTTTCCATATTGATTTGCGGCTGGAGATAAAGAGCAAACTGCTCGTCCTGCAGACCTTGCAAGATGTCGTGTTCCTGCGTTAAACGCTTTTGCGCGCGCTCGGTGAGCGCCGGATCGAAGAACAGAATCTGGTTTTTGCCCTGATGCCGCGCCGACATCATCGCCGAGGTGGCGCGATCGAGCTGTTCGCTGGCCGAGATGCTGCTCTCTTCGTGCAGCGCCAGGCCAATGCTGGCGTTCGGACGCAGCTGCAGCTGTTGCAGGTTCACCGGCTGATTAATGCGAATCATCAGGTTGCGCGCCAGACGCATGGCGCGGAACGGATTGTGCGCGCGCTTCATCAGCAAGGCGAAGTCGCTGGGCCCGGTTTGCGCCAGCAGTGAGTGATCGTCAACGGTGCTGCGAATCTTCTCCACCAGCGTCAGCATCAGCGTATCGCGCTGCTCATCGCTCAGCACGCCGTTGGCTTCCTGCAGCGTTTCAATGCGAATCACCATCAAGCCCCACGCCTGACGATTGTGGCGATGGCTGATGTGCTGTTCGAGCAGCGCAAGGAACAGCGCGCGATTGGGCAGATCCGTAACGGCAAAATGCGTGGTCATGCGGCTCATTTCGTCGTGAATCGACTCCAGCACCTGCTGGTTGCGGTTGTAGCTGCGGATCAGCATGCCGATTTCATCATCGCGATGATTATTCGGCAGCTTCATTTTGTGGGTCAGAATCGCCTGCGGCGGCAGCTCCTGTAAATCACGCGAAAGATCGCGCAGCGGATGCACAATCAAGCGGTTGATACACCAGCTAATGGCGATCGAGAGAATCAGCGCCAGCAGCAGGTAGGTGGTGATCATGGTGGATAACGTGCTGAGCAGGAACTGATAGACGCGGGAGGAATCAGCCTGTAGCACCAGATAGGCAATCGGCTTCGGCAAACCGGAACGCTCCACAGAATAGAGCGGCAGCGTGATTTGTACCGGCAGCTCAAACAGGCGTGCGACCCAGCGCGGCACCGGTTTTTCCGGCGCAAAATCGGCGTGCAGCGCCTGGAAGGCATTTGGCAACACCACATCGGCGCGCGATAAAATACCGGCCGGTTTCAGGGTATTAAGGATGCGTTCGGCTTGCGGAATATCGGCTTTGAGCACCGCTTCGGAGAGTGGCTGACGCACGGTGTGCGCCACATTTTCCATTTGCTGGGCGTAGTCAATCCTGCGCTGCTGCACAAAGTGAAAGAGCTGGATGACAATAAAGATGCAGATGGTCACCATCGCCACGGCGGAAACCGTCGCCATCTGCTTTATCGTTAGAGAACGACTGACGCGCAACAAAACTTCTCCAGGCCACCAAAGGCGTGTAATGAGATGAAATTCGCAGCGAGTATATCCCAGGTCACGCGTTTTTTTCGCCGGGATAAAGGCGAAAAATAAGCAAGTTTGGTTATTTATGAAGTGATTCGGAATTATGCAGGTTTGAGTGCACATTCAAGCTCACCTGCAAGGTCACCATTTATGACGTAATGCCTGTCAAAAAAAACATTTTGCTATAAACCGGGTACGGGCGCTGACACGTCTGCTGCGTCACGGGCCGTCCTCGCGCCGCTAGCGCGGTGCCTTCGGCTTCCACGTCGTGCCGACGGACCGTTCGGGGATCGGCCGTCCTGGCCGCCCCGAACTGCCTCACGCATCCCTGCGTGAGGCTCCTGGCCCAACGTAAAAGCCTCAGCGCTGCGAATAGCCCTTTTGCCGCAGCAGACGCGCCAGCGCCTCCAGCCAATGAGCCCTTTTCAACAACATTCACTGAAGGTTCGGAGCAGGCCGGGGCCACTTTTGGGCAGGCAATCCGCAGCGCTGAACGAAGCGAGGAAGCCAGGAGAGCCCGCAGGACGCGGGCGAAAGGCGGAGCCGGGACAGGGAGGTCCCGTCTCCGCCGGTCCGACAGGCAGACGAGCGAAGTGAAGGTACCGCGTAAGCGGCGCGAGGACCGCCGGACCAAAAGTGGCTCCGGCCAGCGTACTCGTCGTAGTCTTAACAAACATTAGGCCATTAATTGCGACCTACTGCGGATATGGCACCCAATCGCCGCCGTTCAGGCGGATCCACGGTTTACCCTGATACATCATCACCACCGCGTTATCGTTCTCAGACACCACCGGCGTCTGCGGCAAATTATCGGTCAGCACCGACATATTAACGTTCGGCGCGTTAAATACCTGGCCATCCACCACGCGCGACACGATTTCCGAGATCGCCATCAGGCTGGTAGGCGTCTCCACGCTAAGCGGCTGGCCCTGATGCGGTGCTTTCATGCCAACAAACTTAATGCCGACCGGCACATGGGTAATATCCGGACTGGGGATATCACGCAATCCTGACATCTGCATCTTGTCGCCCTGCAGCGCCGCGCCGTGTTCCGGCACCACCAGCACCATCACGCGACGGCCCGACTTCTCCAGATTGGTCAGGAAGGCATCGAGCTGATCAAACAGCACTTTGGCGCGCGGCTGCCAGTCTGCGCTGCGCGTGCTGCCCAACTCGCGCGTACCGTCATGCAGCGGAATCAGGTTATAGAAGGTCGCGGAGCGCGCATCGCTGCTCTTGGTGCGATCGTCGAGCCAGCGCTGCATCAGCTGCGCGTCATTAAATACCGGCGAGCCATCAAATGACGTCACCTCCGGCGAGATGCCCGCCTGCGACATCAGCGGCGCCTGCAGATTGCCCTCTTCACGCAGTTCCTTGAGATAGTTACCAAACACGCCGGTGTGATCCATCATCAATTGCTGTTTAAAGCCCAGCTTCGCCAAATTATCAAATAGATAGCAACGCTGATCGGTGGCTTTGTACAGATCGCTGTGCGAGCTCTGGCCGCAGCTGGCGCGCAGCAGACGAATCCCCGCCGGGCCGCTGTAACCGGTGGCAGAGTTGTAGTTGTTAAGCAGAATATCGAAGTGCTGCCACAGCGGATGATTACGCAGCTGCGCGACGTTCAAATCAGACCACGACAGCGAACAGATGTTGATCACCAGAATATCGAACGGCTGCGAATCAGCTGGCAAGGCGTCCGGGAAATGGGTCGCACGCTGGCGCTCGGCGTCGTAAAAACGGTTGAGCCACGCGGTGAGGTTGGCGCTGGTTGGCGGCGCGGATTGATCGAGGCCATCTGGCGCTTTCGCCGCTGGCGTATCGCTGAGCTTCACCGTCGGCGTGGCGGCGCTGTTCGGCAGTAAATTCATTGCCGGTCCGGCGATCGTCAGCACGTTGAGCCAGATCAGCATCAGCGACACCAGCACGGTGACGCGAATCCACTGCGCGATAAACAGATACAGCACCAGCAGTACAAAGCCCGCGCCAATCATCTCCCAGTTGATAAAGCGATTAGCAAGATCGAGCAGATAGCTGGGCGAGAAGCCTGCAAGCTGGCTGCCCTGGCTCATAATCGAATGGATTCCCGGCAGCCAGGTATCGTGCCAGAACAGCGCCACGCCAATTGGCAGCGAAATCCACTGACGCAAGCGATGCAGCCGCGCGCCCGGCAGTGGGAACAGCAGCCACGCCAGAAACACCAGGTTACTTAGCGCGTGAAAATTAAGGTAGCCGTACCACAGCAGCGCAAATTTGATCAGGAAGTAAAAGTTCCAGCCACCGAGGCCGCGCCACCACGAGCCGTGCATCGTGAATCTGTTATTCATGTTTATCCGTTTTATGGGTTTTGCGTTGCCACTGTCCTTCTGATTTCAGTGCGCGCGTCGGTAACAAACGCAGCAGCGGATTAGAGCCGCTGCGCGCTCGTCCGCGCCCAAACAGTGATGTCAGGAACAGCAAAATCAATAACAGCAGGATCGCCACCTGCACCCAATCCATCAGCGTCATTGGTGGCTTACTCCATCGAGGTTGAGGGTAATCGGCTGCGGCGTTTGTGCCCCGCGCTCAGGCGCGGCGGTTTGCGTGCTGACTGGCGCAGCGGCCAGCGGCGTGGCCTGCCGGTCGCGCTGTGCCACCGGCGTCAGCTGACGAATTTTGTCCGCCTCCGACACGATCTGATTGTCTTCAAACCAGACGATACGATTGCTAAACAGCTCGTCGTGCGGCAGCGAGAAGATCGACTTCAGCGCGATATCCAAATCATTGAATCGGCATGAAGAGAGGAACAGATAAATGCGGTCGTTCACCAGCGTCACGAGATCGCCGAAGCGGCGCGGTTTACACAGCGTCAGAATCTGTTCGGGTTTCAGCTGCGGCACCGCGCGCAGCGCCACCATCAAGCCTTTGTCATTTTCCGGCAGCAGCGTATTGCTCATCAACTGCTGCACCGCCGCGCAAAAGGCATCCAGCGGTAAAAAGCCTTTCTGCTGTAGCGGCTGCAGCGCCTGCATCAGGGCATGGAGATTGGCAGGCACATGGCGCGAGAACTGCTGCCCCTGAATCCCTTCCAGCGTGGTAAGAAAGCGCGACAGGCTGGCCACGGTCGGTACAATGGCATTCACGCCGCAGGCCAGCAGCAAACGCTCATCACTGTAGCGCAGCGTGGTACTGATTTCGCGCACCACAATCTTAAGCGCACTACCGCGTGAACGACGCAAACTATGGACCATCGTTGCTAAAGAATTAATGTCTTGATTATGAACCAGACTAAAGATGACCGTGGCGGCGTTCGCCTGCTGCGCACGCGAGAACACGCTTTCGTTATCGCTAAACAATTGCCACTGCGCTGAAAGCGGCGGCGCGCCTTCCAGCACACCTTCCTGAGCCAGGAATTGGTTTTCATCATTGCGGCTTAAGGGAATATTTTGTCCCGCTTGATTAACGGCAATAAATTGATTATCGACATAACTCAAACGGATAGCGCGGTCGGCCAGTAATTTATCTGCCGCATACCACCAGTTAATTCGATAATGCCAACTGTCCTGCTGAAACTCCAAATGTGCGAGACCATCAAGCTGGCGAAAATAACCTTGCAGATGATTACGCAGGTGAATTATTGACGTACCGGAGGTGATCATTAACAACGTAATTTGTTTTTTAGATAACAAACGGCGCATGCGCTTAAGCCAGAAGGTTAACTCATCGGGCGATAATTTTCCCCACAGCGCGGCATTACTATAAAAAATCACCAGGCCACTGCGACTATTAAGCACACGGGAAAAATCACTTTCAAGCTGCTTTAGGCTGCGTTTATTAGCCGGCAGTGAAAATAACGGCATACGCGCTGGACCGCCGATGGGATCGGGCGTCAAAAGCGCCTGCGGTTTCTCATCCGCACTGATGAGCGTAGCCGCCTTTTGTTGGCTAACTACCTGACGCAGCAGCGTTCGCGCATCATCCTGACGCTGGCTGGTAATCCAGTAAAACCCAGGATTCTGCAGAGTATTTAATTCCTGCTGAATCTGCTGCAGGCCAAGCGCATAATGTTTTTTCATATTTGATTCGCGATCGATACAATCCAGGCTAGTTTAATCGAGACAGCCGCAATTGGAACGGGTGAAATAAAAAATAGCGTATTAGCGCAAATCATATTGATCTGTGGATAGCATTTGTCTTTACTTCAGGTTTAAACTTTACAAAAAATAAAACCACAATTCATCCGTTGTCGATTTTTTGGTGGCAAAAAAATAATGAAAACAGAGAATGCATTTTCGCTGAATGCGACTAGCAGCGAAGAGCACGATGACATTACTGCCTTAAGTGATGCCTTTTCCCTTAAGGCATTTCGCTACATTGATATTGCCCGCGAAGCGCGACTGAATACCATTATGACGCGCTGGCCATTGCTGCGTGAAATAAGCGCCGCACAGGAGTCAGAACGTTAATGCCTGTTATTGCATTACAAGGATTGCGTGGCGGTTGTGGCGCTACCTCGCTGAGCGCCGCACTCGGCTGGGCGTTTAACGCGCTGCAGCAATCGGTGCTGGTTATCGATTTTTCCCCGGTAAATCAGCTAGCTGTCCACTTTAATATGCCGCTCGACCGCGCTCAGGGCTGGGCGCCCGCGCTGCTCGAACAGCAAGCGTGGCAGCAGTGCGCTCAGCGCTATCAGGCAGGGCTGGATTTTCTGCCGTTTGGCGCACTCACGTCGCAACAGTACGCCAGCATCAGCGCTATCAACGCAGAATTTGCCGCACCGCTGCTACACGCGCTACCGGCCCTGAAATCGCACTACAACTGGATTATTTTCGACATGCCAGCGGATCTGTTGCCGTGGCAGCGATCCCTGGTTACCGCGGCCGATCGTCTGCTGCAGGTGCTAACGCTGGATGCCAACTGTCAGTTGCGTCTGCATCACGCGCGTTTTCCTGCGCACACGCTGTTTCTGATCAACCAGTTCAACGCCAACAGCCAGCTACAGCAGGATCTGCATCAGCTGTGGATCAACTCACTGAAAAACCTGATTCCCCAAGTGATTCACCGCGATGAAGCGCTGGCGGAAGCGCTGATGATGAAACAGCCGGTGGGCGAATATCGGCCGCATGCGCTGGCCAGCGAAGAGATCAACACCCTGGCTAACTGGCTGCTGCTGCATGTGCCGGGAGGCGCGGCGTGAATCCATTACGCTGGCTGCTGATGCCGCAAGCATGGCAGGCGCTGCAACGCCGCGCTCAGCTGGCGCATCAGCACGGCGCGGGCCGTTTCACCATCGCGCTGCATTTAATGTGGTGCATACTCGCGTGGTCGCTGTTGCGGCTGGAAACCCCCGGTTGGCAGCGCATCCTGCAACATCGTCAACGTTACTACCCGCAAATTTCGCCGCTGCGCCCACGTCCGCTTGACCCGCTGCGCTATGCACTGCAAAGCCTGTGGCTGATGCTGGTATTGCCGCTGGATAAACGCACGCGTAAAAGTTTCAGCGTCAAACCGCTGTTCCGCTGGCGCGAGCCGCTCTATCAGTGGCTCGGTGCGCTGCCGGCACGGCTGGAACGAAACCGGTTCGCCCAGCGCAGCGAACAACGTATTCAGTCGCTGCCCGCGTGGTTGCGGCAGCTGCTGTTTATCGTGGCAGCGATTGTCGCCAGCCTGCTGGCGCTGCTGTGCATCTCGCAGCCCTTCGGCATCACTACGCAGTTTGTCTTCGTGCTGCTGTTATGGGGATTGGCGATGCTGGTGCGTCGCGTGCCGGGCCGCTTGTCCACCATCATGCTGATCGTGTTATCGCTGACGATTTCCTGCCGTTATCTGTGGTGGCGCTACACCGAAACTCTCAACTGGGATGACCCGATCAGCCTGACGTTTGGTCTCCTGCTGATAGGTGCAGAAACCTATGCGTGGGCGGTATTAGTGCTGGGTTATTTCCAGACGCTGTGGCCACTCAATCGTCAGCCGGTCTCGATGCCGCCGGAAATCACCTCGTGGCCGAGCGTCGATATTCTGGTACCGACCTACAATGAACCGCTGAGCGTGGTGAAACCGACCCTCTACGCGGCGATGGGCATCGACTGGCCGCAGGACAAGCTCAATATCTACCTGCTGGACGACGGCACGCGCGAAGAGTTCCGCGAGTTTGCCGCCAGCATCGGCGTCAATTACGTGGTGCGTCCCACCCACGAACACGCCAAAGCGGGCAACATCAACCATGCTTTGAAAGCCGTGTGCCGCAGCGAATATGTTGCCATTTTTGACTGCGACCATGTGCCGACGCGCTCGTTCCTGCAGCTGACGATGGGCTGGTTCCTGAAAGATCATCGGCTGGCGATGCTGCAAACGCCGCACCACTTCTTCTCACCCGATCCGTTTGAACGTAACCTCGGTCGCTTCCGCCAGACGCCTAACGAAGGCTCGCTATTTTACGGTTTGGTGCAGGATGGCAACGATACCTGGGATGCGGCGTTCTTCTGCGGCTCTTGCGCTATATTGCGCCGAACTGCGCTGGATCAGATCGGCGGCATTGCGGTAGAAACCGTCACCGAAGATGCGCACACCTCGCTGCGCCTGCATCGTCAGGGTTACACCTCGGCGTATATCCGTATTCCGCAGGCTGCGGGTCTGGCCACCGAGAGTTTGTCCGCGCATATCGGCCAGCGTATCCGCTGGGCGCGCGGGATGGTGCAGATTTTCCGCCTCGATAACCCGCTGTTCGGTAAAGGATTAAAGCTGGTGCAGCGCCTGTGTTACGCCAACGCCATGCTGCACTTTCTCGCCGGGATTCCGCGTCTGATCTTCCTGCTGGCACCGCTGGCGTTTCTGCTGTTCCACGCCTACATCATCTACGCGCCCGCGCTGGCGATCGCCATCTACGTGTTGCCGCACATGCTGCACACCAGTTTGACCAACTCGCGCATTCAGGGCCGCTGGCGACATTCGTTCTGGAGCGAAGTGTATGAAACTGTGCTGGCGTGGTACATCGCGCGGCCAACCACGGTGGCGCTGTTTAATCCGCACAAAGGCAAATTCAACGTTACCGCCAAAGGTGGTTTGGTGGCTGAACGTCATCTCGATTGGGTGATTACCAAGCCGTACATGATGCTGGTGCTGCTGAATATAGCCGGTATCGGCATGGCCTTCTGGCGCATGGCGTACGGTCCGGCCAACGAAATGCTCACCATTTGGGTCAGTTTGGTGTGGGTGATTTACAACATGATTATCCTCGGCGGCGCGGTGGCGGTATCGGTTGAAGCGCGCCAGATCCGCGAAGCGCATCGTGTGGAAATCGCCATGCCTGCCGCCATCGCGCGTGAAGATGGACACATGGTGCCGTGCACCCTGCGTGACTATTCCGACGGCGGCGTGGGCGTTGAGCTGCGCGAAGCCGATGCGCTGAAAGAGGACGAAACCGTGTCGCTGCTGCTGCGCCGTGGTCAGCAAGAGTTCAGCTTCCCGTGTCAGGTGCAGCGCGTGTTTGGCCGTCGCGCCGGGATTCGCCTGCATCAACTCACGACGCGCCAACACATTGAATTTATTCAGTGCACCTTCGCTCGCGCCGATACCTGGGCGCTGTGGCAGGACGGATTCCCGGAAGATAAACCGGTGCAAAGTCTGGCCGACATTATGGTGCTGGGTTTTAAAGGCTATCTGCGTCTGGCCGAGTATGGACCTGCGCCGCTGCGCCGCTTATTCCGTGGCCTCACCGCGTTGGTGAGTTGGCTGGCGACACTGCTACCGCAGCGTATTGACCGCCAGCCTGCGACGATCAAAACCGATTTTACTTAAGTTGATGATATGACCATGACGAAAAAACTGAGTTGGTTCACCGCCCTGCTGCTGGGCTGCGTCTCTGTGGTGCAGGCCGCGCCGCTGATTTCTGGCGCCATGACTGCGCCGCAGCCGTTACCGGAGGTGAACGCGCAGGTCGACGCCAACGCGCCGCTGCGTGACAGCCAGCTGGTGTTTAATCAGGTCGCTCCGCCGCCCGGTAGCATGACGCTGCGCGGTACCGAACCGAGCAGCCAGATTGAGTTCGGCGTGCGCAGCGATGAAGTGGTGACGCGCGCGCTGCTGAATCTGAGCTATCGTCCCTCGCCGGCGCTGATTCCAACGCTGTCGCAGCTCAAAGTCTATCTCAACGATGAGCTGGTGGGATTGGTGACGGTCACCGCCGAGCAGCTCGGCAAAGAGAACCAAACGCAAATCCCTATCGATCCGCGCTTTATCAGCGACTTCAACCGCGTGCGGCTTGAGCTGGTAGGTCACTATGCCAACGTATGTGAAAACCCGGCCAACAGCACCATCTGGCTGGATATCGGCAAAGCCAGCAAACTCGATTTGACGCTGCAGAAGCTGCCGCTGAAGAACGATCTGTCGCATTTCCCGGAGCCGTTCTTAGATACGCGTGACAGCCGTCCGTTGCAGTTGCCGATGGTCTTCAACGCCCAGCCGAATCTGCTGCAACAGCGTGCGGCCGGGGTTCTGGCTTCCTGGTTTGGCAGCAAAGCGCAGTGGCGCGGACAATCTTTCCCGGTGCTGTATAACCAGCTGCCCAAAGAGCAGCATGCGGTGGTGTTTGCCACCAACGATCATCGCCCCGACTTCCTGAAAGATCTGCCGCCGGTGGAGAAACCGACGGTGGAGATGGTGAATCAGCCGGACAATCCTTACGAGAAGATGCTGCTGATCCTCGGCCGTGACGATAATGACCTGCTGACCGCCGTCGAAGGCATTGCGCAAGGCGAGCTGCTGCTGCGCGGCGACAGCTCAACCATCGACAACGTAAAACGGCTGGCGCCGCGTCAGCCGTACGACGCGCCGAACTGGGTGCGCACCGATCGCCGCACCACCTTTGCCGAGCTGACGCAGTATCAAAACCAGCTACAGGGCAACGGTTTGCAGCCGAATCCGATCAGCCTGACGCTGAATCTGCCACCGGATCTGTTCCTGGTGCGCGCACGCGGCATCGATATGGATCTGCGCTACCGCTACACCTCGCCGATTCAGCAGGATGGCTCGCGTCTCGCGGTGCATCTCAACAATCAGTTCATGCAGGATTATCCGCTGACGCAGAAAGATACCGCCGGTCAGCAGCTGATGCGCATCCCGCTGATGCAGGGTTTGCAGGACAGCAATCGCCAGTTGACCATTCCGGCGCTGCGCCTCGGCGTGGTGAATCAGCTGCGTTTTAACTTTGATTACGCCAACACCTTTATTGGCGGTACCGCCGATGGCCGCTGCGAAACCGTCACCGCCGTCGGACATCACGTGGTGATTGACGATACCTCGAGCATCGATTTCTCCGGCTATCGTCACTACATCGAAATGCCGTCGCTGGGCGCGTTCGCCAACGCCGGTTTCCCGTACAGCCGCTACGCCGATCTGGCGCAAACGCTGGTGCTGGTGCCATCCAGGCCGAGCAATGACGAAGTCAGCACGCTGCTGAATGCGCTCGGCAGTATCGGCGCACAAACCGGTTATCCGGCGCTGCGCGTGCAGATGAGCGATGACTGGAGCAAAGCGAAATCGGCGGATGCGGATATGTTGATGATCGGCGGCATTCCGCAGGATCTGCAGGACGACACGAAGATCCCGCTGCTGGCCGATGCCGCCCGTAGCTGGATCAGCATGCCTGCACGCAACAACGCAGCAGCCAACGTACCGATTTCTGACAGTGAACGCGCGGTAGAAAGCCAAACCACCATTAGCTCACGCGGGCCGATGGGCGCGATTGTCGGCTTCCAGTCACCGTTTAACGATCAACGCAGCGTCGTGGCATTGCTGGCCGACAGCCCACGCGGCTGGGAATTGCTGAATAACGCGCTGCTCGACAGCGGCAAACGCGCGGCAGTGTTCGGTACCGCCACGGTGATCCGTGAATCGGGCGTTAACAGCATCCGCGTCGGCGATACCTATTACGTCGGTCACCTACCGTGGTGGGAACGCCTGTGGAATCTGCTGGCCACCCATCCGGTGTGGCTGGCGATTTGCGCGGTGGTGGTCGTGGTTCTGTTCGCGCTGATGGCGTGGCGTTTAATGCGCATGGTCAGCCGTCGCCGTCTGGCCGAGCTGGATGACGATGAATAAGCTGCAGCTGGGATTGCTGATCAGTAGCACGCTCGGGGTGTTGGCAGGCGCGACTGCCGCCCCGATCGGTCCCCAGGTTTCGCCGGTTGAGTGGCTGCTGATGCAGATTCGTACCGGCGAATCGACCAACAAAATCGATCTGGTACAGCAATCGCTCTATCGACTGGAAAAAATCGATCCCGATAATCCGCAGGTGCTGGCGGCGCAAATCCGCATGGCACTGCGCCAGGGCGATCAGGCCAAAGCGCAAAAACTGCTGGATGTACTGAAGCGCGTGGCACCGAATGCCGCCGCCACGCGTGAATCAGCAGCCGGCTTGCGTCTGGTGACTGCGGAAGGGCGTCAGCAGCTGCAGCAGGCGCGACTGCTGGCCACTGCCGGGCATGTTGTCGAAGCCAAAGCCGCGTGGGACGCGCTGTTCCACGGCGTGTTCCCTGATGTGAATACCGAGCTGCAGTATTGGCGGCTGGTGGCGCGTTTACCCGGCCAGCAGCCACAAGCGTATCAACAGTTGCAGGCACTGGAGAAGCGCTATCCCGGCAACATCGGCGTAGAACTGCAGCTGGCGCGCATGGCGTTTGATAATAATCAGCCGGCCGAAGCCTTCACCCAGCTGCGTCGTCTCGCCAACCGCAACGGCGGGCGCGATGCCGCTTCCGAGCTGTGGCTGCAGCAGATCCAGAATCAGCCGGTGAGCGAAAGCAGCGTCGCCAGCCTGCAGCAATATCTGCAAACCTTTACCGAGGGCGATGCCCAGCAGCGCGGTCAGCAAGAGCTGGCGCGTCAGCAACAACTGCTCGCCGATCCGGCGTATCGCCAGCGCATGCGTGGCTTAGCGCTGGTGGATGCCGGTGGCGGCGCCAATGCGATTACCGCGCTCAATGCCGCGCTAACAGCCAATCCCAACGATGCTGAATTGATGGGCGCGATGGGCCAGGCGCAGGCGCGAGCCAACAATCGCGCCGCCGCCATTCGCTGGCTGGAGAAAGCGATACAGGCCGGTCAGGCCAGCACGCAGATCGGCAAATGGCAGTCGCTGCTGCAAACCAACCGTTACTGGTTGGCGATCAACAACGGCGATGCGGCGCTGAAAAAAG
Source organism: Kluyvera sp. 1366 (assembly GCF_054823405.1). Classification (NCBI taxonomy): domain Bacteria; kingdom Pseudomonadati; phylum Pseudomonadota; class Gammaproteobacteria; order Enterobacterales; family Enterobacteriaceae; genus Kluyvera; species Kluyvera sp. 1366. The sequence goes on from NZ_JBTRDW010000008.1 coordinate 95,879, forward strand.
GCGATATCGCCGCGGCGGAAGGCTATTACCGCAGCGCGCAAGCGCTGGATAATCGCTATAGCTGGGCGCTAATTGGCTTGGGTGATGCCGCGCTGGCACGTAAAAACACTGCGCAGGCAGAGCGTTATTGGCAACAGGCGCTGCGCTTAGATCGCAGCAATAGCACGGCGAAACGTCGTCTGCTACAGCTGCGCACCGATGCGCTGATGGCCGAAGCCGATGCGCTGGCGCAGCAAGGCCAATGGCATCAGGCGGCGGAGAAGTATCGCCAGGTAGCGCAGGCGAATCCTGATGATATCTGGCTGGTTTATCGACTGGCTGGCGCACTGCGCAACGGCGGCGAAGAAACTCAGGGCGCGCAGGTGATGGACGCGATGGTGCGCCAGCATCCACAGGAACCCACAGCACTGTATGCGTCGGCGCTGTGGCTGGCTTCTGGCGACCGCGATGACGCGGCGCTGGCCACCTTGCATCGCCTGCCCGCTGCGCGCTGGGACAGCAACATGCACGAGCTGGCCGATCGTCTCGAGCAGGACAAGGTGTTTACCCGCGCCAGTGATTTACGCACGCGCGGCGATGAAACGGCGGCGATTGCGCTACTGCAACAGCAACCCGCTTCTATCCGCCGCGATATCACGCTGGCCGATTGGGCGCTGGAGCGCGGCGACGCCCGCCGCGCGCTGGCGAACTATCAACAGGTGCTGCAGCAAGACCGTAAAAACGGCGATGCGGCGCTGGGGCGTATCGAAGCCTTGATCGCTTTAAAACGCCCTGCAGAAGCGCAACGCGCGTTACAAGCCTTGCCGCCCGGCGTGGCGCAGCAAAGCGTGAACAGCGGTCGGCGCGTGGCGCTCGCCTGGCAGAACAGTGGCGATGCGGTGCGTGCTCAACAGATTTTTGCTGAGCTGAAAACCCGCGCGGCGCAACAGGCCGCGTCACAGGAAAAAGCGTTGGTGTTTCGCGATGCGGCGCGGCTGGAAACGCAGCTGCAACAACCCGCACAAGCGCAGCAGGATTATCAACGGGCGATGGCCGCGAGCGGCATCAGCCCGGATGTGCCACAGGATAACGATCGTTATACGCAATTAACCCGCAATCAGGCGCAGGATGACTGGCTGAAACGCAGCATCCGCAGCGACGCCGCCGATCTGTATCGCCAGCAGGACACCACGTTCACGCTGGAGCAGGATTACTCGCGCAACAAAGGCAACGGCGGCACATCCGATTTCACCGCCCATACCACCATGATGCAGGCAGAAACACCGCTGGCCGATGGCCGCAGCTTTGTGCGTGTCGATCATGTGCGGGTTTCAGCCGGCACTTTCTCCACCAGCAACGGCAGCCACAGCGAGCAGTTCGGCAGCTGTAACGATGACAATTCCGGCGGATGCAGCCGCGACTTTACTCAGCGCGATGAAGGCACCGCGCTGGGCGTGGGCTGGCATAACGATATATGGTCGGCTGATTTCGGCACCACGCCGCTCGGCTTCGAGACCCGCAACTGGGTCGGCGGCTTCAGCTGGAAAACCGACGTCAAAGACATTGGCCTGACGTTCACCGCATCACGCCGACCGATCTCCAGCTCGCTGCTGGCGTACGCAGGCGCGCGCGATCCCGCGGCAAACGGCGGCAAAACCTGGGGCGGCGTGGTGGCAACCGGCGGCTCGCTCGGACTGAGTTATGATCAGGGCGGCGCGCATGGCGTGTGGGGCGATATCAGTGCGCATCAACTCAGCGGTGATAACGTGGCGGATAACAGCCGCGAGCGCCTGATGGCGGGCTATTACTACAAGCTGATTAATGACGATAATCGCCGCGCCACCGTGGGCCTGAACAGCATGCTGTGGCATTACCAGAAGGATCTCAGCGACTACACCTTCGGTCAGGGCGGCTATTACAGCCCGCAGCAATATTTCTCGCTGTCGCTGCCGGTGACCTATCGCCAGCGCACAGAGAACTGGTCGTTTGATCTCGGCGGCTCGGTTTCCTGGTCGCAATCGCATACCGACGGGCAGCAGCGCTATCCGGTCAATCCAGGATTTATGCTGGCGTCGAATCCCACCTCAGACAGCAGTTCGGGTAGAGGTTTTGGCTACACGCTGCAGGCGCTGGTGGAGCGACGCATTACGCCGCATTGGTCGGTGGGCCTGGCGATGGATATACAGCAAGCGAAAGATTACACCCCAAGCCACGGTTTGATTTTCATGCGCTACTCAATGTCCGGCTGGAATGGCGATATGGATATGCCGCCACAACCGCTGACGCCATATGCGGATTTTAAATAGCGGCGGCTTGTTAAGCCGCCTGGGCACTATTTGCTTTCTAATTCGCGCAGCATCGCCGCGCGCAAAATGGCGTTCAAACGCGTCTGGTACCCTTTACCCGGCGCTTTCAACCACTCAAGCACATCCGCGTCAATTCTGACTGAAGCCTGTGTTTTAATCGGACGATAAAATCGCCCGCTGGAAGCACTGTTCCAGAAACGTTCATTTAACGGGGCGATTTCACCGCAATCAATCTCGCTATCCGGCTTTTGACTCAGCGCGTCCAGTTCAGATTGCAGGCTATCCGAAAGCGGCGGTAATTCGCTGCGTTTAAACTTAACCTTGCTCATAGCGTCTCCTCTCATTGCGCGTGGCAGGACGTGCACTAATGATGCGAATAATCTCAGTGCCCTGCTCGAAACGTACCGTGTGGGCCACCAAAATAATAATATGGCCCATAACATTACCTATTGATTGCCAGCGATATTCGCCATTCTCACAACGATCCTGGCTAGACAGATGAAAAGGATCATCAAACACGCGCACGGCAATTTCGAAGCGGATGCCATGCTTCCGGTGATTAGACTCTGCTTTGCTAAGGTCCCACTCAAATTCCAGTTCCGTTTGCATTTTACCATACACTTTTGTCTATACATTTTAGCATGACAAATTTGCATGTGTGTCAGTGCTGCCATTTTGATCGCGTTCAAGAAATTAAAGATAAGCAGCGCAATGAAATGAGATTCAGACAAGGCTGGAAAATATGGCCTGGCCGCCATTTATGTCGACCAGGCCAAAAATGAGATTTAGCGCTTTTCCTGATATGCCAGCCAGGTCAGCAGCTGCAGGCTGGCGGAAAAGTAGTTTTGATCCGCTGCCAGCGTGTCATTGAGATACTGGGTTTGGCCCAGGGTCAAATCGCGCACCGCAATCAATCCCCCCTCCATGTTGTACGGTGCTGGCGTGTTGCCCAACACATCATACCAGGCGGGCGTAGTCATGCGCGCCGAACCTTGCCAGACACGCTGGAACGGCACCAGACGCAGGCTTTGCGGGTCGTACCACCAGATATTTAGCGGAATACGGATCGCGTCATAGCTGAAGCGATTGGAATAGCCGACCGCCGGTGCCACAGAACCATCAGCATTCAGCGCCACCCAATCGAGCGGCAGGCCGGTTTTGCCGAAGTGCATCTCACCCAGCAAATCCATGCCGTCATCAATCAGCTCATTCCAGATACGCAGATGGCTGTGTTCCGCAAATTCGCGCCAGGCCTCAAACAGGAAATAGGAGGGATTAAGCACCACGTAGCTGGTTTTGTTGAAGCCCTGCGCGCCCGGCAGCATCACTTTATGTCCGCCGTAGCTGATCACATTCAGCTTCACGATCGCACGCTGAATGCGGTCGGAGGCCTGCTGATAATCGCCGCCCCACTTCTGTGCCGCACGTTGCAGCGCCCAGGCAATCAGGACATCACCATCGGAAGCGTTATTTTTGTCGGCAATCGGATCGGCGGCGCCTGGCGTGTAGCGCCAGTAGAACAGATCGTTTTGCGGATTACGCAGATGGCTGCGCGTCCACTGCCACAGCAGATCGAAAGTGGCGCGATCGTCATGCGCCACCGCCAGCAACATGCCGTAGCCTTGCCCTTCGGTATGGCTAACGTTGTTGTTGGCCGTATCGCTGATTCGGCCATCGCTGCCCATAAAACGGCTTTTATAGGTACTCCAGCCATCTGCGGCCGCCTGAGCGCTAAAAAACATCACCATGAAACACAGCATCCATTGACGCCAGAACCGCATCACTCTCATTACAGCATCCTATTGATATCGATAGTGCAGCGTGCCGCCGTCGTTGTTCTCCAGCGTAACCGGCACCGCAGCGCTGCCGCCTTGTGCCTGCAGCCATTGTGCATACACGCCCGCCAGCACCGCGCTCAACGCCAGCTGCCAACGTTCAACACCGACGTTGCTGTCGCCCTGCGGCAGCGCGTGGTGCTGAATCAGAATGGCATTCTCCTGCGGCTGTAACTGCACAAAGCCCCAGTTAAATCGCGCCAGCTGCAAATTCATTTCACGCTCCAGATCCTGCACGGTGCGCGCGTCGGGTAAAGGATAGCGTGTTGCCAGCGATACGCCGACGCCGTTGAGAAAGCCTTCCGCTTCCTCGCCCGCGTTGTCCAGCATGCTCTCAATCATCGCGCTCACCAAATCAAACCAGCCCGGCTGATGCGGATGGCTGACGCGTGCGGTTACTTGCTCACTCATTAGTAATCTCCGAACATGTAACGGAAGTACAGATTGGCGGTGCTCTCGTTGTAATCGCCAAAGGTGTCGTAGCCAAGTTGACCGCCCACGGTGACATCTTTGTTGATCTTATAATCCGCACCGGCATGCAGGTTGTAGCCGATGCCGTTTTTGCTGTCGCCGCTGTAGAACGCATCCTTCACGTAGCCTTGATCGGCCAGACTTTGCAGCTGCGCCTGCAACGACGGATTATTCGGGAAGTAGGCGCTCTTATCCTGACTGTAGGATTGATAACCCACCGAACCGCCGACGTTCACTTTCAGATCGTCAAACTTGCGGCTGAATTCGATAGGGAACGACACCGACGCATAGTTCTGCGGGCTGAAGTAACCGCCCTGACCGTAGCTGAAGTAGCTGAGGTTTTTCGAGTAATCCATCCACGACAAGCTCATGCCGACTTTCAGCTCGCGATCGTCGAGGTGGTACGGACGCACATACGCGCCTGCGGTCGCCTGCACGCTGTTGTTGCTCGCCACGTTTTCGCCGATGTAGCTGTACGCGCCGCCGCCGACATAAAAACCGGCATCGCCGTTGTCGTAACTCAGCAAGGCGTTACCGCCGTTTTTAGTCACGCGGCCCCAGCGTTTACCGCTGGTTTTGTCTTCGACGCCGACATACGACAGCAAGCTGTCGGTCATCGCGCGGCGTTCACCGGTAAGGATCAGCGTCAGGAAGTCGGTCAGCTTCGGCGACCACTGCACGCCGCCAACCAGCGTACTCAAGTCCTGACCCAGCGGCGTGCTGCCGAGGTCAATCTTGTAGCTGTCGCCCTTCAGCGCCATGTTCAGCTCCACGCCGGTCGCGGATTGCGAATCGGTGGTGGAGTTGGGCGTATCATCAATTTTCGCCGCACCGGTGGCAACCACATTGCCCTGCACCAGCGCGTTGGTGCCGAATCGACGCCATGCGTCGCCACCGGCGCTGCCGGCGGTGAGGGAAACCGGCGTCATGGTGAAGTCGAAGCGCGACTCGCCAAACGGCACGGTGGAGAAGGTGAGCGGCGCTTTAGCTTCGGTGAGTTTGCTCAAACCTGATTCGCCATCACGACCGCGTACCTGCATTTCACCCTGCACCCAGGTGCCGGTTTTCTCTTGCAGGTCATCCATCATGTTGTCGATTTGGCGCAGCGTCTGGCTTTGCTGAATCGCCGGTGTGTTGCTCGCCAGCGTCACGCCTTCGGCGCTGCTGGTGGCCGCCGGTGCCGACTGCCACGGCATCACCGCGCCATAGCTGGAAGGCGTACGCCCCACCGGCGAGGTGCCGCGATTGATAAACGGATTGTCGGCCAGCGCCAGACCACCTACACTTGGCACGCTGCCGGTTTCTGCGCCCTGCAGACCAATCAGCTGACCGCGCGCGGTGCGCAGGTAGCTCATCGCCTGGCTGTGTTCGCCGTTGGCTTCGGCCACGCGGGCTAACAGCAGCAAGCGATCCGGCGACTGCTCGTTGCGCAGGCCGCGCGTTAAGGTATTGGCTTTGTTGACGTCATTCTGCGCCAGCGCCACGTTGATGGCGCCGGTGCGCGCGTCTTGCGTCGGGGTATCCTGCGTCATCAGGTAGTCGTATACCACGCCCGCTTCTTTGTTCATCTTGCCGGACTGGTAGAGTCGCGCCATGGCGAACATCAGATCGCGGTTCTGCGGATCGTGCTGCAGCGCGCCCACCAGCTTGTCGTAAGCGGCGGCATACTGTTTCTGCTCGCGCAGGCGATCCACTTCGTTGATCACGTAGCCGCTGCGGATGCCCGCCAGCTGGGTTGGCGTGCTGCGTTCCTGCAGTTCCGGGCTGCTGAGGAAGCTCTGCGCTTCGGTATTCAGCCCGGCCTGATTCAGCACCGCCACCTGCGCGGCGTAATCACCGGCATTGCCCTGAATGCCGCGCTGCATATTGCTGCGCACCACGGACACCGCGCTGGTGAGATCGCCGGCTTTCGCCAGCTTCTGCGCCAGGTTACCGGCATCCACCGGATTGGCGGGCGGCGTAGAGGCCAGCGCGCGCAGGGTGTTGGCCGCTGCCGCGTTCGAGCCCTGCGCCAGATACTGATCGGCGGTAGCCATCTGCAGGTTGAAGTTGACGCGCTGCGCCAGCTCGCGCATATCGCTGTTTTTGCTGCTGTTGGGAATGCGAGACAGCAACTGACTCGCCTGCTGCCACGCGCTGCTTTCGCTGGCGTTTAACGCACCTGCATAGAGTTCGGTGGTGCTGGCGCCGCTGCGCATAGTGGGCTGCATGATATTGGCCGCCATCATGTTATTGCCCTGCGCGCGGTAGAGACGTGCCAGATCGAGACGCAGCCAGCCATCGTTGGGATAGCGCTGAATACCCGAGGTCAAGGTGGCGATGGCGGCGCTGTTATTGCCCGCCGTCACTTCACGTTTGGCCTGGGCACGAATTGGATCGGTGCTGCTGCCTCGCGGTGCCACGCTTTGGCGCACGCTGTCGGGCAGTGATGCCAGCAACGTATTGGCTTCTGCGCCACGGTTCTGCTGACGCAGCACGTAGAACAAGCCTTCTTTGGCGTTGCGGTTATTGGCATCGCTTTGCAGGATGGCGCGATAGGTTTGCTCCGCCTGATCGAGCTGATTGCTGCGACGCTGCACATCGGCGCGGAACAGTTTGGCGGAGACGCCTTTCTCGCCGTCGGCCTGCGCCAGCGGTTCGCTCAGCGCCAACGCCTGCGCGCTGTCGCCATTTTTCAGCGCCTGCTGCGCGGAGGCCAGCTGCGCGTAGAAACGTGCATCGGCGGCCTGCTTCTGGCGCGTGTCGCTCTGATCGCCACCCATCTGCGCCGCGCGCGTCAGGTAATCCGCCGCTTCGGCATAACGCCCGGCGCGCTGGGCCACATAGCCCATACCGGCCAGCGCATCCGCATCTTGCGGGTTAGCTTGCAGTACTTTCTCAAAGTTGTTCTGCGCGTTGCTGACGTCGCCGCTGTTCAGCGCGGTAAAGCCTGCGCCCTTCTCCGCACCGCCAACGTTTTTACGGTAGTAATCCAGCACCGCGTTGTCTTGCGGATGGCGCTGCTGCCAGGTTTGATACAGCGATGCATCAGACGCCTGCGGACCCAGCCACAACAGCGCCTGACGCAGCGAACGGTCCGCTTCTTTGTTGCCGTCTGCTAGGCTGGCAAGCACATCGATACCCTGACGACGCGTTGCTTCCTGATAGGTCAGCGCTTTACCCAGCGCCAGCTTGGCACCGGTATCCTGCGGATGATCGGCGGAGAACTGACGCAGCGCTTCAACCGCCTGCGGCAGCAGCGAACGATCGCCCGCCATGGTCAGATAATATTCGGCTGCCACGCTTGGCGGCGGTTCGTTGCCGCTGAAGGTGTTACGCCAGGTTTGCAGCGACGCCGCGATGTTGCCGCTGCGTGCCTGCTGGCGCGCTAACTGCAGCTGCGCCTGCGGAATGGTTTGCAGCTGGCGGGCGTTATCCAGCTCGGTGAGATGCGGATCGTTCGGCGAGGCCGCGCTCAGGCGCGCACGCCACTGCGCTGCTTCCGCTGTGCCGCCGCTCTGCTGTGAATAGAGCGCCAGCAGATAGAGCGCTTGCGTGTTGTTGGGCTCAACCATCAGCACTTTCTGCAGCGAGGCTTTGGCCAAATCGTCATGCGCTTTCTGGTGCCAGTAAGCCGCCTGATCGAACAGCGCCTGTAACGCAGGATTACTGCTCTCCGCCGCCAGCAGCGGCTGAGAGAGCGTCAGCGCGCCACCCAGAATCAAGGCATGGCGAATACCGGCACTTAACAGATGTTTTTTCATTGTTTTTATCCTTACTTCTTGCCGGACTTGCTATCAACTTTTGGGTTGAGGCGACGCCACGCATGACGTTTCAGCATCACCCACGCACCGCCGCCGACCAACGCTGAAAGCAGCAGCGCCGCCAGCGCCATCAGCACCGAGTGCTGGTTGGCATACCACACCACCATCATGTACCACGGCATTTCGCCGCTCGGGAATTGCGGGCCGACGCGGAAGCTGCGAATGCCGTTCTCATCGGTGATGATGGCGGTATCGCCGCGAATCCCGGCGTTGATGCGTGCAGAATTCAGGTCTTCATGCAGGCGCAGCAGTTGTTGATCGCTGGTCGCCACCGTCATCACCACTAAGCGATCCGGGTTCCACGGCGAGCGATAGCTGACAAAGCCGCGCCACGCTTCGTTGGAGGAGAAGTAACGATCGGCATCCAGCGGCTGGCGATACCAGTCGCCGGTCAGCCAGCCACGCAGTTTGTCCCAGGTGGTGGGCTCTTTCACGCCCAGCGTGTTGCCGCTGGTATCGAACGGCGTGTTGGCCAGCATTGCCTGGTTGAAGTCGTTGTTCTGCGTGGTGCTGACCGCCAGCAGATCGCTCTGCTGCAGGCGCGTCATGTTGGTGCCGCCGTTTGGCAGGCCAAACAGCACCTGATTTTGCAGCAGCGGCACGCCGGTAGCGTTACCGGCGCGTGAGGCCATATCCAGCAGCGTGGCGATCTCCGCATCGCTTGGTTGTTCCGGCAACAGCAGCGTGGTCTGCGAGAAGTCCGCCAGACGCGAGAACGGGAACGAAGCGCCAACAAAGTAAGAGAGATTCGGCAGCATGGTGAAGTGGCGCGTGTGGCTCAGATCGATCCACGAATCCTCTTCGATGCGGCTCTTAATGTTGTTGTTCAGCAGCACGCCGCACGGCGCATCCGCTTTCGGCTTGATGTTGAAGTAGAGCGCCAGCTGGTTGTCACCGTAAATCAGGTACGGTTCGAGCTTCAGGGTGTAATGCTCCTGACGCGCGTCGCCGCCCAGCCGATGCCAGGCGCTCTCCAGCAAGCCAACTTTATTCACCGTAAGATTGCGCAGGAAGGTGCCGTTAATCATGACGTTAAGGAACGAGTTGTCCTCATCAATCCAGCTTTCGGATGGGAAGCGATAGTGCAGCTCCACCGGAATGGTGTCGCCATCCCACAGGAACAGGTCTGGCGCCGCGCGGAAGTTGACGCTCAGCGCATCGTGCCAAATGCCGGTGGTGGTCAGGCTCTGATCTTTGCGCAGCAGTTCGCTCAGACGCACCGGGCGCGTGGTGTTGATCCAGCGCGGCGCATCGTACGGCTTACGCACGCCAATCGGCTGTGGCTGCACGTTAAGGCTGCTGGCATCGGTCGCCAGCGGCTGAGTGGTTAAACGGTTAGCGGCCTGACGCAGCTGCTCGTCATTCGCGCCCACCACCAGCAGCAATTTGTAGACCGGATTGTTCGGGTTATCGATCACCTGCAACAGCGGACCGTTGGTGGCTGGCAAGGTTACGGTACCAATTTTGTCGCCCGGATGGCCGACCAGAATGCCGTTGTGTTCAGGCAGATCGCCGCGCACCACCGGGAAACGGATGCCACGATAATCCGACTGAATGCCCATCCACGATGCCACCAGCGCAGCGGCGCTGATGCTGTCCGGCGCGACATTGGCGGCAAAGCCAAAGGTGACGCTGGCGGGCGTCATGCGCTGCGCATCAATAAACGGACGCGGGAAGTTACGCAGGCTGGTGCCGATGTTCAGCTGCTGGCCTTCGAGGCTCAGCGTGGTTTTCGGCAAAATCGATACCTGATACTGCTTCGCGCTCTCTTTCTCGCACAGCAGCTTGTCGGCATCGTTAATCTTGAAGCTAAGGTTGTTGCTGGAGACCACCATCGCCGCCGGAATATCCAGCTGGTAATCGCTGACATCGCTGTCGCTGGCACCCAAAGGCAAGGTACCCAGCGGCTGACCGTTCAGCATCAGCTGCAGCGAGGTGTTACGCGCGGCCAGCGCCGCCGAGACGCGCAGCGACAGATTAAGACGCGCGTTGGTGATCACTTCATCGCTGGGCAGCGTGAACATGATGCCGGATTGCAGCTGGCCGCCGGTCAACGTAATGCCGCGTGGCTGGCCCATTTGTGCCACCGAAACGGTGCTGCTGATTGGCTGGTTAAGCGTCACGGAAGACGTTTCTGGCATCATCGCCGGTGCGGTTGGCGCTACCGTTGGCAGCACCATTTCTGGTGCGGCAGCAGGTTCGCTGGGCGCAGGTTCAGCAGGCGCGTTGTTTTCCGTTGTCGATGCGGCTTCCGGTGCGGTTTCGGGAGCAGTTTGCGGTGCGGTTTCCGCTGGCGCATAAGGTGCGGCGCCCGCTGCCTGTTGCAGCTGCGGATCGGCAGCGCTTTCGATGCCTTGCGGCGGCGGCACGTCTGAAAGTGCAGCGCTATCCTGAGTGACTGGCGGGGTTTCGGCCCACGCTGGCGCGAGCAGCAGCGCCGTTGCCAGCGAGCTTGCCAGCAACCTTTGCGTCAAATTCTTCATGCAGCGCTGTCCTCTTTTACTGCGGGCTGGTTGTCACGCTTACGCTTCTCACGGCGATCTTTCCAGGTCAGCCAGAACAGCTCAAAGACGGTACGAATAATGGTGCCAAGCGAAACCAGTGGATTGTCTTGCTTATACTCCGGCTGAATCCACGCATCGGCACGCGCCAGTACCACGCGCACCAGCTCACGGCGGCGCGACAGCGGCATATCGCCAAAGCGCAGACGGATGCTCTCCTCATCGCCGGAGATTTTGTTCACCGGAATGGTGATGGTGCCCGACTTCAGCAGCAGATCGATCTCTTCAATTTCATCGTGCTCGTGACGATTGTCCGGCGCATCCAACTGCGCGCCGCCCATCGACAGATCGCTGGTTTTCGTGCGTGACGAGATGCCGCTGGCGTAGTGAATCACCGCCGGAATCTGCACTTCAATACGGATGGTTTTACGCACCTGCTTGGTTTCGCGCGCCACGGCAATCGCCGCCATCAGGATAACCAGGCTGAATACCGCCCAGCCGACGTTGAGCGCAATAACGTAAGGATCAACGCCAAAGTAGTCATGCGCAGTAGCGCGCACCACGCCCGCGATGATGCCGATCGACAGCAGCACCGCGACAATCACATGTGGACGCACGATGTGGAAGTCGAAGAAGCCCTGATCGAGCAGGCCGCCTTTATCCGTTACGTTAAACTTACCGCGCTTCGGTGCCAGCATGGTGAGCAGCGTTGGGATGACGAGGTGGAAGCACATCACGGTTTCGTAGATTTCGCCCCAGAAGGTGTAACGGAACTTGCCGTTCATTCGCGAGTTGACGTAGAGGGACATCACCAGATGCGGCAGGACGTAGGCGAAAATCAGCGAGGCTGACGAGTGAATGATATTCAGGTTAAACAGCAGGTAGGCCAGCGGTGCCGTCAGGAACGCCACGCGCGGCAAGCCAAACTGGAAGTGCAGCATGGCGTTGAGGTAGCACAGACGCTGCTGCCACTTCAATCCACGGCCAAACAGCGGGTTATCAACGCGGAAGATCTGCGTCATGCCACGCGCCCAGCGGTTACGCTGCACGACGTGCAGGCCAAGACGCTCGGTCGCCAGACCGGCCGCCAGCGGAATCGCCAGGAAGGCCGATCCCCAACCGCGACGCTGCATTTTCAGCGCGGTATGCGCATCTTCGGTCACGGTTTCCACCGCAAAACCACCGATCTCTTCCAGCGCGCTACGGCGAATCACCGCACAAGAACCGCAGAAGAAGGTGGCGTTCCAGTTATCGTTACCCTGCTGCACCGGGCCGTAGAACAGTGAACCTTCGTTCGGGATGCTGCGCGCCGCGCGCAGGTTACGCTCGAACGGATCCGGTGAATAGAAGTAGTGCGGGGTTTGCAGCAGCGCCAGCTTTGGATCTTTCAGGAACGGACCGACCGTCGCCTGCAGGAAGGTGCGCGTGGCCACGTGATCGCAGTCGAAGATGCAAATCAGCTCACCTTTGGTGATCTTCATCGCGTGGTTGAGGTTACCGGCTTTAGCGTGATTATTGTCGTCACGGGTGATGTAACCCACGCCAACATCGGCGGCAAATACCGCAAACTCACTGCGCTTACCGTCATCCAGCAAATAGACCTTCAGCTTGTCACGCGGGTAATCAATACACTGCGCCGCCAGCACGGTATCACGCACCACATCGAGGCTTTCGTTGTAGGTCGGAACATAGACATCCACCGTCGGCCACAGGCTGGTATCATCCGGCAAAGGTTCGATGGTGCGTTTTAATGGCCAGGTGGTTTGCAGGAAGCCGAGAATTAAGATCAGCCAGACATACAGTTCGGCCAGATATAAGCCGATACCGAGAATCGCTTCAATCTCAGAATTAAATTGCAGCGTCTCCGTAGTACGCCACCAGATATATCGGGTCGACATCAGCGCGGATAAGATAACCATAACGATGGTTATTTTGCGGCTTTTGCTGAAGCCCAGTAAAAACATCATCCCGATGCTGATTAAGCCAAATATATATTGCTTCTGGCTGTCCATAGGCGTGATGACAATTACCGCCGCCACCGGTGCAAGCACCAGCAGCAGCAGGTAAAACCCGAGTTTACTCATGATTCACCCTGAAGAAGCTGTGTTGTTATTATGTGGCCGGAGTCGGCCTCATTATTAATAGTGGCTGCGAAAAGGTGCCTGAACTTCGCCGTTACCCACGGTGATATCCAGGATATAGGCTACGCGTTTTGCCACTAATTCGATATCAAACGCAGCTGCAGACGCTGGGCTGAAATCATAAACCGATTGTTGCGAGGCATTGGCTTCCGCGACGCTTTCATCACGATGAACCACGCCTAATAAGTTCTCACCCAGGCGCTGCTGCATAAAAGCGGTGACTTCACGGCTAATATTGCGGCGGTTATCGCTCTGGTTAAGGACAAAATAGTGACCACGTTTATTATTCAGCGGCCGACCGATCATGCGGTCATTTTCTATTTGCGGCAGCAACGAGACCGATGCGGTATCCGCTAACATCACCACTAAATGCATATCGGCAAGTGCCTGCATTGCTTTAAGCGCCGGACCCGGACCGGGAGGAAAATCGGCGATAATCACCAGTCCCGGATAATTCAGCACCGTATCCAGCCCGCGTTTCAGGAAATGGGGATCTTTTACCAGGTTCTCTTCAAAGCGTTCACGCTGCTCTTCGCTCACCTCGCCATACGGCATGACGAAAATATTGCCGCCGGTGGTCAGAATCGATTGGCTCCAGTCAGCCTGATCTTCAGAGCGTGCCACAAAGCCGCGACCATCATTCAGCGGTACACCGAAATGCAGGCGCAAGGCGTTCTGAACATCGAAATCGATTGCCAATACCTTGCTGCCAGCGCGAGCCAGACTCCACGCAAGGTTGGCCGCCATGGTGGTTTTCCCTACTCCCCCTTTTGGCGAGCACACACAAACTAACGGCATAGCGCAATCTTCTCCAGTAGCGGTTTTAACGGTGTTTCTTTTGACAGGTTAGCCGGCTCGGCTGGACGCGAGCGGAACAGCGCACCAAAGCGAGACGGGGCCGGCGCAGCCGGACGTGCCGGTTCAACCGCAGCGGCCAGGGTTGGCAGAGGCACTGGCGCGATTGGCGCGGGAGCTGCCGGTGCGGCAACAGCAGCAGGCTGAGCGACTGGCGCGACGGCAGGTTTTGCTGGTGGAAACAGTGAGGTTGTCGCCTGGCGCTCGACCAGCGTGGCTTTCGGCGCTAATGGCGTCGTAGAGGAGAGCGGCTTAACCGACGGCGCGGGCGGAAACAGTGATGAGCCGCTCTCCGGTTGCGCGGCGGCAGGTGGGTTCAGGCTATCGAGAATCGATGCGCGCGCCGGGCTGGCTGGTGCAGCCTGAGCCGGTTCCGGCGGTGCGCTGAATTCATCCCCGCGAATCGGCTGTGGTTGCGGCATATCGATGCGCTGACCGCTGCCTAATTCAGGCTCTTGTTCGGTGGTCAATTGACGCAGTAACGCCCACTGACTTTGATCGGCTTCCTGCGATTGACCGGACATATCCTTAAAAGCGATGTCAAGCGTCTGCGTTTTCTCTTTAAAACGCTGCAGATCGTCGTAATTCTTCATGATCAGAGCCTGTAAAAGCGGGAGGGAATTTTCCGCGAATATATCACACACATTAAAAGACGGTGAGACAAATCTGATTACTAAAACAGCGCATTCAATAAAAGAATTCTATCTTTAAGATTGAAAAAGCGGGAATGCAAAAAGCATGCAGTTATTTATGGACGGAGATTAATTAATATCAATTAACAGAAATAATCACGCAGGGGATTTTAACCTAAGCTACTGAAAAACCTCTACTGCGCTGCAAGTTATGGGTTTTATTCCACAGTGACATTGCTCACACAATGATGATGAAAATAGGAATTTGCCTTTACGCTATATATCTTAATCAGGACCAATTGTTCACAGATGCAGTGGCGTAATGCTTTTGCCAGGGCTTTCGCGGTAACCCTTTTTGTCGTTAATTTATCTCATGTATTAATCAGCAAAAAGAAAGGCTCCCGCAGGAGCCTTGATTCATTTATGGCAGTAATTTATGACACGCCTACCGGCTGATTTTCATCCTGATCAACTGCGAAGCAGGCGATTTGCTGATCGCCATATTGCTTCAGTTTTGGCTGCAGCTGAACGCAGGTGCCAAAACGACGACGGCAGCGCGCGTTAAACGCACAGCCCGGCGGCGGATTGAGCGGGCTTGGCAACTCGCCCGTCAGTTTGATGCGCTCGCGGCGATCGTCCGGGTTGAGACGTGGTGTCGCCGACAGCAGCGCTTGCGTGTAAGGATGACGCGGATTGCTGAAGATCGCCTCTTTGCTGCCCTTCTCAACACAGCGGCCGAGATACATCACCATCACCTCATCAGCGATGTGTTCCACCACGGAGAGATCGTGCGAGATGAAGACGTAGGACAAGCCTAAATCCTGCTGCAAATCCATCATCAGATTCAGCACCTGCGCACGCACCGACACGTCGAGCGCGGAGACCGGCTCATCGGCGATCAGCACATCAGGATCGAGCATCAAACCACGCGCAATCGCGATACGCTGACGCTGGCCGCCCGAGAACATGTGCGGATAGCGATCGTAATGCTCGGTTTTCAGGCCAACCTTCGCCATCATCTCCAGCGTTTTTTCCTTGCGCTCCGCTTTGGTCAGCGAGGTGTTGATCACCAGCGGCTCTTCCAGAATCTGGCTGATTTTCTTACGCGGATTGAGCGAGCCATACGGGTTCTGGAACACGATCTGAATTTTCTGGCGACGCAGTTTCTGCGCCTGCGGATCGTGTTTCAACAGATCCTGACCGTGCCAGAACAGCTGGCCTTCGGTCGGGGTTTCAATCATGGTCAGCAAGCGGCCCAGCGTGGATTTACCACAGCCGGATTCACCCACCACCGCCAGCGTTTTGCCGCGTTCGAGGTTGAACGAGACGCCATCCAGCGCTTTGACCAGACGTTCCTGGCCAAACAGACCTTTCTTCACCGGGTAGTGTTTTTTCAGGTCAATCGCCTGTAGCAGGTAATCCTGCTTATCGTTATCAAGACTCATAAGTCGGTCTCCCGGCATCATCCAGTGGGAAGTGACATTTGGCCTGGCGGCCAGGAATGTCGCGCAGCTCCGGTTCTTCGCGGCGGCAGCGATCGGTCACATACGGGCAGCGCGGATTTAACAGGCAGCCGGTTGGGCGGTCGTATTTACCCGGCACCACGCCAGGCAGCGAGGCCAGACGCGCTTTGTCCGCAGCAAACTCCGGCAGCGCGCGCAGTAAGGCTTGCGTGTAGGGATGACGCGGCGCTTTGAAGATATCCACCGCTTTACCGCTCTCCACCACTTGTCCGGCATACATCACGATGATGTGCTGAGCCGCTTCGGCCACCAGCGCCAGATCGTGGGTAATCAGGATCAGCGCCATGTTCTCTTGCTTCTGCAACTCCAGCAGCAGTTCGATGATTTGCGCCTGAATGGTCACGTCGAGCGCGGTGGTCGGCTCATCGGCGATCAGCAGCTTCGGTTTGCAGGCAATCGCCATCGCGATCATCACGCGCTGGCTCATCCCGCCCGACAGTTGATGCGGATAGACATCCAGGCGCGATGCCGGGTCGGGAATGCCCACCTGATCGAGCAGATCAATCGCACGCTGACGACGGGTACGTTTGCTGCCGCCCTGATGCACTTTCAGCGCTTCCATGATCTGGAAACCCACGGTGTAGCAAGGGTTGAGGCTGGTCATCGGGTCCTGGAAGATCATCGCTACTTCGGCGCCCACCAACTGGCGGCGCTCTTTTTCGGAAATTTTCTGCAGGTCGCGCTGATTGAATTCCAGTTTCTCGGCCATCACGCGGCCGGGATAATCGATCAGACCCATAATCGCCAGCGAACTGACCGATTTACCGGAACCGGATTCCCCGACGATGCCGACTACCTGGCCTTGCTCGACCTGATAGCTGATGCGGTCAACCGCACGGAACGGTGTTTTTTCGTCGCCGAAATGCACCGATAATTTGTCTACATTTAATAACGCCATCTCGGTGCCTCTTTACTGCTTGAGTTTCGGGTCGAGTGCATCACGCAAACCATCGCCCATGAGGTTGAATGCCAGAACCGTTAGCAGAATGGTCACTCCAGGGAATGTCACCACCCACCAGGCACTTTGCGCATACTGCAACACGTCGGAGAGCATGGTGCCCCACTCCGGCGTTGGCGGTTGCGCCCCCATACCGAGAAAGCCCAACGCCGCCATATCGAGGATGGCGTTGGAGAAACCTAATGATGCCTGCACGATCAGCGGTGCCAGGCAGTTAGGCAGAATATTGATGAACATCTGGCGCAGCGTACCGGCACCCGCCACGCTTGAGGCGGTAACGTAGTCGCGGTTAACTTCAACCAGCACCGCAGCACGCGTCAGACGGATATAGTGCGGCAAGGCGACGAAGGTAATCGCCAGCGAGGCATTAACGATCGACGGACCGAAGATCGCCACCAGCACCAATGCCAGCAGCAGGCTTGGCAGCGCCAGCATGATATCGACCACACGCATAATGATGGCGTCAACCACGCCGCCAAGGTAGCCAGCCATCAGGCCAAATATCACGCCGAGAATCAGCGACAGCACGACGACCATGCAGCCAACCAGCAGCGACAGACGCGCGCCGTACATCAGGCGCGACAGCACATCGCGGCCCACGTCATCGGTACCGAGGATGTAGCTCCAGCTGCCGCCTTCCTGCCAAACCGGCGGATGCAGCAAGGCATCACGGAATTGCTCAGCCGGTGCGTGCGGTGCCAGCACATCAGCAAAGATAGCGATTAACAGCATCAGAACGATGTAAACCAGGCCGATAACCGCCCCTTTGTTACGCCTGAAGTAGTGCCAGAATTCCTGCAACGGGGTCATCGGCTTGGGTGCAGCAGTTACGCTTGCGGGATCAACAGCAGACATGATTCCCCCTTATTTCTTATGACGGATACGTGGATTGACCACGCCGTACAGCAGATCAACCAGCAGGTTGACCACGATGATCAGAATCGCCACCAGCAACACGCCGCCCTGCACCACCGGATAATCACGGCGTTGCAGCGCTTCGATCAGCCAGCGACCGAGTCCCGGCCACGAGAAGATGGTTTCGGTCAGAATCGCACCGGCCAGCAGCGTACCAACCTGCAAACCAATCACGGTGACGACCGGCAGCATGGCGTTACGCAGCGCATGCACCACAATCACACGCATACGCGTCAGCCCTTTGGCGCGAGCGGTGCGGATGTAATCTTCACCCAGCACTTCCAGCATCGAGGAGCGCGTCATACGCACGATCACCGCCAGCGGAATGGTGCCGAGCACGATGGCCGGCAGAATCATGTGCATCACCGCATCTTTAAAATCGCCCTCTTCGCCCCACAGCAGCGTATCAATCAGCATAAAGCCGGTGAGCGGATGACTGTCGTCGAGGAAGATGATGTCGCTGACGCGCCCGGAGACCGGCGTGAGGTTCAACTGCACCGAGACCAGCATGATCAGCATGATGCCCCACCAGAAAATCGGCATCGAGTAACCGGTGAGCGAGATGCCCACGGCGGTGTGATCGAAGATCGAGCCGCGTTTTACCGCGGCCAGCACGCCAACAGGAATGCCGACAGCGACCGCGAACAACATGGCGCAGATGCCCAGTTCCAGCGTAGCTTTGAAGCGTGGTACGAATTCGTCCCAAACCGGGATACGGCTTTTCAGCGAGATGCCGAGGTCACCGTGTAAGACGCCGTTGATGTAGGTGATGTATTGCTTCCACATCGGCTGATCGAGGCCAAATTGCGCCATCAATTGCGCGTGACGTTCAGGAGAGATACCGCGTTCGCCAGCCATGATCAGTACCGGATCGCCGGGGATCAAATGGACAAACGCGAAGGTCAATAACGTGATACCGATGAACGTTGGGATGACAAGGCCCAAACGTCGGAGTATGAATTGCAGCATAAGCCTGGTTCTCTGACATTTCCCACAGCGTTACCGCCGGGGACAACATTGCTCAACACTCGCAGCCAGCCGAAGGCGGACGCGACGCAAGAAGCGCTTCATTAGTAGAATTTGCCGGAAAAAAAGAGCGGAATACGGGCGGCGAAGGTGCCGCCCGAGGGCCAGCAATGCTGGCCCTGACCGCGATAATCCGAAAGGTTATTCCTGGATATCGACGTTTTCGAAGTGATGTTTACCTAATGGATCAACCACATAACCAGAGACTTTCTTACTCACTGGCTCGTAGACGGTTGAGTGAGCGATGATCAGCGCTGGAGCCTGGTCATGCATCACTACCTGAGCCTGTTTGTACAGTTCAATACGTTTGTTGTGATCGGCTTCAGCACGGGCTGGCTGAATCAGATCTTCAAACGGCTTGTAGCACCAACGTGAGTAGTTAGAACCGTCTTTCGCCGCTGCACAGCTGAACAGCGTGGCGAAGAAGTTATCCGGATCCCCATTATCACCGGTCCAGCCCATCATTACGGTCTGGTGTTCACCGGCTTTCGCGCGTTTCAGGTACTCGCCCCATTCGAAGGTGACGATTTTGGCTTTCACGCCAATTTTAGCCCAGTCAGCCTGAACCATTTCCGCCATGCGACGTGCGTTCGGGTTGTATGGACGCTGAACCGGCATTGCCCACAGGTCGATGGAGAAACCATCAGCCATACCTGCTTCTTTCAGCAGCGCTTTGGCTTTCTCAGGATCGTAGGCGTAATCTTTGATGTCGTCGTTGTAGCCCCACATGGTTGGTGGGATCAGGTTTTTCGCGGCCTGGCCAGCGCCCTGATAAACGGCATCAATGATGGCTTGTTTGTTCACCGCCATGGTTAGTGCCTGACGCACCTTCACGTTATCCAGCGGCTTTTTCTCGGTGTTGAACGACAGGTAACCAACGTTCAAACCTGGCTGTTCCATCAGGTTAATTTTGTCGTCTTTCTTCATGCTGGCGATGTCGGCCGGGTTCGGGTACGGCATGACCTGGCACTCGCCTTTCTGCAGTTTCGCATAACGCACAGAGGCGTCTGGCGTGATGGAGAACACTAAGCGATCAATCTTCGGCTTAGTGCCCCAGAAGTCTGGGTTAGCTTTATACAGAATGCGCGAGTCTTTCTGATACTGCTGCAGTACAAACGGACCGGTGCCCACTGGATTGAGGTCCAGCTTCTCAGGCGTGCCCGCTTTCAGCATGTTGTCGGCATATTCTTTAGAAATGATTGAGGCGAAGTCCATGCCGAGGTCAGCAATGAACGGCGCTTCTGGACGCGTCAGGGTGAAGCGTACGGTGTAATCGTCAACTTTTTCGATTTTGGCGATCAGCTTAGGCATGTCCATGCCTTCGAAGTATTCGTAGCTGCCGCCAGAAACACCGTGATATTTGTTGTTTTTGTCGAGCTGACGCTCGAAGGAGAACACGACGTCATCGGCATTGAAGGTGCGGGTTGGCTTGAAGTCTTTGGTGGTTTGCCACTTCACGCCCTGACGCAGGTGGAAGGTATAAGTTTTACCGTCCGCGCTGACATCCCATTTTTCTGCCAGACCTGGCTGCAGCTCGGTGGTACCGGTTTTGAACTCAACCAGTCGGTTGTAGATCGGTACCGAGCTTGCGTCGTAGGTGGTGCCCGATGTGAAGAGCTGCGGGTTGAAGCCTTCCGGCGAACCTTCTGAACAATAAACAAGGGTTTTCGCCTGGACACCAGCGGCAACGGTCATAGCAATCAGGCTGAGACCGACCTTCAGCATCCTGGATTTAGCCAGGGAGTTGATCATGTTTTGCTCCATTGTGATGTGATGTTGTGTGCGTCGCCCGACCTCTGATTTTTTTATGCGGTTCGGGCAGGTCAATTAAGAGTAAGCAAAATGTGAGCGGTTATTTTTTTGTGCTGGCACCGTGGAATCTGTCAGACACGTCCTTCTCTACATTTTATTGACGCATCAATTTGTCAACAGTTGCAATGAACGTCAATACAGTGTGGGGTTATTTACATAGAGTGTGACTAAGTGCAAGCAACGATAAAAAACACCCTTCTCAGCCTAAGCCAAAATTAAAAAAGGTGATAAAGCGCTCAATGCCGCGTGATTATCTGGCTATGTAGTCAAATAGCAGTGATTATCACCGCTAAAAAACACACAAAACTTATTGGTAAATGTTGAATATCTGAACGATTCTGCGTGCGTTATGACGTTCAGGCAGCGGAATGTGCTAGGGAAATGGCATAAGAAATCAGCATGATGCATAAACCGGTCATAAGAAGAATGTTTCGCGAATTAAGCGCGCGGGTTCGATTTGGCGTGGGGTACGCGGGAGTTAGTGGAGATAATGGTGAGTATTGCTGGTTTAGGGGATGGAATGGGTATATTTAGGGGTTTTGCTATTCGCTCGGTGCGTTGCTCAGGAAAGGCGGCTCGAACGCAAAGTCGGCGTGAATACGTCCCTGTAGCCTCGACCGCCGCATCCCTGCGGCGGACGCTTTGCTAAACGAGCCGCCTTCCCATCGCCAGGTTGGCTTCTGTTTTGCTGTTAAAAAAATGCAGAGGAGTTTGAAGAAGGATGGAATACAGGGCCGCGGAGTAAAGCTTCCGACGCATGGATGCGTCGGCAAGGCCCACAGGGATGTGTCCACGGCGACTTTACGGAGCGGCCCTGTATTTCAGCCTGATCTGCTGAGGAGCTAACAATACAGAATCCCAAATTACAGACGAAAAAAAACCTGCTTATAAAAGCAGGTTTCTTCAAAGATGGTCGGCGAGAGAGGATTCGAACCTCCGACCCACTGGTCCCAAACCAGTTGCGCTACCAAGCTGCGCTACTCGCCGATGGGGGCGCATATTACTGCGCTGCTAAAAAAGCGTCAATGCCTTTTACTGAAAACTCAACTGATCGCCTGGAAAGCAAGCAGCGGTCAACAACCCCAAAAAAATCACAGCGCTTTAGCAGGCGCGGCCGCTGGTGCTGAACACCAATTATTTGCGTCTTTAATTCCGCCGTCCGGCGAGGTGTAGCCGAGGCAACCCATGATGGTGTCGAACAGCTCAACATGGCGATGGGTTTTACCCACGCGCTGCTGCGCCTGTAAACGTTCGAAGTTGCTGCGGTTGGTTGGATCTTCAAGATACTTATCAGAAGCCCACACCATCATCGGTACACGGAACTGCTCCGGTGGCGCCATCTCGCGCGGCGTACCGTGCAAGTGCATATTCTCGCTGATTGATTCACCGTGATCGGAGGCGTAGAACACAATCGCCTTCTTATCTCGCAACTGATCGAGCACGCTATCCAGCATGGTATCCACGTACAAAATCGAGTTGTCGTAGGCGTTAATCAACTGCGCTTTACTGCACTTCTCATCAACGCCCATGCATTCCGGCTGATAGCGAGCGAAATCACGCGGGTAACGCTGAGAATAAAGGTAGTGCGAGCCTTTGGTGTGCAGAATCACCACGTGCTTGCCTTTCGGGAAGCGCTGTAACGATGCCTGCAACTCCGGCACTAACAGCATGTCATCGACCGCTTTGCCCTGATTACGCTTCTCTGAACCAATCTGCTCGCGGAACGAGAAGTTATTGGTGTCAGCGTTATCGTAGAACCACACTTCGCTCTGCATCGCGAACAGCTCAGACGTGAAGCCCAGCTCTTTCAACACGGCGAAAACATTTTGTTCTTTCAACGTGCGGCCCGGATTATCCATGGTGCCACCTTCGCGCACGAACATGCAGCGCAGCGACAGCTTGGTGGCGGTATCACAAGATTCACCACGGAACGCGACCAGGTTCTTCTCTTTCGACAGCTTCGGCGTGGTATCACGATCGTAGCCGAGCATGCCCATGTGATCCCAACGCGTGGTTTCGCCAATCACAAACACCATATAGGTATCGTCGATGCCCGCAGGCGCGACGTAAGTAAACTCTTTTGCCGGATCGAGTAACTTCTGGCCATCCCACTCTTCATCAACTTTGGTCCAGGCGAACAGGCCCAGCGCGGCAATCCAGTTGGATGGCAGATACGAGTGCGCCACCACGCCGCCATAGCTCGGCAAATCGATGTTGGTGATCTCTTCATTCACCTTCTGCAGCTTGTCGAAATAGCGAATCGGCAGCCAGACCAGCGCCACGCTCAGCAGCATAACGGCTACCGGCTTAAGACGTTGGCCAGGCGTTTTAAGTTGTTCAATCAGTGTCTGGCTAAGCTTATTGCGCCAGATAAGCAGCAGCGGCAACGCACTCACCAGCACCATCCACAGCACGAAATGCAGACCAATCACTTCTTTAGAGAGATCGATATCGGTGGTCATCACCGAGGCGATAATGCCGTAGCCAATCACCACGTTGAAGAACGCCATGTAATAAGCGGCGGCAACAGAGATGATCACGGTGAGTGTGGCGAGAATGCGGTAAACCCATTTGCCGCCCAGCGACAGCAAGCGCATCAGGAAGAAAGTCAGTAGTACAGCTGCCATCACTTCCGCCGCTGCAGAAAGCCAGTTAGAGATATTGGATTTCGTTAAGAAGCCGTCAAAGCGGCGATAAAATATCGGTAAATTCAGTAAGATACCGAGATATAACGCAAGCAGCAGAGACAGCTTTTGCTGCGTTAAACTTTTAATATAATTCATGAAAATTTTCTATTCCCGACCTGGTGTCGTTGTATCAACCGTTATGTGACTGTTTAAAGACAGCAGAGTTCGCTAAACCGCAGTAAAAGCGTGACGCAAGATGCAGGATCGGGACGATTCCGACTGGCGAAAGGGCGATGGCGCGAAGCCGAGCAGTAGAACATTTAACCAATGGTAAGACCAGATAAATTTTCTAATCTAACCGGTTAGCGTTTTATTCAGATGTGAAAAAGGCTCCCGCAGGAGCCTGTTATCGTGAATAACATCAATTAGTTGATGATGTTCAGCGTCACGTCGATATTGCCACGCGTTGCGTTTGAGTATGGGCAAACGATGTGTGCCGCATCTACCAGCTTCTGCGCTTCAGCTGCATCCATCTCTGGCAGATGAATATTCAGTTTGGCTTCAATACCGAAACCGTTCGGGATTGGGCCAATGCCAACTTCGCCTTCAATCCACGCATCTTTCGGCATCGAAATCTTGTCGCGGCCAGCCACAAACTTCATCGCACCGAGGAAACACGCTGAATAACCTGCAGCAAACAGCTGCTCTGGGTTAGTCACTTCGCCGCCTGCGCCGCCCATCTCTTTTGGCACGCCCAGTTTTACATCCAGCACGTTGTCGGAAGAAGTAGCACGACCATCACGACCGCCGGTAGCTTTAGCTTTTGCAGTGTAAACAACTTTTTCTAAAGACATAATAACCTCATTAATTCGCTATATAATCGCGCACTACTTATTATGCGCAAACCTGAACGTCATCTTTTGGGTTGTCGGGACAGCGACTTCCCCTGTTTATTAATTGGCGCGGTAAAGGCTATCGCGCAACTCGTCTAACTGAGCTTTCAGAGATGCCATCACCTGGTCATCGCAGGCTGTTGCGCACTGAATGGCTTCCGGAATACTTTCTGCTTTGTCATGCAACGCACGACCTTCATCGGTCAGCGTTACCACAACCTGACGCTCATCCTGACGGGAACGCTGGCGATGCAATAAACCCGCGCTCTCCAGACGTTTTAACAGCGGCGTCAGCGTGGCTGAATCAAGAAACAGCTGCTCGCCAATCTCAGAGACCGTCACATCGTCCTGATTCCACAGCACCAGCATCACCAGATATTGCGGATAGGTAATCTCCAGCTTTGATAGCAGCTGGCGATAGACTTTGTGCATCGCGAGATTCGCCGAATACAGTGCAAAGCAGAGCTGCTGATCTAACTGAAGTGGCGCCTGCTTCACTTTTTTGTCATCTTGATTACTGTTCATGGGTTTCAATATAAATAGCGCGCTAGATAATTGCAAGCGACTTTTCTCTGGGAGAGTGAAATATGCGAGATTCACTGGAAGAGCAAGCGCGCCGTTATGCCACTGAGGCGCATGCCGCTGCGGGTCAACGTCGCAAATACACTGACGAGCCTTACATTGTGCATCCGGCTGCCGTCGCCGAATTAGTGCGTAGCGTTACCGATGATGAACAGATGATTGCCGCCGCCTGGCTGCATGACACGGTAGAAGACACGCCCAGCACCATTGACGATATCGAACGCCATTTCGGCCCGCGCGTGGCGGAACTGGTGGACCAGCTCACCGACAGCGCGCAGCCTGCGGCAAAAAACCGCGCCGCACGCAAGCTGGCGCATTTTCGCCACACCGCCGATGCCTCGCCCGAAGCGCAAACCATCAAGCTGGCCGACATCATCGACAACACCCGCGCCATCGTGCAGTACGATGCCGACTTTGCGCGCGTCTATCTGGTGGAAAAGCAAATTCAGATTCAGCTGTTACGCCAGGGCGATAGCCATCTTTGGCGGCAGGCAGAGCAGACCATCAAACAAGGGCTTGCGCAGTTAGCGCAACCGCCGTACAGCGTGCCGGAGAGCTGGTTCGTTAAACAGGCAGCAAAGTATGGCGCCATAAATTAAAAAACCCGCCATCAAGGCGGGTTGGATCATCCCCAAAAAGGGATTACTCCAGCAGCTGGCGCCCTAAATAAGGGTTGGCCTGCAACAACTTCATCAATTTACGCGCCGTAGCGGAAGGACGTGTACGTTGCGCCTCCCAGCTTTTCACTGACGAAACGCTGACACCCATCACACGGGCAAATTCGTCAACCTGCATGCCGGTCATCTCGCGCAAACGCTGCGGCTCGGGAACTGTAGTCTGATTGATTGAAATTTCTGATACGGATGGCTTCGCGTCACGTGTCAAAACAATCTGCTCAAGGCTGCTGAGCAACTCGACCATGGGATCTTTTAATTCCATAGAGAACTCCTTAAAAACTCACTATGAAGCACGTGAAAGTAGAGAGGTAAGCGCCACCAGGCGCTGAAACCGGACGATCAGGCTGTATCCCGAAGCGGTTTCGCATAGTTATTATCAAACCGATGCGGGACACAGCCTGTTGAGCACTGCAAAAGATGTCAGGGCAATGCAACAATAGTTCGGGTTTCTAAGTATGGGACATATCCCCGACTTTGCTGCCAGATTCCTGATTATTTTTTATTCTTTCTTATGCCACTTTTGGGTCGATCACCATAAGCAATTGACCTGCCTGCACTTGCTGCCCAGACTGCCGCGTCAGACTATGGATTTTTCCACTGACGGGCGCGACGATCGGGATTTCCATCTTCATTGATTCGAGGATGCCGACCGTGGCCCCCGCACTGATTTCACTGCCTTCCTCCACCAGCCATTGCCACACGCTGCCCGCCACCTGGCTCTCAACGGGATGACAACCGGCTGGCACCACACCCTTTTCGCTGCTCTGCGCTTGCAGCTGGCTATCAAAGGTAAACTGACCTTCCGCTCGCCAGCGCGCTAACTCCTCATCAAACGCCTGCTGGCGCTGCTGCTGGAAGGCATCAATCTCCTGCGCGTGCTGCGTCAGCATCGCCTGATACTCGGCGAGGCGGAATTCACCCTGTTCCACGCGTAGCGGATAATCGCCCCACGGGAAACGCTCACGAATCTGCAGCAACTCGTCGGCATCTACCGGATAAAAGCGTATTTGATCGAAGAAGCGCAGTAACCAGGGCTGGGTAAACGCAGCTGTAGGGCGATCGCGGTTCCACATCTGCATAGTGCGTCCAACAAACTGATAGCCGCCCGGCCCTTCCATGCCGTACACGCACATATAAGCGCCACCGATACCGACTGAATTTTCCGCCGTCCAGGTGCGCGCCGGATTGTATTTGGTGGTCACCAGGCGATGGCGCGGATCGAGTGGCGTAGCCACCGGCGCACCGAGATAGACATCGCCCAATCCCATTACCAAATAAGAGGCGCTAAATACGATCTCTTTTACCGACTCAATGCTATCCAGCCCATTGATGCGGCGAATAAATTCAATATTGCTTGGGCACCACGGCGCATTCGGTCTGACGGATTGGTCGTAGCGCACAATCGCTTCACGACAGGCCGCATCATCCCAGCTAAGTGGCAGCCAGACGGTGCGCGCAGGCACGGCCGCATCGGCCAGGCTACCCAATGCTAAATCAGCGTGCAATATTTGCGCCACTCGCTCACTTCTGCCACACATTTGTGCGTCATAATGAATTTGTAGCGAGCGGATGCCAGGCGTCAATTCCAGTTGCCCCGGCAGCGGATGCGCTTCCAACCATTGCATCAGCGCATGCACGCGAAAACGCAACGCGATATCCAGTTGTAAATCGCCATATTCCACCAGCAGAAAACGGTCGCCCGCCGCCCGAATACTGAGCGAAGGACGTTGCTCCGTTGCCGCATGATGGTGCAGCACCGGATCAATTAAGGGCAGCGCCGCGTTCACTGTAATCGGTTGAGATTGCAGTTTGATGATCTCGTCACGCTGCGCCTGCGCCAGTTGATCGGCGGTGGCAAGTTCGATCGGCTGGAACTGGACGCGATCGCCAGCTTTCAGCTGCCCCAGCTTCCACAGATCGGCTTCGATCACCGTTGCCGGACAAACAAATCCTCCCAGCGATGGGCCATCCGGGCCGAGGATCACCGGCATATCGCCGGTAAAATCCACGGTGCCGAAGGCGTACGCATTGTCGTGGATGTTCGAGGGATGCATGCCCGCTTCGCCGCCATCGCTGCGTGCCCAGGTCGGTTTGGGGCCGATCAGGCGAATGCCGGTGCGGCTGGAGTTGTAGTGCACTTGCCACTCAGCGGCAAAAAATTCCGCGATGTCATCATCGGTGAAGAAGGTTGGCGCGCCATGCGGACCGTAAATCACCCGCAGCTGCCAGCTGCCGTTCAGTGACGGCAGCAAATTATCCGGCAAGCTGGCCGCTGTCAGCACCTGCGGCGCGGCGAGATGCAGCACATCACCGGCGCGCAGCGCGCGTCCGGCATGACCACCAAATTTGCCGAGGGTGAAAGTGCTGCGGCTACCCAGATAGCGCGGCGTATCGAGGCCACCGGCCAGCAGCAGATAGCTGCGGCTGCCATCTCGTACTTCGCCCAGCGTCAGCGTTTGCCCGGCCTGCGCCGTCAGCCGCTGATGCATCGGTATCGTTTGTTGATCAAGCTGCGCGGCAATCGGCGCGCCGGTCAGGACAAAACTGCAGGCCTGGTTGAAGCGCAGCGTCGGGCCACGCAAGGTGATCTCCAGCCCGGCGGCCTGCGCATCATTGTCTAACAGGCGATTACCCAGCTGGAACGCGCGGCTGTCGAACGGACCGGAAGGCGGCACGCCAACATGCCAATAACCGATGCGGCCCGGCGCATCTTGCACTGTGGTTAAGGTGCCGCCGCTGAGAATATCCAGCGTTGGCGGCTGCCACTGCAGGGTGCCGAGCGTGGCGGTGATGATGCGTCCCTGCTGCACGTCCGGCAGCGTGCACAGCTGGCGCAGCCATAGCAAATTGGTTTCGATGCCGTACAGTTCGGTGGCGGATAGCGCCTGCGCCATGCTGCCTAGCGCGCTGGCACGGTCTGCGGCATGTACAATAAGTTTCGCCAGCATCGGATCGTAAAATGGCGAAACCTCCATGCCGCTCTCAACGCTGCTGTCGATGCGCAGCGTAGCGCCCTCAATCGTAGTCGGGAACTGCACATGGCTGAGCAATCCCGCGCTGGGCTGGAACTGCTTAGCCGGATCTTCGGCGTAAAGCCGTACCTGAATGGCGTGACCTTGCACCACCGGCTGCAAATCGGCCAGCGGCGGCAATCTTTGCTGCGCCAGTTCTACCATCCAGCGCACCAAATCAACGCCATACACCATTTCGGTGACGCCATGTTCCACCTGCAAGCGCGTGTTCACTTCAAGGAACCAGAACTGCTGGCTGGCATCGTCATAAACATATTCCACCGTGCCCGCGCTGCGATAGTTCACCGCCCGCGCCAGCCTTACGGCGGTGGCCTGCAACTGCGCGCGCACCGCAGCGCTCAAGCCCGGTGCGGGCGTCTCTTCCAGCACCTTTTGATTGCGGCGCTGGGCCGAGCAATCACGTTCGCCGAGCGCGATGACTTCACCTGCGCCGTCGCCAAAAATCTGCACTTCGATATGGCGCGCACGCGCAATAAACTTCTCTAAAAACACGCCATCGTCGGCGAAGTTGTTGCCAGCGAGGCGCTTCACGCGGGTAAATGCCGCGTCGAGCTGTTCGGCATCCTCGCAGCGCTGCATGCCAATGCCGCCGCCGCCCGCGGTGCTTTTCAACATGACCGGATAGCCAATCTGCGCCGCTATCTGCTGCGCCTCGGCCAGCGAAGCCAGTAAGCCGCTGCCCGGCAGCAGCGGCACATTATTCTGTTCAGCCAGCGCACGCGCGCTGTGTTTCAGGCCAAAGGCCGCCATCTGCTCGGCGCTCGGCCCAAGAAAATGCACGCCCGCCGCTTCGCAGCGCGTGACAAACTCCGGATTTTCACTGAGAAAACCGTAGCCGGGATGCAGCGCCTGCGCGCCACTCTGCGCGGCTATCGCCAGCAATTTATCCTGATTGAGATAAGTGTCTCGCACCTGACCTTCACCGAGCGACCAGGCTTCATCCGCCAGACGCACATGGCGCGCATGACGGTCGGCTTCGGCGTATACGGCAATCGCCCGGATATTCATGGCTTGCAGGGTTCGAATAATGCGCACGGCAATCGCGCCACGGTTGGCAATTAATACGCGATCAATCATGACTGAATACTCTCGTTGCGGCAGGTCGTCCTGCGTAGCATTGACGGCAGAAAACGGGTCGTCCCGTTGCGTCAGAGAATCACCACACGCTGACTAAAATCGGCGTTGGGTTGTAACCGTTGCAGGGATTGTTGAGCTGCGGGCAATTGGAGATCAGGACCAGCACGTTGATGTGCACCAGCATCTCGACATATTTGCCCGGCGCAGAAATGCCGTCGGCAAAGGTCAATCCGCCATCCTGCGTCACCGGCACGTTCATGAAAAAGTTGATGTTGTGGGTGATGTCGCGGCGCGTCAGGCCAAACTCCGGCTGTTCCGCCACCGCCAGCATCCAGCTATCGCGGCACGAATGCATATGGCGCTTCTCCAGGTCATAGCGCACCGTGTTGCTCTCGCACGAACAAGCGCCGCCGAGCGTGTCGTGACGGCCGCAGGTATCGGCAGTGATGGTCAGCATTGGGCGATCAAAGTTCGAGCGCAGCACGCTGCCGGCCGTCAGAAACACATTGTTTTGCCCGCGCAGCGTGTCGCTCATGCTGTAGCGTTCGGCGGTGTCATCAGCATTGAAAAACAGCGTATCGGCGGCTTGATTGCCTTCAAGATCGGTGATGCGTAGCGTTTGGCCCGCCTCGATGCGCTGCAGCCAGTAATCACCGGCATCAATTTGCTGCTGGAAGCGCGCTTCGGCTGGATTGCGCTGACTTTCGATGATCATCACATTTCTCCTTGCAGTTGATACAGCGCGTTATTGCGCAGACCGCGCTGATTCTCGTCGCGCTCGAGACACATCGCCGGCAGCGGCGCGTGTTGCGCATCCAGTTCGATCTGCACCGGCTGGCGCGGATAATCCTGCGATGCGCTGAGCGGATGCGGGCAAGTGTGCAGCAGCACCAGCGTGTCCATCGCGAAACGTAAACGCACGCTGGCACCCGCCGCGCCCTGACGTTCCAGCTGCAAAGTGCCACTGTCGTCGGCGCGCACCTGCGCAAACAGATTGAGGCAGGACGCCATATCGCGCTGGCCGAGCCCATATTTGGCCAGCTCGACAAGAAAACTGTCGTAGCCATTTTGATGGCGCAAATTGCGCGCCTGCTGATAGGTGCTGGCACCAAAACGCGCGGCGGTTTGTGCGGCATTCAGCGTGCCGCACACGCTTTCGTGCCAGCCGAAGCTGTCGTGTTCGATGCCGCAGAAAATACGTCCCATATCTGAATAGAGACAATGACCGGCGGTGAGGCGGAAAGTGTGCTGGCACTTCAGGGTGTCGGGCGCGTTATAGCGCTCCAGCAGGTTTTCCGGGTTGTAAAACAGCAGGCCGACGTTGGCGCCACCTTCGACATCGGTGAGGGTCAGCGCGCTGCCGCTGCGCATCACCAGCGACCAGTGTGCGCCGCTCGGCAACAAGGTTTGGTAAGGCTTCATGGTTTTCTCCTTTAGGCGACCTGCGGTTCGGATGGCTGTGCGCGATCCAACGGCAAATCGTAAGTGATGGTCGCGCCCCAGGCTTCAGGCGCGTGCGGATCGTGGCGCAGCTTGTCGAACACCAGCAGACGCGATGCAAGGCTAAATCCCTCTTTCAAATCGTGGGTGATCATGAAGATGGTCAGGTTATGCTGCTGCCACAAACGGGTGATCAGCTGGTGCATCTCGCTACGGATGCCGGGATCGAGTGCGCCGAAGGGTTCATCGAGCAGCAAAATACGCGGCTGCTTCATCAACGCCTGCGCCAGCGCCAGACGCTGCTGCATGCCGCCCGACAGCTGATGCGGATATTTATTCTGTGCCTGTTCAAGCCCGACCTGCGCCAGCATGGCCTGCGCGCGCTGGCGAATCGTCTGACGCTTCTTTCCCCACACGCGGCCCAGCCAACGCGCACTGCTGAACTCGTCGCCCAGCATCACGTTGCCCAGCACCGTCAGATGCGGAAACACCGAATAACGCTGAAACATCACGCCGCGATGCGCATCCGGTTCGTCGGGGATAGGTTCGCCATCCAGCAACAGCTGGCCTTTGCTGGGCGCTTCAGTGCCGAGCAGCATATTCAGGAAGGTGGTTTTGCCGCAGCCGGACGCACCGACAATCGCCACAAACTCCCCCTCTTCAACCTCGATGTTGAGGCGCTCCAGCACCACTTGCTGGCCGTAATGTTTCTCGAGGTTTTTCAGTTGCAGTAACGGCATCGCTCGCCCCTTATTTCGCGTGATACCACGGCCAGCAGCGACGGCTAATCAGCCGCAGCAACAGGTCGAGCAGGAAGGCCAGCAGCGCGATCCACGCCACGTAGGGCAGAATCACATCCATTGCCAGATAACGCCGCATCAGGAAGATGCGATAACCCAGGCCTTCCGTGGCGGCGATGGCTTCGGCGGCAATCAGAAACAGCCACGCCGACGCCAGCGACAGCCGTACCGCATCCAACAGGCGCGGCATCAGCTGCGGCAGGATCACGCGCCACAAAATCTGTGCGCTGTGCGCGCCGAGCGTCTGCGCTTTCACCAACTGCTCGCGCGGGATCTTCTGCACCTGCAGCTGCAAATCGCGGGCAATCAGCGGCGTAATGCCGATGACAATCAGCACCACTTTCGATACTTCGCCGAGACCAAAACAGATAAACAGAATCGGCAGAATCGCCAGCGGCGGCACCAACGCAAACAGCGTCACCAGCGGCGCCAGCACCGCACGCACCACCGGCAGCGCGCCGGTGAACAGACCCAGCGCCAGCGCCAATAGCGCGCTGATCGCCACACCACACAGCAAACGCAGCAGACTGGCGGCGGTATCGCTCCACAACAGATATTCGCCAGTGCGCGGGCTGGGCTGAAACGCCATGCGGCTGATGGCGTCGCCCATGGCGTTAAAGCCCGGCAACAGCTTGTCTGCCGCATTCAGACTGAGACGCGCCTCCGACGCGAACAGATACACCAGCAGCAGCGCCAGCAGCGGCAGAATGCCCAGCAGCAAGCGCCCCAGCGGCAGCGGTTGGTAGTTGATCAACTTACGCATCGGCATCGCCTCGCTTACAGCTGCCCGGCGGCGGCCATTTTGGTGTACTCATCGGTGAAGCGCAGTTTGAGGTTACCCGCATCGCCCCAATTGCCCGCAGGCGTTGCCACGCCAACCACATCGGCGCTCGGCGCGCCCTCGCCCAGCAAACCGTGCTTAAACGAGAACTCGGCGACCATCTGCATGGTGGCTTTGAGCTGTGGGCTTTGGACGAAATCGAGGGTGGTTTTGGCATCGCTAAACAGATGCGTGGCGGCCAGCTGCTGGTCAAAGCCCGCCAGATCGGTGCCGGAAGCCTGCGCCATTTGTGTACGTGCCGCTTTAGCGCTGTCGGTTGGGCCGGACATGGTTTTCAACGTTTCATACCATGCGCCGGTCAGCGCTTTGCCGAGCTGCGGATACTTCTGCAGCGTGGCGCTGTTGACCACCAGCAGATCGAGGATTTCGCCCGGAATTTGCGCGGAAGAGAAAATCAGATGGCTGTTCGGCTGCTTCTCCGCTTCGGCGAGCAGCGGATTCCAGGTAACGATAGCGTTGACGTCGGCGGTGCCGAACGCCGCCACCAAATCGGCATCGGCGGTGTTCACCACTTTGACGTCTTTCTCGCTCATGCCGGATTTCTCCAGCGCCCGCGCCAGCAGGTAATGCGAAACCGAGAGTTCGACCAGATTTATCGGCTTGCCTTTCAGCGCTGAGAGGTTGCCCGCGCCTTTTAGCAGAATGCCGTCGTTACCGTTGGAGTAATCGCCGACGATCAGCGCCGTGCTATCCACGCCGCCGGTGGCCGGAATGGTCAGCGCATCCATGTTGGTCATGGTGCAACCAGCAAAACCCCCAGCGGTGTATTGATTCACCGACTCGATATAGTCGTTAACCTGCACAAACTGGATATCGATGCCGTATTTGTCGGCCCATTTTTTGACGATGCCGCTCTGCTGCGCGTAATCCCACGGCATCCAGCCCGCGTAGATCGACCAGCAAATCTTAAAGGAGGGTTTGTCGGCGGCCAGCGTGTTGACGCTGAACAGCGTAATGGTGCAAAGCAACAGCAGGCGAAGGCAGGCTTTGATCATGATGGTTCCTCTGGCGTTAACGGACGAAAAAAAAGCAGGAGGCGGCGAGCAACGTTCTCGCTTTCCTCCCGGGCTTTTTTCCCGCCGTGTAACCGTCAGAGGACGGTCGGTCACTCTCGGACCAGCATCTTTCGACCGGAACCCTAGTGACCCATTGCAAATTGTCTGGCGACCTCGGTTGCCCGCTATCGCTCCTGCATCTGCGTTAACACATACAAAATAGATGCCAAGGTTATATCCCGCTGAAAAACATCGGTTATTCACTCACCGCGCGTCGCCGCACTGCTGGCATTGCACAGATAAGCAGCGTGCGCGCACCACCGTGAAGCAGCATGCCGGTGAGGACGTTGACGCTTCTCGCAATTCTCAACCGGCACTGAAAAAACTTTTGCTTTGCGATCATGTGGTTATTACACATTGATGACACGCCAATCCGAACCAATTAAATATTGGTTCACTTCTTGCCTACGCTAAGAAAGCTGCCGAATTCGCCTTTCATCAGGAAAAGTGCTGGATACGCGGCGATTACCGATCTTTTTCTGATGCATAAGCAGGCGAACCAATTATGAATGACACGCCAGAAACCAGCCGCAACTCCAGCACCGCACTTGAGCAACTGCGCCAGCTGATTCAGCAGCAGGAGCACACGCCCGATCGCGCGCTGCCCACCGAACGTGAGTTAGCCGAGCGGTTTGGCATCGGTCGTCGTGAAATTCGCCGGGCATTAGATGTGCTGGAAGAAGAGGGCCGCATCTGGCGTAAACAGGGCAAAGGCACCTTTGTTGGGCCCTCCGCGCCAGTGCAGCCGCTGGTGCTACAGGATCTGCCGCAACAATCGAATCTGCTTGAAGTGATGGAAGCGCGTTTGCAGCTGGAGCCGGGGCTGGCACGTCTTGCCGCCCTGCGCGCCACCAAAGAACAAATCGCCTTAATGAAACGCCTGCTGGAGCGCATGCACGCCATCACGCCGCCTGAAGATGGCGATCAGCATGAACTGTGGGACAGCGCCTTCCATCGCGCCATCGCCGAAGCGGCGGGCAATCGTTTGATGCTCGGGCTGTTTGATGCCGTCGATGCGGTGCGCCGCGATCCCGGCTGGCAGCATTTGCGGGTACAGGCGCGCACCCCGGCACGCCTGGATAACTATGACACCCATCATCAGCGGCTGGTGATGCACATCGCCCAGCGCCAGCCCCATGAAGCGGCAGCGGCGATGCGTGAGCATCTGCTTGCGCTGCAACAGGCGCTGATGGAAACGCTCTATTCCCGTCAGGAGGAAGCGCCATGACCGCACATCCCGTTTTATCGCTACGCAATCTGCGCGTGCAGTTTCGTGGTTCGCCCGTCACGGTACTGGATGATATTTCTCTGGAGCTACAGGCGGGAGAAACGCTGGCGTTGGTCGGTGAATCGGGCTGCGGCAAAAGCATCACCTCACTCACGTTGATGGGTTTGCAGCCTGACAGTGCGCAAATCTTGCAGGGCGACATGCTGTTTGATGGCCGCGATCTGCGCCAACTCAGCAGCAGTGAATACGCCAGCCTGCGTGGCAACCAATTGGCGATGATTTTTCAGGAACCGATGACCTCGCTTAATCCAGCCTTCACGCTTGGCGATCAGCTGAGCGAAGCGGTGATGCGCCATCGTAAAGTGAGTAAGCGCCAGGCAATGGACGCGGCGCTGGCGATTCTGCAAAAAGTGCAAATTCCAGCAGCGGAACAGCGGCTGAAAGCCTATCCGCATCAGCTCTCCGGCGGCATGCGCCAGCGCGTGATGATTGCCATGGCGCTGATCAACCAGCCAAAACTGTTGATTGCCGATGAACCCACTACCGCGCTCGACGTCACCATTCAGGCGCAAATTCTGGCGCTGTTGAACACCCTAAAACAGGACACTGGCACCGCAGTATTGATGATCACGCATGACCTCGGCGTGGTAGCGGAAGTGGCGCAGCGCGTGGCGGTGATGTATGCCGGTCAGGTGGTGGAGAGCGGCAGCGTGGAGCGTATTTTCAACGATCCGCAGCATCCGTACACCATTGGCCTGATGGGCTCAATTCCCAGCCTGAGCGCACGCGAAGGTGCGCTGGCCACCATTCCCGGCCAGGTGCCGTTGCCGGAAAATATGCCGGCTGGCTGCCGCTTTGCCACGCGTTGCCCCTTCGCCGAAATACGCTGCCACCAGCATCGTCCGGCGTTGCGCGCACTGGCGAACGATCATCATGTGGCCTGTTTCCGCGCTCCGTTAGAGCAACACGTCACGCTGGGAGAAAGTTCATGAAGCCGATTTTAGAGTGCCGCGATTTAAGCAAAACTTTCTCCACGGGCAACCGGCTGTTTTCACGCAATCGCGGCGTGACGGCGGTCGATCGCGTTGCGCTACAGGTGATGCCGGGCGAAACGCTGGCGATTGTCGGCGAATCCGGTTCCGGTAAATCGACGCTGGGACGTTTGCTGCTGCGTTTATTAGCCGCCAGCGCCGGCGACGTGTTCTATCAGGGCGAAAGCATCACCGATGCCAGCGGCGCGCGACTCAATCAGCTGCGTCGCGAATTGCAGATTATCTTTCAGGATCCGTTTGCCTCGCTCAATCCGCGCATGACGGTGCAGCAGATTGTGGGCGAACCTTTGTGGCTGCACGAAAAGATGAGCCGCGATCAGCGCCACGCGCGCGTCGCCGAACTGCTGCGCACCGTTGGCCTGCCTGCGGCCTGGGCCGAACGTTACCCGCACGAGTTTTCAGGCGGTCAGCGCCAGCGCATTGGTATTGCTCGCGCGCTGGCCTCACAGCCGAAATTACTGCTCGGCGATGAGCCGGTTTCAGCGCTGGATGTGTCCGTGCAGGCGCAGGTGGTGAATCTGCTTGAGAGCCTGAAACAGCAGTTTGGCCTGACGATGGTGATCGTGGCGCACGGTTTGGCGGTGATCCGCCATATGAGCGATCGCGTGGCGGTGATGTATCTCGGTCAGATTGTCGAACTGGCCAGCGTCGATGAGATTTTTGATGCGCCGCTCCATCCTTATACGCAAGCGTTGATTGCCTCCGCGCCACAAATGCAGCCGGGCGTCAGTCGCACCATCCCCATGCTGCAGGGTGATTTGCCCAACCCAGCAGATCCACCTAGCGGCTGCCGTTTTCATACCCGTTGTCCCTATGCCACAGCGGAATGTCGCCAGTTTGAACCGATTAATCAGGTGCTGAGCGGCGGCCGTCAAATTGCCTGTCACCGCTGGCAGGAGATTAATCGCGATCGCAGCGTCATCACCCTTGCGCCACCTTCCGCCGCTTTTTTACGTCGCCGCGCCCTGTTTGAGCAGGCGGTGAATCAGCAAGCCTAACCTCTGGAGATACACCGTGAAGCAAGCTCGTCATACGTTATTAACCGCCCTCAGCGGTCTGTTACTGCTCGGGGCTAGCGCCCACAGCCAGGCTGACAGCGTGATTCGCATCGGCCTGGGCGCCGATCCCGACATGCTCGATCCGCATCTGGCGCGCACCTATTACGGCCGTTTTGTGTTTGCGGCCATGTGCGATCGTTTGGTCGATGTCGATCAAAATCTCAAAGTGGTGCCAGGTCTCGCCACCGATTGGGCGTGGAGCGAGGACGGCAAAACGCTGACCATGAATCTGCGCAGTGGCGTGACCTTCCACGATGGCGAAAAATTTGATGCGCAAGCGGTGAAATTCAACATCGAACGTGCGCAAACGCTACCGGGTTCGCTGCGTAAAAGTGAAATCTCCTCGATTGAAAGCGTGGAAGTGAGCGGCCCGATGCAGGTGAAGTTCCACCTGAAAAACCCGGATGCGGCGCTGCTGAGCCAACTGACCGACCGCGCCGGAGCCATGCTGGCACCGGAAGCGGCGAAAAAGCCCGATTTCGCCGCTCATCCGGTCTGCTCTGGCCCGTATCAGTTCGACAGCCGTGTTCAGCAGGATCGCATCGTGCTCAAGCGCTATGACAATTACTGGAATAAAGGCGCCTATCACTTCGATAAGGTGATTTTCCTGCCGATCCCGGATGCTTCAGTGCGCCTCGCAAACCTGCGTGCGGGCGATTTGGATCTCACCGAAGGCGTGGCCGCCAGCGATGTGAAAACCGTTGAAGCCGATAGCAAACTGGCGCTGGCAAAAGTCACAGGTCTTGGTTATCAGGGCATCACTTTCAATATCAACAACGGCAAAGTCGATGCTAATAGTCCGCTGAAAGATG
Source organism: Kluyvera sp. 1366 (assembly GCF_054823405.1). NCBI lineage: Bacteria > Pseudomonadati > Pseudomonadota > Gammaproteobacteria > Enterobacterales > Enterobacteriaceae > Kluyvera > Kluyvera sp. 1366. The sequence continues at coordinate 133,810 of NZ_JBTRDW010000008.1, forward strand.
CGCGGGTGCGTGAAGCGTTCTCACTGGCGATTGACCGTGATGCGCTGAATCAGGTGGCATTTGAAGGCTTATATACGCCAGCCAATCAGGCGTTTTCACCGGTCAGCGCGTATCACGTCAAAACACCGATCGCACCGCGCGATGTTGAGAAAGCCAAAGCACTGCTGAAGGCTGCGGGTGTTACCACACCGCTGAATCTGACGCTGCTGGTCAGCAATAACCCGACCGCGCAGCAGGTGGGCCAGGTGATTCAGGCGATGGTCGGTGAAGCCGGTTTCAACCTCAATCTGCAAATGAGTGAGTTCGCTACCCTGTTGGATCGCCAGCAGCGCGGGGATTATCAGCTTAGCCTGTCGGGTTGGTCTGGTCGTCCGGATCCGGACGGCAGCATCTATTCGTTTATTAACAGCAAAGGCACGCTCAATGACGGACGCTACAGCAATGCGCAGGTCGATGAGTGGCTGAATGCCGCGCGTCTCACCAACGACCAGGCACAGCGTCAGGCGCTCTACACCCAAGTGGTGAACCAACTGCAAAGCGATATGCCGATTGCGTACCTCTACTTTGAGCCACGCATTTTTGGCATGTCGAAAAAACTGCAGGGCTTCAAAGCCTGGCCGGACGGATTGGTACGTTTGGCTGGCGTAAGTCTGGCGCAGTAAACCGCTAAGGAGCGAGGATGCTGGAACTGATTGTAAAACGGCTATTGCTGGCCATTCCGACGCTGCTGCTGGTGAGCATTATGGTGTTCGCACTGCAAAAGCTGCTGCCGGGCGATCCGGTGCTGGCGATGGCGGGCGAAGAGCGCGATCCGGCGGTTATCGCCCAGCTGCGGGCGGAATATCATCTGGACGATCCGATTCCCGCGCAATATTTCGCCTGGATGGGTAATGCGCTAACCGGCGATTTGGGCATGTCGCTGCGCACCAAAGAGCCGGTGACGGCGCTGATCGCCAGCAAATTGCCGGTCACGCTGGAATTGTCATTGCTGGCGATGATTATCGCGCTGGTGATTGGCATCAGCATGGGCATCATCGCCGCGGTGCGCAAAGACAGTTGGGTCGATCACACCACCAACTTTGTCGCGCTTTCCGGGATTTCAGTGCCTCACTTCTGGCTCGGTATTTTGCTGATTCTGCTGTTCTCAGTACACCTGCAATGGCTGCCGGCATCGGGTTTTGTGCCGGTTAGCGAGGATGTGGCGCAGAACCTGAAAACGCTGCTGCTGCCGGCGCTGGTGCTTGGTACCGGACTGGCCGCCACGTTAATGCGCCACACTCGCGCTTCAATGATCGCCGTGCTGAAAGCGGATTACATTCGCACCGCACGCGCCAAAGGGCTGCTGGCAAAGAAAGTGGTGCTCAAGCATGCGTTGCGTAATGCGCTGATGCCGATTGTTACTCTTACCACGCTGCTGTTTGGCGAGTTGCTGGGTGGCGCGGTGCTGACCGAGCAGGTCTTTACGCTGCCCGGCTTTGGCAAGATGATTGTCGATGCGGTATTCAACCGTGATTACGCCGTGGTGCAAGGCGTGGTGCTGGTGGTGGCGATTGGCTTCTTGCTGCTCAATCTGCTGGCCGATGTGCTCTATATGATCATTAACCCGAAAATGCGAGGCTGACCATGAGCGAGGTATTAACCGCTGGCGCACTGCCTGCAGTGGCAAAGCCGAATCGTCGGGTGCTGAAAAAGTTCCTGCGTAATAAAAGTGCGCTGATTGGTGCGGTGATTGTGCTGCTGTTTGTCGCCGTGGCGCTGCTGGCACCGTGGCTGGCACCGTTTGATCCCATCAAAGCCAATTTCCTTGCGGTGCGTAAAGCACCTACGGTGCTGCACTGGTTTGGCACCGATGAGCTGGGGCGCGATATTTTGTCTCGCCTGGTGTGGGGCGCGCGTACTTCGCTGCTGGCGGGTTGCATTTCGGTGCTGATCGCCATTCTGATTGGTGTGCCGCTTGGGTTGATTGCCGGTTACTGGCAAGGCTGGTGCGACGGCATTATTTCGCGCTTTATCGAAGCGCTGCTGGCATGCCCGTTTCTGATTCTGGCAATCGCGCTGGGAGCGTTTCTCGGCCCGAGCTTATCAAATGCAATGATTGCCATCGGTTTATCTGCGATGCCGATTTTCGCGCGCTTGACGCGCGGCCAGGTGATCGCCATTCGCCACGAAGAGTACATTGACGGCGCGCGAGCGATTGGCTTACCCGATCGCTGGATCATCCTGCGTTACGTGCTGCCCAATGTGCTATCGCCAATTCTGGTGCAGGCCACGCTGGCGATTGCTTCGGCGATCATTACCGAAGCCAGCCTCTCATTCCTTGGCCTCGGCCAGCAACCGCCCTCGCCTTCATGGGGTGCGATGCTGAATACCGCCAAAGGCTTTCTCGAACAGGCGCCGTGGATGTCGATTTTCCCCGGCCTGGCTATTTTTCTCACCGTGCAGGGCTTCAACCTGCTGGGCGACGGTTTGCGCGACGCGCTCGACCCACGTGATGACTCACACTAAGGAACGATCATGAGTGAACTGGATTTTAACGTCAGCTATGCCTCACACCGCGTACCGATGATGGGACGCAACGCGGTTGCCACTTCGCAGCCGCTGGCGGCGCAGGCCGGGATGCGTATGTTGCAACAGGGCGGCAATGCGGTAGATGCGGCGATTGCCAGTGCAATGGCGTTGACCGTGCTGGAGCCTAGCGGCAACGGACTCGGCAGTGACGCCTTTGCGATTATCTGGGATGGCAAACAGCTGCACGGTTTGAATGCCTCGGGCCGCTCGCCCGCCGCATGGAACCCGGAACGCTTTGCCGGGCGCGATGCCATGCCGGAAATTGGCTGGGAAGCGGTCACCGTGCCGGGCGCGGTTTCGGCGTGGGTGGAGCTGGCCGAACGCTTTGGCACGCTACCACTCACCACGCTAGCGCAACCGGCCATCGAATACGCGCGCGATGGTTTCCCGGTTTCACCGCTGATTGGTCATCTGTGGCAGCGCGCCTACCACAAGCTGAAAGATCAGCCCGGCTTCGTCGAGTGCTTTGCGCCCGATGGACGACCGCCGCGTGCCGGCGAGCTGTTCCGTAATCCGGCGCAAGCCGAAACGCTGCAAAAAATCGCCGAAACGCGCGGTGAAGCCTTCTATCGTGGCGAGCTGGCTGAAAAGATAGTGGCGTTTGCTGAGCAGCATGGTGCGGCGCTGAGCCTTGATGATCTGAAAAATCATCGCGCCGACTGGGTAGAATTGTTATCGCGTCCGTTTGCGGGCGGATCGGTGCAGGAATTGCCGCCGAACGGTCAGGGCATTGCCACCCTGATTGCGTTGGGCATTCTTGAGCAGTGGGATATTGGTCGCTATGAACCGGATTCGGTGCCGTGGCTGCATCTGTCGATTGAAGCGATGAAGCTGGCGCTGGCCGATCTGGATCGCTATGTCAGCGATTACGATCACCTCGAGTTCCCGGCAGAATTGCTTCTCAGTGATGAGTATTTAAAACAGCGCGCGCAGTTGATTAATCCCGATCGGGCCGGAGATTTTACCTTTGGCTCCCCGCAGCAGAGCGGCACGGTTTATCTTTCTACCGCTGATGCCAGCGGCATGATGGTGTCCTTTATACAGTCAAACTACATGGGCTTCGGTTCTGGCGTAGTGGTGCCGGGCACCGGCATTAGCCTGCAAAATCGTGGCTGCGGTTTCTCGCTCGATCCGCAGCATCCCAATGTGGTCGCCGGCGGCAAACGTCCGTTCCACACCATCATTCCGGCGTTTGCCCTCGACGGTGACGGCCAGCCGCTGATGTCGTTTGGCGTGATGGGCGGCCCGATGCAGGCGCAAGGTCATTTGCAGATGGCGCTGCGCATCATGCAGCATAAGCAAAACCCGCAGGCAGCGATTGATGCACCGCGCTGGCGCGTTGAGCAAGGACGTGCGGTGGTGGTTGAACCCGGCATCGACCGTAACGTGCTGGCGAAGCTGCGCGAGATGGGGCACCAGATCACGCTGGAAGATCCTTTGCTCGGCTATAACTTCGGCGGTGCGCAGGCGATTGTGCGCGATCCGCAAGGCTTCTATATCGCCGCCACTGAAAGCCGTAAGGATGGGCAGGCGCTGGTGTTTTGATTTAACGTGTTAAAACGGTCATCATAATGGGTGACCCTGGAATTTCGCCATTTCCTTACCGGGTGCGCATTTATGCGCACCAGGCAAACGCCGCCCGTTGTACCCGTCAGGCCATTGCACTATTCTTTAGGACCATTCCCATCGAATCGAATTAGCCATAACAGGAGTTCATCATGGCGTCAGGAATTTCTCGCATCTGGATGCGTACCGGCATGCTGATGGTCAGCGCGTTAGTGGTGCTGCAACTCACAGCCTGCGGTGACAAAGAGGGCGATCAGCGTAAAGCGTTCAGTGACTTCCTTCAGAACACGGTGATGCGCAGCGGCGAACATCTGCCAAGCCTGAGTGAAAACCAAAAGCAAACCTTCGGCAACTACGCCAGCGACTACGCCATCCTTTATGGCTTCTCGCAGCAGACCAATCAGGCGATTGAGCAAGGTATGCGCCCGGTGGTTGATGAGTTAGCAGCGATTCGTGTACCGCAGGATTACCTCACGCGTCGCGATAGCCTGCGCCAGGCCAGCGGCAATCTGAGCGTGCTGACCCAGCAGATTCAGAGCGCCAAAATGCAGGCGGACAGCAGCAAAGCCACCCTGAAGCAGCCGGATGACCTGAAGAAAGTGTATGACGCGGCCTACGTCAAAGTCGTGACGCAGCCAGCGAGCACGCTGATTCCGCTGCTGCCACAGCTGCAGGCGCTGAGCCAGGCAGCCGTGCAAACCGGCGACTATCTGCAATCGCAAGGCACGCGCGTAACCTTCAACGATGGCGGTGTACAGTTCCCAACCCAGGATCAGGCAACGCAATACAACACGCTGATGAGCAATCTCTCCAGCAACGCGCAAGCGCTGACGCAAGCGCAAAATGCGGTGCAAGGCGGGTTGTAACAGCCGAACTATTTTAGTGGTCGCCATCAATGGCGACCCTGAAAGTCTGTTATCCCTTTTCAGATTTTCGTCACTTCCTTACAGCTCACTTATCTGCTGCAGCATATTGTGATCTGGCGCATTTTCGACCACAAATAGTTTGTGACATTGATCACACTTACACAACAAAGCGCCCACTTCAAAAGGTGACTTAAGTCACATTCATCGCCTTGTTTTGCTTAATTTTTCGGCACCGTTGCTTTCTTACAGCGCCTTTTTGTGATCGATGTCACCTTATTGCCCCCCAATCACCCCAGCTTAGCGTGATCTGCATCACACTTAGGTGCAGCTCTACGCAGCGTAATAAACTAGTGCTAGAGTCCGCGTGCATACAGTAATGCCACGGCCCCCGCCGTAACGTTCAAACAAAAACAAACGCGCTCTCTTATTGCAGCGCGTCTCATTAAGGGGTGGGTTTATGTCCTCATCAGTAAAGGTCAAGGTTCAGAGCTTTGGTCGCTTTCTGAGTAATATGGTGATGCCTAACATCGGTGCGTTTATCGCATGGGGTATCATCACTGCGCTGTTCATCCCAACCGGATGGATTCCAAACGAAACGCTGGCGAAACTCGTCGGCCCAATGATCACCTACCTGCTGCCGCTGCTGATTGGTTTCACCGGTGGACGTCTGGTTGGCGGCGATCGCGGTGGCGTGGTCGGTGCGATCACCACCATGGGCGTGATCGTCGGTGCCGATATGCCGATGTTCCTCGGCTCCATGATTGCCGGTCCGCTGGGCGGCTGGGCGATCAAATCCTTTGACCGCGTTGTTGATGGCAAGATCAAAAGCGGCTTCGAGATGCTGGTTAACAACTTCTCGGCCGGTATCATTGGTATGCTGCTGGCGCTGCTGGCGTTTGTCGCTATCGGTCCACTGGTTGAAGGCCTGTCACACATTCTCGCCGCGGGCGTGAATCTGATGGTGCAGAACAACCTGCTGCCGCTGACCTCAATCTTTGTTGAACCGGCGAAAATCCTGTTCCTCAATAACGCCATCAACCACGGTATCTTCTCTCCGCTGGGTATCCAGCAGGCGAGCGAGGCGGGCAAATCAATCTTCTTCCTGATTGAAGCCAACCCTGGTCCGGGTATGGGCTTGCTGGTTGCCTACATGGTATTTGGCCGCGGTAGCGCCAAACAATCTGCAGGCGGTGCAGCGATCATCCACTTCCTTGGTGGTATCCACGAAATTTACTTTCCATACGTGCTGATGGCGCCGCGTCTGTTGCTGGCGGTTATTCTCGGCGGTATGACTGGCGTATTCACCCTGACACTGCTGAACGGCGGCCTGGTCTCTCCGGCTTCTCCAGGTTCCATACTGGCGGTGCTGGCGATGACGCCAAAAGGCGCTTACTTCGCGAATATCGCTGCCATTATCGCTGCGTTTGCCGTCTCCTTTGTGGTCTCAGCTATCCTGCTGAAAACCAGCAAAGTGAAAGAAGATGACGACATCGAAGCGGCGACACAGCGCATGCAGGATATGAAAGCGCAGTCAAAAGGTCAGGCTGTTGCCGGTTCGCCAGTTGCTGGCGATGCGATGAGCGTTGACCTGAACCACGTGCGTAAAATCATCGTAGCCTGTGACGCCGGTATGGGTTCAAGTGCGATGGGTGCGGGCGTGCTGCGTAAGAAAGTGCAGGACGCGGGTCTGAGCAATATCTCTGTCACCAACACGGCGATTAACTCGCTGCCGGGCGACGTTGATCTGGTGATTACCCACCGCGATCTGACCGAACGTGCAATGCGTCAGGCGCCGCAGGCGCAGCACATTTCGCTGAACAACTTCCTTGATAGCGCGCTGTACAGCAACCTGACCGAACGTCTGGTGGCCGCTAACCGCAGCGAAGCGCGTCGTGAAACCGTGCAGACCACGCTGGCTGACAGCTACGACGAAGGCAACGCGCACCTGTTCAAACTGGGTGCAGACAACGTGTTCCTCGGTTTGAGTGCCACCCATAAAGAGCAGGCGATTCGCTTTGCGGGTGAGCAGCTGGTGAAAGGCGGCTACGTGCAGCCGGAATATGTTGACGCGATGCTGGAACGCGAAAAGCTGACGCCAACTTACCTCGGTGAATCCATTGCTGTGCCACACGGTACTGTAGAAGCGAAAGACCGCGTGCTGAAAACCGGCGTGGTGTTCTGCCAGTATCCGGCGGGCGTGCAGTTTGGTGATGAACCAGAAGACGTGGCGCGTTTGGTGATTGGTATCGCCGCTCGCAATAACGAGCACATTCAGGTGATTACCAGCCTGACCAACGCGCTGGATGATGACAGCGTGATTGAGAAGCTGGCCAATACCACCAGCGTGCAGGACGTGTTGGATCTGCTCTCGGGCAGCACCGTCAAAGCGTAATACCCCGTTTTACCTTCCCTGGGGCGGGTAAGCCCGTCCCACATTTCCGGGGCGGACTTGCCCGCCCTTTCGTCATTTGATATGGGTCAAATTTATGAAAGCGTTACATTTTGGAGCAGGTAACATCGGTCGCGGTTTTATCGGTAAGTTACTGGCAGATGCCGGCATCGAGCTGGTGTTTGCTGACGTCAATCAGGTGGTACTTGATGCCCTTAACGCCCGTCATGAGTATCCGGTTCATGTGGTTGGCGAACAGGCAAAAGTCGAAATCGTAACAGGCGTGAGCGCCGTTAACAGCACCAGCGATGACATCGTTACGCTGATTGCTGAGGTTGATATCGTGACCACGGCGGTTGGTCCGCAGATTCTGGAGCGCATCGCCGGTGGCGTCGCGAAAGGTCTGGCCAAACGCAGCGACAGCGGTAATGTGCGTCCACTCAACATCATCGCCTGTGAAAACATGGTGCGCGGTACCAGCCAGCTGAAACAGCACGTGCTAAAAGCGCTGCCAGAGCAGTATCACGCATGGGTTGAAACGCATGTTGGCTTCGTGGATTCCGCGGTAGACCGCATCGTGCCGCCGTCCGAAGCGGGCACCACCGATCCGCTGGAAGTGACAGTTGAAACCTTCAGCGAGTGGATTGTTGATAAAACCCAGTTCAAAGGGGAATTGCCGAACATTCCTGGCATGGAATTGACCGACAACCTGATGGCATTCGTTGAGCGCAAGCTGTTCACTCTCAATACCGGTCACGCCATCACCGCGTATCTCGGCCAGCTGGCTGGTCACGCTACCATTCGTGACGCGATTCTCGATGAGAACGTGCGTGCGGTAGTGCAAGGCGCGATGCAGGAGAGCGGCGCCGTGCTGATCAAGCGTTATGGTTTTGAAGCCGATAAACATGCTGCCTATATCCAGAAAATCCTCACCCGCTTCGAAAACCCGTACCTGAAAGATGACGTTGAGCGCGTCGGTCGTCAGCCGCTGCGTAAACTCAGCGCGGGCGATCGCCTGATCAAGCCAACGCTGGGCACGCTGGAGTATCAGTTGCCGCACGATAATCTGGTTCAGGGCATTGCCGCCGCGATGCACTATCGCAGCGAAGCCGATCCGCAGGCGCAGGAACTGGTCGCGCTGCTGGCAGAAAAAGGCCCGCAAGCCACGCTGGCGGAAATTTCTGGCCTGGATGCCAACAGCGAAGTGGTCACCTCAGTGGTGAGCGCTTACAACGCTATGGCATAATGCGCGCCCTTTAGTGGTTAACTCGGGCGCGCTTGCGTGCCCGCTGGCGGTAGCTGAACGATGCAGGCAATGATGGAAGAGAAGCAGGCTTTTGAAAACCGGGTGCTTGAGCGCCTGAACGCCGGTCGTTCGGTGAGAAGCTTCCTGATCGCCGCCGTTGAGCTGCTGACCGAAGCGGTTAACCTGCTGGTGCTGCAAGTGTTTCGCAAGGACGATTACGCGGTTAAATACGCGGTAGAACCGCTGCTGCTGGGTGATGGTCCGCTGGGCGAACTCTCGGTTCGCCTCAAGCTGATTTACGGCCTGGGCGTGATCAATCGGCATGAGTACGAAGATTGTGAACTGCTGCTGGCGCTGCGTGAGGAGCTGAATCACGACATCAGCGATTATCGTTTTACCGACGATGAGATCCTCGGCCCGTTTGGCGAACTGCACTGCGTGGCCGCCTGGCCACCACAGCCTGACTTCAACCGCGATGACGACCAACTGCGCTCCATGCAGCAACAGCGCTATCTGCAGATGGTGCGTTCAACCATGGTGCTGTCGCTCACCGAGCTGATTTCACGGATTTCGCATAAGCAGGTGTTTAAAAAGCCTGCGCTGTAGTTTTTGTATGAACAAGCGCGCTGAAGCGTGCCGCTGCGGATAAGTGCGCGTGAGGCATCTACGTCTTAAATCAGCACGCATTGTCGCAGCGCGATTTATCGCGCGAAGTCATGCGCTGCAAAGTTACCTGAATTTGATGTATCCTTTGCCTGTTTTCCTTAACGAGTTTTCCCCCAATGAAAGAACAAGAAAAAGCCGAGATCAAACTTCTGAGCGATCAGCTCGATGCGCTTAACCGCAAAGAAGCCCCGCTGTTAGCCTCTGGCGATGCCGAAAAGCTCGGTGAACTGCTGCGTGAAAAAGAGAAGCTGGAGCTGGAAATTGAGCGCCTGCGCGGTGTGCGCACCGAGAAGCTGAGCAAAGAAGCGCAACAGCTGCAGAAGCTGGGCTTTAGCCGCGAAATCACCAAAAAAGAACAAGCCAACATGGGCGCATTCAAGAAAAGCGTGCGCGGCCTGGTGGTGGTACACCCAATGACCGCGCTCGGACGTGAGATGGGACTGAAAGTGATGACTGGCTACGCGAAGCAGCCGTTCTAATCTTGACTTACGCGGCGTGTGAAACGTCGCGTAGGATGCCCGCCGCCTGATGAACTTGTTCATTCAGACTGTCCAGCAAGGCATAGCGACGGCGATACTCGGCGCGCTTCTTGCTGGCAATCTCTTCCAGATCTTTACGCTCTGCGCGTAACGGCAACGTAAATAGCTCATCGCCACGCGCCACGCCACCCAACGACAACCAAAACTCGCTGTAGCTGGCAAAGAACTTATCACCTTTACTGTGACGGTAGCGCAGGCTGCGAAACACGTGCGTGGTATCGCCAACGGCGGTGATCGCTTCAACGCCACACTGTTCAGCCAGATTAAATACTGCTTCCATCAACAGACGTTTTGGGAATACGCCATGCGCCGCTTTGGTGGCATCGCGAATCACATCGTTGGAAATATGCTTACGCGGCCCCTGCAATCCACCAATTAATAACGTGCGCTTCTGCTGTTCGCGAATAATTGAGAAAGAGAGCGACGCAATTAACTGCGTTTCATAGCGCAATTCCAGAGTAATTTCACCTTCACGGTCAAAGCGGCCCGGACAGCAGTGAATCACATACGTCTCATCATTTTTGCCGCTCAGGGTGGCCAGTAAATTATCACCCGGACTCTGCAACAGCTGACGCAGCGCCGCATTGTCTAACTGATCCATCAACGTATAGTGATCGATGATCGCCTGCGCGCGCTGCGCCACGCTGAATCCCGCACGCAGATAAGGACGATGTGGCTTCGCCGGCAGCAAACCCTGCATGGTCAACAGCTGTGGTAACGCAGATAATTGCGCCAACTGGTGCAGGTAATTAAAGGTAGTTACAGGAAACACCAGCGATCTTAAGGCAAATTTCGCGCGAAATCTTCCGCTATTCCATAATTTATTTGGCCTGAACTTTCCGCTTATTAACGGCAAAAACAGCGGTGCTGACGAATCATTATTCGTCACAGAAGTTGTGATAGTAGACATGATTATTTAGGCTTGGCGAGACAAATTATCGCCACTATATGCCCCAAATTATCAACGGCAGGTTAATAGCTTTCGCAGCGGAATAGTCGTGTGCGGGAATATTCAGGTCGTTTAGTAAGGGTTTATAAAGGCGAAAAAAAACCGGTGAAGAGATCACCGGTTTAGTGCGTTGCGGCTATCGCCTGAACTTACTTCGCAGCAGCGAAACGCGCTGCAGCTTCGTCCCAGTTCACTACGTTCCAGAATGCTTTGATGTAATCAGGACGTTTGTTCTGATACTTCAGGTAGTAAGCGTGTTCCCACACGTCCAGACCGATGATCGGCGTGCCTGAAACGCCAGCAACGGCTTCACCCATCAGCGGGCTATCCTGGTTTGCGGTTGAAACCACAGCCAGTTTGTCGCCTTTTTTCACCAGCCACGCCCAGCCTGAACCGAAGCGAGTAGTCGCGGCTTTCTCAAACTCAGCCTGGAAAGCTTCAACGCTACCGAAATCTTTTTCGATGGCGGCTTTCAGGTCGCCCTGCAGCGAGGTGCCCAGCTTCAGACCTTTCCAGAAGAAGCTGTGGTTAGCGTGGCCGCCTGCGTTGTTACGCAGTGGACCTTTTTTGTCTGCTGGCAGCTGATCCAGTTTGGTGATCAGCTCTTCTACCGGCAGGTCAGCGAATTCGGTACCTTCCAGCGCAGCGTTAGCGTTGTTAACGTAGGTCTGGTGGTGTTTAGTGTGATGGATTTCCATCGTCTGCTTGTCGAAGTGCGGTTCCAGTGCGTCGTACGCATACGGCAGGGATGGCAGTGAATAACTCATGTTCTTCCTCTCCATTTTAGTGTTTTGCAGCACCACCTCACTGGGTGTGCCGCGTAAGCAGTCGGATCATTATAGTTAAAAACATGATCCGTAAAAGGGTTATCAATGCCTTAGAATTGATAAGGATTTGATGAATCTGGGAAAAGGTGCGCACGCACGGCTACACCTTGTGGCTGCTGGCGCGCAGTTTAAGCTGCACCGGCAGTTCATTGATGGCTGGCGGCTCATCACCTTTGAGCGCCGCCAGCAGACGTTTACCCGCCATGCGCCCCATCTCTTCATACGGCAGCACAATGCTGGTAAGCGGCGGCGAACACACTGCCGCTAGCGGACCGCCGCCAATGCTGGCAATCGCCAACTGGCTGGGAATCGCAATCCCCGCCGCATGGCACGCCATGATGGCGCCGCAGGCCACTTCGTCGCTGGTGCAAATCAGCACATCCAGCTCCGGCCAGGTCAGGCGAATTTCCGCCAGCAAGCTGTGCCCGGCGGCAAAGGTCGGCATTTTCGGCGAGGTCACCACGCGATGCGGCGCCTGATTCATCGCCAGCATGCCGCTGTGCCAGCCATTCAGCAGCTGGCGGAAGATGGTGTTATTACTCTGCGTGCACAGCAAACCGAGATTGCGATAGCCGCGCTCGACCAGACTTTGCACCAGTTGGCGAATCGCTTTGGCGTAATCGACACCAATGCTGATCCCCGCCGAATCCTGATGCACGCCGCCAATATCCATGACCGGCAGCCCGGAATTGCTCAGCAGACGATGCGCTTCGGCGGCGTTATCGAAATTGAAATGCACCATCGCCGCCGGATTATAGGAGAGCAGCATTTCAATCAGATCGCTCTCTTCTGCCGCCGAATGGTTGGCTTCAGCCAGCATCATGTTATAGCCCTGCGGCCGCAGCACTTCCTGTAGCGCTTCGGACACAATTGCACTGCCCGGCGTGGCAAACGATGGCACCACCATGGTGATCAGGCGTGATGTGGCCGATGCCAGATTGCTCGCCTGCACATTCGGCACATAGGAGAGCTCAATCACTGCCGCATCGATTTTGGCGCGAATTTCAGGCGACACTTTCTCCGGCATGCGTAGCGCGCGCGACGCTGTCATGGTGCTTACGCCCACCAAACGGGCAACATCGGCTAAAGTGCTTTTACCGGTACCGCGCCGTTTTTTTTCTGTCATGCGATCTCCTGCATTACTCGCTACTTTTTTGCCAGGACGCAGCTTAAAACCAAATCTGTTAACGCGCCATGTGAAAAACCACAGTTTCGGGCGTGCCTCACCCCGCGATCTTTTCAGAATGATTGAGCATGTCAGGTGCTTGCAACCAAGACAAACGCACAGCAAGGAAATGTTAGCGATAACACGTTTTTTAACAATAACGGTGTTAGCGCTAACTTTTGCGACAATCATCACAGAAAACCGCTGAGAAAATAACCTACATTGCACTCCATCGACGAATAAACAGGAATGACTGATGCTCACTCAATGGCTAACGCCGCAACATATTCGGGTAGTCGAGCAGGTTAGCGACTGGCAGGAAGCAGTGCGATTATCTGCCGAACCGCTGCTGGCCGCTGGGGCGATCAGCCCGGCTTATCTCGATGCCATCTTCACTTCGCATGCCGAACTCGGTCCTTACTACGTGCTGGCGCCGGGCCTGGCGATGCCGCATGCCCGCCCGGAACAAGGCGCGCGCAAAAACGGCCTGTCGTTACTGCATGTGAAAAATGGCGTGAATTTTCAGGCCGATGAAAACGATCCGGTTTATGTGGTCATCATGCTGTGCGCGGTATCTGGTGACGATCACATTCAGATGATCACCGCCTTAGCGGACGTGTTCAGCGACGAATCCCGCCTGCAGCAGTTGCTGTCGGCTTCTACCCTGTCAGCGATTGAAGCTGTCATTGAAAATAAATAACCAGAGAACCCTATGATGAAAAAAGTCCTGATTGTGTGTGGAAATGGTTTAGGTAGCAGCTTTATTGTTGAAATGAACGTGAAGAAGATTGTGGCGGAATTAGGCAAAGAAGCGGAAGTGGGCCACACCGATTTAACCTCTGCGAAATCTGAACAGGCTGATTTAATCATTGCTGCAAAAGATATTGCCGACCAATTAGCCGGGCACAACGCGAAAGTCGTTGGTCTGACAAACCTGCTGGATAATGCAAAGATTAAAGAAATTTTGGCTGAAAATATCTAACAACAGTTTATCCCGAAAAACTTTACTCACTATGGAGTAAGTTATGCTGCAGTTTATAATTAAGGATGTTCTTGGAACACCCGCTATACTTGTCGGCCTTTTTTCCCTGTTTGGTTTATTACTGCAAAAGAAACCGGTTTCTGATGTTATTTCCGGTACGCTTAAAACCATCATGGGTTTTGTTATTCTCATCGCCGGGGCCAATTTAATTGCGGCCACGCTGACCATCTTCAGTCAGCTGTTTGAGCACTCTTTTAATATTCAGGGCGTAGTGCCAAATACGGATGCAATGGCCGCGCTGGCGCAGAAAAGTTACGGCACTGAAACCGCCATGATCATGGTGTTTGGTATGCTGGTGAACATCTTGCTGGCGCGCATTACCCCGTTGAAATACATCTTCCTGACTGGTCACCACACGCTGTATATGTCGGCGATGCTGGCGGTAATTCTGTCGGTAGGCGGCATTCACGGCTTCTGGCTGGTGCTGATTGGTTCGCTGATTCTCGGCACCATGATGGTGGTTTGCCCGGCGATTCTGCAGCCGTTCACCCGCAAAATTACCAACTCGGACGATCTGGCGCTCGGCCACTTTGGCTCAACCGGTTATCTGCTCTCCGCGTTAGTGGGCAAAATGGTCGGTAAAGGCAGCCCGTCGATTGAAGAGCTGAAGGTGCCAAAAACCCTCAACTTCCTGCGCGACTCATCGGTAGCGATTTCGCTGACCATGATGATTCTGTTTATCGCGCTGGTTCTGGTTGCCGGTAAAGAATTCACCGAAAGCATCAGTGGCGGCCAAAACTACATTGTGTTCGCCATCATTCAGTCGATCACCTTTGCTGCGGGCGTCTATATCATCCTTGCCGGTGTGCGCATGGTGATTGCCGAAATCGTGCCGGCCTTTAAAGGTATCGCCGATAAGCTGGTACCCAACGCCAAACCGGCGCTGGATTGCCCAACCGTGTTCCCGTTCGCGCCGAACGCGGTAATCATCGGCTTCCTGTCGAGCTTCTCCGCCGGCTTGATCAGCATGTTCCTGTGTCCGCTGTTTGGTCTAAGCGTTATTGTTCCGGGTCTGGTACCGCATTTCTTCTGCGGTGCGACCGCCGGCGTCTACGGCAATATCACTGGCGGACGTCGCGGCGCAGTGATCGGCGCCTTTGTGCAAGGCTTGCTGATCTCCTTCCTGCCAGCGATTCTGCTGCCGCTGATGGGCGACCTCGGCTTCGCTTCCACCACCTTCGGTGATGCCGACTTCGGCATTGTTGGTATTGTGCTCGGCCACATTATTTCGTTCTTCCATTGATGTCATCAACAGCGCCTGCGGGCGCTGTTGTTGTAATGAGGAAATAAGTTATGCAAGCCAAATTCTCCCCCTCCTTAATGTGCATGGATCTCACGCGTTTTCGCGAGCAGGTTGAAGCGATGAATAGCACCGCTGCCTTTTATCATGTCGATATTATGGATGGCAGCTATGTGAAGAATATTACGCTGTCGCCGTTCTTTATTGAGAACCTGCGTAAAATTACTGATGTACCAATTGATGTGCATTTAATGGTAAATCATCCGGAAGATATTATCCCAATGTGCATTGAGGCCGGCGCAGATATTATTAGCTTCCACCCGGAAACCGCTAATAACAAAATTTTCCGCCTGCTGACGCAAATTAAAGACGCAGGCCGTCGCTGCGGCGTGGTGTTAAATCCGGCCACACCGGCAGAAACTATTCGTGAATATGCGCACCTGCTGGATAAAGTCACGGTGATGTCAGTGGATCCGGGTTTCGCCGGGCAGACATTTATCCCGCAAACGCTGAATAAGATTCGCCAGTTAATCGCCATGCGCGAAGAGCACGGTTATCACTATCTGACCGAAATTGATGGTTCATGCAATGCGCGCACCTTCCGGCAGATTGCTGCTTCAGGCGTGGATGTGTTTATTGTGGGCACGTCAGGTTTGTTTAATCTGGATGACGATGTCGCGCAGGCGTGGCAGAAGATGGAGAGCATTTTCGCCGAGGAAACCGCAGCTGCGTAAACCTGCACATATCGTAGCGGCGCAATTTATTGCGCGATAAATCGCGCCGCGACAAAATGTGCACAATCAATGATCTGTTAACGCCCCAGCTCACTCAGCGATTTATCCAGCGCGCCCACCAGCCAATCGATATCCGCTTCCTGGAACGCCAACGGCGGACGCAACTTCAGCACGTTGCCGTAAGGTCCCGCCACTGACGTCAACACGCGGTGTTCGCGCAGTTTCTCAATCAAATCCAGCGCCAGCGCTTTATCCGGCGTTTTACTGGCGCGATCCTGCACCAGTTCGAAACCAATAAACAGGCCCGCACCGCGCACGTCGCCGATCGATTCGTGACGATCCATCAGTTTCTGCAGTTCACTCAACAGCCTGGCGCCCACCACGCGGCTGTGCTCCTGCAAGCCCTCTTCTTTAATTACCGTCAGCACCGCTTGCGCGGCGGCCATCGCCACCGGATTACCGCCAAAGGTGTTGAAGTAAGGAATCTCGTCACTAAATGCCGCTAGCACATCGCTTTTCGCCAGCAAACCTGAAACCGGAATGCCGTTGCCCATTGGCTTGCCGGTGGTGATCACATCAGGCACCACGCCGTGACGCGCAAAGCCCCAGAACGCATCGCCGGTACGACCAAAGCCCGGCTGCACTTCATCGGCAATGAAAATCCCGCCGTTGGCATGCACCACATCGACCGCTTTTTGCAGAAAGCCGCGCGGGTTCGGCAATACGCCATCGGATGAGAAGATCGAGTCAGCGAGGAAGCCGGCAAACTTAATGCCGTGCGCTTTCATATCGTCAATCTGCTGCTGGATTTCATTGGCAAACCACTCGCCGAGATCGGGCGCATTCACGCGATAGGCATCCGGCGGTGAAACCAGACGCGTGGTTGCCGCCAACGGCTGTCCGCTGCCGAGGGCGGGCGACACACCTGACGTGAGATCGCTGGTGCCGTGATACGCCTCCTGCGACACGATAATGCCGGTGCCGCCGCTGAAAGCCCGCGCCACGCGGATCGCCAAATCGTTGGCTTCCGAACCGGTACACATGTACATGGCGCGATCGATGGCATCTGGCGTGGTCGCCAGCAACTCTTCGGTGTAATCGAGAATGCGTTCGTGCAGATAGCGCGTGTGGGTGTTCAGCATCTTCATCTGCTGATTCACCGCCTCAATCACCGCCGGATGGCAGTGACCAATGCTCGCCACGTTGTTATACACATCAAGATATTTATCACCGGCGGCATCCCACACATACTGCCCTTCGCCGCGCACTAAATGCACTGGCTTGCGGTAAAACAGGCGATACGACTCGCCCAACACTTTGCTGCGCTTGTCGGTTAGCTTGCGGGTTGCCGCATCCAGTCCGTCGGCGTGCTCAGCACGAAAACTGTTGGTATCCATGATGGTAGAACGTGTAGCCATGGTAACTCCCGTTGCGAAGGTGAAAGGGGGGCATGCGAAATCGCCGTTTGCCAATATCATGCCTGCTTTGGCGACAAATGCAACCAAATACACAAATACAACAAAATACACATGACGGCGCAATGACACTCAGGTAAGCTTAGGCCCAGGTTGAACACGCCACAGGGAAAAGTCATGCTGCAGGAAACCCGCTTACACCGCATTCGCGCGCTGCTGACCACGCAACATCAGCTCAGCACCGAACGCATCATCAATGAGCTTGGCATCTCGCGCGAAACCGCGCGGCGCGACATTATTGAGCTGGAAGCGCAGGGATTGGCGCGGCGGGTGCATGGCGGTTTGGTCGCCGTCGATAGCCAGCCAGAGCCGCCGCTGCAGGTGCGCCGTAACGCGCAGGCGAAAGAGAAACGCGCAATTGCGGTTGCTGCCGCGCAACATCTCCAGCCCGGCCAAACGCTGTTCCTTGATGCCGGCACCACCACCACCATGCTGGCCGAACAACTGCGCACCATGTCAGGTTTAACCATCATCACTAACAGCCTGCAGGCCGCGCTGGCGCTGAGCGCAGCGGAAGAGCATGAGACGCTGAATAATCAGGTGATTTTAATTGGCGGCATGATGATGGCAGGCGCGCAGCAAACGCGCGGGGAGATGACGATTGGGGAAATTTATCGTTATCGCGCCGATGTGGCGCTGCTTTCGCCGGTCGGCATCGACGCTAAAAACGGTGCCAGCAGTTTTCATCCCCACGAAGCGGCGATTGCCCGCGCCATGGTGCAGCAGGCGAACCGCACCATTTTACTGGCGGATCACAGCAAACTCGGCGTGATGAGCCGCACCGTTTATGCAGCGATTGCGGAAATCGATCTGCTGATCTGCGACAGCGGCGCGGTAAAACCCGGCGCGCTGACGGCGCTGCAACAGGCGCTGCCGCAGGTGCAGGTGGTTTAACGCAGCCGCTGCGGATGGCTGTAAACCGTGGCGCGGCCCGGTTTACTAAAGCCGACTAGCGTGAGATTGCAGCGTTCGGCCACCTCAACGGCGAGCTGTGTCGCAGCTGACACCGCGAACAGAATCTCCACGCCGCACATGGCGGATTTCTGCACCATCTCATAGCTGGCGCGACTGGAAACCAGCACCGCGCCCTGCTGCCACGGCTGCTGGCTGCGATTCCCCAGCAATTTATCCAGCGCCACATGGCGACCGACATCTTCATACCCGCCCTGCAATTCGCCTTGCGGTGACATCCACGCCGCCGCGTGCGTGCAGCCGGTGAGATTGCCGATCGGCTGGTAATCGCGCAGCTGCGCCAGGCCTTTATCCAGATTGGCTAAATCAAAGGTTTGGCTGAACGGCAGCGGCTGTAATGGCTTACCGATTTGATCGAGTTGCTCCACGCCACACACGCCGCAGCCGGTGCGGCCAGCCATGGCGCGGCGCTGCTCTTTCAGCGCCATAAAGCGGCGGCTGGAGAGTTCAATCTGTACTTCAATGCCATTACAGCCCGAAACCACATCGATACCGTAGATTTCATCCGGGCGCGCAATAATGCCTTCCGAGAGCGAGAAACCTATCGCAAAAGCTTCCAAATCATTGGGTGTGGCCATCATCACAACGTGCGAAATGCCGTTATAGACCAGCGCCACCGGCACTTCCTGCGCCAGCCAGTCTGTTTCCGCAAGGCTGATATCACGCCGCTGATGCACCTGCGCCTGCACCGCACCTGAGATCTTATTCACATTAATGTGACTTTCCTGCTCATTCTCTGTCACTTTTTTCGCCTCACATAACAACCTTACTAAAGTAGTGGTAATATTAGGTCGCTATTGCCGCAATATTCGTCGGGTTATTGTGACGCCCGATTCACTGCACTGCAAAAGTAAAAAAATCATTCATGTTGAAAGGATAATCCATGAACGTCAGCCGAAGAAAATTCTTCAAGGTCTGTGCTGGCGGTATGGCAGGGACAACGGCAGCGCTGCTTGGCTTTGCGCCAGAGGTAGCGCTGGCGGAAACGCGACAGTATAAACTGCTGCGCGCACGCGAAACCCGTAACACCTGCACTTACTGCTCAGTTGGCTGTGGCTTGTTAATGTACAGCCTCGGTGACGGCGCGAAAAACGCCAAAGAGACCATTTTCCACATTGAAGGGGATCCGGATCATCCGGTGAGCCGCGGCGCATTGTGCCCGAAAGGCGCAGGCCTGCTCGACTTCATCCACAGTGAAAGTCGCCTGCAATACCCGGAATACCGCGCGCCAGGCTCCGATAAATGGCAGCGCATTAGCTGGGACGATGCCTTTGATCGCATCGCCAGGCTGATGAAAGCGGACCGCGACGCTAACTTTGTGGCGCAAAACGCTGCGGGCGTGACGGTAAACCGTTGGCTCTCCACCGGCATGCTCTGTGCTTCCGCTTCCAGCAACGAAACCGGCTATTTAACCCAGAAATTTACCCGATCGCTCGGCATGTTAGCGGTCGACAACCAGGCACGCGTTTGACACGGACCAACGGTAGCAAGTCTTGCTCCAACATTTGGTCGCGGTGCGATGACCAATCACTGGGTCGACATCCGTAATGCCAATCTGATCGTTGTGATGGGCGGGAACGCCGCTGAAGCGCATCCTGTGGGATTCCGCTGGGCGATGGAAGCCAAGATTCACAACAAAGCCAAACTGATTGTTATCGATCCGCGCTTCACGCGTACGGCATCGGTAGCCGATTTCTATACGCCGATTCGTTCGGGCACCGACATCACTTTCCTGTCGGGCGTACTGCTGTGGCTGATACAAAACGACAAAATCCAGCATGAATATGTGCAGGCGTACACCAATGCCAGCCTGATCGTGCGCGAGGATTATCATTTTGAAGATGGCCTGTTCAGCGGCTACGACGAAGAGAATCGCAAATACGACAAAACCAGCTGGAACTACGAGCTGGACGCCGACGGCTTCGCCAAACGCGACACCACGCTCACGCATCCGCGCTGCGTATGGAACCTGCTGAAGCAGCACGTTAGCCGTTACACGCCAGAAATTGTTGAACGCATCTGCGGCACGCCAAAAGCGGACTTCCTGCACGTGTGTGAACTGATTGGCGAAACCAGCGCGCGCGATCGCACCACCTCGTTCCTGTATGCGCTCGGCTGGACGCAGCACTCGGTCGGTGCGCAGAACATCCGCACCATGGCGATGATTCAGCTGCTGCTCGGCAACATGGGCATGATTGGCGGCGGCATCAATGCGCTGCGCGGCCACTCGAATATTCAGGGGCTGACCGATCTCGGTTTGCTGTCGCAAAGTTTGCCGGGTTACATGACTTTGCCGTCGGAAAAACACACCGATCTGCAGAGTTATCTTGCTGCCAACACGCCGAAAGCGCTGCTGCCGGGCCAGGTAAACTACTGGAGCAACTACCCGAAATTCTTTGTCAGCCAGATGAAAGCCTTCTTTGGTGACAAAGCCCAGGCGGAAAACAGCTGGGGCTTCGACTGGTTGCCGAAGTGGGATAAAGGTTACGACGTGCTGCAGTACTTCGAGATGATGTCGCAAGGCAAGGTCAACGGCTATCTGTGCCAGGGCTTCAACCCGGTGGCGTCGTTCCCGAACAAGCGCAAAGTGATTGATTCACTGTCGAAGCTGAAGTTCCTCGTCACCATCGACCCGCTCAACACCGAAACTGCCACCTTCTGGGAGAATCACGACGAGTTTAACGATGTTGATCCGTCAAAAATTCAGACCGAAGTGTTCCGTTTGCCCTCCACCTGCTTCGCCGAAGAGAACGGTTCGATCGTTAACTCCGGCCGCTGGCTGCAGTGGCACTGGAAAGGTCAGGATGCACCGGGCGAAGCGCTCAATGACGGCGAGATTCTTTCCGGCATCTATTCACGCCTGCGCAAAATGTACGCCAGTGAAGGCGGTGCATTGCCTGAGCAAGTGCTGAACATGAGCTGGAACTACCTGACGCCAGAAAATCCGGCGCCGGAAGAAGTGGCGATGGAGAACAACGGCAAAGCGCTGGCGGATGTATACGATGACAAAGGCACGCTGCTGGTGAAAAAAGGCCAACAGCTCAGCACCTTTGCCCATCTGAAAGATGACGGCAGCACCAGCAGCGGTTGCTGGATTTTCGCCGGCAGCTGGACGCCGGACGGCAACCAGATGGCGCGCCGCGACAACACCGATCCTACCGGTTTGGGCAACACGCTGAACTGGAGCTGGGCGTGGCCGCTCAACCGCCGCATTCTCTACAACCGCGCCTCGGCTGATCAGCAAGGCAATCCGTGGGATCCGAAACGTCAGATCCTGAAGTGGGATGGCAGCAAATGGGGCGGCATGGATGTGCCGGACTACAGCGCCGCCGCACCCGGCAGCGATGTCGGGCCGTTCATCATGCAGCCGGAAGGCATGGGCCGCCTGTTTGCGCTCGATAAAATGGCCGAAGGTCCGTTCCCGGAACACTACGAGCCGTTTGAAACGCCAATCGGCACCAACCCGCTGCATCCGAACGTGGTATCCAACCCGGCGGCGCGCGTGTTCAAGGACGATTTGGCATCGATGGGCCAGGCGGAGCAGTTCCCGTATGTCGGCACCACTTATCGTCTCACCGAGCATTTCCATTACTGGACCAAACACGCGCGGCTCAATGCCATCGCGCAGCCGGAACAGTTTATTGAAATCGGCGAGAAGCTGGCCAACAAGCTCGGCATCGCGCAGGGCGACACGGTGAAAGTGAGCTCCAATCGCGGCTACATCAAAGCCAAAGCGGTGGTCACTAAGCGCATCCGTCCACTCAACGTCGACGGCAAAATCGTCGATACCATCGGCATTCCGATTCACTGGGGTTATCAGGGCGTGGCGAAAAAAGGCTTTATCGCTAATACCCTGACGCCGTTTGTCGGTGATGCCAACACGCAGACGCCAGAATTTAAAGCGTTCCTGGTCAACGTCGAGAAGGTGTAAGGAGAACGAATATGGCTTATCAATCTCAAGACATTATCCGCCGCTCCGCCACCAATGGACTCACGCCTGCCCCGCAGGCACGTAACCATCAGCAGGAAGTGGCGAAACTGATCGACGTGACCACCTGCATCGGCTGCAAAGCGTGTCAGGTGGCGTGTTCGGAGTGGAACGATATCCGCGATGAAGTGGGACATAACGTTGGGGTGTACGACAATCCCGCCGATTTGACCGCCAAGTCCTGGACGGTGATGCGCTTCTCAGAAGTG
Source organism: Kluyvera sp. 1366 (assembly GCF_054823405.1). Lineage (NCBI taxonomy): Bacteria > Pseudomonadati > Pseudomonadota > Gammaproteobacteria > Enterobacterales > Enterobacteriaceae > Kluyvera > Kluyvera sp. 1366. Next base: position 156,251 of record NZ_JBTRDW010000008.1, read on the forward strand.
GAGGAGAACGGCAAGTTAGAGTGGCTGATCCGCAAGGATGGCTGCATGCACTGCGCCGATCCCGGCTGCCTGAAAGCCTGCCCATCTGAAGGCGCGATTATTCAGTACGCCAACGGCATCGTCGATTTTCAGTCAGAACAGTGCATTGGCTGCGGCTACTGCATTGCGGGCTGTCCGTTCGATGTGCCGCGTCTGAATAAAGAGGACAACCGCGTGTACAAATGCACGCTGTGCGTCGATCGTGTCAATGTCGGTCAGGAACCGGCGTGCGTGAAAACCTGCCCGACCGGCGCGATTCACTTCGGCAGCAAAAGCGATATGCAGGCGCTGGCCGGTGAACGCGTGGCCGAGCTCAACACGCGCGGCTATGCCAACGCCGGCTTGTACGATCCGGAAGGCGTCGGCGGTACGCACGTGATGTACGTGCTGCACCACGCCAACAAACCGCAGCTCTATCACGGTTTGCCGGATAATCCGAGCATCAGCCCGGCGGTAACGTTCTGGAAAGGGATCTGGAAACCGCTGGCGGCGATCGGTTTTGCCGCTACCTTTGCTGCATCCGTGTTCCACTACGTTGGCGTAGGGCCAAACCGCGTGGAAGAGGATGAGGACGAGAACCTGCACGAAAAAGAGGAGCGCGAATAATGAAAAAACGCGATCGTCTGGTGCGCTACAGCGCACCGGAACGCATCAATCACTGGATTGTGGCGTTCTGTTTTGTGCTCGCCGCGCTGAGCGGACTGGGTTTCTTTTTCCCGTCATTTAACTGGCTGATGCACGTGCTCGGCACGCCGCAGTTGGCGCGTATCCTGCATCCGTTTGTTGGCACGGTGATGTTTGCCGCCTTTATCATCATGTTCTTACGCTATTGGAAACATAATCTGATCAATCGCGAAGACCTGGTTTGGGCGAAAAACATCCACAAAATCGTGCAAAACGAAGAGGTCGGCGATACCGGCAAATACAACTTCGGGCAGAAGTGTGTGTTCTGGGCTGCTATCATCAGCTTAGTCTTGCTGCTGGTGAGCGGAATTGTTATCTGGCGCCCGTACTTTGCCGGTGCCTTCACTATTCCGCTGATTCGCATCGCGCTAGTGGTGCATTCGGTCTCAGCTGTGGCGCTGATCGTGGTGATTATGGTGCACATTTACGCCGCCTTGTGGGTAAAAGGCACCATTACCGCCATGGTTGAGGGCTGGGTTCCGGCCGCGTGGGCGAAGAAACATCACCCACGTTGGTATCGCGAGCAGCGCCAACGCCAAACACAACAGGAAAAACGTCCCTGATGAGTATTCGCATCATCCCGCAGGACCAGCTGGAGAAAAGCGAAAAGCACACGGCGGAGCACGTTCCGCCGTTACTTTTCCCTCGGCTGAAAAATCTGTATAGCCGCCGTGCGGCACGTTTGCGTGACCTGGCCGCGAAGAATCCGCTGGGTGATTACCTGCGCTTTGCCGCGGTGATCGCCGAGGCGCAGGAGATCGTGCTGTATGACCATCCGCTGCAGCTCGATCTGCAGCAGCGGCTGACGCAGAGCGCCGAGCAGGGCAAACCGCCGCTCGATATCCACACCTATCCGCGCGATGCGCACTGGCAGCGTTTGCTGCATTCGCTGATCGCCGAGCTGAAGCCAGAGATGAGCGGCCAGGCGCTGGCAGTGCTGGAGAATCTGGAAAAATCCTCCACTAGCGAACTGGAAAATCTGGCACATGCGCTGCTGGAAGGCGATTTCGCACAGGTGAGCAGCGACAAATCGCCGTTCATCTGGGCGGCGTTGTCGATTTACTGGGCGCAGATGGCGGCATTAATTCCCGGCAAAGCGCGCGCCGAATACGGTGAGCATCGCCAGTTCTGCCCGGTATGCGCCAGCGTGCCGGTCACCAGCGTGGTGCACATGAGCGTAGGCCAGCAAGGGCTGCGCTATCTGCACTGCAATCTGTGTGAAAGCGAATGGTATGTGGTGCGCAGCAAGTGCTCCAACTGTGAACAAACCGGCGATCTGCATTACTGGTCGCTGGACAGCGAAAAAGCGGCGGTGAAAGCAGAGAGTTGCGGCGATTGCGGTACCTACCTGAAGATGTTGTATCAGGAGAAGGATCCCGCCGTAGAGCCGGTGGCCGATGATTTGGCCTCGCTGGTGCTGGATGCCCGCATGGAGCAGGAAGGATTCGCCCGCAGCAGTCTGAATCCGTTTATGTTCCCCGGCGATTAGCTTTTTCCATGTTTCTACGGTCCGTAGCGGCGCGATTTATCGCGCATTGTGCCAGCGCGCCGCCAGGGATATGTGCGGTTTGTTATCGCGTATTTTCATTCAACACGGAGGCGCACGATGAAACTGATTGGCAGCTACACCAGCCCTTTTGTCCGCAAAATATCAGTGATATTGCTGGAAAAAGGCCTGGTTTTCGAATTCGTTAATCACTCTCCGTGGATCGATGACAGCGATGTACCGCAGTACAATCCGCTGGGCAAAGTACCGGCGCTGATTGACGACAACCAGCTCACCTGGTTCGACTCTTCGATCATCGCGCAAGTCATTGAACTGCGCGGCGATGCGCCTGCGCTGCTGCCCGATGATGCGCTGCATGCGTTGCACATCCGTCAGCTGGAAAAACTGGCCGACGGCATCAACGATGCGGCGGTGATGATCGTGCGCGAGCAGATGCGTCCCGGCGATCAGCAATCTGAAGAGGTGCTGCTGCGCAACCGTGACAAAATCCAACGCGGCCTCGATGCGCTAGAAACCGCCGCCGCCCAAGGCGAATGGCTCAATAGCGGCACGCTCAATCTGGCCGATATCGCCACCGGCTGCATGATTGGATACCTCAACTTCCGCCGCGTGCTGCCAAACTGGTGCGTAAATCGCCCGGCGCTGGTGAAGCTGGCCGAAAACCTGTTTGCGCGCGAAAGCTTTGCCCGCACCGTTCCGCCCTCTCTGTAAGTCACCCGATGAAAACCCTGTACAGCCAATTACCTGCTATCGACAGCCTGCTGCGCGATCCCGCGCTGCAGCCGCTGCTGGCGCATCACGGAACCGCCTTCGCTACGCGCCAGCTGCGCAGCATGCAGCAGGAAGCGCGCGACCACATTCAGCAGCACCAAACCTTGCCAGAGTGGCACCTGAACTGGCCGGATGAAGCGCTGCGCCGTATCCAGCAACAGCAGCAAAGTGCGCTGCGTCCGGTGTTCAATCTCACCGGCACCGTGCTGCACACCAATCTTGGCCGCGCACAGCTGAGCGATCGCGCTATCGACGCGGTGGTGAATTGCCTGCGTCAGCCGGTCACGTTGGAATACGCGCTGGATGATGCGGCGCGCGGCCACCGCGATCGTGCGGTTAGCGCGCTGCTGAGCGAGTTAACCGGCGCGGAAGCGGCCTGTATCGTTAACAACAATGCCGCCGCCGTGTTATTGATGCTGGCCGCGTTAGCGCCGGGGCGCGAAGTGATTGTCTCGCGCGGCGAGCTGGTGGAAATTGGCGGCGCCTTCCGCATTCCTGACGTGATGCGCCAGGCGGGCTGCAAACTGGTGGAAGTAGGCACCACCAACCGCACGCACCTGAAAGATTATCGCGCCGCCATCGCGGAAAACAGCGGCCTGCTGATGAAGGTGCACACCAGCAATTATCAGATTCAGGGCTTTACCCATGCGGTAACGGAAGCAGAGCTGGTTGCGCTGGGTGACGCTTATCAATTGCCGGTGATCACCGACCTTGGCAGCGGATCGCTGATCGATATGACCGAATTTGGTCTGCCGGCTGAACCGATGCCGCAGCAGCTGATCGCCGCAGGCGTCAGTCTGGTAAGTTTCTCCGGCGACAAACTGCTCGGCGGTCCGCAGGCGGGGATTATCGTCGGCAAGCAGACGCTGATTGATCAGCTCCAGTCGCATCCGCTGAAACGCGCGCTGCGCGTCGACAAAATGACGCTCGCGGCGCTGGAAGCCACGCTAAAGCTCTATCGTCAGCCGGAAACGCTGCGTGAAGCCCTGCCGACGCTGCGGCTGCTCACCCGTCCAGTGCAGGATATTCAGCAACAAGCTGAACGATTGCTGCCCGCGTTACAACAGATTTATCGAGATGACTTTTCGCTGGCGATTGCGCCCTGTTCATCCCAAATCGGCAGCGGATCGCTACCGGTTGAACGCCTTCCCAGTTTCGCCCTCACCTTCACGCCACGCGATGGGCGCGGTAGCCAGCTCGTCAATTTGTCACAGCGCTGGCGCAGCTTAGCGCGCCCGGTGATTGGCCGCGTTCAGGAAGGCAAACTGTGGCTGGATCTGCGCTGCCTTGATGATGAAAGCGCGCTGATTCAGGCCTTAGCGTCATGATTATTGCCACCGCTGGACACGTCGATCACGGCAAAACCGCGCTGCTACAGGCATTAACCGGCGTGGATGCCGATCGCCTGCCGGAAGAGAAACGGCGCGGCATGACCATCGATCTCGGCTACGCGTACTGGCCGCAGCCGGATGGTCGCGTGCTCGGCTTTATTGATGTGCCAGGCCACGAGAAATTTCTCGCCAATATGCTGGCGGGCATTGGCGGCATTCATCATGCGCTGCTGGTGGTGGCCTGCGACGATGGCGTGATGCCGCAAACCCGCGAACATTTGCAATTGCTGAGCCTGGCCGGACAGCCGCCGCTCAGCGTGGCGCTGACCAAAGCCGATCGCGTGGACGAAGCGCGCATCGCGGAAGTCCAGCGGCAGGTGGCGCAGCTCACGCAGCAACTCGGCTGGCCGGCGGTGCCGCAATTTGTTACCAGCAGCCACACCCAGCAAGGCATCGACGCGCTGCGCCAGCATCTCAGCACGCTGGCGGAACCGGCCTTCGACTCTCGTTACCGTTTCCGTCTCGCTATCGATCGCGCCTTCACGCTGAAAGGCAGCGGATTGGTGGTCACCGGCACCGCGCTGTCGGGCGAAGTGAACGTCGGCGATACTCTTTGGCTTAGCAGCCTGAATCTGCCGCTGCGCGTGCGCGCGCTGCATGCGCAGAACCAATTGGTGACGCGCGCGCAAGCCGGTGAACGTATCGCATTGAATATCGTCGGCGATGTGGAAAAAGCGCAGATCGCGCGCGGCGACTGGCTGCTGTCACAGGCCAGAGCGGAAGGCTCCACGCGCTTAACCGTGGCGCTGCGCTTGCTGCAGCCGCTGAAGAGCGCGTCGCAGCCGATTCATCTCCACCACGCCGCCAGCCACGTCACTGGACGCATTACGCTGCTGGCGGATGATGTCGCGGAACTGGTGCTGAACCAACCGCTGTGGCTGGCCGAGAACGATCGGCTGATTATCCGCGACAGCAACGCACAGCACACGCTGGGCGGCGCGCGCGTGCTGCTGCTCAACAGTAAAAAGCGCGGCAAACGTCAGGCGGAGTATCTTGCCTGGCTGCAGCAGCTGGCCGCCGCACAAGATGATGACGCCAGCCTGCAGGCGCATCTGGCCTATCAACCGACAGAACGGCGTGACCTGGCGTGGGCGCGCCAGCTTACCGAGCCCGCGCTGGATGCACTGATCGAGCATGCAGCACCGGTGCAGCTTGATAACGCGCTGATGAGTGCCGCGCAGGCAGCACAATGGCGGCAAAAGCTGCTGGAATCACTGGCGCATTTTCATCAGCAGCATCCCGAGATGCCGGGCATCGGCCACGATCGTTTGCGTCGTGTGGCAATGCCGCATCAGCCTGCGGAATGGGTGTTAGCGCTGATTGATCAACTGCTGGCGCAAGGTCAGCTACAACAGCGACAAGGCTGGCTGCATCTGCCCGACTTCGAACCGCGCTTTAATCCGCAGGAAGAAGCTCTTTGGCAGCAGGTCGGCCCGCTGTTTGGCGATCAGCCGCTGTGGGTGCGCGATATCGCGCTGGCGCTGCAGCAGGATGAACAGGCGATTCGCTCGCTGCTGCTCACTGCTGCGCGGCTCGGACATATCACCGCGATCGTACGCGATCGCTACTATCGCAGCGACCAGATCCAGATCTTCGCCGATCTGATTCGGAGCCGTGCCGCGCAAGAGGGCAGCACCAGCGCCGCCGACTTCCGCAACCAGCTTGGCACCGGGCGCAAAGTGGCGATACAGATTCTGGAATTCTTCGACCGCAGCGGCTTCACCCGCCGCCGTGGTAACGATCATCTGTTGCGCGACGACCGCCTGTTTCCCGCCTCATCTGCATAAAATCTCTCGCGTTGCCTCGCAGTTCAGCTTGTAACTGCGCTGCAACGTACATTCCCTGTTGCGCAAAAAAGTGCCAGGATGTAAGAAATACTCTTACACTGGATAACGATGATGGCACGTACCATGACGATCGATTTAGGCGATGAACTGCGCGAATTTGTTGAATCTCTGGTTGAATCCGGCGACTACCGTACGCAAAGCGAAGTGGTGCGCGACTCGCTGCGCTTGCTGCGTGAGAAGCAGGCGGAATCAAAGCTGGAAAAGCTCAGAGAGTTGGTCAGAGAGGGCTTTGAAAGCGGCCCGGGAAAAGAGTGGGATCATGAAGATTTTCTAAGACGAGCAAAAGCCAGGGTAGGCATTTATGAAAAGGACCATCACGATAAAACCGGAAGCTGATGCAGATCTAATGAAGATCTGGATTTATGGCTACTGGAATTATGGAGAGCAGTTAGCTGATGACTATAGCGCCAGATTCGCTCAGCTCTTCGACAAACTCGCCATGTTTGATTTAGGTCGTAAACGACCGGATTTAGGTCAGCAGATCTATTCGTTGCCTTTCGGACAGCATATTGTGATCTACCGCGCTGAAGTGGATGACATTTTCATCGGGCGTATCTTGCACCACTCGCAGGACGTGAGCGCCGAGTTTTGAAAACAAAAAAAGGGACGATCTCTCGTCCCCTTTATTTTGTAGCATCGCCATTCATGGCGACCACGCCAATTACTGCAGCAGTGAAATATCCGCCACCTGCAGGAACAGCTGGCGCAGCTGTGCCAGCAGCGTCAGACGGTTAATACGCACCGCCTGATCGTCAGCGTTCACCATCACTTTATCGAAGAAGTTATCTACCGCTTCGCGCAGCTGCGCCAGTTCAACCAGCGCATCCTGATAGCGACCTTCTGCAAAGTACGGCTGCAGCTTGTCGCCCAGCGCGGTCACGAAGGTCGCCAGTTGGATCTCTTCGTTCTCTTTCAGCAGGGAAGCCTGCACGCTGTCGTTCAGGGTTTCGGTCGATTTCGCCAGGATGTTCGACACACGTTTGTTGGCAGCAGCCAGCGTGGCGGCCGCTTCCAGCGTACGGAAGTGCGAAACCGCCTTCATGCGCGCATCGAAATCAGCCGGACGGGTTGGACGACGCGCCAGCACCGCCTGAATGGTGTCAACGCTGTGGCCCTCTTCCTGATACCAGGTACGGAAACGGCCCAGCATAAAGTCGATCACCTCATCGACCACTTTGGCGTTGCTCAGCTTGCTGCCGTACAAACGCACCGCTTCTTCGGTCAGCGTTTGCAGATCGAGCGGCAGATTTTTCTCCACGATGACACGCAGCACGCCCAGCGCAGCACGGCGCAGTGCGAACGGATCTTTGTCGCCTTTCGGATGCTGACCGATACCGAAGATACCCGCGAGGGTGTCCATTTTGTCGGCAATCGCCACGGCGCAGGCCACAGGATTTGACGGCAGATCGTCACCGGCAAAGCGCGGCTGATACTGCTCATTCAGCGCCACCGCCACATCTTCCGCTTCGCCATCGTGGCGCGCGTAGTGCATGCCCATCACGCCCTGGGTGTCGGTGAACTCGAAGACCATGTTGGTCATCAGGTCACATTTCGACAGCAAGCCCGCGCGGGTAGCGTGGTTCACATCAGCGCCAATCTGCGCGGCAATCCAGCCAGCCAGCGCCTGAATGCGATCGGTTTTATCACGCAGCGTACCCAGCTCTTTCTGGAACAGTACGGTTTCCAGACGCGGCAGATTATCTTCCAGACGCTTTTTGCGGTCGGTGTTGAAGAAGAACTCGGCATCCGCCAGACGCGGGCGCACCACCTTCTCGTTACCGGCGATAATCTGCTGTGGATCTTTGGATTCGATGTTGGTAACGAAGATGAAATTCGGCAGCAGCTTGCCCGCCGCGTCGTACACCGGGAAGTACTTCTGGTCACCTTTCATGGTGTAAACCAGCGCTTCAGCTGGCACCGCGAGGAACTTCTCTTCGAATTTCGCCGTCAGCACCACCGGCCACTCCACCAGCGAGGTCACTTCTTCCAGCAGGCTTTCGCTCAAATCGGCGATGCCGCCAATTTTCTGCGCTGCCGCTTCCGCATCCGCTTTGATTTTGGCTTTACGCGCGGCGTAATCCGCCACCACTTTACCGCGCTCCAGCAGCAGCTGCGGATACTGATCGGCGTTGTCGATGGTGAATTCTGGCTCGCCCATAAAGCGATGACCGCGAATCACGCGATCGGATTTAATACCGAGAATCTTCGCGGGAATCAGCTCGTCACCCAGCAGCAGCGTAACGGTGTGCACCGGACGCACAAACTGCACGTCGCTCGCGCCCCAGCGCATCAGCTTAGGAATTGGCAGCTTGCTCAGCGCGGTAGCCACCATAGCGGGCAGCAGCGCCTGCGCGCTTTCGCCGGTGATGGCAGCGCGATGCACCAGCCATTCACCTTTATCCGTGCTCAGACGTTCGGCCTGCGCCACAGTGATGCCGTTACCACGCGCCCAACCTTCGGCCGCTTTGGTGGCGTTGCCATCGGCATCAAACGCGGCGGCGATAGCCGGGCCACGTTTTTCAACTTCGCGATCCGGCTGCGCGGCAGCCAGCTGGGCCACTTTCAGCGCCAGACGGCGCGGAGCAGCAAACCAGCTCACTTCGCCGTGCGCCAGACCGGCGCTATCAAGTTCAGCAGTGAAATGCGCAGCAAAGGCTTCCGCCAGACTGCGCAGCGCTTTCGGAGGCAACTCTTCGGTGCCAATTTCCACCAGGAAAGTTTTATCGGTCATGGCTGCCTCTTACTTGTTTTTATTGCACATCGGGAAGCCAAGCGCCTCACGGGACGCATAATAGGCTTCCGCCACGGCTTTCGTCAGGGTGCGGATACGCAGGATATAACGCTGGCGTTCGGTAACCGAAATCGCTTTGCGGGCATCCAGCAGGTTAAAGCTGTGCGCCGCTTTCAGAATGCGCTCGTAAGCCGGCAGCGGCAGCGGTTTTTCCAGCGCCAGCAGCTGCTGCGCTTCTTTCTCATACTGCTCGAAGCAGGTGAAAAGGAAGTCAACGTCAGCGTATTCAAAGTTATAGGTCGACTGCTCCACTTCGTTCTGATGGAACACTTCGCCGTAGGTGGTTTTACCGAACGGACCGTCGCTCCACACCAGATCGTAAACGCTGTCTACGCCCTGAATGTACATCGCCAGGCGCTCTAAGCCGTAGGTGATCTCGCCGGTTACTGGCTTACACTCGAGGCCGCCAACCTGCTGGAAGTAAGTGAACTGCGTCACTTCCATGCCGTTCAGCCACACTTCCCAACCGAGTCCCCACGCGCCCAGCGTTGGGTTTTCCCAGTTGTCTTCGACAAAGCGAATGTCGTGGATGGTGGGATCCATACCCAGCTCTTTCAGCGACCCAAGGTACAGCTCCTGAAGGTTGTCCGGGTTGGGCTTAATCACCACCTGGAACTGGTAATAGTGCTGTAAACGGTTCGGGTTTTCACCGTAACGTCCATCGGTTGGACGACGAGATGGCTGCACGTAAGCGGTCGCCATCGGCTCTGGGCCTAAGGCACGCAGACAGGTCATCGGGTGTGAGGTGCCGGCGCCCACTTCCATGTCCAACGGTTGGACAATGGTGCAGCCTTGACGCGCCCAGTAATCCTGCAAGGTCAGGATCAGGCCCTGAAAGGTCTTGGTATCAAACTTTTGCATGTTGAATTCGCACGCGATACGGATCGGTTAAAAAAAGAGTGCGCCAGTATACCCTTTGACCGCGGATTGTGCAGCCGGAAATCCAGGCCAATGCGCAGGCGATTACGGCAAGGTTTAGCGGGCAAAAACAGAACAATAAGAAAATCGTATACGATTCACACTCATCGCGAGCACTCAACATAAAATTTTCATTAAAATCTTACATATCATAAGCTTGATCGATATATCAGCAAATCCTATTACGTGATGAATATCACCTTTTTGACCCAATGGTTAAAAATCGCGCGTTGACACTCGTATAATCGTATACGAAATTGCGGTGAAACAGTTTTGCTTGAGATTTCACCATGAAGATTGCGTTGAGTTATCCCGGCATGAACGCCAGCGACCGCCCAATGGGGCCTGCGCCGCTCTCCGCCGCCGTGCTGCATGAACCGATGTTGTTCATTTCCGGCCAGGTGGCGATTGATCCCTACAGCGGCGAGATTATGGGCAACGACATCACCAGCCAGACGCGTCAGGTGTTGAAAAACGTCGGCGATCTGCTGAGCGAAGCGAACATGACCTTCGACAACGTGGTCCGCGTCACTGTTTACCTGACCGATCTCAGCACGTTCAGCGCGATGAATGCCGCTTACAGTGAATTCTTCCGGTTCCCCTTCCCGGCGCGCGCCACCGTGGGCATTCAACTCAACCATCCTGACCTGCTGGTCGAGATGGAAGTGACGGCGATGCGCTGATGCATATTCACATCGAGAACGACGCCAGCGCACCGCGCGCACTCCATCTCTCTGTTGAGCAGCTGCAACTGCAGCTCGACGTGCATCCGCCGTTGCGCAGCCACTTCACGCTGAGCGAAAACCGCGATCCGGCGCAGACCGCCGACTTTCTCGCCCGCTGCGACATTCTGTGGAGCGGACGTAAGCTGGCGCTCGATCAGTTCAGCACGCCGCGTCTGGGTTGGGTGCAGGTGATGTCCGCTGGCGTTGAGCAGTGGCTGGCGCACTGGCCGCAAGGCGTGACCCTCACCAATGCTTCTGGCGTACACGGCGATAAAGGTGCCGAGTTCATTTTGATGGCGGCGCTGATGTTCAACTTCGGCATTCCCGGTTTTCTGCAGGATCAGGCGCAGCGTGTGTGGCGTCCGACCTTTGGCGGCTGCGCACGCGGCAAAATCGTGCTGCTGCTGGGCGTGGGCGGCATTGGCGCCGCAGCGGCAACTCTGCTGACGGCGCAAGGCTATCGCGTGATTGGCGTGACGCGCAGCGGCCAGTGCGATGCCAACGTGGCGCGCTGCATCCGTATTGATGCGCTAGACGAGGTATTGCCGCAGGTGGATGTGGTGGTATCGACGCTGCCGCTGACGCCACAAACCCGCAATCTGTTCGATCGCCGCCGTCTCGATCTGCTGCCCGCACGCGCTGGTATCGTGATTGTTGGACGCGCCGATGTGTTTGATTACAGCGCGATGCGCGAAAAACTCAACGTAGGCGAACTGGCCGGCGCGGTGCTGGATGTCTATCCGCAAGAGCCGCTACCGGCCGACGACCCGCTGTGGCACACGCCCGGCGTGGTGATGACACCGCACTGCAGCCTCGACGATCACAGCGCCTACCTCGCCGGTTGCCTTGACGTGTTTATCGATAACCTGGCGCGCTTCCGCCACGGACAACCGCTGCGTAATCAGGTTGATCCGGCACGCGGTTATTAAGGGTGCGCTTTTCCCCTCACCCTAGCCCTCTTCCATAAATGGGTGAGGGGATGAAGAGATTTCCAGCCCGCACTATCGGCCCCCTCTCATGCTTGCGGAAGAGGGCTGGAGTGAGGGACCAGCAGCACCCAAACACCAAAGACGTTCATAAATCACAAGGTCATCGCTTTCTCATTCACCAGCATCAGGGGAACCTTATTATGAAATTCGCACGCACTGCTTTATTAATCTCTGGTCTCAGCGGCAGCTTACTGGCGGGCCTCTCCAGCGCCCACGCAGCCAGCACCGATCCCATCACGCCTGCCGCCAGTGACTTCGCGGCGATGGCGCAGTGCAAAGCACTGCAAACCAAATATCCCTCGCTGAAAGGCAAAGATCTGGTCGTCGGCCTCGGCGGCTACACCAAAGGCTTTGAAGCGCCATCGGAAAAAGATCCCAGCATCATTGAAGGTCTCGATCCTTCCCTGTTCGAACGCATCAGCAGCTGCCTCGGCGCGAAACACAGTTACCAAAGTGGCTCGTTCAACGTGCTGCTCACCTCGATCGCCAGCGGACGCGCGGATATCGGTCCGATGCTGTACGTCACCGAAGAACGCATGAAGCAGATCGCCTTCGTCGCCTCGATGCAGGTGCAGGATGGTTCGGTGCTGGCACAGGGCAACCCGAAGAAAATCAACAGCGTCGATGATCTGTGCGGCAAAACCGTCGCCGCCGCTGCGGGTTCGTACGAAGCCAACAAACTGGTGCCGGAACAAAGCGCCAAATGCAGCGCCGCCGGTAAGCCCGAAGTCAGCATGTTGATGGTGCAGAACACCGACAACAGCATTCAGGCGGTGAAAAGCGGTCGCGCGGACGTCTATCTGACCGAAGCCGGTTCCGCCGTTGCCATCGCCAAAGCGGACAAATCGCTGCAAAGCGGCTTCACCTTGGATCTGCCGATCATGGTGGGCTTCCCGATCGCCAAAGACAACGCCACGCTGCGCGCGGCGGTGCTGGACGCGATGAAGGTGATTCAGGCGAGCGGCGCACAGAAAAAACTGCTGGATTACTGGGGCCAGGGCAGCGCTGCCGAGCGTCCAGTGGTTGCGCGTGGTTAATGCATAAACTCAGCCGCCTCGGTGACTACTCCGAGGCGTTGAGGAGGATAACGCCTTGGATGATTTTCTTAAGTACCTGACTTTCCCCTACTTGTGGGAAGGCGCTGTTATCGCCGTGCAGCTGCTGATTGGCGCGCTGGCGGGCGGCATTGTGATTGGCTTTTTCCTGGCGTTAGCCAGCAGCTCAAAGCACGGGTTTATTCGCGTGCCGGTGAAAATCTACATCTATACGCTGCGCGGCACGCCGGTGCTGCTGCAGCTGATTTTGCTGTACAACGTGCTGCCGGAATTTGGTCTGCGTTTGAGCCCGTTCACCAGCGCGCTTATCGCCCTGATGATCAACGAAACCGCCTTCTGCGCCGAAATCATTCGCGGCGGCATTATGGCGACCGATCGCGATCAAAGCATGGCGGCGCAGGCGTTCGGTTATTCGCGCAGCAAAGAGATGATTCACGTGGTGATCCCGCAGGCGCTGCGCGCCATTCTGCCCACCATGGGCAATGAAACCGTCGGCCTGCTGAAATCCACCTCGCTGGCTTCGGTGGTGGGCGTCAATGAGCTGACGATGCGCGGCCAGGCGATTGTGTCGCAAAATTTCCTGTTTATTCCGGTGCTGGTCGCGTCGGGCGGCATCTACCTGATTCTTTCCACGCTGCTGGCGGGCGGTCAGTGGTGGTTGGAGAAGTTCTACAACCTTGATGAACGTGCGCGACGGGCACGCGCGCGCCTGGCGAAACTGCCGCCGGAAGCAGACGTGATGCCGATGCAGCTACCAAAACGGCGCTGGGATACGCAAACCGCTGCGCCGGTGCTGGAAGTGAATCAGCTGTGCGTCGACTACGCCGGTAAAGCGGTACTGAAATCGCTGTCGTTAACCGTCCGTCGCGGCGAAGTGGTGGTGCTGCTTGGTCGCTCCGGTTCGGGCAAAAGTACGCTGCTGAAATCGATTCTGGCACTGACGCCACGCAGCAGCGGCACCATTCAGACTGAAGGCCACTTCATGGGCAGCGACGAAAACGGTCGCGCGCTGGCGCAGCGACATCTGCCGGTGAACCGCGCTAAGTCGGGCATTGGCATCGTGTTCCAGCACTTCGCGTTGTTTGATCATCTTACCGCGCTGGAAAACGTGATGAGCATTCTGCTGCGCGTGCAGGGCGCACAGCCGGAAATCGCGCGCGGCAAAGCGATGCGCGCGTTGAAAATGGTAGGACTCGGTGATTTCGCCGCCTCGCTGCCGCACGAACTCTCTGGCGGACAGAAACAGCGCGTCGGCATTGCGCGCGCGCTGGCGGCAGAACCGCAAATCCTGCTGTTTGATGAACCGACTTCCGCGCTCGATCCCGAACTGGTGCGCGAAGTGAACCAAACCATGCGCAGTCTGGCGCAGACCGGCATCACCATGATCATCAGCACCCACGACATCGCGTTTGCGGCGGGCGTGGCCGATCGCGTGGTGTTCCTGCAGGATGGCGCGCTGATTGAAGAAGGTCCGCCGACGATGCTGCAAAATCCGCAAACGCCGGCTTTTGCCACCTTCCTTGAACATGAAAATGCTGCGGAGGCGCCACATGCCAACGCGCTTTGAACTCACGGCACGCGAGCGCCTCGGCGATGCGCTGTTCCGCTATATGCAGGGCCAACCGGCCGATGCGCTAGGTAATGAACCCGATGCCAATCAGCAGGCGCTACGCCGCTTTCGTCTGTTACCGCGCGTGCTGCAGGGCAATGAAAGCATCGACACGCAGATTTTCCTGCACCAGCAAAACTGGTCCGCGCCGATTGGCGTCGGCGCGTTTGCCGGTGACCGTATTTTCCATGAAGAAGGGGTGCTGCCGATTGCGCGCGCCTGCAAACGTCTGCAACTGCCGCTGGTGATCTCCGAAGAGAGCGTCACAACGCTGGAGCAGATTGGCGCCGAGTACGATCGCTGCTGGCTGCAACTGCGCGCGGCGGGCGATGTCGGCCGCATCAACGCCTTGATCGACCAGGCCGCGCAGGCCGGATTCAAAAATATCGTGCTCACGGTGCTGGCGCCGGTGCATCCGGTGGCCGGGTTACAGCCCGGCGGCTTCTCTATCGGCGACGCCCTGAAACAGCGCGGCTGGCACACCATCGGCGGCACGCAGCCGGGTGTTGCGCCGCTGCCGGCTTTTCCGGTGTGGCGCTGGCAGGAAATTGACGAGGTAGCGGCGCACTGCGCTAATCATCAACTGCCGCTGTGGCTGAAAGGCATTCTGCATCATGACGATGCGGCGCAGGCCGCGCAGCACGGCGTCAGCGGAGTGATTGCCTCAAACATCGGCCTGCGCCAGAGCGCGCGCTGGGCTACGCCGGTCGATCAGCTGCCCGATTTGCAGGCGGTGACGCGATTGCCGCTGCTGCTGGATGGCGGCGTACGCTGCGGCAGCGATGCGGTGGTGGCGCGCTGTCTTGGCGCGTCGCTGTCGCTCAGCGTGCGCCCGATCATCAGTGCTTTAGTCGCCGGTGGCGAGAGTGCGGTGTTCGATCTGCTTTCCGGCTGGATCAATGAAGTTACGGCCATTAGTCATTGGTGCGGCGTCAGCGATATGGCGGCACTCAACGGCAGCTTTATCACCGAGGAGCGCCACTGATGCAGACACTGATTTTCAACCAAGGCGATGCCAGCGAATCCCGCATCTATTACTGCGCGCACTATCTGGCGCACAGCCTCGGCCTGTTCGCCGCACAGCAGCTGCAGGTGATCTTCACCACCAGTGAATCAGGCGGGCATACGGTACAAGGCGGCCAGGTTCCCGCAGTGCTGAATCGCGACGCCGATCTCACGCTGGGCGGCCCGATGGTGGTGATGAAGCATTTTCAGCAGCACGGCGCAGAGTTGCAGTGTTTCTGCGCCTCGGTGGCGGCCAATCCGTGGTTTCTTGCGGCGGCGCAGGCGCAGCCCGATTTTCAGCTCAGCGATCTGCGCGGCAAACGTGTGCTGGATGTCGGCAATGTCGGCACCGCCACGCTGACGTTCCGCTGGCTGCTGGCGCGTCACGGTTTGCAGGATGACGTTGAGCTGATCGCTGGCAGTGGCGATCAGGCGCGGGATTTCACCGCCGTGGCCCAAGGTGCAGCCGATTATGCGCTGCACGCCATGCATATGCTGGCGCCCGCCATCGCCGCCGGACAACTCCACAACATCAGCAGCCTCGCCAGCGTGTGCGGCCACGTACCCTGGAGCGCCTACATCGCCCGCACCGATGTATTGCAGGAGAAAGCCACCGCTTTCGCCGCCTTCTCCCGCGCCATTGCCCAGGCGCTGACGTTGATCGCCAACCATGACGCCACTGCGCTGGCGCAACAGGTGCAGGCGTTTTACCCCGATTATCCGCGCGAGGCGCTGGTGCGCGGCCTCGCGGCTTATCAACAGGCCGGTGTCTTTGCGCCAGATGGCGTCATTCCGCGCGCCGAATTTGCGCATTTTAGCCAGCTGCTAAGTGCTATCGGCTGGCTCGATCCGTCACAGCCGGTGCCGTACGCGGCGCTGGTGACGCAGGCAGGAGCAGAATGATGAAACAGCTGATTATTAATGGTTTGGTGGTGACAGAAACCCGCGCTGAACTGGCCGGTCTGCTGATCGAAAACGGCAAGATCAGTGGCGTGTTATCGCCTAACGCCATCACGCACGGCGTTGACGAGGTGATCGATGCACGTGGCTTGATCATCGTGCCCGGCGCGATTGACGTGCATACCCATTTCACCGGCTCGCACGATTTTCCCGAACAGGAGCTGCGTGAAGGCACACGCGGTGCGGCGGCGCACGGCGTTACCACCATCGTCGAGATGCCGCATTCTCTGCCACCGGCCACATCGCTGGCTAACTTCAGCGCCAAAAAAAGCTGGCTGGCAGACAACTGCTCGGTGGATTACGCCCTGTGGGCTGGGTTAGATGGAAATAACGTGCATGAACTGGCGGCGCTGAATCAGGCCGGTGCGCTGGCCTTCAAAGCTTTCCTGTGCAGCGGCGCACCCAACGGCGACGCCACCGACGAGAAAGGTTTGCCGCGTCTCGACGATTACGGCCTGCTGCGCGCCATGCGCGAGCTGTCCACGTTCGACGGGCTGATTGGCGTGCACGCTGAGAATCACGAGATTTTGATCGGTGCCGGCAGCGAACAGCGCCGCGCCGGACGCAAAGATGCGCGCGCACATGCGCTGGCGGGGCCGGAAATCGCCGAGATCGAAGCGGTGGGACGCGTGTTAGCGATTGCCGAAGAGACCGGCGCGCGCTGCCATATCGTGCACGTCAGCTCGGCGCGCGCGGCGGAAACCATTGTCGCCGCTAAAACCCGCGTACGCGCCAGCTTCGAAACCTGTCCGCACTATTTACTGCTCGACGAAGACGATCTGGTGCGCATCGGCCCCAACGCGCGCTGCGGCCCGCCAATCCGCCCGCGTCCGGTGGTGGATGCGCTGTGGCAGGTGCTGCTGCGCGGCGATATCGACATGATCGCCTCTGACCATTGTCCGTACACGCCCGCACAAAAACAGGCGGGTGAAGCCAGCATCTGGGAGGCGGGCATGGGCCTGACCGGCGTGGAAACCCTCAGCCCGATGTTCTTCAGCGCGGCCCATATTGAACGTGGCGTGGCGCTCAGCGAGTTTGCGCGCATGACCGCCAGCAGCCCGGCCAAAGCCTTCCAGCTGTGGGGCAAAAAAGGGGCGATTGCGCCCGGCTTCGACGCCGATTTGGTGTTCTACGACGCCAGCCAAAGCTGGACGGTGCGCGGCGCCAATTTTCAGGGACTCGGCAAGTGGAGCGCATTTGAAGGGATGCGCTGTCAGGGTAGAGTGGTGCGCACATTGATTCGTGGCGTCACGGTATTCCAGGATGACCAGATGCAGGTTGAACCCGGCTTCGGTCAATTCGTGACCCGACAGGTCTAAACAGGATAAACAACATGGCAGGAAAACCCTCTACCGCTCGTCGTAAAAACAGCGCCCCGCTGGCGCAGGACGCGGCCACCGATAACAGCTGGAATAGCGCGCGTCCGCGCACGCTGGTCGATCACGCCGTGGATGCCATTCTCAGCGCCGCCTCGCGCGGCCTGATCCTGCCCGGCGACCGCATCGCAGAACCCGAGCTGGTGGCGAAACTCGGTATGAGCCGCGTGCCGATCCGCGAAGCGCTGCGCATTCTGGAGAGCCAGGGCATTGTCACCAGCGAGCCGTATAAAGGTATCCGCCTGATGGAGATTTCGCATCAGCGGCTGGAGCAGATTATTGATGTGCGCATCCCGCTGGAGACGCTGGCCTGTCGCCGGGCAATTGAGGCCGGACGCAACAGCGCTGAGCAGCTTAATCAGCTCTATCAGGGCGTGGCGCAGATGCAGGCGATGATGCAAAGCGATAACGTTTACGGTTTTGCCTCCGCCGATACCGATTTCCACCGCACGCTGTGCAGCTTCGCGCACAACCCGGTGCTGAGCAATTTGTGGGAGTCGATTGCCCGTCAGCTGACGGTGATTTTCGGTCTCTCCACCATGGGCAAATCGATGAGCGACATCATTGAGGAGCATCAGCGGCTGATTAATGTCTTTGCCGATGGCGACATCGCCAAAATGACCGACGAGGTTGAGAACCACATCCGCATTCAGGCGCTGGACGTGGATTACGAAACCCTGATAACACAGCGCCGACAGCACCGTTCCGCTCTCGGCTAATTTCGGCTTGCCTTTACACCAGGGAAAACACCATGAAAATCATTAACGTTGAGGCGTTTTACCTGCGCCTGCCAGTGATTGAGCAGCGCACCGACAGCTCTCAGGATGCGCTGCTGATCAAAATCACCACCGATGCCGGCATCACCGGCTGGGGCGAAGTGGATGGCAGTCCGTATGTCACCAAAGCCATCATCGAAGCGCCCTATTCGCACACCATGGTCACCGGCCTGAAGTCGCTGTTAATCGGCGAAAACCCGCTGGAAACCGGCCGTTTATGGAAGAAGATGCACAAAGCCACACTCTATTACGGCCGCAGCGGCGCGGTACTACAGGCGATGGCCGGCATCGACATCGCCTTGTGGGACATCAAAGGTAAAGCACTCGGCAAGCCGATTGTTGAACTGCTGGGCGGCGCCATGCGCGATAAAATGCGCGTTTACTCCTCCAACATGTTCCAGTTCAGCGTGGAAGAGACGGTCGCGCGCGCGCAGCATGCGATGGATACCGGCCATAGCGGCGTGAAGTTTGGCTGGGAGCCGTTTGGCACTGACGAAGTGCTGGATCTGCGCTATCTCGACGCCCTGCGTAAAGCGATGGGCGACGATGTGGATCTGATGCTGGATGTCGGCCACGTGTGGGATGCCAAAACCACCATCCGCCGCAGCCAGCGCTATGAACACCTCAATCTGTTCTGGATTGAAGAGCCGCTGCATCCCGATAACTACGCGGGTTACGGCCAGGTTTCCGCCGCCTGCCAGCAGCATATCGCCGCTGGTGAGCAAGAGTGTTCGGTAACGGGTTTCCAGCGTCTGATAGATGAAGGCGGCATCGATATCGTGCAGATCGACCTGACGCGCACCGGCTTTACGCAGGCAATGGAGATCGCCAGCTACGCGCACAGCCGTGGACGCAAAGTGTGCAACCACAACTTCACCACCGACATTAATACCGCCGCCTCGCTGCATTTCCTGTGCGCGATTGAGAATGCGCTGGTGATGGAGTATTGCGTCGAGCCGGGCGAAATCAGCCGCTCGCTGGCGAAGAATCCGGTGCGCATCGCCGACGGTTACGCGTGGCTGCCGAGCGAGCCGGGCCTCGGCGTTGAACCCGACGAAGCGGTGATCGAGACGTTTTTGGTGCGTGATTAACCAGGTCGCCATTTATGGCGACCTGGTAACAGAGTGATCTGAATTACAACGCAAAAGGTTGTTGGCGCGCGGCTCACTGGCTACCCTTCTTCGCAGCCAATGCAAGAGGGTGCCATGCAGCAAAAAATTTACTGGATCGACAACTTACGTGCGGTTGCCTGCCTGATGGTGATCGTCATTCACACCACAACCTGGTACATCACCGGACCGATGGCGGTGACAGGCCTGAGCTGGGATGTGGCGAACCTGCTTAACTCAGCGTCACGCGTCTGTGTGCCGCTGTTCTTTATGATTTCAGGCTATCTGTTTTTCGGCGAACGCAGTGCACAAGGGCGGCATCTGCTGCGCATCGTGCTGTGCCTGCTGTTCTACAGCGCGGTGGCGCTGGCCTATATCACCTGGCTGACGCCGATCAGCGAAGGTCGATCGCTGCTCAAACTGCTGCAAAGACCGGTGTTCTATCACCTGTGGTTCTTCTTCGCCATTATCGGCATTTACCTGTTATCCCCGCTGATTCAGGTGAAAAGCGTGGCACCGCGCTATGTCGCGATACTGGTGATCGTGCTGGCGGTGCTGGCGAATCCGAATACCGTGAGCCAATCGCTGGGACCGTTCCACTGGCTGCCGGTGAATCTGTATGTCAGCGGCGACAGCATTTACTACCTGCTGTATGCGCTGCTCGGGCGCGCGATTGGCTGTATGGAGACCGACAAGCGCAGCATCAGCTGGCTGGCGGGATTGGGCTTTGTGGCCTGCGTGATTGGCATTGCACTCGGCACTAAACAGATGCTGAAAATCAACGGCGCGTTCAACGATACCTGGTATCTCTATTGTGGGCCGCTGGTGTTTATTGCTGCCATCAGCCTGTTGATTCTGTTCAAAAACACCCTGAATCAGCGCGCGCTGCCGGGGCTCGCCACCCTCTCGCGCTATTCCCTGCCGATCTATGGTTTTCACGCGCTGTTTATCCACTTTCTGCGTACTCATCACTACGACGACATGTCGCGCCCGTGGCTCGATTTGCCGTGGGTGATGGGCACGACGCTGATCGGTAGCCTGCTGCTGGCGATGGGATTACAACGCGTGGATAAGCGTCATCTGGTGAGCTGATCGTCCCAGCGCTGGTGCGCGCGGCGCAGCTGGCGGGCCGAGGAGAATCCGGCGGCCAGCGCCGCTTTCTCCGCCGCTTCGCCCTGCTGCTGACGTTGCCGCGCAATCACCAAGCGCAGCTGTTCGTGGTACTCGCGCACGCTGATGCCAAGATGCTGGCGAAACAGTCGCGTAAGATGGCGCTCGCTGACGTGCGCCCGTTCGGCCAGCGCGGTAAGCGACCAATCATGTTCGGGATGGGCAATCATCACATCCTGCGCGCGATGAATCGCCGGATGCATGTGATTGCGATAGCGCAGCCACGGCGACAGTTGCGGATCGTCGCCGGAACGGCGGAACCACACCACCATTTCGCGCGCCACTTTCAATGCCTGCGGCGCGCCGCACAGCCGATTGATGAGATGCAGCGCCAGATCGATACCCGCAGTAATGCCCGCGCTGGTCCAGATGCCACCATCTTCGACGAAAACCCGGTTATCTTTTACTAACGCCGCCGGTGCTGCCACTTTCAGGCGCGGTAACACATCATGATGCGTGGTGCATTGGATGCCATCCAGCAATCCCGCCTGCGCCGAGAGCAATGCGCCGGAACAGATGCACACCAGCGTGATGCGCCGATCGGTAATCGCTGTCTGCTGCTGGCGCAGCCAGTCACGCGCCATCGCTGCAGGTGCGGTGTCGAAGCAGACGCGAGAATCGTGCACGCCAGGCACCACCAGCAGGCTGTTATCCGGCAGTTGTGCGGGCAAGGGCGCGATGTCGGCGAGGGTCATGCCGGTGGAGCACAGCACGCTCGGCTGCGGGCCGATGTAGTGCAGCGCGAAGTGGCCGTCGGCCAGCTGCAGGGTTTCAGCGGGGCCAGTGAGATCCAGCGCCATCACGCCGGGAAGCACGAGAAAGAAGACGGACTGCGGCATGGTGAGCTCCGGTTGGGTTTGGTGTGTTTTTCCCTCACCCCAACCCTCTCCCGTAAACGGGCGAGGGAGCTGATCGTGCGTATACTCTCGATCGATTCCCTCTCCTGCTTGCGGGAGAGGGCTAGGGTGAGGGCAAATCAGGCCACTACATTCAACACAAAACCCCAATCATACCCGATAAAAACTCCAACACCCTGCCAAATCCAGCCATCACTCTCCCACATCAAGACATCAACGGCTGCAACTGCTGATACAAGCGCGCAAACACCTCGCGCTGTGGCTGATACGCCTGATGCCGCGCCGCATCCGGTTGATGCCGCTGCGCCAGTTCCAGCGACGGCCATTCGCTCGCCGGATCAACCGCCAGCTGCGCCAGCCGCGCTGCGCCCAGCGCCGGACCGACTTCGCCGCCGTGACAATAATCCAGCGTTTGCCCGCTGATATCCGCCAGCATCTGACGCCAGTACGCACTTCGCGCGCCGCCGCCAATCAGCATCACGGTTTTCGGCTGCACGCCACACTCATGCACCGCATCCATGCCTTCGGCCAGCGCGAAGCCCACGCCCTCCAGCACCGCGCGCGCCAGTTCTGGCCGGCCATGCTGATGCGTTAAACCAAAGAATGCGCCCTGCGCCTGCGGATTGTTATGCGGCGTGCGCTCGCCAGAAAGATAGGGCAGGAACCACACTGGCGGCACATCGCTGCGCGCTTTTTCCGCCTCACTCAGCAGTTGCGGCACATCGGCGCAGCCGGTTAGCGCCGCCGCCCAATCGAGGCAGGAAGCCGCGCTGAGAATCACCGACATCAGATGCCAGCGCTGCGGCAGCGCGTGGCAAAAGCTGTGCACCGCACGCTGTGGATTGCTGAGATAGCCGTCGCTCACCAGGAAATAGACGCCCGACGTACCGAGCGACAGCATGCCTTGTCCCGGCTCAACCATGCCGACACCCACCGCGCCCGCCGCGTTATCGCCACCGCCCGCCACCAGCGGCACGCTTGGCATGCCCCAGCGCGCGGCGACATCTGGCAACAAGGTGCCGGTGATCTGATTGCCTTCAAACAGTTGCGGCATCTGGCTGCGCTGCAAATCGCAGGCGTTGAGCATCTCATCGCTCCAGTCGCGCTGCGCCACATCCAGCCACATCGTTCCCGCCGCATCCGACATGTCGCTGGCGAACTCACCGCTCATGCGCAAGCGCAGATAATCCTTTGGCAGCAGCACTTTAGCTACCTGAGCAAAAACTTGCGGCTCATGCTGTTTTACCCACAGCAGCTTAGGCGCGGTAAAGCCAGGCATCATCAGGTTGCCGGTGATGCGACGCGAATCCGGCACGCGCTTCTCCAGTTCCTGACACTGCTCGCCGCTACGCCCGTCATTCCACAAAATCGCCGGACGCAGCACCCGATTATTGCTATCCAGCAAGGTGGCACCGTGCATCTGCCCGCTCAGGCCAATCGCCTTCACGCCGCTGAGATCGTGCTGCTGCGCCAGCGCCTGCATGGCACGATCGGTAGCCCGCCACCAGCTTTCGGCATCTTGCTCGCTCCATAACGGCTGCGGCCGCGACACCTCCAGCGGCGCACTCTCCACTGCAATCACTTTGCCGTGCGCATCCAGCAATGCCACTTTCACGCCGGAGGTGCCTAAATCGATGCCGATAACCATGCTGCGCTCCTGAAAAGTTAAAAATCAAACAAGTAGTGATTCACCAGATTCTCCAGCTGTTCCTGGCGTCCACTACGATGCTGTGGATTAAATTGCTGTTGCTGCGCCTGCTCCGCCAGAGCGGCTAGGGAAAATTCTCCCTTCAGGATCTGCTGTCCGAACTCGCCGTTCCAGCCGCTGTACCGCTGCGCCACACGCTTATCCAGCTCGCCGTCCGCCACCATGCGTGCCGCGACTTTTAACGCCAGCGCCATGGTATCCATTGCGCCGATATGGCCGTAGAACAGGTCATATTTATCGGTGCTCTGGCGGCGGACTTTGGCATCAAAGTTTAAGCCGCCGGTGGTGAATCCGCCCGCTTTGATAATTTCGTACAGCACCAACGCATTCTCTTCGACGCTGACCGGGAACTGGTCGGTATCCCAGCCACACTGCATATCGCCGCGGTTAGCATCCACCGAGCCGAAAATGCCCAGCGCGATGGCCGTTGCGATCTCATGATGGAAAGAGTGACCCGCCAGCGTCGCATGGTTGGCTTCCACATTCACTTTGATCTCTTTCTCCAGCCCGAACTGCTTCAGGAAGCCATAAACTGTCGCGACATCATAGTCATACTGATGTTTCGTCGGCTCCTGTGGCTTGGGTTCAATCAGCAACATGCCGTGGAAACCGATCTTATGTTTGTGCTCCACCACCATCTGCATAAAGCGGCCAATCTGCTCGCGCTCCTGACGCAGGTCGGTATTCAGCAGGGTTTCATACCCTTCACGCCCGCCCCACAGCACATAGTTCTCGCCGCCCAGAGTTTGCGTGGCCTGCATGGCGCTGCACACCTGGCTGGCGGCCCAGGCAAAAATTTCCGGATCCGGATTGGTCGCCGCACCCGCACCGTAACGCGGATGGGTAAAGCAGTTGGCGGTTCCCCACAGCAGTTTCACGCCGGTTTCCTGCTGTTTCTCCAGTAATTTATCGGTCATCACCGCGAAGTTTTCACGATAGCTTTTCAGCGAATCGCCTTCCGGTGAGACATCCACATCGTGGAAGCAGTAATAAGGCACATTCAGTTTATGGAAGAACTCAAAGGCGACATCGGCCTTTTGCTTCGCCAGCTCAAGCGCATCACCCGGCTTCTGCCACGGACGATCAAACGCGCCAACGCCAAACATATCCGCGCCGTTCCAGCAGAAGGTATGCCAGTAACAGGCTGCAAAGCGCAGATGCTCCGCCATGGTTTTACCGAGAATCACCTCGTCCGGGTTGTAATGACGAAACGCCAGAGGATTGCGGGTATTACTCCCTTCATAACGAACGCGATCAAGCTGGTCGAAATAGGCGTGCATAGTTAGCTCCTTAGCATGAGGACCCGAATGGTCAGCTTTGAGCGGTTATTGTGATGATGTAATTTACTGTTGCTCAATTACGATATTTAACACTCAACGTAAGATAATTATTATTTGTGCGCCAGCTCGCAAAATAATGTCGTTATTTTCATTCAGCCTCTCTCACGTCGTTTTTTCTGAAAGCGTTGAAATATCGATCGCGCTCATAAAATCGCAAATAAACCAAAAAACGTAATAGCCGGATAAAAATCAGTAATTGATGTCATCTGAAACTCAGGGCAACAATTCATCGGCCTGGTTATCAGCCTTACAACGACAACAGCCTCAACCTACAGGATTAATACCATGAACATGAAAAAATCACTGTTGGCCGCCTGCGCGGCTCTGGCCCTGTTTAGTCACGCGGGTAGCGCTAAAGAAGTCAAAATCGGTATGGCTATTGATGATTTACGTCTGGAACGCTGGCAAAAAGATCGCGATATCTTTGTTAAACAAGCCGAATCACTGGGCGCCAAAGTGTTTGTGCAATCGGCCAACGGCAACGAAGAAACGCAGATGTCGCAAATTGAAAATATGATTAATCGCGGCGTCGATGTATTGGTCATCATTCCTTATAACGGCCAGGTTTTAAGTAACGTGGTGGCGGAAGCGAAACGTGAAGGCATTAAAGTGCTGGCGTATGACCGCATGATAAATAACGCCGATATTGATTTTTATATCTCATTCGATAATGAGAAAGTGGGCGAATTACAGGCCGAAAGTATTGTGAAGCAAGTACCAAAAGGTAATTACTTCCTGATGGGTGGCTCGCCGGTGGATAATAACGCGCGCCTGTTCCGTGCCGGTCAGATGAAAGTGTTAAAACCTTATATTGATAATGGCAGCATTAAAGTGGTCGGCGATCAGTGGGTTGATGCGTGGCTGCCGGAAAATGCGCTGAAAATAATGGAGAACGCCTTAACCGCAAACAGCAACCACATTGATGCCGTTGTGGCGTCGAATGATGCCACCGCAGGCGGTGCGATTCAGGCATTAAGCGCGCAGGGACTTTCCGGCAAAGTCGCGATCTCCGGCCAGGATGCCGATCTCGCCGCCATCAAACGCATTATGAACGGCACGCAAACCATGACGGTTTACAAACCCATCACCGAACTGGCGACTGAAGCAGCCAAAATCGCGGTGGAACTCGGTGACGACAAACAACCCGCCAGCAACAGCAAGCTGAATAATGGCCTGAAAGATGTGCCATCGCGCCTGCTGAATCCTATTCCGGTGAACAAAGACAACATTGAAAGCACGGTAGTTAAAGACGGCTTCCACAAGCAGAGCGAACTCTGAGGCGCGAGCCCGTAAAGGAGAGAGGCCGATGTTGCTGGAAATGAACCATATCACCAAGCGTTTCGGCGCGGTGAAAGCCCTGGATGACGTGAGCCTGCAGCTGGAAGCCGGTGAAGTGATGTCGCTGTGCGGCGAAAACGGCTCGGGGAAATCGACCCTGATGAAGATCCTGTGCGGGCTGTATCCGCACGGTGACTTTGAAGGCAGTATCCATTTTGCGGGCGACGAGATTCAGGCGCAGACCATTCGTGATACCGAACGCAAAGGGATCGTGATCATCCATCAAGAGCTGGCGCTGGTGCGGCAGCTGACGGTGATGGAGAACATTTTCCTCGGCGCAGAGCTGGGACGTTTCGGCATGGTGGATGACGAAACCATGACGTTGCGTTGCCAGCAGCTGCTGGAGCGGGTCAAGCTGCAGGTATCGCCGGATACGCGCGTCGGCGAACTGGGATTAGGCCAGCAACAGCTGGTGGAGATTGCACGCGCCTTGAATAAACAGGTGCGCCTGCTGATCCTCGACGAACCGACCTCTTCGCTCACCGAACAGGAAACGGAGGTGCTGCTTAGCATCATCAAAAACCTGCGCGAACATGGCATCGCCTGCATCTACATTTCGCACAAACTCAACGAGGTAAAAGCGATTTCGGACACCGTCTGCGTGATCCGCGACGGTCAGCATATCGCGACCCGCGCGGCCGCCGGGCTGAGTGAGGATGACATCATCACCATGATGGTCGGGCGCGAGCTGACGGCGCTCTATCCGCATAGCCCACACGAGATTGGCGAAACCCTGTTGCAGGTAGAGAACCTCACGGCGTGGCATCCCATCAACCGCCATATCCGCCGGGTGGATAACGTCTCTTTTAGCCTGAAGCGCGGCGAAATTCTTGGCATTGCCGGGCTGGTTGGTGCCGGGCGAACCGAAACCGTGCAGTGTCTGTTTGGCGTTTGGCCGGGACGCTGGCAGGGCGATATTCATATCAACGGCAAGAAAGTCCGTATCAAGGACTGCCGCGCCGCCATCGCGCACGGCATCGCGATGGTGCCGGAAGATCGCAAAAAGGATGGCATCGTGCCGCTAATGGGCGTGGGCAAAAACATTACGCTGGCCGCGCTGGACCAATTTAGCCCCCGGCTTTCGCTGCTGGATGACGCGCAGGAACAACAGGCAATTAATCAGGCCATTACGCGATTGCGGGTGAAAACCTCGTCGGCGGAACTGCCGATTGGTCGCCTGAGCGGCGGCAATCAACAGAAAGCGATCCTTGCTAAATGCCTGCTGCTCAATCCAAAAATCTTAATTCTTGATGAGCCGACGCGCGGCATTGATGTGGGCGCGCGCCAGGAAATCTATCTGCTAATCAATTCGCTAGTGCAGCAAGGGATTGCCGTGATTGTCATTTCGTCTGAGCTGCCCGAAGTGCTGGGCCTGAGCGATCGGGTTTTGGTGATGCATGAAGGCAAAATCAAAGCCGATCTGATTAACGATAACCTGACTCAGGAGCAGGTGATGGAAGCCGCCCTGCGGAGTGAACACTATGTTTAAGACCGAAAGTACGCAACGCGGCCTCACTACGCCGGGTAAAGGTGCGCCAGGTAAATTCTCGCTGCCTAATCTGCAGGTGCTGGTGATGCTGGGTGCGATTGTGCTGATCGCCCTGTTCTTCACCTGGACCACCGACGGTGCCTGGCTCAGCGCACGTAATGTTTCCAACCTGCTGCGCCAGACCGCCATCACCGGCATTCTTGCGGTCGGCATGGTGTTCGTCATTATCTCTGCGGAGATCGATCTCTCGGTGGGTTCGATGATGGGGTTGCTCGGCGGTGCTGCAGCTATCTTTGACGTCTGGCTCGGTTGGCCGCTACCGCTCACCATCGTCGTGACTTTGGTGATGGGTTTGCTGCTCGGCACCTGGAACGGCTGGTGGGTGGCTTATCGCAAAGTTCCGTCGTTTATTGTCACGCTGGCGGGGATGCTGGCGTTTCGCGGCATTCTGGTCGGCATCACCGATGGCACCACGGTAGCGCCTACCAGCCCGGCGATGTCGCAGATTGGCCAAAGCTATCTGCCTGGCGGGATCGGATTTGGCTTCGGCTTTGCTGGCCTCGCGCTGTTTATCCTCTGGCAATGGCGCTTGCGTCTGCGTCGCCAACAGCTTGGTCTGGCGCAAACCTCCGTCAGCGGAGCGCTGGTGCGGCAGGTCGTCACCGCTGTTTTGGTGTTAGGCGCGATCTGGCTGCTCAACGATTATCGCGGCGTGCCAACGCCGGTCTTGCTGCTGGCGCTGCTGCTGCTCGGCGGCATGTTTATGGCGACGCGCACGGCCTTTGGTCGCCGGATTTATGCCATCGGTGGCAACCTGGATGCCGCGCGCCTTTCCGGCATTAATGTGGCCCGCACCAAGCTGGCGGTCTTCGCCATCAATGGCGTGATGGTGGCGATTGCGGGCCTGATCCTGAGCTCACGCCTTGGCGCGGGTTCGCCCTCGGCAGGCAACATTGCCGAGCTGGATGCCATCGCCGCCTGTGTGATTGGCGGTACCAGCCTGGCGGGCGGCGTTGGTTCGGTGGCGGGCGCGGTCATCGGCGCATTTATCATGGCGTCGCTGGATAACGGCATGAGCATGATGGATGTCCCGACCTTTTGGCAGTACATCGTCAAGGGCGCCATCCTGCTGCTGGCAGTGTGGATGGATACCGCGACGCGCCGCCGGGTGTAATCGCGTGGGGGATCACAATGTGGCGCAAATTCTTTCTGCTGTCCGTCGTGCCATGCTATGCAAGGTGCTGTCGATTTAGGAGAGTGCGCCACGATGCATGAGAAACGCTTTCGCATTACGTTGCTGTTCAACGCCAATAAGGTCTATGACCGCCAGGTGGTTGAGGGCGTCGGTGAGTATTTACAGGCATCACAAACGGATTGGGACATTTTCATTGAAGAGGACTTTCGTTGCCGCATCGACAATATCCGTGAATGGCTGGGCGACGGGGTTATCGCGGATTACGACGATCCCTCGATTGAAAAACTGCTGGCGAACGTGTCGGTGCCGATAGTCGGCGTTGGCGGATCGTACCATCAGCCGCAGGACTATCCGCCGGTGCATTACATCGCCACCGACAACGCCGCGCTGGTCGAGAGCGCCTTTTTGCATTTGAAAGAAAAAGGCGTGAACCGCTTTGCTTTCTATGGCTTGCCCGCAGCCAGCGGCAAACGTTGGGCGCAAGAGCGCGAACATGCGTTTCGCCAGCTGGTGGCGCGCGAGCGTTATCAGGGCGTGGTTTATCAGGGCATGGAAACGGCACCAGAAAACTGGCAGCACGCTCAGAACCGCCTGGCTGACTGGCTACAAACCTTGCCGCAGCAAACCGGTATTATTGCCGTCACCGATGCCCGTGCGCGCCATCTGCTGCAGGCCTGTGAATACCTCAAAATTCCGGTGCCGGAAAAGCTCACGGTGATCGGGATTGATAACGAGGAACTGACGCGTTATCTGTCGCGCGTAGCGCTCTCATCCGTGGCGCAGGGTTCACGCCAGATGGGTTATCAGGCGGCAAAACTGCTGCATCGCCTGCTGGATAATCAGCCTCTGCAACTGCAACGAATTTTGGTTCCACCGGTGAAAGTTATTGCGCGCCGCTCCACCGATTTCCGCTCCTTGCACGATCCTGCGGTGATTCAGGCGATGCATTACATCCGCTTTAACGCCTGCAAAGGCATTAAAGTTGAACAAGTGCTGGATGCCATCGGCATCTCGCGATCAAACCTGGAAAAACGCTTCCGTGATGAAACCGGCGACACCATTCACGCCATGATCCACCGCGAAAAACTGGAGAAAGCGCGCGAGCTGCTGGCGTGTTCTTCGCTGAGCATCAATGAGATCTCACAAATGTGTGGTTACCCGTCGCTGCAATATTTCTATTCGGTGTTTAAAAAGAGTTACGCCAATACGCCGAAGGAGTATCGGCAGCTTCACGGTGAAAACGTGCTGTGACGCACGGCTGAGATCAAGAATTCCGCCGCGATTGTCGCTATACTCCTGCGGCATCTTCAAAGGAAGATCGTCGTCTCCGGTGAGGCGGCCGGATTTCAAATCCGGTTGGGGCCGCCAGCGGTCCTGGGCAGGTTCGACTCCTGTGATCTTCCGCCACTACACTTCCGCATCCTTACGATATTATTTTTAATTTCCTTTAAAAACAATAAAATGAGCGAATTTTTGTCCGTATAAATCCTATAGCATCAGCCAGAATCCAGAACAAATATGTATAGAAATTCGTATAGAATTTTATACACACTTTAGACTTATACATATGGCTCTCACAGACAAACAGATTCGACGCGCAAAACCTCAAGAAAGCCTTACACCCTTAGCGACGGCCTCGGGCTGGCTTTACTCATCAACCCGGATGGCAGCAAAGGCTGGCGCTTTCGCTATCGCTTCAACGACAAAGCTAAGCTGATATCGTTTCCTTGTTTCGCTTGCTGAGGCGCGAGAAAAGCGCGATGTGGCGCGCAAGCAGGTAGCTAATGGCTTGATCCTGTAGAGGAACGCAAGGCCCAAAAGCTGGCCCTTAAAATCTCCACTGAGAATTCTTTCGAAGCCATAAGCCGTGAATGGCATAGGAATAAGGCAGATCGTTGGACGGTGGCTTATCGCGAGGAGACCATTGAAACCTTCGAGCAAGATGTCTTTCCATTTATTGGCAATCACCCTATATCGGAAATTAAGCCGCTGGAATTGCTTGAAGTACTACGTCCTATTGAAAAGCGTGGTGCGTTAGAGAAAACTCGAAAGGTGTGGCAGCGCTGCGGCGAAGTTTTTTCGTTATGCGATCATCACGGGTAGAGCTTAGTACAATCTTGCACCGGATTTAGCTATCGCGCTGGCAACTCCTAAGCAAAAGAACCATCCACATTTATCAGCCGAAGAGCTACATTATTTTGTCCGAGATTTGGAAACCTATACTGGCAGCATCATTACTAAAAATGCGACAAAAATTGTCATGTTGACGGGTGTTAGAACTCAGGAAATGCGTTTTGCTAAATGGGATAAAGTTGATCTCGAAAGCGGTATATGGGAAATTCCTTCAGAGTGGATGAAAATGCGTAGGTCTGATGTTGTCCCCTATCCACTCAATTAATCGTCCTTTTCGAGCAATTGAAACCTATTACCGGTCGATACCTTTACATCTTCATTGGCAGGAACAATCGCAGTAAACAGCTCTCAAAAGAAAGCGTAACGCAAGTTATTGAGTTATTGGGATACACAGGCTGAGCTACGGGGCACGGATTCCGGCATAGCATGTCAACAATTCTTCATGAACAAGGGTTTGATAGCAAATGGAATGAAATACGATTAGCGCATGCCGATAAAACTGCTATTCGTGCGGTCTATAATCATGCGCAATATATAAAAAGGCGACGCGGAATGCTTCAATAGCACTCCGATTACCTCACTGAAATGAAAGGAAAAGATCATGGGTGAGTTTTCAAAGTTAGTTGGTGACGTTGGTGAAAATATTGTTTCAAATTTCTTAGATTTATTCGGCTGGGAGAATCATGCAACTAATAAATATGTAGCATGTAATACAAGAAAACATGATAAACAAAGTCATGGTATTGATGCTCTTTTTGCTTATCAATCGCCGTTAGAAAGCAAGATCATTGAAAACGTTATTATATCTTCAAAATATTCTTCAAATCCTTATTCAAGTGTACCATCAACATTTAAATCTTATTTTGAGGACATAGCATTAGCGATTGAATGCTATAATAAATCAACTTTAAAAAAAGAAATCAATGAGAGAATAAGCTCAAATGGTGTATATAGAAAAGTTGAAACTGGCGTTCTATTTTACATCAATAATGATGATACGCCAACGAAGCAAGATATCACCAGCCAGATAAAAAACATTCAAAACAATACCGAGTTAAAATATAGAACAATTCATGTTGTTGATAATAAAAAAGCCTCATTCCTATATGAAAGCATAACCTTCATTAAAAATAGGTTCGATGAAGATAAAGTTAATTTCTTCTACCCTCCAACTTCATTGAATTTAACGCTCGCACAGAAAAAATATTATGGCAAAGTATTCCCGGTAGAGTATATATCATCTCCAATAATTCCTTTTGTTATTGAGAGAAACAATCATGAGCAACCAATAATTTGCTTGGCATGCTCAGAGCCATATTCTGATGAGTTATTGGAAAGTTTATTGAGTTGCACCCGAGATTTAGTATCAGATATATCTAAAAATTTAATGTTCGTTTTTGAAAAATACAATAAACTCGAAAACAAAGAGTCATTAGATGCCATCCGGTTGGCAACTGGAAAAGATATAATCATAGAAATTGAGTCTTATCGTAGCGATTTTAGGAGTTAAAAAATGGAAAAAATAATTTTACCAAGCGGCGATAATATTAAAACAATCCTTTCGCAGAATAAGATTTCTAAAGCCGATGTGAAATCGTTATTGCGACAACGAGGAGTGTTTTTTTCTAATGATGAAAAAAACAATACCGTTCCGCATTTAATGAAAACATTAATATCTCCTAATGAGCTCAATAAATTATTGGAAAATCTTAAGACAAAAGAACAAAGCTCTAAAATTAGCATGCGAACATTAGAGTGGAATTCTGATGAATCATTAATTGATGCGATCGGTGATGGCGTTGATCTCTCTGAATTGATTGATGATCCCTTCACCAACTATGAAATCTCATATTTGTCTGATTTTTACGTACAAAGTAATTTAGTAGCGTTAGATTTCCAAGTTAAACGAACTGACCTATTGAGCGGCTGGAATGAAACGGAGCAATTCTTCACTGGCAGAATAGAACTTGAGAAAAAAGAGGGCCAAACGGATAAGGTTGAAGTAAATATTTCAATAAACCATACATCTAATGAGACTAAAATCATTGCAGATAAAATATTAACGAAACTTAACAAGCATTTAAAAGAAAACGGTCATATCAAGCAGGATACTGAAATTCTCAAGATCCAATTTAATCACTTTACCAATGAAAGCCGAATTGCTTTCTTGAATGACTTATCTGAAAGTCACATTCAAAATGAATTTTACTTTAAAAAAATAATTGATGTTGATTTTCATCCGGATGAAGAAGCCAGTTTCCCTGCTGAAATGAAGTGGCTTGAAAAAAACATCGAAGAGTTCAAGCTTAAGGGAACATTAAGCGATTCAATTTTCTTTAGAAATAAGGATCTTCACCCTAGCCTCAAAATAACTAAGCTTGTCGCCAATTATACAATGCAAGATATAGACTATGATGCTGAATGTAAAATATCTTATGAATTTCCTGATTATGCAACAAAGAAGAATCAATTTGCAGAGCTCGTAATTGATTTCAGGTCATTCAACGGTAAAGGCGCATCAAACACAAAAATCAACAGCATTAAATCAGCAATAATGAAAATTCTCGAGAGCAGGAAAATAACAGCTTACGAATATCATCATATTGAAGTCGAATAATTTATGGCAACGCAACCTACAGCAGGCTGCGTTGCCATTTACGTATTCTTTTAAGTTGATCCCCTGAAACAGTCAACTAAATTGGTTTCATGGTTTCGATGACGCTCAATCATTCTACTCTCTTGCGCGCGCTCGTTCCCCCGCCACGCCTGCCCGCTTTGTGTGATCTTCCGCCACTTTTTTTGTTTCATTCAGCTAACTCAACAACCCCGCCCCCACATTCACCGACAATCCCAAAATCGCCAGATTGAATACAAACGAAATAACCGACTGTAATAGAGCGATTTGCCGCATATCCGTGGTGCCCGTTGCCACATCGGCGGTTTGCGAAGCTACCGCGATGGTGAAAGAGAAGTAGAGAAAATCCCAGTATCCCGGCTGCTCGGGCTTTTCAGGAAAGATCATCGGCGTGACATCCTTGCTGCGCCGCAGATAGTGATGGTGCGCGTAATGCATGGCGAATGACGTCGGAAGCAGCGCCCAGGAAACCACCAAAGTTGCCGCGGTCAGCAGCAGATGCAGCACGCGCGGCGTTCCCGTCAGGCTCTTCAGCGTGGTGAGTTCCATCAGAATCGCCAGAATGCTGACCAGGCAGGTGAGCGTTACCATACTCAACACCAGCGTCGCGCTTTCATCCTCGATTTTAGCAATATGCGGAATATCTTTGGCCTCGGTGCCTAGCATGCGCAGCCACAGAAAAGCGAGATAGAGCCATGCCAGCACGTTCCAGCCAATCAGCAGACGCTGCAACATGCCCAGGTGCGCAGGCAGGAAGAAATAACAGGCCACGCCAGCCACAATCGAAATCAGCAAACGCAGACGCGCGCGAAGGTAATGCATCAGGGAAAGGCTCATGGTGTCAGAGGCTTAGTGAAGGGAGGTGGATAAGTTAACTGTAGACGCTGATAAAGAGGTTGTAATTGCGGAGCACCCCAACCGTTTACCAAATCTGCTGCGCTGCAGTTGATAAAATAATCGCCAATCGACTAATGAGCTTCATTGCGTCTCTCTGGCATACTGTGCACCAGATCCTAAAAGAGCGGAGGCGACATGTCAGAGGAGCAATCCACACCATCACCAGCAGGCGAATTTGTCATGTTTGCGAGCGGCGATGGGAAAGTGCGGGTTGAATGTCGCTTCGAGCAGGAATCGCTTTGGCTTTCGCAAGCATCAATCGCCACCCTTTACCAAATCACGCCGCAAGCCATTACACAGCACATTAAAGCGATCTATGACGAAGGCGAACTTGAACAAAACGCAACCTGTAAGTCTTACTTACAAGTTCAACAGGAAGGAACTCGTCAAGTCAGTCGCAATACCCTTCATTACAATCTGCCGATCATTCTCGCCATCGGTTATCGCGTCCGCTCAGCACGCGGTACTCAGTTCCGCCAATGGGCAACGCAAACCCTGCAAGAATATTTGATTAAGGGATTTGTGATGGACGATGAGCGGCTGAAAAATCCGCCGGTTGGTTCATCCGCAGTACCTGACTATTTCGATGAAATGCTGGAGCGTATTCGCGACATTCGCGCCAGTGAGCGTCGGATGTATCTACGCGTTCGCGAGATTTTTGCCTTAGCGGCTGACTATCAACCTTCCCTCAAAGAGACCACGCAGTTTTTTCAAACCATTCAGAACAAATTGCACTTTGCCTGTACCGGTTATACCGCTGCCGAGCTGATTCATATACGCGCCAACGCCAGCCAACCTCATATGGGTTTGACCAGTTTCAAAGGTGAAGAGGTGCGCAGAAGCGATGTCACCGTGGCTAAAAATTATCTGGTTCAGGACGAAGTGAGCGAGCTTAATCGCGTGGTCACGATGTGGCTGGATTTCGCAGAAGATCAGGCGCGCCGCCGCCAGCAGGTTTTTCTTCGCGATTGGCAGAGCAAACTCGATCAATTTTTGCAGTTTAACGATCGCGATGTGCTGCAAGGTGCAGGTTCAATCAGTAAGAAAATGGCCGATGAAAAAGCGCAGGCTGAATACGGTCAATTCGCCGAGCAACAGCGTCGTTTAAAAGAGGCTGAAGGTGAAAACAACATCGCCGGTCTACTGCAGTGGCAGACAAGCCCTAAGAAATCGAAATGATCGCCGCTGGGCCGCATCCCGCCCTTTCACTCCTCAACTTATACACACCCACGCTTTACTTCCCCACCTATCTCCGCCACTTTGCTCCTTCATCGCATTGTGGAGCCAGGCATGCTAATCCATCCAACCGATACTCTGACTTTTTCCGGCAATCCGCGTCAGGCTGAGCTGCGTCAGCGCCTGCTGCAGCCGGATGCGCCGAAGGTGATTGCCGCTGCGTTAGCGAAGCAGCTGGACCGTGAAACCTTCACCCATTGCCACGCTGCCGGGCAGCTCTTCTGTTTGAAGCAGGGATTGATGACGGTGAAAACGCCGTCGGGTATTTTCGCCAATCCGCCGCGACTGGTGGGCTGGATTCCGCCCTACTTTGAACATGCGATCATCGGGCCGGGCCCGGTGCTTGGCTGGACAGTATTGGTGGACGATGCGCTGGCCGCGCCCTTGCCGGATCATCCCGTCCTGCTTTCCTGCCCGTCGGTGCTGGAGCCGCTAGCGGAAAGACTGGCAATCTTGTCGCCCGATCACTGGGGCAGCGCGCGCTACCATCGCCTGTGCGAGGTGTTCCTGGATGAGTTATATGAATCGACCGAACATCCGCTGACGTTACCGCTGCCGGCGGAACCGCGCTTGCTGCAGATTGCGCGCCTGTTGATGGACGATCCTTCCGATACGCGTACCGGGCCCGAACTGGCGCGCTGGGCGGGACTCAGCCCGCGCAGCCTGAGCCGTCATTGGGCCAGCGCGGTCGGCATGAGCTTGACGCGCTATCGCCAGGTTTCACGTTTACTCAAATCACTGGAAGGATTGGCAGCGGGCAAAAGTGTGCAGCAAGTGGCGTGGCAGGTCGGATTCGACAGTGTTAGCAGCTATATCAGCGCTTTTCGCAGCGCGTTTGGCTCAACGCCCGGCAAATACTTTACGCCGCCAGCCGACTCTGCGGATGCAAAAACAGCAAACTAGCGGGCCCGTCAATGTCCGGCAAACTGTGCTGATATTTGCGACGGAACGCGCCGGGCGGCAGGTCGAACATGCGGCGGAAGGTGCGGCAGTAAGTTTGCTGCGAGTCGAAGCCATATTTGATGGCGATATCCATCAGCGGCATATTGCTGTTCAACAGCGCAATCACCGAAGCCGTTAACTTGCGCTCGCGAATATAGGTACCCAGCGCGACGCCGGTGTAACTGCGAAACAGTCGCTGCAGATGCCACTGCGAATAGCCGGCGCGGCGCGCCACGGTTTCCAGAATGAGTTTCTGTTCAATGTTGTCCTCAATCCAGAGCATCAGTTGCTGCATAAAGGCGGCGTGCATATCCATCTTTCCTCCTGATGTCGAAATGAATACCGTGATACCGATAAATCGTCGCACATCCCGTAGCGGCGCGATTTATCGCGCAATAAATTGCGCCGCTACGATCAGTGCGCTCTGAAATTTCGGTGTCAGCGATTATCTGATAAGCATTATAAGAAGACGCTCACTGGCTATGTGATGGTCAAAAGCCAATAAATAACGATAACTCGCCAATTTATGGCTGTTCCTACAGCTAGGACTCTTCGGCATCTTGTAGCCAAATGCATCATGTAATATTGTTAGTTACATGAAATGATACTTTGAGATGAAAAGGAGAATGTATGAGCAGCTTAATAATATCGAACCTGTCAATATGTCTGGCGATCGCACTGGCATCGGCCAGTATTTCCATGACAATTACCCAAACTGAGCTATTCGCGGGATTACGCGCATGGACCGCTAAAAAGAACGCATTATTGGGTCACTTGTTTCATTGCTTCTATTGCATGAGCCACTGGGTGGTATTTTTCGGCATGGTGGTTTATCACCCTGATTTATTACATAGCGGAATGGCAATTGCTGACTGGCTGATGACAGCATTTATCACCCTCACGCTAACAACCTTTATTAATGGTTTGATGTTTAAGGTTTTCCAGGCGGCCATTACTACGCACGTCATGAAGCATGAAGCACAAATCACCTTACAAAAACAGGATTAACCGATGTGATGAATAACCGGGAAAAATCGGTTATTCACTGCATTTAGGGAAGGTATTGGACGGGAGGCCAAGTTTAGCCATTTTACTCAGATAATCGTCGCTAATATCGGCAACAGTAATTTGGCTAAAGCGCTTCAACAACAGCGCTTCCGCTTCGCTAAGGGTTTGATCGAGTTGCGCATCAACGGCATGCTCAACCAGACAAGGCGAGGGCTCCGCAGCCGGACCAATGCTAAACAGTGCTGGTGCGCCGATTGCCTGATAAACATCCAGCAGGGATATTTCCGTTAACGCCACACGCAGCTCCCATCCACCACCGTGCCCTTTTTCTGACACCACATACCCTTTATCACGCAGGCCGGACATCATCCTGCGCACCACCACCGCATTAGTGCCCAACATTTTAGCCATCGTTTCTGAAGTGGCGCGTTTAACGTGCCGATCCAGATGTATCAGTGCGTGCAACGAGCGGGACAAGCGATTATCGCGCGGCATAAATCATTCCTCTAAAATTCACCACACTCTAACAAAGGAGTGAAGTGGCAACAATTTATCGCGCTATCATCGAGTCAAAAGCTTAATCATCAGCGTTTACGGATATGACACGAAAATATCAAGGAGAACACCATGAAAGGAATTTACCCCGCTCAGAGGAGCGATTTCGAGGCGATAACCACGTTATGGGAAGCCTCGGTGCGGGCGACGCATCATTTCCTGCAAGATGCGGATATCCGCGCTCTGCGCCCGTTGGTGCGCGAGCAATATTTGCCGATGGTTGAGCTGCGTGTTTATCGCGATGAACAACAGAACATCGTCGGTTTTCTCGGCGTGGCGGATAATCGGCTGGAGATGCTGTTTGTCGCGCCGCAAGTGTTTGGTCTCGGCATAGGCAAACAGCTACTGCGCTTCGCCATCGAACAAATGAATGTCACCGAACTGGATGTGAACGAGCAGAATCCGCAGGCGCTAGGTTTCTATCAGCATCAGGGATTTGTTATCACCGGCCGCTCGCCGCTGGATGGTCAGGGAAATCCTTTTCCGCTGCTTCATCTGCGCTATGCGCCGTGATTTAAATGGTCGCGCCCATTGAAAGGCGATAATGCAGGTCGACCTGCTCGATGGTGGGCTGCTGGTTGACCTTTTTCAGGATGATCTCCGTCGCCACTTTTCCCATCTCAAAGCGCGGCGTGATCACGCTAGCTAAGCGTGGCGTGGTTGCCTGACCAATTTCCAGCCCGTGAAAACCGGCAATCGCCATCGCTTGTGGCACGGCAATGCGCGCCGCCTGACACTCCTGCAGTACGCCAACCGCCAGATCGTCATTGGTACAAAGAATCGCATCCATCTCCGGATAGAGCTGGCGCGCCAGCGTCATCATGCCGGTGCCAATCGATACCGAAGAGACCTTGTTCGGCACAATCCGGCCCGCAGGCAACCCGGCCGCTTCAACCGCATCGCGATAACCGGCGTAGCGTTGCTCATCACGGCGATCGGACATCGAACCAAAATAGATAACGCGCTGTTTGCCGCTGGCCAGCAGCATCGCCGTCATGTCGTAGCCGGCGCGATAGTTGTCGAAACCCACATTGATGCGTCCACGCGCCTCGGTCAGCCCCATCACTTCCGCCACCGGAATGTTGGCGGCGTTTAGGTATTTTTCTGCGCGCACAGTGTGCACAGATTCGGTCAGGATCAGCCCTTTGATGTTAAAGGCCAGCACCGTGGCGATCTGCTCCTCTTCACGCTGGGCGTTGTAGTCGTAATTGACCACCAGCGTTTGATAACCGTGCGCGCTGGTCACCGATTCAATACCCGCCAGCAAGTCGGCAAAGATTTGATTATTAAAAGAAGGAATTAACACGCCGATGCGCGGTGGGTTCTGTTTGGTCGCTGAGACATTTTCGCTATCCGCGACGTAGCCAATTTCGGCAATCACGCTGGCGATTTTCTCCGCCGTTTCCGTTTTGACCTTTTCCGGCGTGCGCAGATAGCGACTTACCGTCATTTTGGTGACGCCCGCCAGGGTAGCAATATCGTCCAGAGTGATGCGCTGCGTTTTCATTACGGCGTCCGCAAAGAGGGGCTGATAATCAACGTATTATGCCCGTTGCCTGTTAAAAAATGAAACGCACCCGTGCGCTCCGTCGGGTGAAATAAACCCGGCAAACCCACGTATTCAACAGAATGAAAATTCCAATAAAAAGCAAATTGTGCAATGCCCTTACTGAGTGAGTTGATGAAAAACCTATCATTTCATTGGGCTATAAGCATACTCCTGACGACTTATTCGGCAATTTTCGCCACCCCCTTCACACTTTTCGGAAAAAATGATCCAAATACCATCATTTAGAACATATATTCCAACACGAAGACCTCGCGTGAATAAAAGTTGAACATCGAAACCTACACCACCCTCTTTCTGGACAAGTAACGTTCAGGCCGTAGAGACAAGGGGCTATAACAATGGATACCAGGCAAAAACGCTACAACATGAAGTATGTCATTCTCTGCTGTACTGTCGCGGCATTCGGCGGTCTGCTGATGGGATATGACTCTTCCATTATCTCCGGTGCAATCGAACCCTTAAGTGAATATTTCCAGTTAACGCCCGCTGAAACCGGCTGGGCCGTTTCCAATATCCTGCTCGGCAGTTTGATCGGCTGCTTTATGGCACCGCGCCTCAGTGACAAGCTGGGACGTAAAAAATCCCTCGCCATCACCGCCCTGCTGTTTACCGTTTCGGTAATCGGCACGGCGCTGGCGCATAACTTCACCGTGTTCGTCATCTTCCGCATGATTGGCGGATTAGCGATTGGCCTGGCGTCGGTAATTTCGCCTATCTATCTGGCCGAGCTGTCGCCTTCGAAGTTTCGTGGCCGTACCACCGCGCTCTATGCGGTGTGCTGCGTCGGCGGACAATCGGTAGTGTTGCTGACCAACTACTTCATCACCAAATCCACCTTGCCGGATGTGATGATCAACATGGGCTGGCGCTACATCCTCGCCACCGCGCTGGTGCCGTGCGCGCTGTTTATTTTGTTCATCGCCTTTATCCCGGAATCACCGCGCTGGAACGTGCTGAAAGGCAAGTACGATGAAGCGCTGGATACGCTGACCAAAATCTCTAACCGCGAACATGCCGAGAGCGTGTTCAACGAAATCAAACATTCGTTTTCTGATAAAACCGCGCAGCAGCACAAATCGCGTCTGCGTCTGGATAAAACCACCATTCCATTGCTGATTGTCGGCATCGGTTTGGCGGTGGGTAACCAGATCAGCGGTATCAACGTCATTCAGTACTTTGGGCCAACCTTGCTGAAAAACGTCGCGGGCAGCACTGACTCAGCGCTGCTGCAAACCTTCTGGCTGTCGATTTGTCAGTTTATTGGCGTGCTGGCGGGGATGATGCTGATCGATAAAGTCGGTCGTCGTAAGCTGCTGCTGCTGGGCGCAATCACCTCTTGCGTGTGCCTGACCTACTCCTTCATCGCCTTCTATTACCACTTGCCGGGTATGCTGGCGGTTATTGGCCTGTTCGCTTACATGATTTTCTTCGGTATGACGTGGGGGCAGATCGTCTGGACGGTACTGGGCGAAGTGTTCCCAACCGAGATTCGTTCGATTTGCGTGGGGATTTCCATCTGCGCGATGTCGATGGCTAACTTTGTTATCAGCAGCACCTTCCCGATCATGAACAGCAGCCCGATGCTGCTGGATATGTTCCACGGTGGCTTCCCGCTGTTGCTGTTCGCAATCTTCTCGCTGGGTATGTACTTCTTCACCTTCCGCTATCTGCCAGAAACGGCCGGCGTGTCGCTTGAGAAGATTCATGCGCTGGTGCTGCGTAAATTTAACGTCGAAGCAGAGTTGCCGGAGACGACGTCCACCGTGAAGGCGAGCGAATCATTTGATATTCCACGGCATTAATCGGTAAGGATAGGGATCTGCAGGGCGCCCTTTATGGCGCCCTTGTTAACTCAGGCGTTCGTACTGCTCAATCACCGCCAGCGCTAAGCCGTTGGCCGGATCGATACGCAGCGGCAGGAAATGCAGCGCGGTATGGGCGAAGGTAAAGGCCAGCGCACCGGCCTGCGCCGCCTGCTGCACCGCCTGCACAAACGCTGGCTGCGCATTCCACGGCCCATCAATAATGATGCTGGCCGGATTCACCAGCTGCATCACCTGACTCAACGCGTTGCCCAAGTGGGTGCCCGCCTGCGTCATCACCTCTTTCAGGATTTCCGGTTCGCTCTCGCCATTCTGCCAGCGCAGGCCCGGTTTGCGTTTTGCCAGCTGCTGCTGAATGGCCGGTTTGCTCACCAGCGTTTCCAGACAACCTAAGCGACCGCAGCTACAGCGTTCGCCGTTGGGTTGCACGGTAAGATGGCCGATCTCGCCCGCCGTCCAGCTGCTGCCGGTAAACACCTCGCCGTGTTCCACCAGCGCGCCACCTAATCCTTCAGAAATTCGCAGATAGAAATGGCTTTGCGACTTATTCAGTTCGAGTTGCTGCACCGAAAGCAGCGCCGCCGCTTTGACGTTATTCATGATGCGCAGCGGCAGCGGCATCTCGTGGCTGAGAATGGTCATCACATCCACATCCTGCCAGCCCAGATGCGCGGAAAAATGCACCCAGCCGCGATGCGGATCGATGATGCCAGGGAAACCAATCGCCACGCCGAGCAGCTCGGGATGCGCCGCGTGCAAGGTCTGGCACACTTCCACCAGCTCATGCAGCAACTGCTCAGGATCGCTGGTTTCGGTGCGCCAGGTTTGCTCGGCAATCACCTGCGAGAAATAGTCGCACACGCGCCAGTGAATCGCCTGGCGCTCCACCATGATGCCCGCGCTTTTCAGCTTTTCGGCGCGCAGCGAGATTTCGATTTTCGGCCGGCCCGCTGACGCCACGCTAACCGGGCCGAGCTCATTGATCAGCCCGGCTTCCAGCAAATCATCGACAATCAGTGAAACGGTGTTTTTGCTCAGCTCGAGCGCTAATGCCAGATCCTGGCGGGAGGTGATGCGGGTGGTGCGCAGTTGCATCATCACCCGCTTCAGGTTGTTCAGGCGAAGTAGTGCTGGACCTTTACTGGCTGCTTTCATAGCACTCCTCAATACTCATCACCGCGCACACGGCTGCGATAACTTTCCCAGTCAAAGCGCACCCACAAGCTGTTGCCGAGGCGCATACGGTCCATCACGCGTTCACCCAGCAGCGAATTCATGCCGGCGGGATCGAGGTTCGATAACATGCCCGTTGGGCGTTTCGACGATGAGCGGCGATCAACAATCTGATTGATGATCACTTTTTCATAGCGCGATTCACTCTGCATGCCGATCTCATCGATCACCAGCAGATCCACATGGCTGAGATCGTGCAGCAGGCGCTCTTCAGTTAAATCGCTGCCGCCGCTGAAAGTGCCCTTCATGCTCGACATCAAGTCGGCCACGGTCACAATCAGCACGCTTTTACCGCGAATAATCAGATCGTTACCAATCGCTGCGGCAAGGTGGTTTTTACCGGTGCCGGGACGACCGGAAAAAACAAAACTGGAGATGCTGTTTTCAAATCCGGCGGCGTATTCGCGCGCCATGGCCAGCGCTTTGCGCTGCCCATCATTTTCCACGCGATAGTTGTCGAACGAGCAGTTCATGTGCAGCTCGCGGATGCCCGAGCGCCCCATGATGCGCTGCATTTTCATCGCGCGGTTTTCTCGCACAATCGCTTCCGAGCGCAAGCGGCCCTGCTCCTGGTTCCAGGCCAGCAGCTCCGCGCCGCTTTTGAATTTCGGCTGCACTTCGGACGGCATCATCTTTTTCAGGCGACTAAAAAGATCGTTCGGCGTTTTCATTACTCACCTCGGAATCCATCGGGAATATCGTAATCAGTATTGCTGATTTGCGTGAGATCGCGCTTTGGCTGTCCGCCATTGGCGGCGCGATTCATCTGCACGCTGCGCGCTAACTTCTGCTGCCACTGCACATGATGGAACAAACGGCCTTCCGCCTGCCAGTACGCCACAAACGTGGCCAGCTCGGCGGCGGTAACCGGTTCACTCAATGCCACGCCCCAGATGGCGGCCTGACGCTGAAAATCGCTATCGGGCTGCCAGCCTTCATACATTGCGAACTTGCCCACCGGCGTGGCGATGGGCGCGCTTTCGGTCTGAAACAGACTCTCATCCAGCGTGACATCATTGGGCTGCTGCGCGGCGGCTTCCAGCGCCAGCAGCTGCGCCAGACGCTGCGGCGTGAGCGCATAAAACGCCGGCGTATTGTTATGCAGCACCGCCAGCGTGCCGTTATCGGCCTGCTGCAGCACGGCGAGCGGGTCATGGCAGAAGCCATCCAGCCCCACCAACGTTGAAGATAAGATTTTGACTGACATGAA
Organism: Kluyvera sp. 1366; assembly: GCF_054823405.1. Taxonomy (NCBI): domain Bacteria; kingdom Pseudomonadati; phylum Pseudomonadota; class Gammaproteobacteria; order Enterobacterales; family Enterobacteriaceae; genus Kluyvera; species Kluyvera sp. 1366. The sequence goes on from NZ_JBTRDW010000008.1 coordinate 200,142, forward strand.
GAAACCTGACGTTAACCAGCATGGTGCGCCGGGCGGCAAATTCAGCCCGGCGTTATGCGGTAAGTGTACCTGTTTTAGGACAAGTGATCGTCAAAAAGGTCGCAGCGATTAGCGTGGCATCGTCAGCGGTTCGGCGCGATCCACATGGCGTGACGCGTGCGGCACCCGAACCGCGACAGGCTGCGGCCGGGTTTGCCAAAGATAGCGAGCCGATGCGATCAGGCACAGGCTGTAGCCAAACATCTCGCTGCCCTCTTCCGCCATGTTTTTTACCACGCGGTTATAACCATCGAGCATCAGATGTTCCCACAGCTGATGCATGCCAAACAGGCGCGAAAACACCAAAATAGCCAGTAAACCTGCGGCCATCATCTGCCAGCTGCGATGCTGAACCAGCGACGCCAGCCCGGGCAGGATTTGGCGCGGCTGGCGGAAGGCCATCGCCAGACAGGCCGCCGTCGTCGCCAGCGCAAACCACAGCCATGCGCCGTGCCTGATGAAATCGAACAGGAAGTCCATCTCACGAATCAGCATGCAGCTGTAAAAACCGCCGACCAGGATCAGCACGCTGCGTTGTGATGGCCGCTGCCAGGCCGAGAGGAAATAGAAGGTGGCGATGAGCAAGAGCATCAGCTCCTGGGTGATTTCGGTGAAGGAGGTTTCGTGCAGGGCATCGTTCATCCAGTTGACGTCGATGTAGACCATCGCCATACAGAAAACGAGTACCAATCCACTGATGAGAAAGGCCGTAACTTCACGGCTAATAAGAATAATATTGTTGCGCATATTGTGACCAAAGTTATGATTAGCGCACTTAGTATATGGACCTCACGTTTTGTCACTTCTCTTTTTATGCCGATTAGAAGCTGGCGCTGACGCCCAGGCTATAAATAAACTGCTCGCCGCTGGTCACTGCGCCAGTTTGCGCAAAAGAAGCAAAGGCCGCCATATTTTGCCCCAGCGGCATATTTGCGCCGACGCTGACATCCACCCAATTGCTTTCCCGTCCGTTGATATCCTCGGCTCGTTCGCGGGTGGGCGATGGCAACTCTTCATTTACCAGATGGCTGTAACTTACCTGCGCCCACGGCGATATCCCACTAAGGCTGGAATCCACGCGCCAGCCAACGGAGGCAATGTGCTCGGCGTTGTTGCTATCCACTCCTGCGCACTTCGGACAGCTCAAGGTCGAATCATCCACCGCAAACTGCGCCACCGGCCCGGTGCTCACCGCTTTACTCATCGGCATCGACCAGCCGGCAGAGTAGCGATTAACAAAAGGCGTAGCGCCGACGCTGGCGGTTTCACTGTGCATCACCAGCGCGTAGTCATTCGGCGAGTTAAGCGCGGCGTCAAACAGGTTGGCATCGGGGTTTTCTGTCAACATCAGGTGATTACTGGAAATTTTTTCAGCAAGTATGGCGTTGTAATCGGGTGCGCTATTCTGGCTCGATTGATCAAAGGCATAGGTATTCCCGGCCAGAAAAAATAGCCATACACTGCCAAAAGCCAGCGCGATTATATGCTGGCCTGTCCGCTGACTTTTCTGCAACATGAAGGACTCCTGACGAGCCGGGAAGAGATGGGCGTTTAGGTTTTATAAGATCTATATCGGCGCCCCTTGTATAACTATTAATCGCTTTTGCCATTCGTCAAGGGAACTACCGCTATTTCATAGGCTAAGGGAGTGATGCAATGCAACGTTGTGGCTGGGTAACTGAGGATCCACTGTATCTGGCGTACCACGATAAAGAGTGGGGCGTGCCGCAAACCGATAAGCGAGTCTTATTTGAAATGGTCTGTCTTGAAGGCCAACAGGCCGGACTTTCATGGATTACGGTACTGAAAAAACGCGAAAACTACCGCCGCGCATTCCATGAATTTGATCCCGATGCCGTGGCGTTGATGGATGAAAGCGACATGGCACGGTTGATGCAAAATGCGGGACTGATTCGCCATCGCGGCAAGCTGGAAGCGATCATCAACAATGCGCGTGCCTTGCTGGCGCTGGAAGCTATCGGAGAGGAGTTTTCACGCTTTATCTGGTCTTTTGTCGACCATACGCCGATTTTGCACCGTTACGCGAATTACAAAGACGCGCCAACGACCTCCGAGCCAGCCATTGCGCTGTCGAAAGCACTTAAGAAGCGTGGTTTTAAATTCGTCGGCCCCACAACATGCCACTCATTTCTACAAGCCTGCGGCTTAATTAACGATCATCAAACCAGCTGTTTTTGCCATCCTGATAATCTTTAAAGCAAAAGTTTACAAATTAAGACTGACCCTCACGCATTTCCCCATAATTGAACGGCATAATAGTGCCGTTTTGGGGCTTTTCCCCGTTTAAATCTGTGAGGGATTTTTCATGAATAAGCGTATTTTGGCGCTGACCTTGTTATTGAGCGGCAGCCTCGCGCTGTCGGGTTGTACCACCAATCCCTATACCGGCGAATCGCAGGCGGGCAAATCGGGTATCGGCGCCGGTTTAGGCGCGGTGCTGGGTGCGGGCGTGGGCGTGCTGTCGTCGTCGAAGAAAGATCGCGGTAAAGGTGCGCTGATTGGCGCGGCGTCCGGTGCCGCACTGGGCGGCGGCGCGGGCTATTATATGGATGTGCAGGAAGCGAAACTGCGCGATAAAATGCGCGGCACCGGCGTCAGCGTGACGCGTCAGGGCGACAACATCGTGCTCAACATGCCAAATAACGTCACCTTTGACTCCAACAGCAGCAACCTGAAACCGGCGGGCGCCAACACCCTGACTGGCGTCGCGATGGTGCTGAAAGAGTATCCAAAAACCGCCGTGAATGTGGTGGGCTACACCGACAGCACCGGCACGCGCGCGCTGAATATGCGCCTGTCACAGCAGCGCGCCGACAGCGTGGCCAGCGGTCTGATTCTGCAAGGCGTGGCGCAAAACCGTCTGCGCACCCAGGGTTTAGGACCGGATAATCCGGTTGCCAGCAACAGCACCGAAGACGGCAAAGCGCAGAACCGTCGCGTTGAGATCACCCTCAGCCCGCTGGGCTAAAAGTAAAGAGCCGATCTGCACGAAAAGATCGGCTTTTGTCACATTTTTTCGCCTCTTTTGACACCATCTTTGTTAGAAAAAGCTAAAAAATTCGTAACCGATAGAGCCGCCTTTTCCTTTATGCTAGCGTGATCAAAAATTGATCAGTGGGACGCTATCATGTCACTCAAAGCCATCGCCGCTACCCTTGGCCTCTCTGTTACTACCGTGAGCCGGGCGCTAAATGGCTATGACGATGTAGCGGCCGTCACGCGTAAACGCATTGAAGACGAAGCGAATGCGCGCGGCTATCGCCCCAACGACGCTGCCCGCCGCCTGAAAACCGGGCGCGCCAATGCGGTCGGTCTGCTCTTTCCCATCAGCCACGCCTCGCTCAATGACAGCTATTACAGCCAAATGCTGCTAATGCTGGATCAACGCCTCGCCCAGCACGATATTGATTTGTTGTTGCTGCCTGACAAACCGCAAGGGCAACAGCGTAAGCTGATCCGCATGCTGCGCAGCGGCGCCATCGATGCCCTGATTTTAACCCACACCCTGCCGCAGGATGCGCGACTGCAACGCTTGCAACAGAAGGGTTTCCGCTTCCTGACGCTCGGCCGCAGCGAGCTGCCGCTGCCATACGCATGGATTGATTACGATAATCACGCCGGTACCTTTCTGGCGGCAGAACACTGCCTGCAACAAGGTTGCCCGCGTCTGGCCTATCTCGGCAGTAACGAAACGGCAACGTACATCCTCGATCGCCGCCAGGGATTTATTGATGCGCTGATTCGGCATCAGGCGCCGGTCGATCAATCCCTGATGGCCGCACTACCCGCCACACGCCGCTCCGGCTATCAGCAAACCAATGCCTGGCTGGCCCAAGGCGATGCGCCGCAGGCGATCATCACCGATTGCAGCACGCTGGGTGAAGGTGCCGCGATTGCGCTGCAGCAGGCGGCCCGCCTGAAGGGCGCGCAGGCGATTCCGCTGTATGTGTATGATGGATTGCCGCCCGATTCGATTGTCGATCAGCCGGTGAACACCATTCTGCAATCATCGCAGCAGCACATTGGCGAGCGCATCGCCGAAATGGTGCTGCAACTGCTCGATGATGTGCCGCCAGGCGATCTGCAAACGCTCTGGCAGCCGGTGCTGCGACTCACTTCTGACGCGCAATGATTGCGCCTGGCGCGAGCTGTGTTAGTCTTCGCCTGTTTCTTTTCAGCAGGTGTAAGCAATGAAAACCAGGCCGCCACGAGCCACAATCAGTGACGTTGCCCGTACGGCAAAAACCGGTAAAACCAGCGTTTCCCGCTATCTGAATGGCGAAGTGAATCTGCTCTCGCCCGATCTCAAAGCCCGTATCGAACAGGCCATCGCCGAACTCAACTATCGTCCCAGCCAGATGGCGCGCGGACTGAAACGCGGCCGCACGCGTTTGATTGGCCTGATCATTGCCGACATCACCAATCCTTACTCGGTTGACGTGCTGAGCGGCATCGAAGCGGCGTGTCGTGCGCAGGGCTTTACCCTGCTGATGTGTAACACCAACAATGAAGTCGATCTCGAACAGCATTACCTGCAACTGCTCAGCAGCTATCAGGTGGAAGGCATTGTGGTTAATGCCGTGGGCATGCATGAAGAAGTGCTCAATCGCCTGCAACAGTCGATGCTGCCGATGGTATTGATTGACCGGAAAATCCCCGATTTCGCCTGCGATATGGTGGGGCTCAACAACGTTGAAGCCTCCACGGTTGCGACCCAACATTTGCTGGATAACGGCTATCAAGCCCTGCTCTTCCTTAGCGAGCCGCTCGGCAGCGTTAATACGCGCCGTGAACGTCTGCGCGCCTTCTACGACACGGTAAAAAACGCGCCAGAGATTGCGGCAGAGAATGCCGAGGTAGCGCTGCATCAGCCCGACGCGCTGGAAAAACAGCTGCGGGAATTCCACCAGCGCCATCCCGACAAACGCTGTGCGGTGATCGCCGCCAACGGCGCGCTGACCTTGCAAGTGGCGCGCGCGCTGCAGCGCCTTGCGCTGCGCTGGGGCGAAGCGATTGGCCTGCTGGGCTTTGACGAACTGGAATGGGCGGCGCTGGCGGGTGTCGGCATCACCACCTTAAAGCAACCCACCTGGCAGATTGGTTACGCCGCGCTGGAGCAGGTTATCGCGCGCATTGAGGGCAGCGAGCAACCGGTCAGCGAACAGCTCTTCTCCGGCGAACTGATCGTACGCGGCTCCAGCCAGCCGCTGCGCTAAGCCGGCCTTTTATGGCTCACTTCGTGAGCATGATCATAATTTCACGGTCTGCGCCTTTCCTTTGGAACCGGTTCCATTTAGGTTTTTTATAACGAATGGGATGTGGTCATGCCCGGAGAAACGTGATGAAACCAGAAATTATTGTTGTAACTGCCGCATACGGCGCGCAGAAAGTAGCGGAATTGGGTGGCCAGGCCGCGCTGTTGCCGCTGATCAAACAGGCCGGCGCAGATGGCGTCGAAATTCGTCGCGAGCTGTTCAACGAAAATGAACTCTGCCTGCTGCATGCGCTGGGCAATGCGATTTCCCAGCATCAGCTGAGCGCCAGTTATTCCGTGCCGGAAGCGTTGTGGCTAGATGATGGTGCGCTGAATCCCCGTCTGGCGCAGTTCCTGCAGGAAGCCGAACAAATCGGCGCTCAGCGCCTGAAAGTGGCGCTTGGCCATTTCGTTGAACTTGATGTGCGCGCGCTGCTCGATGTACTTAAAGCATCAACGGTGACGCTGGTGGTTGAGAACGATCAAACGCCAGACAGCAAACTGGCGCCGATGCTGCGCTTCTTCCATCAGGCTTGCGATGCCGCATTGCCGCTGGATATGACCTTCGATATGGGCAACTGGCAGTGGACCGGCGAAGACGGTTTGCAGGCCGCCGCGCAACTCAGTCGCTACGTTAGCTACATCCACGTTAAAGCGGCGGTGCCACACGGCGCTACTTTCCGCGCGATCGCGCTGGATCAGGCCGACGATAGCTGGCGCACGCTGCTGAACGCGCTGCCAACCGACGCACCGCGCGGCATCGAATTCCCGCTGGAAGGCGCGGATTTGCTGGCGGTCACTCGCCATTACGTTGACCTGCTGCGTGCAGCGTAAGGAGCCGATGATGACGCAAAAAACGCTGGATGTGGTGACGATTGGTGAAGCGATGGCGATGTTTATCGCCCAGCAAACCGGCGATCTCGCCGCAGCAGAAGGCTTCGTCAAACGCATTGCTGGGGCCGAACTCAACGTGGCGATTGGCCTGGCGCGCCTCGGTTTGCAGGTCGGTTGGGTGAGCCGCGTCGGCGACGACAGCTTTGGTCGCTTCACGCTGCAACAGCTGGAAAAAGAGGGCGTCGATCACCGCTGCGTTACCACGGACGCGCGCTATCGCACTGGCTTCCAGCTCAAATCCCGCGTCGATGACGGCTCCGATCCGGAAGTCGAATATTTCCGCAAAGGCTCCGCCGCCAGCCATCTGTCGCCCGACGATTTCAACGACGACTACTTTGGCAGCGCGCGCCATCTGCATTTAAGCGGCGTGGCGGCGGCAATCTCTGACAGCTCGCTTGCCCTGGCGCAACACGCGGCAAAAGAGATGCGCGCGCGGGGCAAAACCATCTCCTTCGATCCCAATTTGCGTCCGGTGTTATGGCGCAGCGAAGAGGAGATGCGTAAGCAACTCAATCATCTGGCGGAATACGCCGATTGGGTGCTACCGGGCGAGAAAGAGGGTTTGATTCTCACCGGCTACCGCCAGCCGGAAGCCATCGCCGATTTCTACCTCGATAAAGGGGTGAAAGCGGTGGTGATCAAAACCGGTGGCGACGGCGCCTGGTACAAAACCGCCGACGGCCAGCAAGGCCAGGTCGCACCGATTCGCGTCGAGAATGTGGTCGATACCGTGGGTGCCGGCGACGGCTTTGCGGTTGGGCTGATCAGCGCTTTGCTGGAGGGCAAATCCCTGCCGCAGGCGATTCTGCGCGGTAATAAGATCGGTTCGCTGGCGATTCAGGTCGCTGGCGACAGTGAAGGCCTGCCGACGCGCGCGGCATTGGGCGATTACTGATAACAGCACAATCCCGTAGCGGCGCGATGCATCGCGCGCTTTTCGCAGCGGCTTCGCTGCCAGAAGCGCAATAAATTGCGCCGCTACGGGTCCGTACGAAACCCAATAGCTGTACCCACTACAACAATATCGCGAGGCGCATCCACTGAATGCGTCCACCTCAACCAGAGGAGTCACCCATGAAATCGCAGACAATCGCGCCAAAACGCTGGTGGTTTATCATGCCCATCGTGTTTATCACCTACAGTCTGGCGTATCTGGACCGGGCGAACTTCAGCTTCGCCTCTGCCGCAGGGATAAATGACGATCTCGGCATCACCAAAGGCATGTCATCGCTGCTGGGCGCCCTGTTCTTCCTCGGCTACTTCTTCTTCCAGATCCCCGGCGCGCTGTACGCCGAACGTCGCAGCGTGAAGAAGCTGATTTTCTGGTGCCTGATTTTATGGGGCGGCTGCGCCTCGCTGACCGGCGTGGTCAGCAACATTCCGATGCTGGCGGCGATCCGCTTTGTGCTCGGCGTGGTGGAAGCGGCGGTGATGCCGGCGATGCTGATCTATATCAGCAACTGGTTTACCAAATCCGAACGTTCGCGCGCCAATACCTTCCTGATCCTCGGTAATCCGGTGACGGTGCTGTGGATGTCGGTGGTTTCCGGCTATCTGATTGAGTCCTTTGGCTGGCGCGAGATGTTTATCATTGAAGGCATCCCGGCAGTGATCTGGGCGGTGGCTTGGTGGTTCCTGGTGCAGGACAAACCTGCCCAGGCCAAATGGATGAGCGAAAGCGAGAAAGCCGCGCTGCAGGCGCAGCTGCAAAAAGAGCAGGAAGGGATTAAAGCGGTACGTAACTACGGTGAAGCGTTCCGTAATCGCAACGTGATCCTGCTGTGCCTGCAATATTTTGCCTGGAGCATCGGCGTTTACGGTTTCGTGCTGTGGCTGCCGTCCATTCTGCGTAACGGTTCGCAGATGGGCATGGTGGAAGCCGGTTGGCTGTCTGCGGTGCCGTATCTGGTGGCGACCATTGCGATGATCGTGGTGTCGTGGGCGTCAGATAAAACCCAGAATCGTAAACTGTTTGTCTGGCCGCTGCTGCTGATTGGCGCGCTGGCGTTCCTCGGTTCGTACCTGGTGGGCTCCAGCAACTTCTGGCTGTCGTATACGCTGCTGGTGATTGCCGGTGGGGCGATGTATGCGCCTTATGGTCCGTTCTTCGCCATCATTCCGGAGATGTTGCCGCGCAACGTCGCCGGTGGTGCGATGGCATTAATCAACAGCATGGGCGCACTGGGTTCCTTCGTCGGATCGTGGATTGTAGGCTATCTTAATGGCGCGACCGGTTCGCCTGCCGCCTCCTACATTTTCATGGGTGCTGCGCTGCTGGCTTCGGTTTGGCTGACGTTGATCGTCAAACCAGCCCAGAACAAAACGCCGCCGCCCGTTCACGGGGCGAAGCACGCGTAATCGATTCGGGAGGCATTAAAGCCTCCCCTACATTTTAAAGGGAGCAAAAGATGAAACCTGCTGTGATTCTTTATAAGAGCCTGCCAGATGACCTGCGCACCAAACTGGATGCCCATTTCACCGTCACTGAAGTGCACGACATTTCCCCGGAAACTATCGAAAAACACGCGGCGCAGTTCGAACAGGCGCAAGGTTTGCTCGGCTCTGGCGGCAAAGTGGATGGCGAGCTGCTGGCAAAAATGCCCGCGCTGCGCGCCTGCTCCACCGTGTCGGTGGGTTACGATAACTTCAACGTTGATGCGCTGAATCAACGCAAAGTGCTGCTGATGCACACACCAACCGTGCTGACCGAAACCGTCGCCGACACCATGATGGCGCTGGTTCTGAGCACCGCGCGGCGCGTGACCGAGCTGGATAAGTGGGTCAAAAACGGCGAGTGGAAAAAGAGCATCGGACCGGATCATTTCGGCATTGATGTGCATCACAAAACCCTCGGCATTCTCGGCATGGGCCGCATCGGCCTCGCGCTGGCGCAGCGTGCGCACTTTGGCTTCGGCATGAACATTCTCTATAACGCGCGTCGTCAGCATGAAGAGGCGGAAACCCGCTTTGGTGCGCGTGCCTGCGATCTGGAAACCTTGCTGAAAGAGAGTGATTTTGTCTGCATCAGCCTGCCGCTGACCGAACAGACGCACCATATGATTGGCGCGGCGCAGCTCAAGTTGATGAAGCCAAGCGCAATTCTGATCAACGCCGGTCGCGGTCCGGTGGTGGATGAGCAGGCGCTGACGGCGGCGCTGAAAGACGGCACTATCCACGCCGCCGGTCTGGATGTGTTCGAAGTTGAACCGGTGCCTGCCGATGCCGAAATTTTGACGCTGCCGAACGTGGTCGCGCTGCCGCACATCGGTTCCGCCACCCATGAAACCCGTTACGGCATGGCGCGCGACGCGGTAGATAACCTGATCGCCGCCCTGAGCGGCAAAGTCGAGAAAAACTGCGTTAACCCGCAGATCCAAGGCTAAGCTTGCCTTTTACCCATTGCGCCTGCCAGCGGCGGGCGCTATGGTGGTTCCCCATTCGATTTCACAACGTTTTAACTTCCTATGTCCTTTTCTCAGTTCGGCGACAAATTTACTCAACACTCCGGCATCTCACGTCTGATGGAAGACATGGGTGAAGGCCTGCGCACGCCCGGCACCATCATGCTTGGTGGCGGTAATCCGGCGCAGATCCCGGCGATGAATGACTATTTCAACCAGTTGCTGATGCAGATGCATCAGGACGGCCAGCTGAGCGAAGCGCTGTGCAACTACGATGGTCCGCGCGGCAAAGCGCTGCTGCTGGATGCGCTGGCGAAGATGCTGCGTGAGGAACTTGGCTGGCCATTAACCGCGCAAAACATCGCGCTGACCAACGGCAGCCAGAGTGCGTTTTTCTATCTCTTCAACTTGTTCGCCGGACGTCGCGCCGACGGCAGCAAAAAGCGCGTGCTGTTCCCGCTGGCACCGGAATATCTCGGCTACGCCGATGCCGGCCTGGAAGAGGATCTGTTTGTCTCCGCCAAGCCAAACATTGAGCTGCTGCCGGAAGGCCAGTTCAAATATCACGTTGATTTCGACCATTTGCCGCTGAATGACGATGTCGGCCTAATCTGCGTTTCGCGCCCGACCAACCCAACCGGCAACGTGATCACTGATGATGAACTGCTGCAGCTGGATGCGCTGGCGCAGCAGCACGGCGTACCGCTGCTGATTGATAACGCGTACGGCGTGCCGTTCCCCGGCATCATTTTTAGCGAAGCGCGCCCGCTGTGGAATCCCAATACCATTCTGTGCATGAGCCTGTCGAAACTTGGCCTCCCCGGCGCACGTTGCGGCATTATCGTCGCCGATGAGAGCACTATCACCGCCATTGGCAACATGAACGGCATTATTAGCCTGGCGCCGGGCAGCATCGGCCCAGCGATTGCTAATGAGATGATCGTACGCGGGGATTTGCTGCGGCTGTCGCAAGAGGTGATTAAGCCGTTCTATCAGGCCAAAGTCAGCGAGACGATTGCGATTCTGCGCCGCTATTTGCCGGAAGATCGCTGCCTGATTCATAAACCCGAAGGCGCGATTTTCCTCTGGCTGTGGTTCCGCGATCTGCCGATCAGCACCGAAACGCTGTATCAGCGCCTGAAAGCGCGTGGCGTGCTGATGGTGCCCGGCCACTTCTTCTTCCCCGGTTTGGAGCACGAATGGCCGCACACCCATCAATGCATGCGCATGAACTATGTGCCGGATGCAGAGAAGATTGAGCGCGCGGTGCAGATATTGGCGGAAGAGCTGGAAGCCGCGTTTAGGGATTAAAACATCTCAATCGCGCCGCTACGATTGTGCACATTCCGTAGCGGCGCACTCTATTGCGCTATCCCTGCGTTATAGATAGCTGGCACCACTGCGCCAGCTGCTGAATCGCCTGCTCCACTTCGGCATTCCAGCCAAAACCGGCATTGAGTCGAAAACAGTGATCGTAGCGGTGATCGGTAGCGAAAATGTGGCCCGGCGCGATACCGATACCCGCGTTGCGCGCCTTGAGAAACAGCGCGCGCACATTCAGCGCACCGATCGGCATTTCCACCCATAACACATAGCCGCCTTCAGGATCAGACACCCGCGTGCCCGGCGGGAAGTAGCGCAGCACCGCCTGACGCATATGCTGGATTTGATTCTTCAACTCGCGCCGTAGCTTACGCAGATGCGCATCATAGCCGCCGCTGCGCAGCAGTTCGGCAATCGCTGCTTGCGACAACACCGACGTGCCCATGCTGGTGGTGTATTTCAGCGAGGCGATTTTGCGCATGTAGTTGCTGCTGTGCACCCAGCCAATGCGAATGCCCGGCGCAACCGTTTTCGAGAAGCCGCTGCACAAAATAGCGTTCGGGCTGAAGGCACGCATTGGAAACGGACGGCGCTCACCGAATGCGGTATCACCGAAGATATCATCCTCAATGATCACCACATCGTTCTCGTCGGCCTGACGTGCGATATAGGCTTTCTGCTCGTTGGGAATGCTTTTGCCGAGCGGATTATTGATGTTGTTGATGGTGAGATACGCCTGCACCGCTTTGCGCTGGAACAGTGAAGTAAGTTTCTCCACATTAACGTAACCTTCCGGCCCCGCTTCCACCTCAATCACCCGCAGATTGAGGTTATGCAGCATCTGCAGCAACACGAAATAGCACGGCGATTCCACCGCGACGATATCGCCTGGCCGCGTGGTGGCGCGTAGCGCCAGCGAAATCGCTTCGATGCAGCCGTTGGTGATCAGGATGTCATCCGCATTGATATTGCAGCCATAATCCACCGCGCGGCGTGCAATTTCATTTTTCAGCGGCGCGTAGCCGGTGCCTTTTACGGTATTCCCCAGCAGCGCCGGTTTGCTGTAACCCATCTGGCGCATCAGCAAACCAATCTTCTTCACCGGATAGAGTGAGAGGTCGCCGTTGGCCAGATCCAGCCGCACGCGGCAGTCTGAACCGAGCATCGCCAGATGCAGCTCGGTCTGCTCGTCGAGCGGCGCCACTTCGCGCGCTTGCTCGTTAATGAGCGTGGGAAAGGTTTTATTAACAGGCCGCGGTGCGACAAAAAAACCGGACTTGGGACGCGCCACTGCGTAGTGCTCATCCTCAAGCGTGCGTAATGTTTTCAGCGCGGTGGTCATGCTGACGCTGTACTGCGTCGCCAACGTGCGCACCGACGGTAAACGGCTGTCGGGCGGCAGCGAGCCGCTGTGAATGGCTTGTTTTATCTGCTCTGCGATTTGACGGTAACGACTGCCCTGTTCCGTTTCACCCGCCATCTGTTCCACCCTATTTCGTCCGGATCTGTGCGTTTTCACCAGATTACATTCAAAGTACTTTAGGCTGCATTAGTTAATTGATAACCCGCGCAATCGTCTTTAAGGCATTCATTCCGTAGCACCTTCGTGGCCCATTTCCCGTCTGATGCCGCCAGCACGGCAGCAGCGACTTTTTAGCCAAAGGATGAAGTGAAAATGAATAATCTGTCCACCCTGATGCGAGAGATTAGTGGATATCTCACCCCCACGATTATTGATTCCGCGCAACACTGTTCACGCCGTTTACTCGCCGCGCTCCCGGATGCCACTCACCCGGAGAATAACCGCGTGCTGCTGGCCTACGGCGGCGGCAAAGACAGCAGCTATATGGTGGCGTACGTGCGCTACATTCAGGGGCTGATCTGGCAGCAACATGGCAGCACCTTTCAGCTGCGCATTAGCACCAACCGCCATGCGGCAATGAACGACAGCGTAATGGACAATATCGATCGCGTGTATCGCGCGTTGCACATCCACGATGATGACTTTACCGAATGTCTGGTGACTGACGGCCTGCAAATCCGCCACTTCGATCGCCATTTACCGATGCCAGACAGCGTGCGCCAGCAGAATCGCAACGATGTGCTGATGAATGGCCATCGCTTCCGCGCCGATGCGCGCTCGACGTTTTGTAACGCCTGTAATCTCAGCATGGTGAACTCGTTTGGCCTGGCGGCGCATTACGACGGCGGCGTTGATGTGATCATCACCGGCGATTCGCCGCAGGAACAAACCGCTTATCTGGCGTGGGCGCGCCATCTTTCGCGGCTGTTTGCTGCGCCGGTGGCGGATAAGTCGCGCGGCTTTAGCGGCTTCCTGCAAACGCTGGATGGCGTGGCCGAGCGCTATTTCGCCGATATCTACGGTGCCGATCAGGTGACGCCCGCGCACCGCATTACCTGGCAGCTGGAACGCGATCCGCTGTTCTTCAATATCTATCAGGACACCGCCTATGAAGCGGGCGCGCACTGGGCGCTGCTGACTGAATTTATGCATTTCCGCTTTGATGAACTGATGTTCAGCTTTTCCGAATCGGACTGCGGTAACCCGACGTTAATGGCACATATTCGCGGTCTGCGTGCGGAGACGCTGTTGCAGCGCAGCTACGCCGAAGGCATTCGCGAATATGTGCGCTTTGCGCTCGGGCTGATGGTGAAAAAAGATTTCCCGCCGCAGCTGATTGATGAGATGGCGGCACGTTATCAGGACGATGAGGCGATTAAGCGCGCCCGCCAGCGCGCCGCGCAGTTCGCCGAACAGGCATTTGGCCTCAATGAAACCCAACTGGTTTGCATGATCTATTCGCCGTTTATCGCCGAAGGCAATCAGCTGAAAAGCTGGTTGCAGCAGTTGGTCGATGCGCCGGACGAAGCGGCGGTGCGCGCCTTGCTGCGCGGCGAAAGCGACGACCTGGTGCTGGCGCAGCAGCTGGAGCAACACTCTGGTTTGACCGTGGCGCAGATGCGTCACTGCTGGCGTAGCAAGCAGGTGAGTTCACTGCTGGACGAACAGCGCGGCGATGCGCTTTCGCGCGTGCTGCGTTTTGACCCGCACAAAGCAGTGATTCAGGTGAATAACGGGGTCATGCACGACGTCGTCACTGAAGTGATCTCCGGGCGTTAACCCGGTAAGGCAACGCGATGAGAAAGATTTTCCTGCAGATTGGTGCCACCCGCGACGGACAAAATCCTTACTGCGCGGTGGCCAAACGCGACGGCTACTTTACCGTGCTGGCGGAGATGGGCGATTTCGTCGATTACCAATCGCTGAGCATCCCGTTGCCGTTCGATCTGATTGTGCGGCTCGATCGCCCGGAAAATCCGTGGGATGTACTGCAAGCCTGTTTGCATGCCGGGTTGATGGAGCATCCTCACGTGGTGCTGGCGGGCTTTGAAGCTTACAACGCCAGCGCCGGTCGCGTACGCGAACTGCTGGCGGGGCCCGACGCCGGTGCCAGCTTTATTCCGCCGGATAAGTACGCGCAGCGTATGGCGTTGCGCAAAGCCTGGCAGCGCTTTCCGCAGCCGGAGTTTCGCTTTTTTGCCTCGCCGCTCAGCATTCGGGATGCGCGAGACGCGTTGCTCTATCCCTGCGTGATCAAGCCGGTTGACGGCGGCGGCGGTCTTGGCGTCTGGCTGGTGAAACAGGCCAGCCAGCTTGATGCGGTGATCGGCAAGCTGGTCGACACCATGAATTACGGCGGGCGCGGCTTCAGCGGTTTTATCGTGGAGAGCTGGCTGGCGGGCGATGAGTATTCGCTGCAAGGCGTGGTGGCGGACGGCCATGCGGTGGCGCTGACCTGCTGCCAAAAGGTGATCGAACACCATAGCGATGCAGACGGCTGCGTTAGTTTTTACGAATCCGGCCATGTGGCAGTCGCCGCGCAGCAGCTGCCCGCCAGCTTTAGCAGCCTGATGAGCTTCTGCTGCGAAACCTTCGGCTATCGTCAGGGCGCATTTCACATCGACTTCATTTTGGTCAACGGCGAACCGCATTTCCTTGAAATGGGCTTCCGCCTTTCCGGCATGGGCGTGGTGAATCTGGTGCAGGAAGTCACCGGCATCAACTGGGCGGAAGTGGCGTTCCACATCGAAGCCGGTCATGGCATGCCGCCGCTGCATTTTCCGGCGCAGCCGCAGGCGGTGGGCCGCGTGCGTTTGCGTCAGCGCCTGCAGTATGACGCGGCTGAGCGCTGGATCGCACAGCACCAGCGCGGTCAGCTGTTGCCGCCGCTCAATCTGCCCGCGCTGGCAGTTTCGCCACGCTCTTCGCTGTATGCCGATTTAACCCGCCACGCCGGCATTCTCGCCACCTTGCGTCTCGCAGCGACCAGCCGCGACGACATTCTGGCGGTGTTCCATCAGATCCTTGAGGCCTCATCGCTCACCACTCGGAGAGATTTACTATGTGCAGAATGATTGTGGCGCACGGCCAATTCGATGCCGCCGCAGTGCTGGACGCCGCGCGTGCCATGAGCTGCGGCGAAACCGCCACGCACGAAGGTCCGATTAAACAGCATCCCAACGGTTGGGGCTGTTTATGGCTGGAGCAAGGGCACATTCGCACGCTGCACGGCACCGGCACGTTCGCCGATGCGCTGCCGACCATTGATGTTGATCGCCTGCGCGGCCGCTTTCTGGCGGTGCATGTGCGCCACGCCACGCTGAGCAAAAATCACGGTATCGAATTTTCTCATCCGCTGTGGCGCACCAGCGGCGACACGCAGTGGTACATGATGCATAACGGTTTTTTGCCCACCGTTTATCAGCAATTGGGCATGGCGGAGTCGCGCTTTGATTCCGCGGAGTATCTCGAATATATGGTGGATCGCGCCACGCCCGCCGATTTCACCCGCGATTATCTGCGCGACAAGATGGCGCAGGTCGCGCCGGGCGGCAGTTCGGCCAACGCCATTTTTGTCACCCGCGATAAAGCCTGGGCGTGGCAATGGCATCCCGACGACACGCCCTATCCCAACTATTTCACGCTGCACCGCTTACAGAAAAACGACACCACTTTCATCTCTTCTGAACCTATTTCAGCACTGGGCACGGCGTCTGAATGGCGTCGTATGAACAACCATGAACTTCATGAATTTCCAATTGGGGAGTGATCAACATGGCGATTTTCAATCAGATCCGCGTTATTCATCCAAACATGTTTGTGGAGAGCACCTGGCTGGATGACATCGTGACGGCGCGCGTGCCGCTGCTGGTGTTACGTAACTTCCTCAAGCCGGACGTGCGCGCAGCGGTGGTGGAGGATTTGCAGCAGTGCCGCGAGCAGGTGCGGGTATCGCACTATCCAAACGGCGCGCTGACCACGCTCGGCCCTTATCTGGCGAAGCACACCGCCGCGCCGGAAAACTACTTCACCGAGCTGCGCGATATTCAGGCCGCGCTGCCGTCGTCGCTGCACTGCCTGCGCGATCAGATCTATAACTGGGTGCAGCACGCGCTGCGCCTGGAAAGCCTGCAAACCGCTAATGAGCCCGAGCTGGGCGATTACGCCGGTTCGATTGTGCGCTTCCACGCTGACGGCGTCGCCAATCCCCTGCATAACGACAACATCGTGCGTGATGCCGCCGGCAGCGGATTGGCGGTGACCCGCATCTTGCACCAGCTAAGTTGCGTGGTTTGTTTGCAGGAGTGCAACGCCGGCGGCGCGCTGCGCATCTTCAATAAGAAGTGGCAGCCGGTGGATGAATGGTACAAAACGCCGGGTGAACTGGGTTATCAAACCGGCGTCATCGAGCACAGCGAGGTGTGCGAGTTCTCACCGCGCAGTGGCGATATCTATCTGTTTAATCCGGCGTTTTATCACGAAATTGATCGCGTGGAAGGCGACACGCGCATCACCATGGGCTTCTTCTTTGGCCTGACCGACAAAAAAATGAAACACGCCATCGCCTGGAGTTAACGCCAGGTTTTCGACGAGGAGACGAACATGAATACCTATGAAAAAGTAGCGGCCCTGCTGGATCACCATCAGGCGCGTTATCGCGTGGTGGAGCATGAAGCCATCGGCCAGACCGACCTGATTAGCGAGATTCGCGGTAACGATCTCAATCAGGCGGCCAAAGCGATGGTGCTGGAAGTGACGATGCCGGATGGCGCGGATGCGCGCTATCTGCTGGCGATTGTGCCGGGCGACTGCAAGATCAACTTCAAGAGCGCCGCGCGTGCCATTGGCGGCAAGAAGTCGAGCTTTGCGGCGCCAGAGAAAGCGCAGGAGTTAACCCAGTGCGTGATGGGCGCGGTGCCGCCGTTTAGTTTTGATGACCGGCTAGCGCTGCGCGTCGATGTGCGCCTGCGCGATGTCGGTACGCTGTGGTTTAACGCCGGGGCACTGGATCGCTCCGTGGCTTTACAGGTGGATGATTTCTTTAAGGTTGTCGGTGATGAATGTTGTGCCGAGATCGCAACACCGGTGACGGCAACCGCCTGATCGCGGCAGTAAGGACTGTGTATGTCAGTGAAAGATATGTTGTTAGCCCTGCTGGTTGTGGTGGCGTGGGGCGTGAATTTTGTGGTGATTAAGCTGGGCCTGCAGGATATGCCGCCTTTTTTACTGGCGGGATTGCGGTTTAGCCTGGTGGCGTTTCCGGCGATCTTGTTTGTGAAGCGTCCGGCGATTCCGCTGCGCTGGCTGATCGTCTACGGCATGACCATCAGCTTCGGCCAGTTCGCCTTTCTGTTCCTCGCGATCAAGCTGGGCATGCCGGCAGGATTGGCGTCGCTGGTGTTACAGGCGCAGGCCTTCTTCACGCTGCTGTTGGGGGCGCTGTTCCTGGCGGAGAAGTTACGCTGGAATCATATCGTCGGCATTTTGGTGGCGACACTCGGCATGTTTATGCTGGCAACCGCAGGCATGGCAGGCCAAACCACAGCGGGCATTACGCTCACTACCATGATGCTGACGCTGGCTGCGGCGCTGTCGTGGGGCCTCGGCAATATCACCAACAAAATCATTTTGCGTAACCGCAAAGTGCCGGTGATGTCGCTGGTGGTGTGGAGTGCGCTGGTACCGATCGTGCCGTTCTTTGCCTGCTCATGGCTGTTCGATGGCGAAGCGGCGATTATCACCAGCCTGCTGCACATTTCACTGCAAACGGTGTTGGCGCTGATCTATCTCGCCTTTATCGCCACCATTGTCGGCTACGCGATATGGGGTAATTTGCTGAGCCGCTATGAAACCTGGCGCGTGGCACCGCTGTCGCTGCTGGTGCCGGTGGTGGGGATTCTCAGCGCGGCGCTGATCCTCGGTGAAACCTTGTCGATTCAGCAGATGATCGGCGTTTCAGTGATCATCCTCGGCCTGCTGGTGAATGTGTTTGGCGGCATGGTGAGTCAGCGATTATTGGTGCGCACCTAAACAAAAACGCCGCTTTTCAGCGGCGTTTTTTTAACTCACATCCTGATTACAGAATTTCGATACGACGCGGTTTCGCCTCTTCCGGGACGATGCGAATCAGATCGATGCTCAGCAGACCATTTTCCAGACGCGCATCGCGCACCGTGATGTGATCGGCTAGCTGGAATTTGCGCTCGAAGTTGCGCTCGGCGATACCCTGATACAGGTATTTACGCTCCGGCTGCTCTTCAGGATGTGCGCCACGCACCACCAGCACGTTGTCATGCGAGGTGATATCTAACTCGCTCTGGGCAAAGCCCGCCACGGCAATGGTGATACGGTAGAAATTCTCATCCACCAGCTCAACGTTATACGGAGGGTAGCCACCATTGGCCTGGTTTTGGTTGGACTCAAGCAGGTTAAACAGGCGATCGAAACCAATGGCAGAACGATAAAGTGGGGTGAGATCAAAGTTACGCATAATAAGACTCCTGATATTCAGCAAGTTTAGGCAACCTTCCACCATGGACAGGTTGTGCAGTCCGTTGCTGTCCCTTCCGGCAACAGCAACAAGACCGTTCCTTAAAAGTGGGTGCAGCCTGGTCGCTTTCAAGGGCTGATGCGTATTTTTTTACAGCAAATCTGACGATATGACATACACTCAGGGGACCAATCGCCTGAGATCCAAGACGCAGCCACAGAGCTTTGCTTAACGTCAGGTGACACACTCCAGCCAGGGCCATGCCATGACTGAAGGGATGATGATGATGAATATGATGAAACGCTTTCCGCTCACAGCTGTGCTGGTTTGCAGTACCTTTATTACTTCAGGTTGCTCCAGCGTTATGTCTCACACTGGCGCCAGTCAGGGCTACTATCCCGGCACGCGCGCCAGCGCAGAGATGATCACTGACGACAACACCAGCTGGGCGATCAAGCCGCTGGCGCTGATCGATCTCCCGTTCTCAGCGGTGATGGACACCGTGCTGCTGCCGTGGGATTACTTCCGTTCTGGCGACGATAAAAGTAAGGATTCGATTCACGAGCGCGTGATGCAGAGCGAAAAAATGGCCGGCACGCAAGCCAGCCTGGCGACCTCCGCGTCTATGCCCGCGCAGCCGCACTGACGCAAAACAGCTGCCGCCAGCCGTCCACTTCCCGCATATAAGCGATCTTTTCTCCATCCGGCGACCAGACCACTGCATCACCGGATGGCGCATGATCGCTGCGTGGCGTTAAGCGCGTACAGGCTCCCGTCGCCATTTCACAGCGCATCACACTGTTATCACAGATAAAGCATATCGCGCCGCCTTGTGGATGCCAGCTAAAGGCCGACTGAATGCTACTCGCCAGCTGCGTCACCTGGCGTGGCTCGCCGCCATTCGGTGAAACCGTCCACAGCTGAACCACGCCCTGTTCGTCCGCCAGCAAAAAGGCGATGGCGCTGCCATCCGCGGAGGCGCGCAGCCAGTGGCGCGGTTGCAGTGCCAGGCCATGGGTGTGCGTGATGCGTCGCTGCTGCACGCCAGCTGGCGGCGCAGGCAATTTATCCGCCGTGCCCTGTAAGGGCGAAGCGCCCGGTTTGGCGTAATCGGCTAACGCGGCGGGCAGATCCACCACAAACACTTCCGGCACTTTGTCGCCGTTGGCGGCGCGCGTATCGCCGATAAAGGCGATAGCCCAGCGCTGCCAGCTGCCATCCGCTTTCTGATAGCCTTGATTCCCGATCCAGCACTCTTCATAGGCGCGGTCAATCTGATCGCTGCCCGGCTGAGGATCGCGCTGCGTCTGGCTGACCAGCACGCAATAATGGCTGCCCTCATATTCGCGCGGATGCTGTTTAGGCGGACACACCGGATGCAGCGGCACGGCCACGCCGACGTTACGCAGGTCTTCGCCGGCATCCTTTTCATGCATCACATGATCGTTGTAGGTAAAGCTCAGGCGCGAACCATCCGGGCTGAAGACGTGGACATGCGAGCCACCGCGCAGCGCGCCAGGCGTGTAAGGCGCGGTGATATCGCAGGCATCAAGGTTCTCGGCGATGCCTTGCTGCACGATCACGCCGCGACGGTGATGAAAATCGTAGCGCCAGTGCGCATCCGGATGTTCCGGACCATGAATGCAAACGTAACGCGGCGGCAGATCCGGACTGACGGTGACCACGCCAACGTGCGCACCATCGCGAGCCTGATACAACACTTCAACGGCACCGCTCGCCACGTTGACGCGCTCGATAGTCAGGCTGGTAAAAGAGGCGCCGGAAGGTCGCACATCAAATACCAGCCACTGGCTGTCGCCGGTCCAGACGTTGATGTTGGTAAGTTGATGATGACGCGCGGCAAAGGTGATTTGTTTTTCTGACATGAGGCAACCTTCCATCTAACAGTTGCCGGATAAATTACGTGATTCTGCAGTGAGAAGCAGCAATTTCGCCGCGGTTGATTGCGCAATGAACGGCGCCGCTACGGATTGTGCCCGTATTTGTAGCGGCGCGATTCATCGCGCGAATTTATTCACCTACGCGTTTTACATCACCGACCAGCAGGATGTAGGAGAGCGCGCCAATCAGCGCCACCGCCGAGATATACACCAGCGCCGGTGCAAAGCCGTAGTCCTGCGCCAGATACCCCACCACCAGCGGCACGGTGATGCCACCCAGGCCGCCAACAAAGTTGAACATGCCGCCGGTCAAACCAATCAGGCGCACCGGTGCCAGCGAGGAGACCAGCGACCAGGTAATTGAGGCGAAACCGTTGCCGAAGAAGGCGATCGCCATCAGCGTCATAATCCATATTGGATCGTTGGTGTAGTTCGCGCCCATGATGCAGGTGGAGATCAGCAGACCGCAGATGATCGGCGTTTTGCGCGCAAAGCCCAGCGAACGGCCACTGCGCACCAGACGATCGGCGACGATACCCGAGAGAATCACGCCAACGAATGCCGCGAGGAAGGGCACGGTGGTCATGAAGCCCGCGGTGAGCGCCGCGATGTGTTTTTCCTGCGTCAGATAGTTCGGGAACCAGGTCAGGAAGAACCACAGCGTGGATGTGACGGCGAACTGGCCAAGATAGACGCCGCACAACTTGCGGTGGAACACCAGTTTCCAGTCGGCGGCGGTAAGTTTGGTGCGGGCTTTCTTTTCGCTCGGCGCATCACCATCCACCATCGCGCCACCTTCACGGATGTAATCCAGCTCGGCTTTATTGATGCCTTTGCTTTGGCTGGGTGCCTGATAGAACTTAATCCAGATGAACGACCAGATGATGCCGATGCCGCCGGTAATAATGAAGACCCAATGCCAGCTCAGCAGTTCCTGAATCCAGATCAGCAAGGGCGTGAGGAACGCCAGACCAACAAACTGACCGGACGTGTAGAAGCCGACGGCGGAAGCGCGCTCCTGCTCCGGGAACCAGCTGGTCACCAGCCGGTTATTGGTTGGGAAAGCCGGCGCTTCAAATATGCCGGTAATCGCACGCAGACCAATTAATGATAATAAGCCGGTGGCAAAACCCTGCAATAACGTCGCAACCGACCAGCCAAAGATGGCAATAAAATAGGTTAAGCGTGAACCCACGCGATCGAGGAACCAGCCGCCGGGAATCTGGCATAACGTATATAACCAGGCGAAGGCCGAAAATACATAACCCATTTGCGCTTTAGTAATACCGAACTCTTCCTGAATATGCGCGGAAGCGACGGCTAAATTAGCGCGATCGACATAACAAATGACCACCGTAATAAATATCATCAGCAGCGTGATATAACGACGGCGCGTCGGTTTGGCGTGAACAGCAGAGAGATCCATGGTGTTTCTCCGTAATCGGTTTTGCCGTTTGGGCACGACAGAGCACGCCCCGGCAAATGTAGGGTAGCGATATCAAAGGTAAAACCGCGTCAGCGGTAAATAAGCTGTGCCGGGAAACAGGCTGAACGCAGCCCTATGCCTTATTTCACCGGCATATAATTATCGAGATTTAATAAAATTTAATACCCTAAAGAATTCGAGTTGCAGAAAGGCGGCAAGCGAATGAATCCCACGGAGCTTACACTAGTAAGTGACTGGGGTGAATGAGCGCAGCCAACGCATCTGCAGCTTGAATTATGACGGGTATTTACCATTCAGCGACTGAACCGTCCGGGAATCGCCATAATGGATTACGCCAGTCAGGGGCATTTTTACTGCGTTCAATCACCAGCTCTTCGTTAATTTCCACGCCGAGTCCCGGTTTATTTAACGGATAGAAATGACCGTCATCCATTTTGAAATCGTCTTTATTGATCAAATAATCGAGCAGTTCAGCGCCCTGATTATAGTGAATCCCCATGCTTTGCTCCTGGAACACCGCATTGCGTGACACGAAGTCAACGTGCAGGCACGCAGCCAGCGCAATTGGGCCGAGCGGACAGTGAGGCGCCAGCGCCACATCGTAAGATTCGGCCATCGCGGCAATTTTGTAGCACTCGGTGATACCGCCCGCGTGTGACAAATCCGGTTGCAGAATCGCCAGTCCACCCGCTTCCAGCACGCGTTTGAACTCGAAGCGCGAGAACATGCGTTCGCCAGCGGCGATCGGAATATGAGTCTGCGCCGCCAGACGCGGATAATATTCCGCCTGCTCCGCCAGCACCGGCTCTTCGATAAACAGCGGGCGATACGGCTCCAGCTCTTTGATCAGCACTTTTGCCATTGGCGCGCTGACGCGGCCGTGGAAATCGAGGCCAAATTCAATCTCTTTACCGAAGGCTTCACGAATTTGCGCTACGGTATTCACCGCGTCATCGACTTTGCGCGCGTTATCGATAATGCCCATCTCTTCGCAGCCGTTGAGTTTGAAGGTATCAAAACCGATGGTGCGCAGTTTCTTGATGCCATCAATCACATCGGCTGGACGATCGCCGCCCACCCAGCTGTAGGCTTTGATGCTGTCACGCACTAATCCGCCAAGCAGTTGATAAACCGGCACGCCGAGCGCTTTGCCTTTGATATCCCACAACGCCTGATCGATACCGGCGATGGCGCTCATCAGAATCGGGCCGCCGCGATAGAAGCCGCCGCGATACATCACCTGCCATAAGTCGTTGATGCGCGCCGGATCCTGACCAATCAGGTATTCCGACAGCTCATGCACCGCCGCTTCCACGCTGCGCGCGCGGCCTTCAATCACCGGTTCGCCCCAGCCAACGATGCCTTCGTCAGTTTCGATTTTCAGGAACATCCAGCGCGGCGGCAGGCGGTAAGTGGTCAGTTTGGTAATTTTCATCGTACAGCGTCCTTATATGCAGCAATAAATGCGCGAGCCTGTTCCACAGTGCGTGACAGCGGTTGACCGGCGCGATAGAGATCGCTGCCTAAGCCCGCGCCAATGCAGCCTGCGGCCATAAATTCATGCAGGTTTTCCGGCGTCACGCCGCCCACGGCAAACACCGGCACCTCTGGCGGCAGCACCGCTTTCAGCGCTTTGATGTAGCCCGGACCAAAGGCTGACGATGGGAAAATTTTCAGCGCCTGCGCACCGGCCTGTAAGGCGGTGAACGCTTCCGTCGCGGTAGCGCAACCGGCGGCAACGATCATCCCTTTGGCGACCGCCTGGCGGATCACCGCAGCATCGGTATTCGGCGTGACGACCAATTTGCTGTTCAGCGTCGCCAGCTCATCGACCTGCGCCGGATTCAGCACCGTACCGGCGCCAATCAGCGCTTTATCGCCGAAGGTTTTCACCATCGCGCCGATGCTTTTCGCCCACTCCGGTGAGTTGAGCGGGATTTCAATCGCATCGAAACCCGCTTCAATCAGCGCGCCAACGTGCGCTTCGGCTTCATCCGGCGTGATGCCGCGCAGAATGGCGATCAGCGGGACTTTAGTTTGCCAGGACATTCGCAATACTCCTTATTCCGTGCTGGAAAGCACGATCGCCTTCCAGCGTGACTGAATCCATGCCGATAAACTGCAGCGCCTGCTGATAACGTTGCGCCAGCGCACTACCGGCAATAATGGTGATCGGTTGGCTTGCGGCGTCGGCCTGCTGCGTCATCAGCGCCACTTCGTGACCAATCAGCAAGCCTGAAAGAAAGTCGCTGATATGGCGGCGATCGCGCGCGCCGAGTACGTGTGAAGCACGCACTTCAAACAGGCGCGACAGAATCGAGGCATCGTTGCTGCCGACTTGCACACCTGCGCGGAAAGCCGCCGCGTTCTCTTGCTGTTCGGGTAAACCTGCGCCAACCAGCGACTGTTTGAGCAGCAGATGATGCAGTTCGCCGGTCATCACGGTGCGGAAATCCAGCACGCGATCCTGTTCCATCTGCACCCATTTGGCGTGCGTGCCTGGCATCACATAGAGCGGCGCAGGCTGCAGTTCCAGCGCGCCAAGCAGCTGCGTCTCTTCACCGCGCATCACGTTGTAGTTGTCGGCACGTTCGACGCTCAATCCCGGCACGATCCACGCTTTATCCTCGACGCGCGTCAGGCGGCTAGCGATGTCGCACAGCGCCACCGGGCAGGAGAGATAGGGCACCGACAGCCAGCCGGCATTGCTGCCTACCATGCCCGCCATCACCACCGGCACGTCATCGACTGGCCAACCTGCGGTGACGCTGGCAAACACTTCGGCGGGTGTGCGATCGCCCAGGCGCGTGACGCCGGCTTCCGAACGACGCTCATCGATGCAAACGCCGGCTTGATAATGCCAGGCGCGCAGGTTAGTTGAGCCCCAATCAATCGCGATATAGCTGGTCACATAATCTCCTTGAGTCGCGCCGTTGAGCTGGCAATCATCGCTTTCGCCGCCTGCTCGGCAGCATCGCCATCCTGATGACGAATGGCATCAAACAGCGCTTTATGTTCGGCGAGCGTACGCGGCATGTTGCCTTCATCCGCCATGTAGGTTTGCGCGAACACCGCTTTTTGCAGCTGGCTGATCGCCACATTGAGCTGCTGCAGCACCGGATTGTGTACCGAATTCAGCACCGCTTCGTGATAGCGGATATCCGCTTCATTAAAGGCATCACGATTGAGATGGTTGGCCACCATGTCGTTGTACGCCAGTTCAATCGCAGCCAGATCGCTTGAGGTGGCGCGCTCGGCAGACCAGCGTGCAATCTGCGGCTCGACCAGCACACGCACTTCGTTCATGGCGGCAATCAGACGCGGGTCCTGATCGTGCGCCAGCGCCCACTGCAATACGTCGCTATCCAGATAGTTCCAGTGATTGCGCGGCGTGACGAACGCGCCGCGATAGCGTTTCATCTCCATCAAGCGCTTCGCCAT
This sequence comes from Kluyvera sp. 1366, assembly GCF_054823405.1. Taxonomy (NCBI): domain Bacteria; kingdom Pseudomonadati; phylum Pseudomonadota; class Gammaproteobacteria; order Enterobacterales; family Enterobacteriaceae; genus Kluyvera; species Kluyvera sp. 1366. Next base: position 225,716 of record NZ_JBTRDW010000008.1, read on the forward strand.
CAGCGAGCGAAACACTTCGCGGATGATATTGCGCGAGGTGCCGAAGCGTTCACACAGCTCAGCTTCCGCGGGTAACGCCGCGCCCGGCACAAACTTGCCGGCCACAATCTCTTCACCCAGCGTCAGGATGATGCGCTCTGTTTTGCTTAGTTGTTCTTGCGACATGATGTTCCATTTAGTGAAAGGCAGGTACGCATCAGATTACTGCTTTCGCGTAGCGAAGCCTAACGGCCGCCCTGACCTGCGTTGTCGATTGTAGTACCATTAATCCAATTTGTACTACAATGTGGATCACAAAATAGACAAGTCATGTGTCATAACGCGATAAGGTCGCCATAAATGGCGACCTTATGAAGGCTTGGTGAGATTTGAAGTGTCGCCATGGATGGCGACCTAAAAACAGCGTGACGAGGAATAACGAGGGTTTACAGCACCAGCTCTTCAATGGCGTGCGCTACGCCGTGTTCCATGTTGGTTTTGGTAATGAACTGCGCGATTTTCTTCACGGAATCAATCGCATTGCCCATTGCTACGCCGGTTCCTGCATACTCAATCATCGCCAGATCGTTTTCCTGATCGCCAATCGCCATCACCTCTTCACGCGCCAGGCCGAGCTTCTCAGCCAGCATTTTCACGCCTTGCCCTTTATTCACGCGGGCATCGAGGATTTCGAGATAATAAGGTGCGCTTTTGAGGATGGTGTAGTTGTCACGCGCCTGCTGCGGCAAGCGCTGAATGGCAGAATCCAGCAGATCGGGCTTATCGATCATCATCAGCTTAGGGAAACGCGTGGCGCGATCCATCTCTTCCACAGAACGATAGCGCACCGGAATGCCGGTCAGGCTCGCTTCGTGGATGGTGAACTCACTGATGTCTTTGTTCGGCGTATAGAGGAAAGATTTATCGAAGGCCTGGAAGTGGACGCCAAGATCGCGCGCCAGCTGTTCGATATACAGATAGTCGTCGAAACCCAAGGTGATTTCCGCGACGCACTCGCCATCATTAGCGCGATGCACCAGCGCACCGTTATAGCTGATGCAATATTGGCCTTCATCAACCAGATTCAGCTCCATCAGATAGCGCTGAATGCCGACAAACGGACGGCCGGTGGTGAGCACCACCATCACACCTTTTTTATGCGCGCGTTCAATGGCCGATTTAACGGCAGGCGTGATCTCGTGCTGCGGATTGAGCAGCGTGCCGTCCATATCGATTGCAACCAGTTTTATAGCCATAACGTCCTCATTGAGTCAGGGTTTTGATCAATGCTAGCGCGATTCAGCTCACATTGACCAGTTTCGCGCCCCATTCAGATTTTTTACCGCAGCGGGCTTTGCGCGTTTTGCCGGGCGGAAAATAAAAAACCCTTCCACCAGGGAAGGGTTTTTACGTGTTGACGTGTCGATTAGATATCGATGTTGGCGGCTTTCAGCGCATTCTCTTCGATGAAGGCGCGGCGCGGTTCTACCGCATCGCCCATCAAGGTGGTGAACAGCTGATCGGCAGCAATCGCATCCTTGATGGTCACGCGCAACATGCGGCGGCTATCGGGATCCATGGTGGTTTCCCACAGCTGCTCTGGATTCATCTCACCCAAACCTTTATAACGCTGGACTGACAGACCGCGACGCGACTCTTTCACCAGCCACTCAATCGCCTGCTCGAAGCTGGTGACCGGCTGACGACGTTCGCCACGTTCGATATAGGCATCTTCTTCGATCAGGCCGCGCAGCTGCTCGCCCAGCGCACAGATTTTGCGGTATTCCGGTCCATCGATGAATTCGCTATCCAGCGGATAATCGGTATCAACGCCGTGCGTGCGCACACGCAGCACCGGTTCAAACTTCTGCTCATGGTTGGCGCGGACATGGGCCAGATAGCTGCTTCCGTGTGCTTCACGTTCGGTCAGATACGCCACTAAACCGTCGATCCAGCCTTTCACAGCGGCTTCATCGCTGAGGTCGCTCAAGGTTGGATGGTAGATCAGCCCGCGCAGCAGAGCCGTAGGGAAACGGCGCTCCATACGTTTGATCATGCGCTGCGTGCCGTTGAAATCCGCCACCAGCGTTTCCAGCGGCTGGCCACCTAACGCCGGTGCGCTGGCGTTGGTGTGCAGCGTTGCGCCGTCGAGGGCGATGGAAATCTGATACTGATCCATCGCTTCGTCGTCTTTAATATACTGTTCTTGCTTGCCTTTCTTCACTTTGTACAGCGGCGGCTGCGCAATATAGACGTGACCACGTTCGACGATTTCTGGCATCTGACGGTAGAAGAAGGTCAACAGCAGCGTACGAATGTGCGAGCCGTCGACGTCCGCATCGGTCATGATGATGATGCTGTGATAACGCAGTTTGTCCGGATTGTATTCATCACGGCCGATACCACAGCCCAGCGCGGTGATCAGCGTGGCTACTTCCTGCGAAGCCAGCATCTTGTCGAAACGCGCTTTCTCCACGTTCAGGATTTTACCCTTCAGCGGCAGAATCGCCTGATTCTTACGGTTACGACCCTGTTTAGCGGATCCGCCTGCAGAGTCACCCTCCACCAGGTAGATTTCAGACAGCGCCGGATCGCGCTCCTGACAGTCGGCCAGTTTGCCCGGCAGACCGGCCAAATCCAGCGCGCCTTTGCGGCGCGTCATCTCACGAGCACGGCGGGCAGCTTCACGCGCACGCGCTGCATCGATGATTTTGCCAACCACGATTTTCGCGTCAGACGGGTTTTCCAGCAGGTATTCCGCCAGCAGTTCGTTCATCTGCTGCTCAACCGCCGATTTCACCTCTGAAGAGACCAGCTTATCTTTGGTCTGAGAAGAGAATTTCGGATCCGGCACTTTCACGGAAACCACTGCAATCAGGCCTTCACGCGCATCGTCACCGGTCGCACTGACTTTGGCTTTTTTGCTGTAGCCCTCTTTATCCATGTAGGCATTCAGCGTACGCGTCATTGCCGCACGGAAGCCCGCCAGGTGCGTACCGCCGTCGCGCTGTGGAATGTTGTTGGTGAAGCAGTAGATGTTTTCCTGGAAACCATCGTTCCACTGCAGCGCCACTTCCACGCCAATGCCATCTTTCTCCGTCGAGAAGTAGAACACCGTTGGGTGAATCGGGGTTTTGTTCTTGTTGAGATACTCAACGAAAGCCTTGATGCCGCCTTCGTAGTGGAAGTGATCGTTCTTGCCGTCGCGTTTGTCTTCCAGACGAATTGAGACGCCAGAGTTAAGGAACGACAGTTCACGCAGGCGTTTCGCCAGGATTTCGTACTCAAACTCAATCACATTGGTGAAGGTTTCGTAGCTCGGCCAGAAACGCACGCGAGTACCGGTTGCATCGGTATCACCGGACACCGCCAGCGGTGCCTGCGGCACGCCGTGCTGATAAACCTGCTGATGCACTTTGCCTTCACGGCGAATGGTCAGCTCCAGCTTCTGTGACAGGGCATTTACGACTGAAACGCCAACGCCGTGCAGACCACCGGAAACTTTATATGAGTTATCATCAAATTTACCGCCTGCGTGCAGGACGGTCATGATCACTTCAGCAGCAGAGACGCCCTCTTCCGGGTGAATGCCAGTAGGAATACCACGACCATCATCTTGCACCGAGACAGAGTTATCTGCATGAATAGTAACGGTAATATCACTACAGTGACCGGCGAGCGCTTCGTCGATTGCGTTATCCACGACTTCGAATACCATGTGATGCAGACCGGTGCCGTCATCCGTATCGCCGATGTACATACCCGGGCGTTTGCGTACCGCATCAAGCCCTTTCAGGACTTTGATACTTGAGGAGTCATAAGAATTCGACATCAACGTTTCTCGCTCATTTAATCTTCAGGTTGAACCACTATTTTACCCTGTTCCACGCGGAACATCTTGCCCTTTTCATCACTCATGTCGATTACATGCTCGACACCAATGGCGCTGACAAATACTTGAGCCTGCGTGGCTTTTAGGCGTTCAGCTAACAGCCGACGACGGGTGTCATCCAGCTCTGAGGCAAAGTCATCAATCAAATACAAACAGCGTTGTCCGCTGCTGCGCGTCAGGTATTCACCCTGCGCTAAGCGCAGCGCGCACATCAGCAGTTTTAACTGGCCGCGTGAGAGTAAATCTTCCACCGGCGTGCCCTCAGCACGAATGCGAAAATCGGCTTTATGCGGGCCGCTGGCGGTATACGTGAGCGCACGGTCGCGCTCGAAATTGCGTTCCAGCAGTTCGGCGTAGTCGCTCTCTTTATCCCAGCCGCGCTGGAAAGAGAACGTTAACGCAAACTCCGGTAAAAACTGACCGCAGGTGGCGATGATCTCGCGGGAAATCGCCGCGCTGTATTCGGCGCGCCAGGCGCTGATCTGTTCGGCCAGCGGCACCAGTTCCTGATCCCACGGACGAATCTGGCTGTAGCGCGAAACCTGACGCAGCGCCGCATTGCGCTGTTTCAGCAGGCGACGCAAATTGCTCCAGGCATGGAAAAAACCAGGCGAGGCGTGAAAGCAGCCCCAATCGATGTAGGCTCGACGGTATTTTGGACCGCCATTGAGCAGGGTAAAACCTTCCGGCGTAATCAGTTGCATCGGCAGCAGCTGCGCCAACTCGGCGACTTTGTGACCATCGCTGCCATCAATACGCACTTTGCTGTCGCCAGCGCGATTCTTGGTCAGACCGACCGACATTTCAAGTTCGCTGCCTTCAATACGGCCGTGCAGCACAAAGGCGTCCTGATCGTGACGAATCACGCGGCCCGCTTGCAAACTGCGAAATGCGCGACCGTGCCCCAGCGTGTAAATCGCCTCCAGCACGCTGGTTTTACCGCTGCCGTTGGCACCGACAAGGAAATTAAACCCCGGCGCCAAAGCCAGATCGGCCTGCTCGATATTGCGAAAATCTTTAATCAGGAGGCGGGTTAAAGCCATAACGAATCCAGCGAGAACGGTAGGAGAGGGTTTTACCTAACATCGACAATCAAGGGCGTTAACGTCGAAGCTAGTTTGTGCACGGCCAGCGCGCAGGCCCTGGGAGCATACTGAAGTATGTGACCAGGGACGAGCACTGCCCGGGCGCAAAATAGCGAGTAAGTTAGCCCGATAAGGATCACAAGCGCATTGGCATCACGACGTAGGCTGCAGCCGGACTGGCCACATCCTCAATCTGCACGCTCGATACGCCATCGGTCAGCAGCAAACGCACGTTCTCGCACTTGAGCGCATTCAACACATCCAGCACGTAACTGACGTTGAAGCCAATCTCCAGATCGGTGCCGTTGTAAGAGACATCCAGCATCTCTTCCGCTTCTTCCTGCTCTGGGTTATTCGCCGTGATCTTGAGCTGATTTTCGGTGATATAGATGCGAACACCGCGGAATTTCTCATTCGAGAGAATCGCCGCACGCGCAAACGCCTGCTTCAAAATATCACAGCCGGCTTCCAGCGCTTTGTCGGGATTCTTCGGCAGTACGCGGCGATAATCCGGGAAACGGCCATCAACCAGCTTCGACGTAAAGATAAAGTCGCCAACGTGTGCGCGGATGTTGCTGCTGCCGATTTGCACCTGCAGCGGCGTTTCGCCACCATCGAGCAAACGCATCAACTCAATCACCCCTTTACGCGGCACGATCACCGAATGGTTCGGCAGCGCCTGACCAATCGGCATGGAGCACACTGCAAGGCGGTGACCATCGGTGGCGACGGTACGCAACTCTTCGCCTTCGGTTTCGAACAGCATACCGTTGAGATAATAACGCACATCCTGATGCGCCATTGAGAACTGCGTGGCTTCAATCAGGCGTTTTAGCGTCGCCTGCGGCAAGGTGAATTCCACCTCGCTCTGCCAGTCATCCAGATTCGGGAAGTCGCTGGCGGGCAGCGTTGACAGCGAGAAACGGCTGCGGCCAGAACGCACCAACATTCTGTCGCCTTCCAGCGTCAGGCTGATCTCAGCGCCTTCCGGCAAACCGCGGCAAATATCGAGGAATTTACGCGCAGGAACCGTGGTGGCGCCCGGCTCGTGTGGCTGCGTCAGCGCAACACGGGCTACCATTTCCATTTCCAGATCGGTACCGGTCAAGCGCAGCGAGCCTTCGCTTACTTGCAGCAGTAAATTTCCGAGGATTGGCAGCGTCGGGCGTCCGCCAAGTGGACCGCTAACCTGTTGCAGTGGCTTCAGTAACTGCTCACGTTCTACAATAAATTTCATATGCGTCAGGAAGATAGTGTTCGAATGAGGTTAGAGAAATCTTCTTTAATGTCGTGGCTCTCTTCACGCAGTTGCTCGATTTTACGGCAAGCGTGAAGCACGGTGGTATGGTCGCGGCCACCAAACGCATCGCCAATCTCCGGCAAGCTGTGGTTGGTGAGCTCTTTCGCCATCGCCATCGCCATCTGGCGCGGACGCGCTACCGAACGCGAACGGCGTTTCGACAGCAAATCCGCCACTTTAATTTTGTAATACTCGGCCACCGTTTTCTGAATATTATCGATGGTGACCAGCTTTTCCTGCAGCGCCAGCAGATCGCGCAGCGCTTCGCGCACGAAATCGATGGTAATCGCGCGACCGGTAAAGTTCGCGTTGGCAATCACGCGGTTCAGCGCGCCTTCCAGCTCGCGGACATTGGAACGCAAACGCTTAGCAATAAAGAAGGCGACTTCACCCGGCAGGCGAATATCGTTTTCATCGGCTTTCTTCATCAGAATCGCGACGCGCGTTTCCAGTTCAGGCGGCTCGATCGCCACGGTTAATCCCCAACCAAAACGTGATTTCAGGCGATCTTCGACGCCGTTGATCTCTTTTGGATAGCGATCCGAGGTCAGGATGATCTGTTGATTGCCTTCCAGCAGCGCGTTGAAGGTATGGAAGAACTCTTCCTGCGAGCGCTCTTTATTGGCAAAGAATTGAATGTCATCGATCAGCAGCGCATCAACCGAGCGGTAGTAACGCTTAAACTCTTCAATGGCGTTGTTCTGCAGGGCTTTAACCATGTCCTGCACAAAACGCTCAGAGTGCATGTACACCACTTTGGCATTGGGCTTGCGCGCAATAATGCCGTTACCCACCGCGTGCAACAGGTGAGTTTTACCCAGGCCGGTGCCGCCATAAAGGAACAGTGGGTTATAAGCGCCGCCAGGATTATCCGCCACCTGACGTGCCGCCGCGCGCGCCAGCTGGTTCGATTTACCTTCAACGAAGTTGTCGAAGTTATGACGGTTATTCACATTGGAGCGGTAAGTCACATCGGCCGGTGCGGGAACGGAATCCCAACTTGGACGCAAAATTTGCGCGGGTGCCGGACGATTTTCGATCGGCGCGGGCGCATTGTAACTGGCCATCGCCGGTTGGTTAGTAGTGACCTGTGCTGCAGGGCGCGTACCGACTTCGAAACGCAGTAACGGCACATTTGCACCGCAGAATTCATTCAGCAGCCCATTGATACTATTGAGATATTTATCTCTAACCCAGTCGAGTACAAACCGATTTGGTGCATACAAGGTCAGCGTATTGTCGTTTAATTCAGCTTGCAGCGGACGAATCCACATGCTGAATTCGGTGGCAGGAAGCTCATCCTGCAAACGGGCAAGACACTGTTGCCAAAGCGTAAGTGACACGGCGGACTCCACTCGTACAAAATCGATAAGAATTTTAGGCGCTAATAAATAGAAACGTAATTTTTAGACACAGACGGTTGGAAAGCGCCTGCGACCGCTATTCGCGGTAGTCTTCCCCGGCGATCGCAGCGAGGATCGTCAGCGGAAGGGCGGATCATAACGTAAAGCTGCACAGAGATCTTCCCTTTCTACACAGTTTTGATCCAATTTATCCACAGGCTACTGAAGTGATAATGAGTTTACGCTTTCTGCGAAAAAAGCCAGCGTTAATGTGGCTGAAAGCGTTAATTTTTCTGGCAAGCTCTCGTTTCCGTGCAGCAAATCTGCAAACTGATCGCAAGAAGATCCTGCGCGATCCTTGCGCTTTAACCCACAGCCCGTATAATTCCCCACCCGGCATTATTGCGTGAAGCCTTGATGCCCGGAATCAGCGGGCTGTATCTGGGTTTCCAGGTGCCGCGACCAGCGAAGTGAATTGACTCTGGACTGTACAATTATTACAATCCCGCCTCTTTATTAAAGACACATTGAGGCGTTGGTCGATTTACTGGCCCGAAAACGCGTCACCCAGTGAAAATTTTCAAGTTTAGGTAGAAATCGCCATGAAACGCACTTTTCAACCGTCCGTACTGAAGCGCAACCGTTCACACGGTTTCCGTGCTCGTATGGCAACAAAAAATGGTCGTCAGGTTCTGGCACGTCGTCGTGCTAAAGGCCGTTCTCGTCTGACCGTTTCTAAGTAATAAAGCTAACCCTCGTGGTTAAGCTCGCATTTCCCAGGGAGTTACGTTTGTTAACTCCCACTCATTTCACTTTCGTCTTCCAGCAGCCACAACGAGCCGGTACGCCGCAAATCACCATACTCGGCCGACTTAACGCGCTGGGGCATCCCCGCATCGGTCTCACCGTCGCAAAAAAACATGTAAAACGCGCCCATGAACGCAACCGGATCAAGCGATTGACCCGCGAAAGCTTTCGTCTGCGTCAACATGAGCTCCCTGCAATGGATTTTGTGATCGTGGCTAAAAAAGGGATTGCTGACCTGGATAACCGTGCGCTGACGGAAGCGTTGGAGAAACTATGGCGTCGTCACTGTCGCCTGGCTCGCGGCTCCTGATTGCCCTGATACGCGTTTATCAACGCGCCATCAGCCCACTGCTGGGACCTCATTGCCGGTTCCATCCCACCTGTTCGCAGTATGGGATTGAGGCCTTGCGCCGCTTTGGCGTTGTAAAAGGCAGTTGGTTGACGATAAAACGCGTATTAAAATGCCACCCTTTGAACCCGGGTGGTGACGATCCTGTGCCGCCAAAAACCTTTGATACCAGAGAACATTAACGATGGATTCGCAACGCAATCTCTTTCTCATCGCTTTTCTGTTCGTGTCTTTTATGATCTGGCAAGCCTGGCAGACGGACCACGCTCCGCAGCCACAGCAAACCCAGACCACGCAAAACACAAACAGCGCAGCGGGTGATGCCGCCACTTCCGGCGTGCCGGCTAGCGGACAGGGCAAAACGATCACCGTTAAGACAGATGTCCTGTCACTCAACATCAATACGCGTGGTGGCGATATTGAGCAGGCTCAGCTGCTGACTTACCCGGACAAACTGGGTTCAGATGCACCGTTCCAGCTGCTTGAAACTACACCGGCCTTCGTTTATCAGGCGCAGAGTGGCTTAACTGGCCGCAACGGCCCGGATAACCCGAACAATGGCGCACGTCCGCTGTATACCACTTCGCAAGATAGCTTCGTGATGGCAGATGGCCAGAGCGAACTGCGCGTACCGTTGACCTGGACCGGTGAAAACGGCGTGGTTTACACCAAGACTTTCGTCTTCAAGCGCGGTGAGTATGCGGTAAACGTTGACTACAACATCAACAACACCACTCAGCAGCCGCTGGAAGTGTCGATGTTTGGTCAGCTGAAGCAGACCATCGAGGTGCCTAAGCATCGCGATACCGGCAGCAACAACTTTGCTCTGCACACCTTCCGTGGCGCAGCATACTCAACCAGCGATGCGAAATACGAAAAATATAAATTCGACACCATCGCGGATAACGAGAACCTGAACACCACCACCAGCAATGGTTGGGTGGCGATGCTGCAGCAGTACTTTGCTACCGCCTGGGTGCCGCGCACGCAGGGTAATAACACGCTGTACACCACTAACCTCGGCAATGGCGTCGCAGCAATTGGCTACAAATCTGCTCCTGTGACCGTTGGCGCAGGCGCACAGCAAGATCTCGGCGCAACGCTGTGGGTAGGCCCGGAAATTCAGGATCAGATGGCAGCTATCGCGCCGCACCTGGATCTGACCGTGGATTACGGCTGGTTGTGGTTCATCTCGCAGCCGCTGTTTAAGCTGCTGAAGTTCATCCACAGCTTTATCGGTAACTGGGGCTTCTCCATTATCGTTATCACCTTCATCGTACGTGGCATCATGTACCCGCTGACTAAAGCGCAGTACACCTCGATGGCGAAGATGCGTATGCTGCAGCCGAAGATTCAGGCGATGCGTGAACGTCTGGGCGATGATAAGCAGAAGCAGAGCCAGGAAATGATGGCGCTGTATAAGGCGGAGAAAGTGAACCCGCTGGGCGGCTGTCTGCCACTGGTTATCCAGATGCCAATCTTCCTGGCCTTGTACTACATGCTGTCAGGCTCGGTTGAACTGCGTCATGCGCCGTTTATTCTGTGGATTCATGACCTGTCAGCGCAGGATCCGTACTACATTCTGCCGATCATCATGGGTATCACCATGTTCTTCATTCAGAAGATGTCACCGACCACCGTGACCGATCCGATGCAGCAGAAGATCATGACCTACATGCCGGTAATCTTCACCGTGTTCTTCCTGTGGTTCCCATCAGGTCTGGTGCTGTACTACATCGTCAGCAACCTGGTGACCATTCTCCAGCAGCAGCTGATTTATCGCGGCCTGGAAAAACGTGGTCTGCATAGCCGCGACAAGAAGAAAGCGTAACGCCTGACTGCGACCAGCAGCAGCGTATAATCAAAGGGCGACATTTATGTCGCCCTATTTTTATTTATTAATACCCTAAAAGTTTAAGGTGGAATCATGAGCCACAGCGACACTATCGTTGCCCAGGCGACGCCTCCCGGCCGTGGCGGCGTTGGCATTCTGCGTATCTCCGGCGCCAAAGCCGCTGAGGTAGCGCAAGCCGTGCTCGGCAAGCTGCCAAAGCCGCGCTATGCCGACTATCTGCCCTTTACCGACGCCGATGGCAGCGTGCTGGATCAGGGCATTGCGCTGTGGTTTCCTGGCCCGAACTCCTTCACCGGTGAAGATGTGCTGGAGCTGCAAGGCCACGGCGGCCCGGTGATTCTCGACCTGCTGCTCAAGCGCATCGTGGCGCTGCCCGGCTTACGCATTGCACAACCTGGTGAATTCTCCGAACGCGCCTTCCTTAACGACAAGCTCGATTTGGCGCAAGCCGAAGCGATTGCCGATCTGATCGATGCCAGCTCAGAGCAAGCCGCCCGCTCGGCGGTAAACTCGCTGCAGGGCGCGTTTTCCCTGCGCATCAACGCACTTGTGGAAGCACTTACTCACCTGCGCATCTATGTGGAAGCGGCCATCGACTTCCCGGATGAGGAGATCGATTTCCTTTCCGACGGCAAAATTGAAGCACAGCTCAATGTGGTGATCGGCGACCTCAACGGCGTGCGTGCCGAAGCGCGTCAGGGCAGCCTGCTACGTGAAGGGATGAAAGTGGTGATTGCCGGTCGTCCCAATGCCGGAAAATCGAGCCTGCTGAATGCCTTAGCCGGACGCGAAGCGGCGATTGTGACTGATATCGCTGGCACCACGCGCGACGTCCTGCGCGAGCATATCCATATTGACGGCATGCCGCTGCACATCATCGATACTGCCGGTTTACGTGAAGCCAGCGACGAGGTCGAGCGCATTGGTATTGAACGCGCGTGGCAGGAGATCGAGCAGGCCAACCGCGTGCTGTTTATGGTCGATGGCACCACCACCGACGCGACTGAAGCCGCCGCCATCTGGCCAGATTTTGTTGCCCGTTTGCCGGAAGCGCTGCCAATTACCGTGGTGCGTAACAAAGCGGATATGACCGGCGAAGAGCTGGGCCTCACTGAAGTGAACGGTCACTCACTGATTCGTCTCTCGGCGCGCACCGGGGAAGGTGTGGAAGCGCTGCGCGATCACCTGAAACAGAGCATGGGATTTGCCGGCAATATGGAAGGTGGATTCCTCGCCCGTCGCCGCCATCTGCAAGCACTGGAGTTAGCCGCAACCCACTTGCAGCAGGGCAAGCATCAGCTGTTAGGCGCGTGGGCCGGCGAATTACTGGCAGAAGAGTTACGGTTAGCGCAGCAAGCGCTGAGCGAAATCACCGGTGAATTCACCTCAGACGATTTGCTGGGCAGAATCTTCTCCAGTTTCTGTATTGGTAAGTAATGGCCTGCGGCGTTCTCATGTCGGGTGCGCATTCACGCGCATCTGGCGCCCGGTTGACATGCGTCTTTGTTATTTGGCTCTCCCACGCCTTTGCAGTATAACGATCATTGCCCGGCGAACAGGTCCTGCTGGGTACATTCATTATTCATGCTAAATATTGGGCGCAAGTTGCTGCCTGAACAGGAGAGAAACATGAGTACAACGCTCGACAGCGTGGCGCTGAACACGCTGTTCATCGAAGCCCGCACCCACAGCTATTGGCAGGACAAACCGGTTTCTCGGGAGGTGCTGGAGCAGCTCTATCACCTGACCGCGCTGGGTCCAACCTCGGCTAACTGCTCGCCGGGCCGTTTTGTGTTTGTGACCTCGCAGGAAGGCAAAGAGAAGCTGAAACCCGCGCTCTCCTCCGGCAACGTCGACAAAACCATGTCCGCTCCGGTAACGGTGATCGTGGCGTGGGATCCTGAGTTCTATGAAGCGCTGCCGAAGCTGTTCCCGCATGGTGATGCGCGCAGCTGGTTTACCAGCAGCCCGGATCTGGCGAAAGAGACCGCGTTCCGTAACAGCAGCTTGCAGGCAGGTTATTTGATTCTGGCTGCGCGTTCGCTGGGCCTGGATGCCGGCCCGATGTCCGGTTTCGATCCGTCAAAAGTGAACGACGCCTTCTTTAGCGAGAGCAAATGGCAGGTGAACTTACTGATCAATCTCGGCTATGGCGAAGCCAGCAAACTGCACGCGCGTCTGCCGCGTCTCGGCTTTGATGAAGCCAGCACCTTTGCCTGATTGAGAAAAGGCGTCGGGCTTAGCCCACGACGCCCGTTTCAAGCGGTTATCCCAGTGAATGGAAGCCGCTGTTGAAGTAGATCATCGGCTCTGCCGCTTCACCTGGCAGAGCAATGCCCACGATACGCGCCAGCAGCACGCTGTGCGTGTTCCACTCCACTACCTTCTCCAGCTGGCAATCAAAACTCACCAGCGCATCAGCCAGAATCGGCGCGCCGGTATTCAGCGTCTGCCACGTACCGTTTTGAAAACGCTCGGCGCGGCGTGAGGATTGGCTGAACTGGGCACATAAGTCGTCATGCTGCTCACGCAGCACGTTCACGGCAAAATGGCCGGCTGCGGTAAAAGCATCATGACTGGACGCGCTACGATTCACGCATACCAGCAGGCTGGGTGGCTCAGCCGCAAGCGAACTGACCGACGTGGCAATCAGCCCCAGCTTTTCGCCCTGAAATTCGGTGGTAACCAGAGAAACACCCGCGGTTAAGCGACGCATGCCGTGACGAAACTCATCAAGCGAGATCGATTCCTGGCGAGAAATAGCGGTATCTGACATAAAAAACTCCGACGTGCCTGTTTTAACAATGCGCACAATGGGCAGATGAATGAAGAGTTAGCGCACTTTGATGTGCTGTTTTACTGCCCAAATCCTACACCACATCACACAGTTAGGCACTCAATCCGGCAGGTTTCTGCAAAAGCGTTCTATGCAAAGTTGCCAAATGGGATTGCCGCATGGCTTCGTCCTTATCTGAAATATCGCCTATTCCATCTTAAGCCGGATGCAAACCCATGAGAAAATTCTTACAATAGCACTGATGATTATTCGACCATTTTCATGGAGCGACAGATGGCTAGTCATTTTGTACGTTGGATAGGTAATCCGCCCTTTTCTTCTGAGAACATGCGGGTGCCACAAGAAGTAATCAACAGCGCTCAGCGCTTCGCTGACAAGCGTCGCGGACGCTTTCTCGCCGCACGCGAACTGCTTGCTCAGCTGATGTTACGCGTCTACGGTATCCGCGAACTCCCCGCGCTAACGACCAGCAGCAGCGGACGTCCCTGTTTTGCCGATGCCAACCTGCCCGATTTCAGCATCTCCTACGCCGGAAACACTATCGGTGTGCTGCTGGCCGAAGAAGGCGGCCGCGCCGGACTGGATATGGAAATTGTGCGCGCACACAGTCGCCAAACACAGGATATGCTGACACAGGATCTCTCCTCCGGCGAAAAAGCATGGATTAACGCGCAGCAGGATTTCATGGAAGCGCTGACGCAAATCTGGACGCTGCGCCAAAGCATTCTCAAGCTCACCGGCGAAACCGATAGCGGTATTGATTCACTGCGTTTGCATCCTGCGGCCGGTCGGCTGCGTTCCACCGTGTTCCCCGATATTCAGGCGGTGTGTGATGCTGAGCCCACGCTGGTGTGGTCGTGCGCGCTGTCGCCCGGCACCGAACGCTTACATCTGTGGGAGATTGATGGCGCGCAGCAGTGGCAAGCACTGCGCGATGTCGAGATGAGTAAACCCAATATAGGGCCGCATACGCTGCGCCTGACCAGTTTGGTCACGCCGCATGAGATGGGACATCCGTAAAAAAGGCCGCATCAGCGGCCTTTACTGTTTAGTGGGCATCGATAAAGACGATTTTCAGCACGAACAGTAGCGCGACCACCACCACGCACGGGCTGATTTCACGCCAGCGGCCGGTTCCCAACTTCATCACGCAGTAAGAGATAAAGCCCAGCGCGATACCTTCCGTGATCGAGAAGCTGAACGGCATCATCGCCGCAGTAACAAACGCTGGCACCGCTTCGGTGAGATCGTCCCACTGCACGCGTGACAGCGACGCCGTCATCAATACGCCAACGTAAATCAGCGCACCCGCCGCCGCATAAGAGGGCACCATCGCCGCCAGCGGTGACAGGAACATCACCAGCAGGAACAGAATCCCGGTGATCACCGCCATCAAGCCGGTACGACCGCCGATCGCCACACCGGACGAACTTTCAATGTAGGCGGTTACCGATGAGGTACCAATCAGCGAACCGGTCACCGAACTGATGCTATCGACGTACAGCGCCTGCTTCATGCGCGGGAAAGTGCCTTTCTCGTCGGTCAGCCCGGCTTTATCGGTCACGCCAATCAGCGTGCCGGAGGAGTCGAACAGATTGACCAGCATAAAGGAGAAGATCACCCCGGCCATGCCGATATTGAACGCGCCTTTGATATCAACCTGGCCTACAACGGATGTGATCGCAGGTGGCGCTGCGAACACGCCGCTGAATTTCACATCGCCAATGATCAAGCCTAGCGCGGTCGTCACCACAATCGACACCAGCACCGCCGCATGGATATTGCGGGAAGCCAGAATCGCGATGATGAAGAAACCCAGCGCCCCAAGCAGCACGCTGTGCGAGGTCAGATTACCCACAGCCACAATGGTATCGGCGTTTGGCACGATAATTCCGGCGTTTTTCAGCCCCATCATGGCGATAAACAGACCAATACCAGCGGTGATGCCAACACGCAGGCTGAGCGGAATGTTGGCAATCATCCAGTAACGCACGCGCAGCAGTGTGAGGATCAGCAGACCCAGCGCGCCCCAGAAAATCGCGCCCATACCAATCTGCCACGAGTATCCCATGGCCCCGACCACCACAAAGGCGAAGAAGGCGTTCAGGCCCATCGCCGGTGCCAGTGCTACCGGCAAATTCGCCACCAGCCCCATCAGAATACTGCCGAACGCGGCAATCAAGCAGGTAGTAACAAACACTGCCTGCGTATCCATGCCCGCTACACCGAGAATTTGCGGGTTAACGAAAACGATGTACACCATCGTCAGGAAAGTCGTGCAACCGGCAATCACTTCGGTACGCATGGTGGTTCCGTGTTCCTGCAGTTTGAAGATGCGCTGCAAAAGGCCCTGATTAGTCATTCCACTGTTCCGCTAAAAAATTTATCGCCGCGTATCCTATAGAGTTTAGCGTGGCAAAACACTGATTTTTCGCAACCGGTTGCTCAGGGTCGCTTTCTGCGCTCAGTGCGCTAGAGTGTCAGCTTATTGTTTAACAAAAGGATGATGTGCGATGTCGGTGGAATGTATTTTTTTTGATTGCGACGGCACGCTGGTCGACAGCGAAGTGATCTGTACGCAAGCTTACGTCAACACCTTTGCCCGCTACGGTATTGAACGCTCTCTGCAGCAAATGTTTGAGCAGTATAAAGGGGTAAAGCTCTACGACATCATCCGCGATGTGGCAGCCGAACAGCAGGTTGAACTGCCACTCGAAGAAGTGGAAACCGCCTATCGCGCCGAAGTGGCGAGATTGTTTGATCTCGATTTGAAGCCGATTGCCGGTGCCAAAGCGCTGGTGGAGCGCGTGAAAGTACCAATGTGTGTGGTTTCAAACGGCACGGTGAAGAAGATGCAGCATTCGCTGGGATTGACCGGCATGCTGCCGTATCTCGATGGCAAGCTGTACAGCGGGTATGACATTAACCACTGGAAGCCGGATCCGGAATTGATGTATCACGCCGCCGAGCAGATGCAGGTGCCGATTGAGAAGTGCATTCTGGTGGATGATTCCGAAGCGGGCGCGCGTGCCGGGATCGCGGCCGGGATTCCGGTGTTTTACTACTGCGCCGATGCGCACAATCCCGAACTCGATCATCCGCTGGTGACGCGCTTTGATGATATGGCGCAGTTGCCGGATTTGTGGCGCGCGCGTGGCTGGGATTTGGTGGGGTAGAGCTCGTTTTCCCCCTCCTCGGTTCGTGCTGGCTGTCCCCCATCCCGGCCTTCCCCCATGAATGGGGGAAGGCCGGGATGGGGGACAGCCAGCACAATCCAAATCAGCCAATCGCCCCTAACGAATCCTCGTTGCTCTGCTTCTTCGGCAGCAGGAACAGCGTGGCGGCGATATCCAGCAGATAAATCAGCGCCAGCAGCGTGATCGCCGCGGTGAAAGAGATATTGGTCGCCAGCAGGCCAATCACCAATGGACCAAACCCGCCTACGCCACGCCCCAAATTAAACAACACGTTCTGCGCCGTTGCGCGCGCCTGCGGTGGGAAAGTATCGGAAATCAGCGCGCCGTAGCCGCCGATCATGCCGTTCACAAACATCCCCATCAGCGCGCCGGTAAACAGCATCACCGTAGGATCGCGCAGCTGCGCATACACCACCACCATCACCACCGCGCCAAACTGATACAGCAGGAAGATTTTCCAGCGCGCGAAACGATCGGCCAGCACGCCAAACAGCCAGATGCCGAACGTCATGCCCACCACCGTCACCGCCGTCCACAGGCCAGATTTGGTCAGGCTGAAACCGAAGCTGGACGACAGATAGCTCGGCATCCAGATCATCAATCCGTAGTAACCAAAGTTCTGCACCGAGCAGAGAATGAAAATCCCCAGGCTGGCTTTACTGGTGGCGCGATCGGCAAACAGCAATTTAAGACGTGCGCCAAACGAGAGCTGCGGCGTTTTCTCCACGTGGCGGGTAAAGCTCTCCGGCTCGCCCATGCTGCGGCGAATCACAAAGGAGACCAGCGCCGGCAGCAAACCGACGAGGAACATGCCGCGCCAGCCAATCACGCTCAGCAGCGGCGGCGTGATAAAGGCCGCCAGCAGCACACCGAGCTGCCAGCCAATGCCCACCCACGCCGAGGCGCGGTTGCGCTTCTCTTTCGGCCAGGCTTCGGCAATCAGCGCCATGCCGATGCCGAACTCTCCGCCCAATCCCACGCCCGCCAGCGTGCGGTACACCAGCAGATCCCAATAACCCTGCGCCACGGCGCACAGGCCGGTGAACACTGAGAACACCAGAATAGTAACGGTAAGGATACGGATGCGACCATAACGATCGCTGAGATGGCCAAACACGATGCCGCCGATCACCGCGCCAATCAGTGTCCAGGTGACCAGCGAACCGGCCTGAGACGGATCGAGCGCCAGCGAGACGCTGATCGCCGGCAGCATAAAGCCAAGAATCAGCAGATCAAATCCGTCCATCGCGTAGCCGCTGATAGCCGCCACCATGGCTTTCGCCGGTGTAATGGCTTGTTTTTGAGGAGTTGGGGAAGACATGTAACAGCACCTGGCAGAAAAAAGTGCGCCAAGTATAAAGAGAGGGAATCGATGAGAACAGACAGAATTTAAGCAGGCAGCCCGTTAGCCACAGTGGCAACGGGCCGCCGACGCATCAATCAAGAGGGTTTATTGCTGCCGTCATCGCCCGACAGCAGTTCATCCAGCTTGTCGCCGCCCACATGACGGAAATCCTGACCTTTGACGAAATAGAAGATAATTTCGCAAATGTTCTGGCAGCGATCGCCGATACGCTCGATGGCGCGCGCGCAGAACAGCGCGGTCAGCACGCTTGGGATAGTGCGCGGATCTTCCATCATGTAGGTCATCAGCTGACGCACGATGCCTTCGTACTCTTTATCCACCTTCTTATCTTCGCGGTAGATTTTGATGGCTTCGTTGAGATCCATGCGCGCGAACGCATCCAACACGTCGTGCAGCATCTGCACGGTGTGATGACCAAGCGCTTCAAGGCTCACCAGTAGTGGCAGGTGCTGCTGGCTGAACTTCTCCAGCGCGGTGCGGCTGATTTTTTCCGCCACGTCGCCAATGCGTTCCAGCTCAGAAATGGTCTTGATGATCGCCATTACCAGGCGCAAATCGCTGGCGGTCGGTTGGCGTTTGGCGATGATCCGTACGCAGGCTTCATCAATCTCCACTTCCATCATGTTAACCTTCTGGTCGCCGTCAATGACGTGACGCGCCAGCTCGCCATCCTGGTTGTGCATCGCGGTGATGGCGTCCATCAGCTGCTTCTCAACCATGCCGCCCATGATCATCACTTGCGTGCGAATGTGCTCCAGCTCCGCGTTGAACTGACCGGAGATGTGTTTGTTCAGATTTAAATTATCCATGTGCGTCTCCTGAATCAGCCGTAACGACCGGTGATGTAATCTTCGGTCTGCTTCTTTGCGGGCTTAGTGAACAAGGTATCGGTATCGCTGAACTCAATCAGCTCGCCCAGATACATAAAAGCGGTGTGGTCAGAACAACGCGCAGCCTGCTGCATGTTGTGAGTCACGATCACCACAGTGTAATCCTGCTTCAGTTCGGTGATCAGCTCTTCAATACGACCGGTTGAAATCGGATCCAGCGCGGAGCAAGGCTCATCCAGCAACAGCACTTCCGGGCGAATCGCGATGCCGCGGGCGATGCACAAACGCTGCTGCTGACCGCCGGAAAGACTGTAACCGCTCTGATGCAGCTTGTCTTTGGTTTCATTCCACAGCGCGGCTTTGGTCAGCGCCCACTGCACGCGCTCATCCATATCGGCACGCGACAGCTTCTCAAACAGCCGCACGCCGAAGGCGATGTTGTCATAAATCGACATCGGGAATGGCGTAGGCTTCTGGAACACCATACCGACGCGGGCGCGCAGCAGGGCGATATCCTGATTGGAAGCCAGAATGTTATCGCCATCCAGCAGGATGTCACCTTCGGCACGCTGCTCCGGATAGAGCGAGTACATTTTGTTGAAGGTGCGCAGCAAAGTGGATTTACCGCAACCTGATGGGCCGATAAACGCGGTCACCTGATTTTTGGTGATATCCAGATTGATGTTTTTCAGCGCGTGAAACTTACCGTAATAGAAGTTCAGATTACGGACCTGAATTTTACCGGCTGATGAAGTCACGTTACTCATTCTCGTCTCTCATAAGCAGCGCCGCCGAAGCCGCGCCGGGAAATTAGTGTTTGCCCTTGGCGAAAACCACACGCGCCACAATGTTCAGCAGCAGCACGCACACGGTAATAATCAGCACACCCGCCCACGCCAGGCTTTGCCACTCGGCAAAGGGGCTCATGGCGAATTTAAAGATGGTGACCGGCAGGTTAGCGATCGGCTGCATCATGTCAGTGCTCCAGAACTGGTTCGACAGTGCAGTAAACAGCAGCGGTGCGGTTTCACCGGCGATACGCGCCACGGCCAACAGCACACCGGTGATGATGCCGGAAACCGAGGCTTTCAGCGTAATCGCCGAAATCATCTTCCACTTCGGCGTACCCAGCGCATAAGCCGCTTCACGCATGCTGTCGGGTACCAAGCGCAGCATATTTTCGGAGGTACGAATCACAATCGGGATTTGCAGTAGCGCCAGCGCTACCACACCAGCCCAACCGGAGAAGTGCTGCATCTGCGATACCACAATGGTGTAAACAAACAGGCCCACCACAATCGACGGTGCTGACAGCAGAATGTCGTTGATGAAGCGAATCACTTCCGCCAGCCAGTGTTTACGGCCATATTCCGCCAGATAAATCCCAGCCATGATGCCGAGCGGCGTTCCGATGATCGTCGACCAGAAAATCAGTAAACCGCTGCCGAGTAAGGCGTTGGCTAAACCACCGCCTGCGGTGTTGGGCGGCGGTGTCGATTCGGTAAACAGCTCCCAGCTCAACCCATCAACGCCGCGCGTAACGGTGGTGAACAGAATCCACACCAGCCAGAACAGACCGAATGCCATGGTCATCAGCGACAGCGTCAGGGCAATTTTGTTTTTAGTACTGCGCCATGCCTGCATTTTGCGGCGCGAGGCTTCCAGCTCGGCGCGAGCCTGAACTTCAATAGCGGTCATGAACGGGCTCCTTCACTCTTCGCCAGACGCAGGATCATCAGTTTGGAGATCGCCAGCACGATAAAGGTAATCACGAACAGAATCAGACCCAGCTCCATCAGAGCCGCAACGTGAACACCGGATTCCGCTTCGGCGAATTCGTTGGCCAGCGCGGAGGTGATGCTGTTGCCCGGCATAAACAGCGAAGCGCTGTCGAGCTGGTAGGTGTTACCGATGATAAAGGTCACCGCCATGGTTTCACCCAACGCGCGGCCCAGGCCAAGCATCACGCCGCCGATCACGCCGTTTTTGGTGAACGGCAGCACGATGCGCCAGATCACTTCCCACGTGGTGCAGCCGATACCGTAAGCCGACTCTTTCATCATCACCGGCGTTTGTTCAAATACGTCGCGCATCACCGAGGCGATGTAAGGAATGATCATGATGGCGAGAATCACGCCCGCTGCCAGAATACCGATACCGAATGCCGGGCCAGAGAATAGCGTGCCGACAATCGGGATATTCGCCATCACGTTGCCAACCGGCGTCTGGAAATATTCGGCGAACAGCGGCGCGAAAACAAACAGGCCCCACATGCCGTACACGATGCTGGGGATGGCCGCCAGCAGCTCAATGGCGGTGCCCAGCGGGCGACGCAGCCAGCCTGGCGCCAGTTCGGTCAGGAACAGCGCGATGCCGAAGCTCACCGGCACGGCAATGATCAAGGCAATAATCGAGGTGACGAGGGTGCCGTAAATCGGTACCAGCGCACCAAATTGTTCGTTTGGCGCATCCCAGGTTTTGTTCCACAGGAAAGAGAAACCAAATTTTTGGATGCTTGGCCAGGAGGAGAAAATCAGGGAGACGATAATGCCGCCCATCAACAGCAACACGATAAGCGCGGATAGCTTCACCAGCGCGCCGAAAATCATGTCGCCTTGTTTACCGGGGGCTTTGAACGTCGGCTTAGTGGCAGCCATAGAATTCTCTGTTCTCAGGGGGATGTCAGGGCGGCACGCAGGCCGCCCATTGGGATTGGCCAACCGTCTCGGCTGGCCGGGTCAATCTGTTACTGGTACAGCGCTTTACCGGAGCTATCTTTGATGTTCGCTTTCCACGCTGCACGAATCTGGTTAGCTACGCTTTCTGGCAGCGCGGCGTAATCCAGGTCGGTTGCGGTTTTGCTGCCGCCTTTGTATGCCCAGTCGAAGAACTTCAGCACTTCGCTACCTTTCTCCGCATTCGCCTGATCTTTGTAAATCAGGATGAAGGTGGTTGAGGTGATCGGCCATGCATCGTTGCCTTTCTGGAAGGTCAGATCCTGAGCAAAGGTTTTGCTCCAGTCTGCGCCTTTCGCGGCGTTAGCAAAGCTCTCTTCACTTGGTGCAACCGCTTTACCGTCGGCATCAACCAGTTTGGTGTAGGTCAGGTTGTTCTGCTTGGCGTAAGCGTATTCCACATAGCCAATTGAACCCGGCAGACGCTGTACAAACGCGGCCACGCCGTCGTTACCTTTACCGCCCAGACCGGTTGGCCAGTTAACGGTGTTACCTTTACCAATTTTGCTGTTCCACTCTTCGTTCACTTTTGCCAGGTAGCTGGTGAAGACGAAAGAAGTACCGGAACCGTCAGCGCGGCGAACCACGTTGATGTTGGAATCTGGCAGTTTCACGCCTGGGTTCAGTTTAGTGATCGCCGGGTCGTTCCACTTTTTGATGGTGCCGAGGTAGATGTCGCCCACGGTTTTACCGTCAAGAGTCAGTTCACCGGATTTCACACCTGGGATGTTAACCGCCAGCACCACACCACCAATGACGGTAGGGAACTGGAACAGGCCGTTTTTCTGCAGATCTTCTTCTTTCATTGGCGCATCAGACGCACCGAAATCGACGGTTTTCGCGATGATTTGCTTCACGCCGCCGGAAGAACCAATACCCTGATAGTTGATTTTGCTACCGGTGGCTTGCTGGTACTCGGCTGCCCACTTGGCATAAACCGGCGCCGGGAATGTCCCGCCTGCGCCCGTCAGATCGGTGGCTGCAAAAGCAGAAACCGCGCTTACTGCGAAGGTGGCGGCGAGGATTCGGGCTACGGTGCTACGCATCAGTGTCATGTTCCCTCCAGGGGATTCAAAAAAATCAGGCTCAATGCCTTTTTAGTAGGAGTCAGTGATTGCTGCTGGAGGGAAAATAGGACAGTTTGATGACAGTGAAATGTACGAAATATGACAGTTATATGACAGCGTGCAGAAATGAAGCGGGCCCATTGCGGGCCCACTCTTGTTACTGATTATTCAACGGTAACCGATTTCGCCAGGTTACGTGGCTGGTCAACATCGGTACCTTTAATCAGCGCCACATGGTACGAGAGCAACTGTAACGGCACGGTGTAGAAGATCGGTGCAATCACCTCTTCGACGTGCGGCAGAGAGATGATTTTCATGCCATCGCTGTCGCTAAAACCGGCATCCTGATCGGCAAACACATACAGCAAACCGCCGCGCGCGCGTACCTCTTCAATGTTGGATTTCAGCTTCTCCAGCAGTTCGTTGTTAGGCGCAACCACGATCACCGGCATATCGGCATCAATCAGCGCCAGCGGACCGTGCTTCAGCTCGCCCGCCGCATAGGCTTCGGCGTGGATGTAGGAGATCTCTTTCAGCTTCAGCGCGCCTTCCATGGCGATTGGATACTGATCGCCACGGCCAAGGAACAGCGCATGATGTTTATCCGAGAAACCTTCCGCCAGGTTTTCGATCACTTTATCCTGCGCCAGCATCTGCTCGATGCGGCTCGGCAAGGCCTGCAGCGCGTGCACAATCTCGTGCTCGGTTTCGGCTTTCATGCCGTGCAGACGACCGAGTTTCGCCACCAGCATCAGCAATACTGCCAGCTGCGTGGTGAAGGCTTTGGTGGATGCCACGCCAATTTCAGTGCCGGCTTTGGTCATCAGCGCTAAATCGGATTCACGCACCAGCGATGAACCGGCCACGTTACAGATGGCCAGCGAACCGAGATAACCCAGCTCTTTCGACAGGCGCAGCGCCGCCAGCGTATCGGCGGTTTCACCCGATTGTGACAGCGTGATCAGCAGGCTATTTTTACGCACTGCAGATTTGCGATAACGGAATTCTGAAGCAATTTCCACATCACAAGGCAGGTTAGCCAGCGACTCAAACCAGTAACGCGAAACCATGCCGGAGTTGTATGACGTACCGCAGGCGATGATCTGAATATGTTCGACCTGGCTCAACAGCGTCTCAGCATCCGGGCCCAGCTCGCTGAGATCGACTTCGCCGTGATTAAAACGACCGGTGATGGTGTTTTTGATCGCGTTCGGCTGCTCGTAAATCTCTTTCTGCATGTAATGACGATAGATGCCTTTGTCGCCGGCATCGTACTGAGCGGTCGATTCGATTTCAGCGCGCTTAGTGGTTTTACCGTCACGATCGATGATGGTGACTTCGCGGCGAGTGATCTCCGCAATATCACCCTCTTCCAGATAGATGAAGCGACGCGTCACCGGCAGCAGCGCCAGCTGATCGGAAGCGATAAAGTTTTCGCCCACGCCACGGCCAATCACCAGCGGACTACCGGAGCGCGCCGCCACCAGCAGCGAAGGATCGCGGCTGTCCATGATCACCATGCCATACGCACCGCGCAGCTGCGGAATAACGCGCAGCACCACTTCACGCAGCGTGCCGCCCTGCTTCTGCTCCCAATGCACCAGATGCGCCACCACTTCGGTGTCGGTTTCTGAGGCAAAGTGATAGCCGCGCTCAAGCAACTGCGCGCGCAGCGGCTCATGGTTCTCAATGATGCCGTTGTGCACGATGATGATGTGCTCGGAAACGTGCGGATGCGCATTGGCCTCCGACGGTTCACCGTGTGTCGCCCAGCGCGTGTGTGCGATACCGGTGCCGCCAATCAGCGGCTGCTGCTCTGCGGCTTCCGCCAGGTTCTGCACTTTACCCAGACGACGCAGGCGCGTCATATGGCCCTGACGATCAACGACGGCTAATCCCGCGGAGTCATAACCGCGATACTCAAGACGACGCAAACCTTCCAGCAGAATTTCTGCGATGTCACGCTGCGCTACTGCACCAACAATTCCACACATAGTAATTTCCTGACTTCATGGCTTTCGGCCATTGCGTTGTCATACGACCTGATTTCCCCGAGCCTTGTAGAGAGTGGGGATATTTTTTTATGGCACTGCTAACAGGCCGATCGTTGTCGGCCTTTAAAATTTATTTTTTCTTAACAGGACGCTGCCAGCCCGATTTTTGATTCTGTTCTTTACGGTTGTAGACCAGATCCGCAGCTAACACATCTTTCATTATCGTGGTGCCCGCGGCGATGGTCGCACCGCTCGCCACGCTGACTGGCGCCACCAGTTGGGTATCCGAACCGATAAACACGTTGTCGCCAATGATGGTTTTGGATTTGTTGGCGCCATCGTAGTTACAGGTAATGGTACCCGCACCGATATTCACGCCCGCGCCAATTTCCGCATCGCCGAGATAAGAGAGGTGACCCGCTTTAGAGCCTTTGCCGAGCGTGGCTTTCTTCATCTCTACAAAGTTGCCCACGTGCGCCGCTTCCGCCAACTCGCTGCCCGGACGCAGACGCGCAAAAGGCCCAACCGTACAAGCAGCGGCTAACGTGGCATCTTCGATCACCGAATAAGGGCTGATTTCACAGTCGTCAGCAATCACGCTGTTTTTAATGATGCAGCCGGCACCGATTTTTACGCGGTTGCCGAGCGTGACCTTGCCTTCGATGATCACGTTAGTGTCGATCTCCACATCGCGGCCGTGTTGCAACGCACCGCGCAGATCGAAACGCGCCGGATCGCGCAGCATCACACCCGCCAGCAGCAGCTTTTCTGCCTGCTCGCTTTGGTAGACACGCTCAAGCGTTGCCAGCTGCAGGCGATTGTTGACGCCATCGGTTTCGCTGATGCGCGCCGGATGCACCGCATTGATCACGCGGCCTTCGTGGTGCGCCATGGCGATGATGTCGGTGATATAGAATTCGCCCTGCGCATTATTGTTGTTAAGTTGTGCCAGCCAGCGCTTGAGGTCGCCACCGTTGGCAATCAGGATGCCGGTGTTAATTTCCTGAATTTTTAGCTGTTCTGGCGAGGCATCTTTCTGCTCAATGATGCCGATCACCGTGCCGTTTTCACGCACGATACGACCGTAGCCGGTTGGGTTATCCAAAACTACGGTGAGTAAGCCAATGCCACCCGCGGGTTTCGCGTCGCGCAGACGTTGCAAGCTGGCCTGCGAGATCAGCGGCACGTCGCCGTACAGCATCAGAATATCTTCGTCATCGGCAAAGAAGGGCGCGGCCTGCTGCATCGCGTGGCCGGTACCGAGTTGCTCAGCCTGCAGCACCCAGTTGAGTGCGTTATGCGCTAACGTTGACTGCAGTAAATCTCCGCCGTGGCCATAAACCAGATGGATCTGCTGGGCGCCCAAACCGGTTGCGGCATCAATAACGTGCTGAACCATTGGTTTACCTGCAAGGGTGTGCAGAACTTTGGGCAGGTCGGAATACATTCGGGTGCCTTTGCCAGCGGCTAAGATCACCACACTCATCGCGTTCGTAGACATAACTATCCTGATTCTCTTCAACTTTCGAAAGTGTAAGGTTTAACCCCGAGATTACTACATTTTTCTCGGGTCGAAATTAGCCGGGCTCAGCGCCAGGCGGCAAATTTTGGGCAAAAAAAATGCCAACCCAAAGGGCTGGCATTTCGTGACGCATAAAGCCTGATTACATCGCTTTTTTGGTCAGCTCGATGACACGCAGTTTCGCGATGGCTTTCGCCAGTTCCGCAGAAGCCTGAGCATAATCCACGTCGCCGTGGCTGCTGTTCATGTGCTCTTCCGCTTTACGTTTCGCTTCCAGCGCGCGCGCTTCGTCGAGGTCTTCACCGCGAATCGCGGTGTCGGCCAGAACGGTGGTGCTGCCAGGCTGAACTTCCAGCACGCCGCCAGAGAGGTAAATAAACTCCTCTTCGCCGTGCTGTTTCACGATGTGAATCATACCAGGCTTGATGGCTGTCAGCAGCGGGGCGTGGCCAGGACGAATCCCCAGCTCACCTTCGCTACCTGACACCTGGATACGCTCGACCAGACCGGAGAACATTTGTTGCTCCGCGCTGACCACGTCCAGATGATAAGTCATAGCCATACCATTCCTCCTGGGAAACCTAAATTACAGTTTCTTCGCTTTTTCTACGGCTTCTTCGATAGCGCCGACCATGTAGAACGCCTGCTCTGGCAGGTGGTCGAATTCGCCTTCCATGATGCCTTTGAAGCCACGGATGGTGTCTTTCAGGGTGACGTACTTACCTGGAGAACCGGTGAAGACTTCAGCAACGAAGAACGGCTGAGACAGGAAGCGCTGAATCTTACGCGCACGTGCCACCAACAGTTTGTCTTCTTCAGACAACTCGTCCATACCCAGGATAGCGATGATGTCTTTCAGTTCCTGGTAACGCTGCAGCAGAGACTGCACGCCACGCGCAACGTCATAGTGCTCCTGACCCACGATCAGTGGATCCAGCTGACGGCTGGTAGAATCCAGCGGGTCAACGGCTGGGTAGATACCCAGAGAGGCGATCTGACGGCTCAGCGTAACGGTTGAGTCTAAGTGAGCAAAGGTGGTTGCTGGTGACGGGTCAGTCAAGTCATCCGCAGGAACGTAAACGGCCTGTACAGAGGTGATTGAACCGGTCTTCGTGGAGGTAATACGCTCCTGCAACACACCCATCTCTTCTGCCAGCGTTGGCTGATAGCCTACCGCAGATGGCATACGACCCAGCAGTGCTGATACTTCAGTACCGGCCAGGGTGTAACGATAGATGTTGTCGATGAACAGCAGAACGTCACGGCCTTCATCACGGAATTTTTCCGCCATGGTCAAACCGGTCAGTGCTACGCGCAGACGGTTACCCGGCGGCTCGTTCATCTGGCCATACACCAGCGCTACTTTATCGATAACGTTGGAGTCAGTCATTTCGTGGTAGAAGTCGTTACCCTCACGAGTACGCTCACCCACACCAGCAAATACCGAATAACCTGAGTGCTCAGCCGCGATGTTACGGATCAGCTCCATCATGTTTACGGTTTTACCTACACCCGCACCACCGAACAGACCGACTTTACCGCCCTTAGCGAACGGACACATCAGGTCGATAACCTTGATGCCGGTTTCCAGCAGTTCCTGCGAGTTAGACTGATCTTCATACGAAGGTGCTGCACGGTGAATAGAGGAAACCTCTACTACAGTGCCGTCGTCATTCTGCAGGTCGCCTTTCATGTCGATTGGCTCACCCAATACGTTCATGATACGGCCGAGGGTTGCTTTACCAACCGGAACCTGGATAGGTTTTTTCAGGTCGGTAACTTCCAGACCGCGCTTCAGGCCGTCAGAAGTACCCATGGCGATGGTACGAACCACGCCACCACCCAGCTGCTGCTGAACTTCCAGCACCAGACGAGCATCACCATTTTTCACCTCGAGAGCGCTGTATACCTGCGGTACCGCGTCCTGAGGGAATTCGACGTCAACTACGGCGCCGATAATCTGGACAATCTTTCCAGCTGCCATCTTGAATCCTCTACCTAATACGAAAATACCCAGCCGCGCTCGCGCGACAGGATATATGCCTGGTTAAACCGCGGAGGCTCCCGAGACGATCTCGGTAAGTTCCTGGGTGATGCTGGCCTGACGAGCTTTGTTGTAAACCAACTGCAGCTCTTTGATCAGGTTTCCGCCGTTGTCGGTTGCAGCTTTCATTGCAACCATACGTGCGGCCTGCTCACTGGCCAGGTTTTCCACCACACCCTGATAAACCTGCGATTCGACGTAACGACGCAGCAGAGTATCCAGCAGCGCTTTCGGATCGGGTTCGTACAGGTAATCCCAGGTCTTCGCCTTCATCTCTTCTTCACCTTCCGCTGGCGGTAACGGCAGCAGTTGGGTAATGGTCGGAGTCTGAGACATGGTGTTATTAAACTTGTTGGCAACGATATACAGCTTGTCGATGCGACCTTCATCGTAGGCCTGCAACATCACTTTTACCGGGCCGATCAAATCAGACAGTGCAGGCTTATCGCCCATACCGGTGACTTGTGCCACGATGTTGCCACCTACAGAGCCGAAGAATGAATTGCCTTTCGAACCGATAACAGCCAGATCGCTCTGTACGCCTTTATCCGCCCAGCTTTTCATATCTGCCAGCAATTTTTTGAACAGGTTAATGTTCAAACCACCACAAAGCCCGCGGTCAGTCGAAACGACCAGGTAGCCGACGCGCTTAACGTCACGCTCATCCAGGTAAGGGTGCTTGTATTCCAGATTACCCAAGGCAAGGTGACCAATCACTTTGCGCATGGTATCTGCATACGGACGGCTGGCCGCCATGCGTTCCTGCGTTTTACGCATTTTGGAGGCGGCGACCATTTCCATCGCTTTGGTGATCTTCTGCGTATTTTTTACGCTTCCGATCTTACTACGTATTTCTTTTGCGCCGGCCATTAGCTTCTCCTCAAAGCCTTGCGGCCTGCCTTTTCAGACAAGCCGCCAGACATTACCAGGACTGGGTTGCTTTAAACGTTTCGAGGAGGCCTTTCAGCTTCTCTTCGATTTCGTTATTGAAGTTACCCGCTTGGTTGATTTCAGCCATCAGCTCAGCGTGATCGCGATCCGCGAACGCCAGCAGAGCGGCTTCGAAGCTGCCGACTTTCGCCAGTTCAACATCGTTCAGATAGCCGCGCTCAGCAGCAAACAGCACCAGACCCTGTTGCGCAACTGACATCGGCGCATACTGTTTCTGTTTCAGCAGCTCGGTCACTTTCTGACCGTGGCTCAGCTGTTTACGCGTTGCATCGTCCAGATCGGAAGCGAACTGAGAGAACGCAGCCAGTTCACGATACTGTGCCAGCGCGGTACGAATACCACCGGACAGTTTCTTGATGATCTTAGTCTGTGCAGCACCACCAACACGGGATACCGAAATACCCGGGTTAACGGCTGGACGAATACCGGAGTTGAACAGGTTAGATTCCAGGAAGATCTGACCATCAGTAATCGAGATTACGTTGGTCGGAACGAACGCAGAAACGTCACCCGCCTGAGTTTCGATGATTGGCAGTGCGGTCAGAGAACCGGTCTGGCCTTTCACTTCACCGTTGGTGAAGCGCTCAACGTAGTCAGCGCTAACGCGTGATGCACGCTCCAGCAGACGAGAGTGGAGATAGAACACGTCACCAGGGAATGCTTCACGACCTGGTGGACGGCGCAGCAGCAGAGAAATCTGACGGTAAGCAACAGCCTGCTTAGACAGGTCATCGTACACGATCAGTGCATCTTCACCGCGGTCACGGAAGTACTCACCCATCGCACAACCGGCGTACGGTGACAGGTACTGCAGTGCTGCAGATTCAGAAGCAGAAGCGACAACCACGATGGTGTTAGCCAGCGCGCCGTGCTCTTCTAGTTTGCGAACTACGTTAGAAATGGTTGACGCTTTCTGACCAATCGCAACGTAGACACACTTGATGCCTGAATCGCGCTGGTTGATGATGGCGTCTATTGCCATTGCAGTTTTACCGGTCTGACGGTCACCGATGATCAGCTCACGCTGGCCACGGCCGATTGGAATCATCGCATCGACAGATTTGTAACCGGTCTGAACAGGCTGGTCTACTGACTGACGGTCGATAACGCCCGGTGCAATCACTTCAACAGGCGAGAAGCCGTCGTTTTCAATTGCGCCTTTACCGTCGATCGGTGCACCCAGGGTGTTCACCACACGGCCCAGCAGGCCACGGCCAACTGGAACTTCTAAAATACGACCCGTACATTTTACTTTCATGCCTTCCGCGAGGTCAGCATACGGGCCCATCACTACTGCACCAACCGAGTCACGCTCGAGGTTCAGTGCGATAGCGTAACGGTTGCCCGGCAGGGCAATCATCTCACCCTGCATGACATCGGCCAGGCCGTGTACGCGGATGATACCGTCACTTACAGAAACAATAGTACCTTCGTTGTGAGCTTCACTCACGACATTGAACTGAGCAATGCGCTGCTTGATCAGTTCGCTGATTTCGGTGGAATTCAGTT
Source organism: Kluyvera sp. 1366 (assembly GCF_054823405.1). Lineage (NCBI taxonomy): Bacteria > Pseudomonadati > Pseudomonadota > Gammaproteobacteria > Enterobacterales > Enterobacteriaceae > Kluyvera > Kluyvera sp. 1366. The sequence goes on from NZ_JBTRDW010000008.1 coordinate 256,338, forward strand.
GCATATGCTCCAGTCCCCTTAAGACTGCAAGACGTCTGCCAGACGATCAAGACGGCCGCGTACGCTGCCATCAATGACCAGGTCACCCGCACGGATAACCACACCTGCCATTACAGACTTATCAATTTTGCAATTCAGCTTAACTTTACGTGACAGACGTTTTTCCATCGCGGCGCTGATTTTAGTCAGCTGACTGTCACTCAGCGTGCTGGCAGAAATCACATCAACTTCGGCTGTCGCTTCATAAGCGTCACGCAGTTGAATGTACTGAGCCAGTACGGCTGGAAGCGCTGTCAAACGTCCGTTTTCGGCCATTACCTTAATCAGGTTCTGGGCGTTTTCATCAAGTTGATCGCCACAAACTGCAATGAAAGAAGCAGACAAAGCTTCCGGTGCGAGCGCACCGGAAAGAAGATCTGCGATCTGTTCGTTGCGAGCCACTTCTGCGGCAAACGCCAGCATGGATTGCCAGCGATCGATGCTTTGATGCTCAACAGCAAAGTCAAAAGCTGCTTTGGCGTAGGGGCGAGCTACAGTAATCAGATCAGACATCAGCCCCTCCCTCCTTACAGTTCAGCGACCAGTTTATCAACGATGTCGCTGTTAGCAGCTTCATCCACGGAACGTTCGATGATTTTCTCGGCGCCAGCTAATGCCAGCAACGCGACTTGCTTACGCAGCTCTTCACGGGCACGCGAACGCTCGGCATCAATTTCTGCCTGCGCCTGCGCCACGATGCGGTTACGTTCAGTTTCAGCTTCGGTTTTCGCTTCGTCCAGAATCTGGGCACGGCGTTTGTTCGCCTGCTCGATAATGACCTGAGCGTCTTCTTTCGCTTTTTTCAGCTGGTCGGTCGCATTGGCCTGCGCGAGATCTAAATCTTTCTTCGCGCGCTCAGCAGAAGCAAGGCCTTCAGCAATTTCTTTCTGGCGCTTTTCGATGGCAGCCATAATCGGCGGCCATACGTACTTCATGCAGAACGCGACAAACAGAATGAACGCGATGGCCTGGCCGAGGATTGTTGCATTAATGTTCACAGCACAATGCCTCTTATTAAGTTAACTTGCTCTGCCGCTATCAGAGATAAACGGCAGAATCCGTCCCTCATCACACCAGGTGCCATGAGTGAACAAGGCTACCAGGTTTAAGCGACAGCAAACATCACGTAGAGACCCAGACCTACAGCGATCATCGGGATTGCATCCACCAGACCCATTACAACAAAGAACTGCGTACGCAGCAGAGGGATCAGATCCGGTTGACGCGCGGCGCCTTCCAGGAATTTACCTCCGAGGATGCCGATACCGATCGCAGCACCGATTGCCGCCAGGCCCATCATCACAGCGGCAGCCATGTACAGCAGATCCATATTCAGGTTTTCCATGACAGTCTCCAGTTTGTTTCAGTTAAAAGCTTAAGTGTTGAGATAAAAATCAATGTTCTTCAGATGCCATCGACAGATAGACGATCGTGAGGACCATGAAAATGAAAGCCTGCAGCGAAATGATCAGGATGTGGAAAATGGCCCAAGGCACATTCAACAACCACTGCGACCACCACGGCAGCAAGCCGGCAATCAGGATAAAGATCAACTCACCCGCATACATGTTGCCGAACAGTCGCAGACCCAGTGAAACAGGCTTGGACAGCAGGCTAACACCTTCAAGAATCAGGTTAATGGGGATGAAGATCGGGTGATTAAAAGGCTGCAGCGTCAACTCTTTGGTGAAGCCGCCAATGCCTTTCATTTTGATGCTGTAGAACAGAATCAAAATAAATACGCCCAGCGCCATAGACAGCGTGATGTTCACGTCTGCAGACGGCACGACGCGCAGCGCCGGCAGGCCTAAATAGTGCTCGCCGATAAACGGCAGCAAATCGATAGGCAGCAGATCCATGAAGTTCATCAGGAAGACCCAGACGAAAATCGTCAGAGCCAGCGGGGCGATAAGTTTGCTTTTACCGTGGTACATGTCGCGCACGTTGTTATCAACGAAGCCGACAACCAGTTCGATAGCCGCTTGTAATTTCCCTGGAACACCGCTGGTAGCGCTTTTCGCCACTTTGCGGAACAACACCAGGAAAATCAGTCCCAGCACCACAGAGAAAAACATGGAATCGATATTTAATACCCAGAACGTCGCGGGAGCGTCGTGCGGATTCACCAACTCGAAAGTACGCAGGTCCAACTGAAGGTTATTCAGGTGGTGACCTATGTATTCTTGCGGAGTAGAGATTTCTCCAGCAGCCATGATGCCTCTTACCCTTTGTTGTTAATTACAGCCGGAGCGACGATCTGCACCACCAGCACCGATAACCACGTGATTGCGAGTGGCCAGAAGACCGCTCCAAACACACCCAACGCCACCGCGAGGAAAATGACGGTTGTGAAAACCTTCAACACTTCACCGAGGGCGAAGCTCCAGGCAACACGTCCTTTCGCAGGCGTTTGATCCTGCAGGCGCCAGGCCAAAAACATAAACAACACGTTCGGCAGCCAGGCTGCCACGCCACCCGCGATGGCGGAGGCGCCCCAGGTAACCTCTTTCAGGGTAAAGAGCGCACCGATGATGACAAAGGTCACCAGCTGAATGATCAGCACGGCCCGGGCTAATTTCACACTGTAAAGAGACACTGACATGACGCTGAACTCTCCTGCCCCGAACGGGGTATGTCGCGTGTCGTATAAGACTGCCTTTACTCATTTGAGTCAAGCAGCAAAAGCCGTGCAAATTATACGGGCGCCACCTGCGATTTCAATCGGTAAGTAGCGAAAAGGTGAACAATTATTTAAATTTCTTTCTGAAGGGCTATTTTTCAAAACATCGTCTTCAGGCAATGTCTGACTTTAAGTCTGAAAATGCCCGACCGACTTGCTTTTAAAGCGTGCTTTAGATCACATAATAAACAAGGAATGCCTGACTGAATTTGTTTCAGACAAGATTTATACGATTTCTACATTGTATTAAGCACTTATAAATCAGAGTTTTAATTTTATTATTTAACTGTTGCGCTTCGATTTTCGAGAAAAACACTCTATTGACATCATGCGCTGCAATAAAAACGCAAAACTGATATTACGTACGCCAATTTATTGCAAAGTTATATTTTCACCAGTGATTATTTGGTTGGGTAAATACACCCAAAAAAGTGATCTCCGTGATAATGAAATGTGAATTATTCGTTAAATGTAACAGAGATTTTCGGATAATTTCCGCCGGGGATGTTAACTCGCGCGCCCTGCCCTGCGAAATAAAAGCTTTTACCTAAAAGTGTTCAATCGCTGCTTTTTCGTTCAGGGCAATGACTAAGACAAACGGCATGAAGCAGCTTAAATCCATACCGTTTAAAAGGCTATTGGCGGGTAATCACCACCAGATGGCGTTCACCATCCAGCTCGGGTACCTGCAGAGGTTGAATTTTTTCCACCGTAAAGCCAGCGGGTAATGCAGCAATCTCATCATCCGGACGCACACCTTTCAGGGCATAAAAGCGACCTTCAGGACCCGGCAGATGATGACACCAGGTCAGCATATCCTCGAGTGAAGCAAATGCACGACTGATAACACCGTCGAATGGCGGCTCAGACGGGTACTCTTCAACGCGGCTCTGCACCGGCGTGACGTTAGTAAGTCCTAACTCATGTTGTACCTGACGCAGGAATCGCACGCGTTTGCCGAGGCTATCCAGCAAGGTGAAATGCGATTGCGGGCGCACAATGGCCAGCGGAATGCCTGGTAAGCCCGGACCGGTGCCGACATCAATAAAGCGTTCGCCCTGCAAATGTGGCTCAACCACCATGCTGTCGAGAATATGGCGTACCAGCATCTGCTGCGGGTCGCGCACTGATGTCAGGTTATAGGCCTTATTCCACTTATGCAGCAACTCAACATAGCCAACCAACTGCTGTTTTTGTTGATCGGTAAGGGAAATGTTTGCCGCTTTTAGCAGCGAGGAGAGTTTGTTGATCACAACGAGAATTCCATTAACGGGGGCGAGTTGCCTCGCCCCAAAGTCGATCAGGCGCTTTTACGCAGCAAGCCCTGTTTTTTCAGGTAAATCAGCAGAATTGAGATGGCCGCAGGCGTGATGCCCGAAATACGAGAAGCCTGGCCGATGGAAGTCGGTTTGTGATCGTTGAGTTTGGCGATCACTTCATTCGACAAGCCATTTACCTGTCGATAGTCGAGCTCGACAGGCAACAAGGTGTTTTCATTGCGCAGCTGGCGATCAATCTCTTCCTGCTGACGCGCAATGTACCCTTCGTATTTCACCTGAATCTCCACCTGCTCAGCAGCTTGCTCATCTGACAGTGCCGGACCGTAGCTGGCGAGTGACGTCAGCAGCGGATAGGTCATCTCTGGACGACGCAGCAGATCTTCACCGCTGGCTTCTTTGGTGAGCGGCGCACTGATCACCGCGTTCACTTCCGCCACGTTATCCGATTTTGGATGCACCCACAGATCGCGCAGGCGTTGACGCTCCTGCTCAATCGCCTCCAGTTTCTGGTTGTAGCGCGCCCAGCGGGCATCATCAACCAGACCGAGCTCGCGACCGGCTTCGGTCAAACGTAGATCGGCGTTGTCTTCGCGCAGCATCAGGCGGTATTCAGCGCGTGATGTAAACATGCGGTACGGCTCTTTCGTGCCCAACGTACACAGATCATCAACCAGCACACCAAGGTAAGCCTGATCGCGACGTGGCGCCCAGCCCTCTTTATCGGCGGAAGCGCGTGCTGCGTTGAGGCCGGCCAGCAAACCTTGCGCTGCCGCTTCTTCGTAGCCAGTGGTGCCGTTGATCTGGCCGGCAAAGAACAGGCCGTGGATAAATTTGCTTTCCAGCGTCGGTTTGAGATCGCGTGGATCGAAGAAATCATACTCGATGGCGTAACCCGGACGGATGATCTTCGCGTTTTCCAGTCCTTTCATCGAACGTACAATCTGCATCTGTACGTCAAACGGCAGGCTGGTGGAGATACCATTCGGGTAGATCTCGTTGCTGGTCAGGCCTTCCGGCTCCAGGAAGATCTGGTGCGCATTACGATCGGCAAAGCGCATCACTTTGTCTTCGATCGATGGGCAATAACGTGGACCAATACCTTCGATGATCCCGGCATACATCGGGCTACGATCGAGGTTGTTGCGAATCACGTCATGCGTCTGTTCGTTGGTGTAGGTGATCCAGCATGGCACTTGTTGTGGATGCTGTGAAACCTTGCCCATGAACGAGAACACCGGCATCGGATGATCACCGTGCTGCGGTGTTAGCACCGAAAAATCAATCGAGCGTGCGTCGATACGTGGCGGCGTACCGGTTTTCAGACGGTTTACGCGCAGCGGCAGTGCACGCAGGCGTTTTGCCAATGGGATTGATGGCGGATCGCCTGCACGGCCACCGCTGTAGTTATCCAGCCCGATGTGGATTTTGCCATCAAGGAAGGTCCCGACGGTCAGCACCACGGTTTTGGCGCGGAACTTCAGGCCCATTTGCGTCACAGCACCGACGACACGATCGTTTTCCACAATCAGATCGTCAACCGCCTGCTGGAAGATCATCAGGTTTGGCTGGTTCTCTAATGCGGTGCGTACCGCCTGGCGATACAGTACACGGTCAGCCTGAGCACGTGTGGCGCGAACAGCGGGGCCTTTACTCGCGTTTAGTATCCTAAACTGGATGCCTGCCTGGTCAATTGCCGTGGCCATCAAACCGCCTAAGGCATCCACTTCCTTCACCAGATGTCCTTTCCCGATGCCACCGATCGCCGGGTTACAGGACATTTGTCCAAGCGTATCAATGTTATGGGTGAGTAACAGGGTTTGCTGACCCATTCGGGCTGCGGCCATCGCGGCCTCTGTGCCCGCATGACCACCACCGATTACGATGACGTCAAAAGGATCTGGATAAAACATGAAGTGGGTCCTCGTTAGTGTTTCGGACAGGGATCGTTGCCCTGGGCGGTGGATTCTACTGAAATAATGTCGGCGGCGAAAGTCGCGGGATCCCGAGGTTTAAAAGAAAGGATCTTAAGTCTTTTATATGATCTTTCTGTTAGATCTACTATTAGGATCGCATCCGGCTGTTGATAACCCCAAAAAATTCAGGCTAAACAGCAAATTAGCGAGGATCATTAGCTGTGAATGATCGGTGATCCTGATCCGTATAAGCTGGGATCAAAATGGCTACTTATGCACAGCCTAAAAAAGAAACAGACGTTGTTATTTGGATAACTACTGGTTATACGCATGAAACAGGCCATGTTATCCACAGTCGATCGCGGGTTTAAGGTAAAAAAACAGCGCAATCAACTGGGGATCATTCTATTTTCCCGATCCCCAGCCACTAAAGATCGTTTTAAATCTGCGTTTTCCATGTGGCGACCCACACTTCGGCCGCGTCTTCCGGGATCTCATGCTCCAGCACGTCGATCTCCAGTCGATCGCCAATGCGTTTGGCGCCCAGTTGGTTCAATTGCTCTTCCAGCAGCTTGATCGCGCCGCAGAAAAGATCGTATTCATGATTACCGATGCCGACTGCGCCATAACGTAAGCCAGAGAGGTCCGGTTTTGTTTCCTGCAGTGCTTCATATAAAGGAAGCAAATTATCAGGCAGTTCACCGGCACCGTGCGTGGAGGTAACGATCAGCCAAATCCCTTCCGGTAGCAGCTCATCCAGCTCTGGGCCATGCAGCACCTCGGTTGAGAAGCCCGCTTCCTGCAGTTTTTCTTCCAGATGTTCAGCAACATATTCGGCGCTGCCAAGGGTACTTCCACTGATTAACGTAATATCGGCCATGATGCTCTCCCGCACTAAAGGCGAGCATTGTACGCTGTGATCAAGCCGTGATCCACCTGTGGAAAACAGGGTTAACAGTAGAAAGCATCAGGCGGCAAGTCGCGCTATACGCGCGATCTGCCGGGGATAAGTTTGTGCACAGATTAGAGAGGGATCACGGCTTAATGGTGCGCATGATCGGGTTTTGCAGGGAGATCAGGGTTTCGGTGGACTGAATTTCGTCGATGGTCTGGATCTTATTGATCAACACCTGTTGCAAGGCATCGATTGATCGGCACATCACTTTGATAAAGATGCTGTAATGACCGGTGGTGTACCAGGCTTCCACCACTTCATCCAGCGCGTCGAGTTTGCTCAGAGCCGCCGGATAATCGCGCGCGCTTTTAAGGATAATGCCGATAAAGCAACACACATCGAAGCCGAGCTGACGCGGATCGATCTCCACGCGCGTGCCCAAAATAATGCCCGCCTGACGCATCTTCTCCACCCGCACATGAATGGTGCCGGGGCTGACGTTGAACTGCTTGGCGAGCTCGGCATAGGCGGTACGCGCATTCTGTAGCAGCGCATTCAGAATGCCGCGATCCAGGTTATCCAGCTGAAGGTGTTCCGCCATTGTCCATCCTCGTTGAGTTCTTCTTCTATGAATAGAGGAGAATGTGCAGCAAATTAGCGGTGCAGGCAAGGTGCAGACAACAGCCATGCCGTTGTCTGCCTGCTTTTTAGCGCTTACGCCAGAAGGTCACTTGCGCCTGCGTGTGCTGGAATTTGCGCGCCGTTTCGCGGATCACAAAGGGTACATCCTGCGGCGGTGCCACTTCGTCAAAGGCATCACGTAACAGACGCTGCAGCGCCTGATAGGTTGTCAGCGCTTCACCATTTTCGCGAACACCGCCCAGCCAGTTCTCTTTCGGCGTGAAATCTTCCAGCCAGGTATACGGCGATGACAGCACCAGCAAACCACCGGCGCGGATCATCGGCGTGACATCCTGCAGGAAACGTTTTGGCTGACGCAGACGATCGATCAGGTTAGAGGCCAGCACCAGATCGTAACGGTCCGGCTGCGGCTTCAGGTTACAGGCATCGCCCTGCACAAACTGAATACGCTGCGCTTGCTCAGCTTCCAGACCAAACTCTTTCAGCCGCACCTGACGATACTCCACCAGATCGCCCTCTTCAGGCACCACATAGCGGAAATCCTCACCGGAGGTCAGCTGCAGCGCAACATCAATAAAGCGCGCCGAGTAATCCATGCCCGTTACTGCCTCGAAGTGTCGCGCCAGTTCAAAGCTGGCCCGCCCGGTGGCGCAGCCGATGTCCAGCGCCTGACCCCGCGCAGTAGAGTGCGGCAGCAGTTTTTCCACCAGCGCAGCCGCGTAGTTGGGTACGTTGTAGTAGCTCGGTCCGTACTGGAAATCGAGATACTGCGACACCATGCTGTCGGTTTCATAAGGATTGAGCGTCATGCTCTCTTCATGGGAAGAAACGACATAGCGGAAACCGGCGTGCTGGAAGAAGTGACGACGGAAGGCGTAACGCGCAGACTTCAGCGCTTCATTGCCGGTGGAAATCCAGCTGCCACCTTTGATCAGCGCATGTTTGCCATCAAAGGTTGGTGTGGAGAAATCGTCGTAGAGCGGATGCACCTTAAAGCCTTCGAAACCGTTGGTTGGCGTCGTGGTCCACTGCCAGACGTTGCCGACGATGTCGTAAAACTCACCTTGTGCGAAGCGATCGACCGGGCTGGAGGAAGCCCAGTATGCCAGATTGATGTTGCCCGGCGCTTCAGTCCAGTCCGGCTGATCGCCGCCAACTTGCTCACGCAGCTGCGCCCATTCGGCTTCGCAGGGAAGCTGAACAGATTTACCGGTCTCTTCCGCCAGCCAGCGACAGAACGCGGCGGCTTCCAGTTGATTCACTTCCGCCGGCCAATCCCACGGCATCGCCACTTCTTCGGCCAGCACGCGCAGTTTTAGCTGATCGGGCAGCTTTTCGTCACCGACCCAGAATGTCGGCATCTGCGCACCGGAAAATTCACGCCAGCCCCAACCTTCGTCATCCCACCAGCGGCGATCGTTATAACCGTCCGCCGCAATAAAACGATAAAACTCAGCATTGCTGACCAGCATTTTGCTGGCCTTAAACGGCTTCAGTTCGGTTTGCTGGCTACCGTATTCGTTATCCCAGCCATAAGTGTCGTCGGTTTTGCCCTGCTGCACACGGCCGCCGGGCATCGCGATCAGAGAGTTTTCCGGTACCGATTGACGATCGTGACGCGCCTGCGGGCAAACTGGCCAGTGCGGCTGCGGCTTAACCCATTCAATCGGCAACTGGCGCATCAGCACGCTGGAGGTTTCCAGATGAATACGTTCGTGTTCGATGCCCATCAAAACCACCCACGCCGGGCTGTCCCAGTCGATCGGCAGTTCCAGCGGCATGGTGCGAATAAACTCACTCACCAGGCTTTTCACTTTGCCACGATAGTCGCGCACTTCTGCGATGGTCGGCCAGTCGTAATGGCTGTCGTTGAGATCGTCCCAGCTCATCTCATCCACGCCGATCGCCATCATCGCCTCAATACGATCGTCAACGCGTTGATCGAGGTAGCGGCCCGCCATCAGCTTATTAATGTAGAAGGTTGCGGTGTGGCCAAAATAGAAGATCAGCGGATGGCGCAGCGAAATGGCTTTGTTAAACCAGGCGCGCTCGTCCGCCAGGCAATCAAACAAGCTTTCATACAGTTCCCAGGTTTGGGTGAAGTACGCCAGAAGCTCGGCCCGTTTTTGTTCGGAGTGTTGGCCGGAAAGTTTCAGCGTACGGGTCGGTGCGGGAAGTTGGGCGGTCGTCACAAGGTGCTCCAGTTTGCTAAATGCTCGAACTTATCAATATAGCAAATTAGCATTTCCGCCAGATGAATTAGCGCTGCCAGCGGCGCAGCAGACGGCTTTTCAGGCCGGTATCGAAGCGCCAGATGTGATCGAAGACGCGCAGAATGCCGGGTTTGCCATGCAGCGACATTGCTACCGCGTGGAAGCGCTGTTGATGTTGGCGCTGACGCTGCTTAATGGTGCTGACGATGTCGTCCGGCAAACGCTGGGCAATAAAATCCGAAACGATCACCGCATCCGCTTCCTGCCACGCGCTGCCTTCCATGCGTTTCACCACCGCCGCAAGGCAGGCAGCGAGATCGGTACCGCCGCGAAAACGCTGGCTGAGGAAACGGATCGCCTGCTCAATGCCGTTATCAGCGGTGAGTTCATAACCGATCACTTCATGAGCAAACAGCATGATATAGCAGCGGCGCTTATCCGCCAGCGCCACTTTCAGCAGCGCCAGGCAAAAGGCTTTGGCGCAGCGCTCATTGAAACCGCCCATCGATCCGGACGTATCAACGCAAACGATAAACGGGCCGCGCGGTTGCTCCTCATGCTGCTGGTGGCTGGCCGGACTCATGGTGACTTTTTCGTGCCACGCATCGCCCTGCAGACGATAAGTCAGCAAGCGTTTCTCGACTAAGCGCCGATAAAACTCCAGCTCTAACTCGCTTATGCTCAATGCCGCCAGCTCAGGTGGCAACAGACGCAGCACATCATCGCTTTGATGAATGCCGCTGACTTCTTCCGGTACGTTATCCGGTTCGCGCACCAGCTGGTGAAACGCTTCCAGCGGTACATCCTGCGACGGCACCGATTTGGCCTCGCGGCTGCGACCCAGCTGCTGCGCCAGCTTCATCAATTCCGGCTGCTGGGCGAGGAAATCGCCGTACTGCACAATCAGTTCATAATCGCCGTGCTGCAGCGGCGCTTTGCTTAAATCCCACAGGCGTCCGGCGGCAGCTTCATCGTCATCGGTCAGGATCGGCGCCAGCTGACCGCTAATCGCCATGCGCTGCTGCAGCTCGGCCATCAAGCGTTCGCGCTGCTCTTCCAGAAGGGTTTCATTCAGCGTCAGCGTTTGCAGCGTCAGGCTGAGGCGCCAGCGTTGCAGGAACAAGGTGTGTTGCGCGTTGCTGAGCTGGTCGCTTTCAGCATTCAGCAGCAGTTTGCTGGCTTCTTCGATGAATGGCGACGGCAGGCTTTTCAGCTGCGTCATGATGTTGGGTAACTGTTGGGTGAAATGTTGCGTGCTGAGTAGCTGCATCTGTTGAAACAGCTGAAACTCCTGCGCCAGCGCTTCTGGCACCGGCGTGACTTTGATCTGCTCGGCGATCTCCGATCGCCAGCGCGGCAGATCGCGCATCATGGCTTGTTTCAGGCGGGGAAATTTCTCAAAGAACAGCGCCAGTTGCGGCGAGGCGAGCAGCGCGATAATCAGCTCTTCGATTAACTCGGTTTCGCCAATCGACAACAGCGCACTCAGCGTCTCCAGTGAGATCATTTTCTCGCCTGTTTCAGCTGTTCCGCGACATCCTGCAGGCTGGTTTCGATGCGCGCCAGCCAGTCATCGCTAATGAACAGACAGCGCTGATGCTGGCTGAACAGCGTGCGCTGCGCGCGCAGCTGGGTTTCCAGCGCGTCATATTCATCAGCGATCTCCTGCGGCATCTCGCTGCTGCTGCTGGCGCCCGGCAGCGTCAGACGCGTGGATTGCAGGCTGGCATCGCGCAGCGTCAAACAGTGATGAGTATCCACCAGCATATCCAGCGTCTGACCAAAGCCGATGCCGTTCAGCTTGCCACGGATTTCACCGCCCTTCAGCAGCCACTGATCCAGCGCTTCGCGGCCAATCAGAATGTGCGTCACCTGCATGTCGTGCAGCATCAACGGTTGTTGCAGCATTAGCGTCAGTTGATCATCGGTGATGGCGGCGGGTAATTCGTAGTGCGGTTTGCGGCTGAACATGCCGCTGTGTTTCTCCAGCGTCAGCGCTTGCGCCACGCTTTGCTGCTGTTGCAGCGCCAGCTGGCGGCTTTTGATCTGCTGCAGCTTATGTAGCAGCGCCTGTTGCTGCCACGCATGTTGCGACATTAGCGTATCGATTTCGCGATCCAGCATTTTCATCGACGCCACGTCATGCCACAGGCAATCTTTCAGCAGCACTAAGTCGATGGGCGCGATGGCCACGCGGCCGCTGTAAAAGGCGCTAGCCTGCAACAGGTGAATGGCTTTCTTCCAGCGACGATCGGAAATGTACGGCGCGTCCGGCAGCGTTTCTAACTGCTGACGAAGCTGATAAATCAGTTCAAACACATGATCCGGCAAACTGACCTGGCTGATGCCTTTCTGCCACTGCTCATACTCTTCGTCGCTGATGCGCAACGATTCCGCCACTGGATTGTCGTTTTCATCCTGCTGGTGGGTGAGCATGCTGCGGAAGTTCTGCTTCTCATGCACGTTATCCAGCCACAGGCGAATCAACATGCGGTCATACAGCGCTTCGAGGCCACTATCGGCTTCCGGCAATTCGTTGGAAGCGGTAACCAGCAGGCGCATTGGGATTTTTTCTTCGCTGTCGCCATTGCGGAAGCGGCGTTCGTTAATGGCAGTCAACAAGGTATTAAGAATTGCCGGGCCGGCTTTCCAGATTTCGTCGAGGAAGACTATTTCGGCATCCGGCAGATAACCTTTGGTCAGACGCTGATAACGCCCTTCATCTTTTAGTGCCTGAATCGACAGCGGGCCAAACACCTCTTCGGGGGTGGAAAAACGGGTCATCAGGTATTCAAATGCGCGGGCGTGCTGGAAGGCATATTTCAATCGGCGGGCAATCAGACTCTTGGCGATGCCCGGCGGCCCGAGCAGAAACACACTTTCGCCACTTAAGGCAGCCAGCAAACAGAGGCGGATCGCATGATGGCGTTCATACAGCCCTTTTTCCAGAGCGTTGCTCAGGCGAGAAATTCTTTCTGCCAAAAGATGGGGTTGAGCCATAATCACATCATTATCCTTTTGATCCTGGTGCCGTCATAGTCTGGCGAGCGCAATACTCTACTGATTATCATGCGCGATTGCGTTGATAGCCGTCAGCTTTTTTGTTTCAGAAGGTTGATGCGAGAAAACTCGCCGCTTCCAACGGTTTTTTGGCGCTATTTTCGGCGAAAAACCGCGTCACCGACGCGATGGTGACACTTTGTAAGAGTAGGTTTTTTTGGGAATATGTGCATACTGTGCGCTTTTTGATGGCTTGAGCGGAAGGCAAGCGCCTCCGGCTCCAACAAAAGACAACTTATGAGCTCGGATAAGAAACAGTCCCTTGGGGCAGTCACGCTGGCGGCAATTGGCGTGGTGTATGGCGATATCGGTACCAGCCCACTCTATACATTGCGTGAATGCCTCTCTGGTCAGTTTGGAATTGGCGTGGAGCGCGAAGCGGTTTTTGGCTTCCTGTCGCTGATTTTCTGGCTGCTGATTCTGGTGGTGTCGCTAAAGTACATCAGCTACGTAATGCGTGCAGATAACGCCGGTGAAGGCGGGATTTTAACGCTGATGTCACTGGCCGGACGAAACACCGGCGCCAGAGCCACCGCGATACTGGTGATCATGGGCCTGATCGGCGGCAGCTTCTTCTACGGGGAAGTGGTGATCACGCCGGCGGTGTCGGTGTTATCGGCGATAGAAGGTCTGGAAATTGCCGCGCCGAGCCTCGATACCTACATCGTGCCGTTGGCGATTGCGGTGCTGACCTTGCTGTTTGTCATCCAGAAGCACGGCACCGGCATTGTCGGTAAGCTGTTCGCGCCGGTGATGCTGCTGTGGTTTATCATCCTCGCCGTATTGGGTGCGCGTAGCATCATTAATAATCCTGACGTGCTGCACGCCATGAATCCTTACTGGGCGCTGCACTTCTTTATTCAATACAAAAGTGTCTCTTTCTTCGCGCTGGGCGCCGTGGTGCTGGCGATTACCGGCGTGGAAGCGCTGTATGCCGATATGGGCCACTTCGGTAAATTCCCGATTCGTCTCGCCTGGTTTATCGTGGTGCTGCCTTCACTGGTGCTCAACTACTTTGGTCAGGGCGCGCTGCTGCTCAAACATCCTGAAGCGATCAAAAACCCGTTCTTCCTGCTTGCGCCGGATTGGATGCTGATCCCGATGTTGATTCTCGCCACCTTAGCCACAGTGATCGCCTCGCAAGCGGTGATTTCCGGCGTGTTCTCATTAACGCGTCAGGCAGTGCGTCTCGGCTATTTGCCGCCGATGCGCATTGTGCACACCTCAGAAGAGGAGTCCGGGCAGATCTACATTCCGGTGATTAACTGGCTGCTCTACTTCTCGGTGGTGATTGTGATTGTTGGCTTCGAGCACTCCAGCAATCTAGCGGCGGCTTATGGCATCGCGGTCACCGGCACCATGGTGCTGACCGCCATTCTCTGTTCTACCGTGGCGATTCAAAACTGGCACTGGAACCGCTATCTGGTGGTGCTGATTCTGATTGCCATGCTGATCATCGACGTGTCGCTGTTCTCCGCCAACCTGATCAAAGTGTTCTCCGGCGGTTGGCTGCCGCTGACGCTGGCGCTGATGATGTTCATCATTATGACTACCTGGAAAAGCGAGCGTTTCCGTCTGCTGCGTCGCATGCATGAGCACGGCAATTCACTGGAAGCGATGATTGCATCGCTGGAGAAATCGCCGCCGGTACGCGTGCCGGGCACCGCGGTGTATATGTCGCGTGCGCTGAATGTGATTCCGTTTGCCATGCTGCATAACCTCAAGCACAACAAAGTGTTGCATGAGCGCGTGGTGCTGCTGACGCTGCGTACGGAAGATGCGCCTTACGTGCACAACGTCCGTCGTGTGACCATCGAACAGTTGTCGCCGACCTTCTGGCGCGTGGTGGCGAGTTACGGCTGGCGCGAAACGCCAAACGTCGAAGAGATTTTCCACCGTTGCGGTCTTGAAGGCCTGAACTGCCGCATGATGGAAACCTCCTTCTTTATGTCGCATGAATCGCTGATTATCGGCGATCGTCCGTGGTACCTGCGCCTGCGCGGCAAGCTGTTCCTCGCGCTGCAACGCAATGCGCTACGCGCGCCGGATCAGTTTGAAATCCCACCGAACCGCGTGATCGAGTTGGGAACCCAGGTCGAGATTTAATGTTGTGCGCGTCACCAACTCAAGGTGACGCGCAATCCTCCGCTGGCGCGCTGGCTGAACTGCAAGCGAACGCCGTGCAACTGGGCAATATTTTTCACGATGGAAAGCCCTAATCCGCTGCCGGTTTGCGCCTGTCCTGGCGGTCGCCAAAAGCGTTCACCCAACCTTATCAACTGCTCATCGCTGACGCCTGGCCCGTTATCATCAACGGTAATGGCGCGGGCATTGAGCTGCACATCAATAGTGCTGCCCGACGGCGAATAGCGCAGCGCGTTATCCAGCAGATTGCGCACCATCAACCCCAGCAACAGCGGATGACCGTTCATCACCGGTTCGGCATGGCTGGTGAACTGCAAAGCGGTGTTTTGTTGTTCTGCCTGCGGGAAGTGCTCCGCCAGCAGGTTTTGCAGCAGCGGCGCCAGCGCCACCGGTTGAAACTCGCTGCGCAGATCGTCGGCTTCCACGCGTGACAGCGTTAAGAGCTGATCCACCAGACGCGTGGCACGCACGATGCCGCTATCCAGTTGCTGAATGGCGCGTTTGCGCATCGCCTCATCATCATCAGCCAGTTGAATCACTTCACTCTGCACGCGCAGCGCCGCCAGCGGGCTGCGCAGTTCATGGGCGGCATCGGAGGTAAAGCGACGTTCGCGCTGCACCAGATGCGCCATACGACTGAACAAACCGTTAAGTGCCACCACCAGCGGCTTCACCTCTTTAGGCAAGCGCGTGTCCGGCAATGGCGTGGCATCATCCGGCGCACGCTGATGCAGGGAAAGCGTGAGGCGTTTCAACGGGCGCAGCTCGAACCACACCAGCGCCAGTAGCAGCAGCAACATAAAGGGCATGGCAATCAGCCACGGCAGCAGGCTGCTGAGCGCCAGATCGCGCGTCATATCTTCGCGGTATTCCCACTCTTGCCCGACCACCACGCGATAGCGCTTATCCTCGGAGGTGAGCCACACCAGGCGCCAGCTGTCTTTATCGCCGCGCAGTCGTCCATCAACAAAGCCATCGCGCTGATGATCGAATTGCAGATCGCGGCCATTTTCGCCGTCGTTCAACAGCGGCTGGCCTTCCGCGCTGAAAATGGCAAATGCCAGCGCATCATCATCCTGATCGCCGCGGTGATGGCGCAGGATCGCTTTGGTTTTCGGCAGCGTCACGTCCTGCAGCGAGGTGGGATCGAGCGCTATCAGCCGTTTGGCGAACAGCATTTGCTGAGTATCAAACAGCTCGTTCACCGTATCGCGGGTTTGATGCCAGGCGCTGAGGCCGGCCAGGCCGCCGCACACTATAATCAGCAGCACAAAGCCGATGGCGAGGCGCAGAAACAGACTCATTCCGCCGCTCCCAGCGTATAACCGACGCCGTGCACGGTACGAATAAACTGGCTGCCGAGTTTCTTGCGCAGATGATGAATGTGCACTTCCACCGCATTGCTGGAGACATCTTCATCCCAGCTGTAGAGCTTCTCCTCCAGCTGACTGCGCGTCAGCACGCGGCCAGGATTACGCAGAAACAGTTCCAGCAGCGCCAGTTCACGGCTTTTCAGGCTAACGGGTTCGCCATCGCACAGCACGCTGTGGCTGCCGGGCGCCATTACCACGTTGCCGTGTTTCAGTTCCGGCTGCAGTTGCCCATGACGGCGACGGATCAACGCCTGCAAGCGTGCCGCCACTTCTGTTAATGCAAACGGCTTGCACAGGTAATCGTCGGCGCCGAGTTGCAATCCCTGTACGCGCTGATCGAGCGCATCGCGCGCGGTGAGAATCAGCACCGGCACATCGTGTCCTTGCTGGCGCCACTGACGCAGGATATCCAGACCATCGCGTTCGGGCAGCGACAGATCCAGCACCACTGCGTCCCAGGGCGCGGCGGTCAACGCCTGAAATCCGGCTTCGCCGGAGACAAACCAATCCACGCTGAAACCGAGCTTGGTCAACCCGACTTTCAAACCGTCGCCAATCAGCGTGTCATCTTCAATCAGTAAAATGCGCATCAACCCTCCTTCTATTAAGCGGAGTTATACGAAGCACAATTGCTCTTGTACAGCGAAAATCCCGGCAAATAGACTATTTTTCATGAATATTAGCCAAACGGATTCTCTTAAGATCCTGTTAAGAACCTTATGGTGAAATAGCTCCCGTAAACCGACACATTCATGGAAAAGAGGTGAATTATGAAAAAGTCTGCAGCTCTGTTAGCGATTGTCGCCCTGGCCGCCACGCCGGTTCTTGCCGCTCAGCAAGGTGGCTTTGTTGATCCCAATGCGCCATCCGCGCAGGTGAAGTCCGGTGGGTTCAAAGCCGACAACACCAGCGTTGTCACGGTAAAACAGGCCGAAGAGATGAAAGACGATAGCTGGATTACCGTGCGCGGTACGCTTGAGAAGCAAATCGGTGATGAGGATTATCAGTTCCGTGATGCCACCGGCACCATGAAAGTTGAAATCGATCATAAACGCTGGAACGGTTTGACCATCACGCCGAAGGATCAGGTAGAACTGACCGGCGAACTGGATAAAGATTTCAACTCCATCGAACTGGACGTGAAACAGGTACGTAAACTGCCGTAATCCCATCTTCGGGGCCGCAGCAGCGGCTCCAAAATCCCACCAAACTCAAATGCTCTCTGGCACAAGCGAAACGTTTCGATGGCGATCACATTTCCGTGATGCCGTCATTGAGTTGCCGTGCGCATTTTATACACTCCCGATCAGCGAAACGTTTCGCTGTGGAGTGGAATAAATGAAAAAAGGTCGCTTGTTAAACGCTGAAGTCTCACATGTGATTGCTCGCCTGGGGCACACCGATACGCTGACGATTGCAGATGCAGGCTTGCCGATTCCGGCCGGTCCACAGCGCATCGATCTGGCGTTAACGCCGGGTACGCCCGAATTTCTACAGGTAGTTGACGTTGTCACGCAGGAGATGCAGGTCGAAAGCGCCCTGATGGCGGAGGAGATTAAGCAGCACAATCCGCAGCTCCACAGCGCACTGCTCGCCGTGCTCGAAGCCTTGCAACAGCACCAGGGGAATGTCATCACCATCCGTTACACCAGCCATGAACAATTCAAACAACATACGCAGCGTAGTCAGGCGGTCATTCGCAGCGGAGAGTGTTCTCCGTATGCGAATGTCATCCTGAGCGCCGGCGTGACCTTCTGAGGCCGCTATGCAACCGTTATTGCAACTCAAAGGAATTGAAAAGTCGTTTCCTGGCGTGAAGGCGTTGAATGGCGCATCGCTGGCCGTTTATCCGGGACGCGTGATGGCGCTGGTGGGTGAAAACGGCGCGGGCAAATCCACCATGATGAAAGTGCTGACCGGCATTTACAGCATGGATGCCGGTTCCCTGCAGTGGCTGGGTAAGGATGTGGCGTTCTCTGGCCCGAAAGCGTCGCAGGAAGCAGGCATTGGCATTATCCATCAGGAACTGAACCTGATTCCGCAACTGACTGTTGCCGAGAATATCTTCCTTGGCCGCGAATGTGTTAACCGCTTTGGCCGCATCGAATGGAAAAAGATGTATGCCGAAGCGGATGCGCTATTAAAGCGCCTCAATCTGCGTTTCGACAGCCACAAGCTGGTGGGCGATTTGTCGATTGGCGATCAGCAGATGGTCGAGATCGCCAAGGTGCTCAGCTTCGAGTCGAAAGTCATCATTATGGATGAACCGACCGATGCGCTGACTGATACCGAAACGCTGTCGCTGTTCCGCGTCATCAATGAACTGAAAGCGCAAGGCTGCGGCATCGTCTATATCTCGCACCGCATGAAAGAGATCTTCGAGATTTGCGATGACGTCACCGTGTTCCGCGATGGGCAGTTTATTGCCGAACGCGCGGTGTGCGATCTCAGCGAAGAGAGCCTGATCGAGATGATGGTCGGCCGCAAGCTGGAAGATCAATATCCGCGTATCGATCAACAGCCGGGCGAGATCCGCTTAAAAGTGGAAAATCTCAGCGGTCCGGGCGTTGATAACGTCAGCTTTACGCTGCGCAAAGGGGAAATCCTTGGCGTGTCGGGTCTGATGGGCGCAGGACGTACTGAACTGATGAAAGTGCTGTACGGCGCGCTGCCGCGCAGCAAAGGCAAAGTGACGCTGAACGGCCGCGAGATCGTGACCCGCTCTCCGCAGGATGGCCTCGCCAGCGGCATTGTGTATATCTCGGAAGACCGCAAGCGCGATGGTCTGGTGCTCGGCATGTCGGTGAAAGAGAACATGTCGTTGACCGCGCTGCGCTATTTCAGCACTGGCGCGGGCAACCTGCGCCACAGCGACGAGCAGCTGGCGGTGGGCGATTTTATCCGCCTGTTCAACGTTAAAACCCCGTCAATGGAGCAGCCGATTGGTCTGCTATCTGGCGGTAATCAGCAAAAAGTGGCGATTGCGCGTGGCCTGATGACGCGCCCCGATGTGCTGATTCTTGATGAGCCGACACGCGGCGTCGATGTCGGGGCAAAAAAAGAAATTTATCAGTTAATTAACCAGTTTAAAGCCGAAGGGCTGAGCATCATTTTGGTGTCGTCGGAAATGCCGGAAGTGCTGGGCATGAGCGATCGCATCGTGGTGATGCATGAAGGCCATCTGAGTGGCGAATTTTCCCGTGAGCAAGCTACCCAGGAATCCCTGATGGCGGCGGCAGTCGGTAAGCAACACAGCGAGGAGTTAGTTGTATGAGCACCCAAACCTTACCCGCCAGCCGTCGTTGGTTTAGCAAAGCCTGGCTGCTGGAGCAGAAATCACTGATTGCATTGATCGTGCTGATTGCCGTGGTTGCCAGCCAGAGTCCGAACTTCTTCACGCTGGCCAACATGTTCAACATTCTGCAGCAGACGTCGGTCAACGCCATTATGGCGGTCGGCATGACGCTGGTGATTCTGACCTCGGGCATTGATCTATCGGTGGGATCGCTGCTGGCGCTGACCGGCGCGGTGGCGGCATCGATTGTCGGATTGGAGGTGAATGCGCTGGTGGCCGTTGCGGCTTCGCTGGCGCTGGGGGCGGCGATTGGCGGTATTACCGGCGTGATTGTGGCGCGCGGCAAGGTGCAGGCTTTCATCGCCACGCTGGTGATGATGTTGCTGCTGCGCGGCGTCACCATGGTTTACACCAACGGCAGCCCAATCAATACCGGTTTTAACGATAACGCCGATCTGTTCGGCTGGTTCGGTATCGGTCGCCCGTTGGGCATTCCAACGCCGGTGTGGCTGATGGTCGCGGTGTTCGGGCTGGCGTGGTACATGCTGCATCACACGCGCCTTGGTCGTTACATTTATGCGCTGGGTGGCAACGAAGCGGCTACGCGTTTGTCGGGCATCAACGTTAATCGCGTCAAAATCATCGTCTATTCGCTGTGCGGCCTGCTGGCGGCATTGGCGGGCACCATCGAAGTGGCGCGTCTCTCTTCCGCACAACCTACAGCGGGCACCGGTTATGAACTGGATGCGATTGCTGCGGTGGTGCTGGGCGGTACCAGCCTGGCGGGCGGTAAAGGTCGCATCATGGGTACGCTGATTGGTGCGTTGATCCTCGGTTTCCTGAATAACGGCCTGAATCTGATGGGCGTATCGTCTTACTACCAAATGATTGTTAAAGCCGTCGTCATTCTGCTAGCGGTGCTGGTGGATAACAAAAGCAGTAAATAACTCTGACCTTCACACAGGATTTAAAAATGAAAAAGTTAACTGCATTGGCCGTCATTCTTGGCGCCACCCTCAGTGCTGGCGCGATGGCAAAGGACACCATTGCTCTGGTGGTATCTACGCTGAATAATCCGTTCTTTGTGTCACTGAAAGATGGCGCACAGAAAGAAGCTGACCAATTGGGTTATAACCTCGTGGTGCTGGATTCGCAGAACAACCCGGCGAAAGAGCTGGCGAACGTGCAGGATCTGACGGTGCGCGGCACCAAGCTGCTGCTGATCAACCCAACTGATTCTGATGCGGTGGGTAACGCCGTGAAGATGGCGAACCAGGCAAATATTCCGGTGATCACGCTGGACCGCGTAGCAGCACAAGGTACCGTGGTGAGCCACGTAGCTTCTGACAACCGCTTCGGCGGCAAAATGGCCGGTGACTTCATCGCCAAAAAACTGGGCGATGGCGCGAAAATTATTGAACTGCAAGGCATTGCCGGAACCTCTGCGGCGCGTGAGCGCGGCGAAGGCTTCAAACAGGCAGCCGATGCCCATAAATTCAACATCCTGGCGAGCCAGCCTGCTGACTTCGACCGTACTAAAGGTCTGAACGTCATGCAGAACCTGCTGCAGGGACATCCGGATGTGCAGGCCGTCTTCGCTCAGAACGACGAAATGGCGCTGGGCGCGCTGCGTGCGCTGCAAACCGCCGGTAAAACCGACGTGCTGGTGGTGGGTTTTGACGGCACCGCTGACGGTGTGAAAGCCGTAGAATCGGGTAAACTGACCGCGACTGTGGCGCAGATGCCAGACAAGATTGGTGTGATTGGCGTGCAGACTGCCGATAAAGTATTGAAAGGCGAGAAGGTGCAGGCGGTTAATCCGGTTGACCTGAAGCTGGTGACCAAATAATAAGTAAAGAAAAGCAGGGCAACGCGCCACCGTCCTGGTGGCGCATCTTTCTGGATGAATCCCAATGACCACAAGCGCAAAACTGGCCGTTCTCGGCAGCATCAATGCCGATCACATCCTTAACCTCGCCCATTTTCCACGTCCGGGCGAAACGGTGATCGGGAAACAGTATCACATTGCTTTTGGCGGCAAAGGGGCCAATCAGGCTGTGGCTGCGGGCCGTGCCGGTGCAGACATTGCTTTTATTGCCTGCGTAGGCGCTGATGATATTGGCGAGCGTATTCGTCAGCAGTTGCAGCAAGACCGCATTGATACTGCACCGGTTGAAACCGTCGCAGATGAATCGACCGGTGTAGCGATGATCTTCGTAAATGGCGAAGGCGAAAATAATATCGGCATCTATTCCGGTGCCAATGCCGCGCTGACGCCGGCTCGCGTTGCGCAGCATCAGCAGGTGATTGCCGATGCTGATGCGTTGCTGATGCAGCTGGAATCTCCGCTGGAAAGCGTTCTGGCCGCCGCGAAGATTGCTCGCGCGCAGCAGACGCAAGTGATCCTCAATCCCGCACCGGCCACGGCGCTCTCTGATGAGCTGCTCGCGCTTATCGACATCATCACGCCAAATGAAACCGAAGCTGAAATTCTCACCGGCATCGCGGTAAAGAGCGATGAAGATGCCGCGCGTGCTGCTGCGGCATTGCATGCGAAAGGTATTGCTACCGTGTTGATCACGCTAGGCCGTCGCGGTGTGTGGCTGAGTGAGCAAGGTAACGGCGTGCGCATTCCGGGCTTCAGCGTGCAGGCCATCGATACTATCGCGGCGGGCGATACCTTCAACGGGGCATTTATTACCGCACGTCTGGAAGGTGTGGCGATGCATGATGCTGTACGTTTCGCCCATGCCGCCGCTGCGATTGCAGTGACGCGTCCGGGCGCGCAGCCCTCAGTGCCGTGGCGCACTGAGATTGACGCCTTCCTGCAACAACAGGACTAAGCGCTTGGCTACTATGAAAGATGTCGCCCGCCTTGCGGGCGTCTCTACCTCCACCGTTTCACACGTCATCAATAACAATCGCTTTGTCAGCGAGCAGGTGCGCAAAAAGGTGGAGCAGGCAATTCGTGAGCTGAACTATGCGCCGTCCGCGCTGGCACGCAGCCTGAAGATCAAACAAACCCGCACCATCGGCATGCTGCTGACCGCCAGCAGTAACCCGTTTTATTCCGAAGTGGTGCGCGGCGTAGAAAACAGCTGCTACGAACGCGGTTACAGCCTGATTCTGTGTAATACCGAAGGCGATGAAGAGCGTATGAATCGCAGCCTCGAAACGCTGATGCAAAAGCGCGTCGATGGTTTACTGATGATGTGCACCGAAACCCATCTGCCGTCGGCGGAGATCCTCAATCGTTATCCCTCGGTGCCGATGGTGATGATGGATTGGGCGCCATTTGAAGGGCGCGGCGACATTATTCAGGACAACGCGCTGCTCGGCGGCGAACTGGCAACCCAGCATCTGATCGATCGTGGCTATACGCGCATTGCCTGTATCGCCGGGCCGCAGGATAAAACGCCCGCGCGTTTGCGTCTTGAAGGTTTCCATAAAGCGATGGCCAACAGCGGATTATCGGTGCCGCCGGGTTATGTGGTTGATGGCGATTTCGAGTTTCAGGGCGGCTTCAACGCCATGAATCAACTGCTGACGCTGGATACGCTGCCAGAAGCGATATTTACCAGCAACGATGCGATGGCGGTTGGCGTCTATCACGCCTTGTTCCAGGCCGGATTGCGCGTGCCGCAGGATATTGCGGTGATGGGCTATGACAACATTGAGCTGGCGCGTTACCTGACTCCGCCGCTTAGTACCATCCATCAGCCGAAAGATGAGTTAGGTGAACTGGCGATTGATACCTTGATTCATCGTATGGGCGATCCCGACGCCAGTCAGCAAACGCTGGTGCTGACGCCGGAGCTGGTGGAGCGCGGTTCGGTCTAAGTCGCTTTCTTCTTTTTCTCGCGGTTGGCGATAAGATTACGCCCATCGCTCGGACGTAACATCATAAAGGTAAAGGCAGACAACACCGTGACGACGCCCATCGTCAGGAAGGTGGCGTGGAATTGCGCGACGGTTGTGGCCTCGACATCCTGATAGAAACGCAGCACTGCGGCACTCACCGCCACGCCAAAGCTGATCGACAGCTGCTGCGTTACCGCTAGCACACTGTTCCCGCCGCTGGCGTTCTCATCATTTAAATCTGCCAGCGTGATGGTGTTCATCGCGGTGAACTGCGTTGACATCGCCATCCCCAGAATCAACAGTGCCGCCAGCAACATCACCACGCTGCCACCCGGCGATTGCAGTGAGAAGGTGGCGATCAATATGCCAATAATAATGGTGATACCTACCAGCGTATGGCGATAACCAAAGCGGCGTAGCACTTGCGTCACCGTGGATTTCGCCAGCAGCGCGCCAATCGCCGTTGGCCCCATCATGCAACCGGCAATCAGTGCGGGATAACCAAAGCCCACCTGCAACATCAGCGGCATCAGGAACGGAATGCAGCCGGTTCCCAGGCGCGAAGCTATGTTGCCAATGATGCCGATCGAGAAGGTGCGGGTTTTAAACATTGGCAGATTAATCAGCGGTGCCGGATGGCGACGCGCGTGCACTATATAGAGAAGAAGTAATGCAATGCCGCCAAACAGCACCAACAACGCTTGCCACGGCAACACCACGCGCTCGCCAAACAACTCGATACCGACCGAGATCAGCACCAGACCCAAACCAAACAGCAGGAAGCCTGAAAAGTCGAAGCGGCGTTTTGGGGTAGTGAAGTCCGGCATATATTTGCGTGCGTAGAAGATGCCAGCGATACCGATGGGAATGTTGAGGAGGAATATCCAGTGCCAGCTGGCGTAGGTCACTAACAATCCGCCCAGCATTGGGCCCAGAATCGGGCCTACTAAACCCGGCATGGTAACGAAGTTCAGCACCGGCAGCAGTTCACTGCGTGGATAAGCGCGTAACAACGCCAGGCGCGCGACGGGCATCATCATCGCCCCGCCTATCCCTTGTACCACGCGCGAGACCACCAACATGCTCAGCGAGCCGGATAAGGCGCAGGCCAGCGAACCCAGCGTAAATAGCGATACCGCAAGAATGAAGATTTTGCGTGTGCCGTAGCGATCGGCTAACCAGCCACTCACTGGAATCAGCATCGCTACCGTTAACGTGTAACTGATGATGGCGGATTGCATGGCAAGAGGGGAACGTTCAAGGCTGGTGGCGATAGCAGGAAGCGCAGTATTCAGGATGGTGGCATCAAGTGCTTGCATGAAAAACGCCATGGCGGCGATCCAGGGCAAGCCGGCCATGCTGCGCGCGGAGCGAATCATTGAAAGTCCTTCTCGAATAATTGTCAGCCTGCGACAAAGAAATTACGTTTGGTTAAAGAGAATAGCATTGGTGTTTAAGGTGATGGCGCTGATTTATGCCGATGAAGCGGCGATTTTGACTGATTCTTCGCCGGGAAATGTCCGTTTTTAACGCGTTCGTTTAAAAAAGAGGCGCTCAGTCATTTTTTTGCAATTAACCCTTGTCAGCCCCAAATAACTCCCTATAATGCGCCACCACTGAGACGGCAAAGCGGCAACGCAGACGGCTCAGCAGGGAGTGAAGAAATTCATCCCGCCGGATGAAAACGCTGAAAAAAGTGTTTGACTCCGAAGGAGAGTAGCGTAGTATACGCCACCTCGCGACAGGCGGTTCAGCCGCTGTTCGCAACGCTCTTTAACAATTTATCAGACAATCTGTGTGGGCACTCGCAGGATTGATATCCGCGTCTCCGGACGCAAAAA